>CALXOD010000015.1 GCA_944389925.1 uncultured Victivallaceae bacterium | reverse complement strand
GGAGTCGTGATTTTCCTCTGAAAAAGGCCTTTTTTCAGATTCTGAGTGTGTTTCAAACACACCTCATCAATTTGCGCAAATCCCTTTACGCCAACGACTTTTAGCGCTTTTGAATAAAAGATTCTCTTTTTACCAGAAATCGGAAGGGGAAAAATAAATGGCGGAGAGAGAGGGATTCGAACCCTCGGTACAGTTGCCCGTACAACGATTTTCGAGACCGTCGCCTTCGACCACTCAGCCATCTCTCCGGCAGTGTTTCCATACTATATACCCAATTTTTCGGTTTTCCAGTAGTGAACCAGGAAGAATCCGATTTTTTCTCCGGTTCCATGCGTTACATGATACGAGGGGGGAATATGGTCGAATGGGGAAAAATCCACTTCCGCTTTGCATTTGCAGATTTTTCCGCTACATTATGCAAACGAGTTTTGACTTATACGTATATATCAGCAGGATGATTGCTCATGGAAGTCTCTTTTTTCAATACGCTCAGTCGCCGGAATGAGGTATTCCGCCCCATTGAAGCGCAGCAGGTGAAAATGTATACCTGTGGGCCGACCGTTTATAATTTTGCCCATATCGGCAATTTTCGCGCATATGCTTTCGAGGATTTGCTGCGGCGGACGCTGGAGTATTTCGGCTACAAAGTCACGCAGGTTATGAACCTGACCGACGTGGATGATAAAACCATCCGGGATTCCCGTGCCGCCGGTATGGCGCTCCGGGATTTTACCGCCCGCTATAAACAGGCTTTTTTCGAAGATCTTAAAACTTTGAATATCGAACCGGCAGAGGTGTATCCCGCCGCCACCGATCATATTCCCGAAATGATTGCGCTCATCGAAACGCTGTTCCGCAAAGGCTGCGCGTATCAGGCGGAAGACGGGTGTGTCTATTTTTCCATCGATCGTTTTCCGGAATACGGCAAGCTGGCCCGGATCGATCGGGAAAATCAGCGTTCCGGGGTCCGGATTAAAAACGATGAGTATGCCAAGGACGCGGTGGCCGACTTCGCTTTGTGGAAGGCGCGCGACGAGGCAGACGGGGATGTCTGGTGGGACAGCCCCTGGGGGCCGGGGCGCCCCGGTTGGCACATCGAATGCAGCGCCATGAGTATGAAATATCTGGGCGAGTCTTTTGATATCCATACCGGCGGCATCGATAATATGTTTCCGCATCATGAAGATGAGATCGCCCAGAGCGAGGCGGCAACCGGACACCAGTGGGTGAACTACTGGCTGCATTGCGCTCATTTGATGGTGGACGGCGACAAGATGTCGAAGTCGCTGGGCAACTTCTATACGTTGCGTGATCTTCTGGCACGCGGATATTCGGGGCGGGAGATCCGACTGGTACTGATCGGAACGCATTACCGTAAAAAGCTGAATTTCACCTTTGAGGGCCTGGAGCAGGCGAGAGAAACCTTACGGCGCGTGGATGAACTGGTAAGCCGGCTGGAAGGGGCTATGGCAGCGGGTGGTGATACTGCCGCCGTGGAGATGCTGCTGCGCTCCGCACAGGAAACTTTTGAGAATGGTATCGCCGATGACCTGAATATTTCCGGGGCAAATGCCGCACTGTTTGAATTGCTGAAAGGCGCTAACCGGATGTTGGATGAAAACAATCTTGACGCGGCTGGCGCGAGGCAGGTAGTGGCTCTGTTGCGGCGTTTCGACCGGATTTTCGGCTGTCTGGATGTGGATCACGCTGCGGAACGGTTGAGCAGTGCCGGAATCCCGCCGGAGGTAACCGCCTGGGCGGAGGCGCGTCAGGCTGCACGGAAGGCAAAAAACTTTGCCGAATCCGACCGGCTCCGCGATGAGATTAAAAAGGCCGGATATCTGGTGGAAGATGTGCCGGGAGGGGCTTTCCGGTTGAAGAAACTCTGAATTTTCGGCAGTCGGCGGAACGGCCGGGAGCCAATGGAAACGGGCAGAAAAGACCTGAAAAAGTCTTTTCTGCCCATTTTTTTTGACGGCAGAACCGTCAGTAGTTGCGGAAGGCGCTGGGGATCAAGTGGAACGTATCTTGCGGCTTCATGTGATAGGGGGCGGTGTCCGTAAGCGTTACCGTTTTTCCGTTGACTGCTTCTATACGGTAAAAACCGTCCCGGTATGCCGGAAGGTACAAATACTCTTTGACCGCTGACTCCGGCAGCTCCTGATCCAGAGTGATGGTACGGGCTTTTTCATCAAACGCGGTGATATGTCCCGTGATTTCCGGGGCGGCAAGCTCTTTCCCGCCGCAACGGATCGTGCCGCCGACGACAAACAATTCTTTGACGATGCCTTTTTCCAGTATGACAGCTCCCGCCCGGGCGCGCATTTCCATTCCCGGAAGGGCGGCGCAGGTAAGGGGCCCCTGACCATTGCTGGAGAAAAACCATTCGGTTCTCTCTGGGCTGACCACCCGGAGCGCCCGACCGTTCTGCGCCGGAAATAGTTCCACTTCTCGTGGCGTAGGCGCTCCGGAGAATCCCTCCAGAACACCGGCAAAGCAGTTTTCCGGTCCCTGGCGGCGCAGCATGAGCAGATGCATTTTTTTATCAGAAAGAGGTTTGTGAAAATCCCGGTTGCCTGGCGCCCGAGCCGTCAAAAACTCGCCTGTCCAGTTTTTGGGCAGTCGGAAAACTGTACCGATACCGTCTTTCGTATCATCGTACCAGATGAAGTTCTGAGGTCCGGTCACAGGAGCGGAGCGCCCATCCGTCAGGAAGGGGGTCCCGATGCTCTTGTCTCCCAGAGTTTGCAGATCAAATTTTTTCAACGGCAGCTCCGGTGTCCGGAAATCCTCGCCTACAGCGTGAAATACATAGAGATGACTTTTGCCGCCTTGTACCTCGAAGAAATCCACCGCGTAACGCTGTCCCGGGCCCCGGTTGACATAGAACAGGGTCCGTTCAAACCGGCTGGTTACCTCCGGATACACATTTGGCGCATGTCCCCGGACCGCTTGAATCGGGGTATCTTTGCCGGCAAAAAAATCCGACTCCACGCAACGATCAGGAGCTCGGGTATGCGGTACTCCGTCCACAAGTACCGTCTGATGCGCGATCGGAGATTTGTTGAAGGGGGTCAACTGATGCTGCGCGCTCAGATACCCCATGTCGGTTACCAGCTCTCGCCCGTAGTCGAAATAGAGGAAGTTCAGAGAGCTGTTATGCACGTGCCAGACGGTATTTTCGCCATTGTCCAGCACCAGCGCGCTCCCCTGGGGACCACTGCTGCCCCAGAGGATCATCCAGCGGGGACCGGGCATGATACGGCTGCGGTCGACAAACGCGGGCAGGGGGGCGGGGGCGGTCACGTCGCTTTCCGGGGGGTCGCGGAACAATTCTTCCAGAGAACCGGATTGTTTTTCGCCGTCTTTTTGCGCGTAATCCAGAATGGCTTTTGCCTCCGGCAGCCGGAAGTAACGCCAGGCGTGTTCGGCATAACGCAGCCGGAACTGGAAATAAGCAATGCTGTCGTTCAAGGCCGGCAATGCTCCGTCCGGCATGCGTGCATGAAACTGTGCCACGTAAGCCTTCCCCAGCATCGGTACGCTGGCGGCAGGGTCAAGGCGGTCAAACCGGTCTTTTCCCTGGTAATCCGCCGGATCGCTGTACCCTGCCAGAGCTGTCAGGATGAGATGCATGCTGCCCAATGTCATATTCTGATAGGAACAAGTATCTTCATGCCAGAAGCCGTCCCGGTGAAACCAGGCAGCCATGAAATTTTCCAGGCTTTGCGGACCGGAGACCACCCAGGCGATCATTTCGTGGTCCCCGAGCAGGCGACCGACGTGCGCCATGCCGGCGTAACCATAAGGAAGAGAGTTGGTCAGATCCCGCCATGGGGGGAAGGCCACCATCATGCGTTTGTATTCCCGGAACAGTCCGTTTTCGATTTTGACCCGGTCTTCATCAGTATAGACATCACTGTGGCGGGTGACATCGTAAAGGGTGGCCATTTTGACCATATACTGGCTGTCACCGAATTTCCAGCGGTAGAATTTTCCTTCGATGGGGTTTTTCCCGTAACGACTGTAATAACTGTTGCGCAGCCGGGGGGGGTAACCGGGATAGACTTCGGCGAAACGCAGCAGAATATTTCGCGCCTGCTGGGCAATTTTTCGATCTCCCTCCAGGGCATACAGAGCGCTCAGGGCCGGAAGTTTGTCAATCAGTATCCGCGTGCGCCGTTCGCGGATCACGCCGGAGATGAAGTACCGCTTGCCCTCATTGAGCTTGATTGATTTGCCCTCATAATAATGAAGCGTCAGCTTCCGACCGTTGGCCAGTTTCAGTTGAAAGGTCTTGTCCTCCGGGTAATCGGGATTGGGAAAAACCGTGCCGCAGTCCGCACACAACAACCGGTGGCCGTCATTGTTCCGGGGGCCGCGCCAGGCGACTTCCGGTACCTGGCCGCAGGCGGGGCAGCAACAGGAAGCGCCCGGTTCATCCGGAATGTGCCAGGGAAGGCGGTCAACTGGAATTGCCAGCAGGTCATCTGCCTGGCGGCGGAGGGAGGCCAGCAGTTTGCGTGCCCAGGGGTAGCGTTCCAGATTTTTTCTGGCGGCGGCGACTTCCGCAGGACCGAGGGTGAAGGGTGGTTGCAGCGGGGCCGGTTTTTCGTGGTCGCGTAAATCAAAATTGCGATAGAACTGTTTCGCTTCCCGTTCCGGAGAGGATTCCGCCGCACCTGTTGGGAACGGCACCAGAAGACACGGCAACGACAGGGTAAATAGAAGTTTTTTCAGCATGTTCGTCCTTATTTTGACGTTAAAAATCGGAAACATTTGCATAAAATGGCGTGAAAACAGGAGTTTGTCAAATGTCAATGGAACTCTAACGGAATCCTAACCGGGAAAAAGTTGATTTTGAACGTTATTGGCACTATAGTTTTTACAGGATTCGGCCTCGGGAACGGCTGCGGGTGTGCCGTCCGGACCGGGAAAGGAATTGCATGAACAAGGAAAAAATTCTCATCATCGAAGATGAGGAAGCCATTCAGGAACTGATCCGCTACAACCTGGAGCGGGACGGTTACACCAAGATCCGCAGTTGCGAGTCCGGCGAACTCGGGCTGCGTGCGGTCAGGGAATTCACCCCGGATCTGATTCTGCTGGATCTGATGCTGCCGGGGATTGATGGATTGACGGTTTGCCGGCGGTTGAAGGCGGATCCGGTGACGGCGTCGATTCCGATTATCATGCTGACCGCCAGAGGAGAGGAGTCCGATATCGTGGTCGGTTTGGAAATGGGGGCCGACGATTATCTGCCGAAGCCTTTCAGTCCCAAGGTGCTGGTGGCGAGAATCCATGCTGTGCTCCGACGGCGGCAGAGTGTCGCTGAGGCGGATGAGGGGACGCTTCGGCGGGGGGGGCTGTATATGAACCGTGGTACACGCGAGGCGCGGCTCGGTGATATGTTGTTGTCATTGACTTATTCCGAGTTCGAAATCCTGTATTTGCTGGCTCGCCGGCCCGGCTGGGTTTATACGCGCAACCAGATTGTCAATGAGGTTAAGGGCGAGGATTATCCGGTAACGGAAAGGGCCGTCGATGTGCAGATGGTCAATCTGCGCCGCAAGCTCGGTGATTACGGGGATGCGATTGAAACTGTGCGCGGTGTCGGCTACCGTTTTAATCCGGATTGAGGAATCATTTTATGAAAAATAAATTTCTTCACGCGATCCCGCTGGGATCTCTGGTGCTGTTGCTGATTGTGCTTGGCGTTTTCTGGCACCAGTCCCGTTCCATCAGTCAGGTGTATCTGGAACAGGTGGAGCACGACCTGGCCATCCGGACCGAACTGCTGTTGCCGTATTGCCGGGAGGCACTGTTGAATGATTCTCCGGAAAGTCTGCAGCTGCGGTTCCGCGCCAATGGCCGTAACATTGATACACGTATTACCATTATTGATGCCGCCGGGAAAGTCGTTGCCGATACCGACGAGGCTCCGGACCGCATGGACAATCATCAGGACCGCCCTGAAATTGCCGAGAGTCTGAAGGCTTTTGCCGCGGGAAAACGCTTTCATACCACGCTTCGTTACAGTACCACGCTGGGACGTCGGATGCTGTATTGTTCGGTGCCGCTGCTGGTTGCGGATCGTCAGTATGTTGTCCGGACCGCATTGTCGCTGGAAAAAATTGACAATGTCATGACGCAGGCCCGGCGCGATTTGCTGGTCGCCGTAGGATTGACGGTCCTGGCCGCCGTGGTTTTCAGTTATCTCATTGTGATTCTGGTGACGCGACCTGTGGGAAAATTGCGGATGGCAGCCGGACAGATCGCTTCGGGGAATCTCGAATCGCGCCTGCCGGTGCCTGCGCGCGGTGCCATCCGGGATCTGGCGCTGGCCCTCAATGAGATGGCGGAACAGCTGAAGGCCCGTATTGCACAGATTTCCCGTGAAAAGAGTGAACGGGATGCCATTTTTTCCTCTCTGTCCGAAGGGGTGGTCATGCTGGATATGGAGGGGGAAATTATCGACATCAATGCCGCTGCCTGTCGGATTTTTGAACTGGCCTCTCCGCATCCGCAAGGGACACTCGCGGGGTTGGTCCGACATCGGGCGTTTGAAGATTTCATCTGCTCCGTGCGGAACGATCTGTTCCACCCGGACGAAACCGAATTGACTTTGTCGCTGCCTTCCGGGGAGCGGCATCTGCGGGTGCGCGCTACCCGGTTGAGTTGGAACAGCGGAGAGATTTCCGGCCTGTTGCTGGTCATTTACGATTTGACCCAGGTGCGGCTGTTGGAAAATTACCGGCGTGATTTTGTTGCCAATGTCTCCCATGAGATCAAAACGCCGTTGACCGTGATTCGGGGGGCAGTGGAAACCTTGCAGGACGGCGCGCTGGAGGATCCGGAGGCTGCCCGGCATTTCCTCCAGATTCTTTCCGCCCACACGGAGCGGTTGAATGCGCTGGTACAGGATATTCTGGCGCTTTCTGAACTGGAACGGCGCAGTGCCGGTCCAGAACGGGATTTCGTGCGGATTGTTGCGGCGGATCCGGCGGCGAGCGCGGTGGAATTACTGCGGGCGCGTGCCGCCAGCTGCGGTATGGAGCTGCAGTTTCGGGATCGTTCAGGCGGAGCCGAGGTCCTGGCGGACCGGCAGATGCTGGAACAGGCGGTGATGAATCTGATCGTCAATGCCATCCGGTATTCCGAATCCGACAAGCCGGTGGAGATTGAAGTCTCTGCCGCCGACCGGCAGGTACAGATCCGGGTTATTGATCACGGATGTGGGATTGCCGCCGAACACCTGCCGCGTCTTTTTGAACGTTTCTACCGGGTGGACAAGGCGCGCAGTCGTAAGGCCGGCGGGACCGGTCTCGGGCTGGCTATTGTGAAACATATCATGCAGTTGCATGGCGGTTCCGTGGAAGTGCAGAGCACTCCCGGCCTCGGTTCCACTTTCATCTTGCTGTTACCGCAGGCTTGAGTACCCATATACAGCCGCGGCGTTTCCTCGGAAAAGTGAGGAAACGTCGCGGATATTTTTTTAGGGGGGGACAGTACCCTGCAAGCGCGTGGAGAGGCACGTTCAGAACAAGTGCCCCATGCGTTCTTTTTTGGTACGCAGATAGTCCGCATTTTCCTTGCCCGGCGGAATGACGATGGGGACCCGCTCCGTTACCGTCAGCCCGAAGCCGGAAAGACCGACCAGTTTGCGGGGGTTGTTGGTAAGCAGCCGGACTGATTTGACGCCAAGATCCAGCAGAATCTGCACGCCGATGCCGTATTCACGCAGATCGGCGGGGAAGCCCAGCCGTTCATTCGCTTCAACGGTGTCGCAGCCCTCATCCTGCAGCTTGTAGGCGCTGACCTTGTTGAAGATGCCGATGCCCCGTCCCTCCTGTCGCAGATAGACGATGATGCCTGAGCCGTTCCGGCAGATTTGGCGCATGGCATTGTGCAGCTGTTCGCCGCAGTCGCAGCGGCGGGAACCGAAAACGTCTCCGGTCAGGCATTCGCTGTGAACGCGTACCAGTACGTTTTCCTGATTTTCAACCTTGCCGTGAACCAGTGCAACGTGTTCGAGCTGGTCGACCTTGGAGCGGTAAGCCACGATTTCAAAATCACCAAATTCCGTTGGCAGTCGGGCAGTGTCACCCCGGGTGATCAATACTTCATGGCGGCGACGATAGGCGATGAGATCAGCGACAGTTCCCCATTTGAGATGGTGCTTTTTGCGGAATTCATTCAGTTGCGGCAGGCGGGCCATGGTACCGTCATCGTTCATGATTTCACAGATGACTCCGGCCGGCGTCAAGCCGGCCAGCCGGGCGAGATCCACCGCCGCTTCCGTGTGACCTGTACGGCGCAGGACGCCACCCGGGCGGGCGATCAGGGGAAACAGGTGCCCCGGGCTGGTGAACGACCCCGGTGAGGAGGCGGGATCAATCAGCGCCGCTACAGTGGCCGCACGGTCGTAGGCGGAAATTCCTGTAGTGGTGACGCCGCGGGCGTCCACGCTCTGGGTGAAGGCCGTACCGAACGGATCCGAGAGCGAGGCCGGCGTATGCAGTTGCAATTCCCGGGCACGCGCCTCGTCCAGCGGCACGCAGATCAGCCCGCGAGCATGGGTTGCCATGAAGTTGATGGCGGCGGGCGTGGCATGGGCGGCGGCAACTACCAGATCTCCCTCGTTTTCCCGATTTTCATCGTCGGCGATGATGACCATTTCTCCGCGGCCGATGGCAGCGATCAGCTCTTCCACGGGATCGAATTCAAAACGTTCCATGAGATTTGTCTTTCTTATGCTGAGTTTGATGAAAATTCATAATTCTGAAATATATTTTCCGCGGTTTTTCTCATCAGGAAACCGGTGTTTCCCGGTTTCCCCCCCGGTGCCGGGAATAGAAAATCTGCAACATTTCTCCGGGCTCCCGGCCTCCAAACAACCGGCACAACACCAGATAGAGGAGGCAGAATAACCCCAGTATGATCAGAAACGCAAACAATTCTCCCACGATCGGCAGCGTGAGACGTTCCCGCAACGTCGGATACAGATAGAAAACTCCTGCCGCAGGCAGAGCGGCTCCCAGAGCCCTGGCAAAGGAGGCCGCCAGAACTCGAGGACGGTATGGCAGGCCTTCGCGATACAGCAACCAGAGCAGTAGACTGTTGTTCAACAGGGCCGCCAGCAGGGTTGCCAGCGCAATGCCCCCCTGGCGCAGCGGCCACATCAGAATCAGGTTGAGGATAATGTTGACGGTGATACACAGCAGTGAGACATAAAGCGGTTTTTTCATCTCCTTGCGGGCGTAGAATGCCGGAAGAATTACTTTCTGGGCGCAGAAAATCGGAATGCCTGCTCCATAAAACATGGCCACCGATCCAGCCGCCGCGAGGTCAGCCGTCGTGAAGTTGCCGCGAAGAAACATCAGCCGCATCAGCGGTTCACGGAAAACCACCACGAATACCGCCATCGGGACGCAGGCAAAATAAACCTGCCGCAATCCGAACATCAGATCCTCTCCCATGGTCGTGATGTCGTTATGCGCCGCTGCCCGTGACATATTGGCCATCAGGACCGAGCCGAGGGAAAGGGCGAAAATGCCGATGGGCAGGTCAATGATCCGATCCGTGTACGTCAGGGCCGGTACCGCCTGCGGCCCCAGCTGGGCCGCCAGCAGCCGGTCTACGACAAAACTGACCTGGAGTGCGGCGCCGCCGATCAGGCCGGGCAGTACCAGTTTCCACAATTCCCCCAGAACCCGGCTGTGGCGCAGAGAGAATCCCCGGAATGCCGGAAAGACTCCCTTGTGATACAGCAGCCAGAGCATCAAAGCCAGTTGGAGGGCTCCCGAACAGAGTACCAGCAACGAGAGCTTTTCCAGCAGCGGCCACAGCGAATCGGTGTTTTCTTCCAGATGTCGCAGGAATCCTGCCGCCAGCCCGCCGATCAGGAAAAAATTGAGCAATAACGCCCCCAGGGCCGGCAGAAAAAATACCTGGCGGCTGTTGAGAATCGCACCGATCACACCGATCAGGCAGATAAATAACGCATATGGCATAAGGAGAGGCAGCAGATGCAGGGCCATGCGGGAATATTCGGTCGTTACAAACGGTACCAGAAGCCGTGCTCCGATGGAAAAAATCACCACGATCGCTGCCAGCAGCACCCCCAGCGCAGCAAAAACCACCGAAAGATCCCGGCGTACCTGCATAAGGCCGCAACGGGCTTCGGTATGGGTGATGACTGGAATCAGCGCGGTCCCGAGGGCTCCCTCTCCCAGCAGGCGGCGGAAGAGGTTGGGGACCATGAAGGCGAGCTGCCAGGCACTGGCGAAGGCACCGCCGCCGAGAACCATTGCCTCGAGCATGACACGAACCAGTCCCAGCAGCCGGCTGAGGAGGGTGGCAAAAGCAACCCCCATGGAGCTTTTGAGAATGCGGTGCTGACGGGTGGACATGGACCTCTCCGGGTTGTGGTTGTTCGGGGCAGGGAACTATACAATTTGAATATATAATATACCGGTTCAGAGGAGCTTTTTCAAGAGGAGCGATGATGGTCGGACGAGGGGCTGGAGACGAATGGGGATTTTTCATCCCGGCCGGTTGATTTTAGCGAAAAAGCGATGTAATTTACCGAAAAACAAACCGCCCGGACCGGGCCGGAGACAAATAAAATAAATATGAACGGAAATCAATGGTGGATCGGGGCAGCCGGACTGGCTATTGCCCTGGGGTGTGCCGGGTGTGCCGGCAGGGAGCAGCCTCTTCCCCCCGTACCGGAAATCAATCAGACGATGCAGACGCAGGGTGCGGCATTCGCTGCTGCGCTGGGAAAGATGCCGGTGCGCGGGACGGTGTTGTATCCGGCGGTATGGGCGTTTTACCGCACTCGTCCGGAGAAACTGGTGGAACGGGTGCAGACCCTGGGATTGAACCGGATTTATCTGGTGCTCTCTTCTACAGATGAACTCCACTCCGAAAGCGGAGAGCAACTGGCCGATCTGGCCGGCAAGGCGACGGCAGCGGGCGTGGAATGTGAACTGCTGCTGCAGCAACGTGATTATGTCCCGCGCCGTTCAGGCAATGTTTTCCAGCGCAAGTTCGGGGTGCCGCGGCCACTGCATGAAGCGGCAGTGCAGTTGGTGGATTTTCTTTCCGGACCGGGA
The DNA here is from genome assembly GCA_944389925.1 of uncultured Victivallaceae bacterium. Taxonomy (GTDB): domain Bacteria; phylum Verrucomicrobiota; class Lentisphaeria; order Victivallales; family Victivallaceae; genus CALXOD01. The sequence goes on along the minus strand of CALXOD010000015.1, from coordinate 22,599 downwards.
GCGCGATTCAGCGGCGTGACGGTGGCGGCGGAGATCCATCTGTTTACCCTGGCCAGTCCGGAACTGCCTTCCAATGCCTTGTATCTCTGGAGCGAAAAGGCTTATGGGGCGGGGCGCGATAATGATATTCTGATGCGGCAGCTGCTGGCCGATTTGAAAGACTTTCGTCAGACGCTCGGTGCGGTGCACCGTTTTACCGTGGCGGTTCCGGAGTTTTATCATGACCGGGCGGTGCGCGGGGATCTGGGATGCGGCAGAATCAGTGATTTTCTGGAGTTTTCCGATTTTGTGATGGTGATCGGTACCGGGAGTCGGCCCACTGATTACGCCGATTCGGTACTGGAGGAGTTGAAGGCATCCGGTGACCGGCCTGGTTCTGTACTTATGGGGGTTTACCTGGCTGCCCATTCCTCGGAGAATCGGGTGGCGTTGCGCCGTCGGGACTGGGCGGATTTTGTGCGGATCGTTGAATATCTCCGGGAGCGGGCGCAGGTATTGCCGGCTTTCGGCGGCATGGCGATTGCGCCCTGGAACAGTCTGGAATTGCTGTGGGAAAAATAATGGAGTTGGTGACGTCATGCGTTGTCCTCAATGCGGTTGTCTGGAAGACAAGGTGATTGATTCCCGGGCGGTGAAGGATGATACCGGGGTTCGGAGGCGTCGGGAATGCCTGAAATGCGCTCACCGGTTCACTACTTATGAGAGTATTATCCGCGAAGGCCTGAAAGTGGTCAAACGTAATTCCGTTCGCGAGGATTTTGACCAGGATAAATTGCGGCGCGGCATCCAGAACGCCTGTTACAAACGACCGATTAATCCGGAAGATATCGATCGACTGGTGGAGGATCTGGTGCTGACCATCCAGCGGGATTTCGACAAGGAGGTGTCCAGCGCTGAAATCGGTGCCCGGACTATGAACGCATTGCGGGCGTTGGATCAGGTGGCGTATGTGCGTTTTGCCTCGGTCTATCGAAAATTCAAGGACGTGGACGAATTTATTGAAGAAATTCGCTCTCTGCGTTGAACCATGAATGTAGACAGGAACGGGAAGTATGATTAAGACGCCGGATCATCCGATTGTACTGCTGGAAGTGGACGGAGAGCGTCGGAATTTTGATCCTGTGGAGCTCCAGAATACGCTGATCCGCTGCTTTCTCGGGGCGGGATTGCAGGAGAATTGCTATCTTGCCGAAGACATTGCGCTGGCGGTGGAATACGCCTTTGAACATTGCGGTCGGACGGGAAAGGTTTTTGCCAGGAGCGAACTGGATTCGGCGGTGATTCGGATTCTTGAAGACACCGGGCTGGCGGATGTTGCTGCTCTGTTTCGCCGGGGCGCGCCCGGAGTGTTGTCGGTGGAATGTCGCGGCGACAATGCCACGGTGGCAACGGTACTGAGAAAATATATGGCCGGATCCGATGCGCATCTGGATTTTCTTGCCGGGAAGGTAGTGGAGGCATTGCGGACATTGCGGATTGAGGCGTCGGCGCCTGGATTGATGGTGGAGCTGGCGCGGCATTATGAAGCATCGGCACCGCTTTCCGTGGTGCCCACTCTGCCGGTGGGGGGCGGACATCTGGATGAATTTTATTCGGTTTCCGCGGAGGAGATTGCAGCAGGGCTGGAGCCGGCTACCCGGCAGTTGGTACGGTCCGGGGTAATCCGGCTGCATGGAGTGAGCAGAATTCTGCCGAGTGTCCGGTTGTTCTGTTTTCTGAACCGTTATGCGGCGGGCGAAAACCTGGTGTCCCCGGTGACGGAGATGGTGCTTGCGCCGCGGCTGTTTGCGCTGGGGCGTCATCTGGAGTGCTGCCGGATGACGGCACTGCGGTACTTTCGGGAGGTGGGAGGGGATCCACATGCCCGATTACCGGTGTATCTGTCGCTGCCGGATATCGGGGACTTTATCGAATGCTATCTGGAGGTGCCCCGCAGTCGCGCGGAACAGCTGGCACGGGAGCTGGGGCAGATGTTGACGGAGGGCCTGGGGGTATCGGTGGAAAAGCTCAATCTTTCGGTTTCCGGATGAAGTTCCGGCGAAAAGGGGGGATAATCGGGAAATTTCGCTTGTAAATTATGTGTTTTATGATATATTTTACGGATTATGTGTGATGAAAGCCGGTAGTGACGGCATTTTTTTATGAGTGAATGCAGCAATCATAACCTCAGGAGTTTGTGGAAATGGCAGTACCGAAGAGAAAACAATCCCGCATGAAGAAGCGTCAGCGCAAGGCCGCCAATCGTTACGAAGGTGTGCAGGCTACTTTTTGTCCCAAATGCTCCGCGCCCGCCGCTCCGCATCGCGTTTGTCCGTCCTGCGGAATGTATGACGGCAAACAGGTGCTTACTGTCAACGACTGAACCGGAATTCTGGTTGGCGAATCATGAAAATCGCCGTCGATGCAATGGGGGGGGATTATGCGCCGGGCGTGGTGGTCGAAGGGGTAGCCATCGCCCTCTGTGATTTTCCGGATTATGAAATCGTGTTGGTTGGGCACTCTGCCAAGTTACGGTTTTACCTGGAAAAATACGGGTTGGTCGGGCACCCGCGGCTTTCTGTAGTACATGCGGAAGAAGTCGTGGAGATGAGGGAATTGTCTTCTACCTCTCTGCGTGGAAAAAGGCACAGTTCGATTACCGAATGCGCCCGGTTACTGAAGGATCGGAAAGTGGATGCCATGGTCAGTGCCGGTCATACCGGTGCGGCTGTGGCTGCCACCAAGGTGTTGGTTCGTACCTTGCCGGGGGTGGACCGACCGGCTCTGGCGGCGAGTATGCCGGCACAGAATGGACGTTTCATTCTGGTTGATGCCGGGGCCAATACGGACTGCAGTGAAGCGAATTTGATGCAGTTCGCATTGATGGGTGAAGTTTACGCGCGGTATCTGTTTAAAATCGAGAATCCCCGGATCGGTTTGATCAGCGTCGGTGGAGAGGATGTCAAAGGTAATGAATTGACGAAGAACACCTTTCCGCTGATGGACAGACGTTTGCCGAATTTTGTCGGCAACGTGGAGGCGGATGCTATTTTTGAACGGGCCGCTGATGTGCTGGTATGCGATGGTTTTACCGGCAATGTGTTTTTAAAGGGATGCGAAGGGCTGGCACGGTCGACGATGTTCTGGCTGAAGAGCGTTTTTACCAAAAATGCCTGGCGCATGATCAATGCGAAGATGGTGAAAAGCGCCTTCCGGGAATTGAAGGCCTTTGGCGATGCTGAAGATATCGGCGGGGCGCCGTTGCTTGGAATCAACGGTATCTGTATTATCGGGCACGGTTCATCCAGTCCGCGCGCAGTGCGCAACGCGATTCGTGTGGCTGGAGAATGTATTGAATTCGGCTTGAATGAGCAGATAGTGGCCCGCATTAATGAAACCGGCAGTACAACCCCGGAATTGGAGCAGGTGCTGAAGGCGGCGGAGCCGGCATAAGGAGAACTCATGGGTATCAGAATCAAAGGAACCGGTTCTTATCTTCCGGAGAAAATATTGTCCAATTTCGATCTGGAAGCGATGGTCGATACCAGTGACGAATGGATTCGCACCCGTACCGGGATTTCCGAGCGCCATCTGGCTTCTCCCGAACAGGCAACTTCCGATTTGGCTTACGCGGCGGCGGAACGGGCGCTGGAGATGGCGGGAATCGAGGGGGCAGACCTGGATGCGATTGTTGTGGCAACGATTACGCCGGATCATGTATTCCCCAGTACGGGATGCATCCTGCAGCGTCGTCTGGGGGCGTCGGGGGCATTCTGTTTTGATTTGGAAGCGGCCTGTTCCGGGTTGCTGTATTCGCTGGAAGTAGCTTATTCGCTGATGAAGGTCAGTCCTGCCAAATACCGGAACGTGCTGGTGGTGGGCGCGGAAAAGCTCTCCTCCATCGTCAACTGGGAAGATCGCAGTACCTGTGTGCTGTTCGGGGACGGAGCCGGGGCGGTGGTATTGTCGAATGACGGAACGGACTCTCCGGATTTCCTTGTGGCTTCAGACCTGCATGCGGACGGCAATTACACCGATATTCTGATCATGCCGGCGGGCGGAAGCCGTTGTCCGGCTTCAGAGGAATCGATTCGCAACCATGCCCATTCTATTCACATGGAAGGGCGTGATGTGTTCAAACTGGCGGTCAACGGCATGGTCGGAGCTTGCCGGACGGTGTTGAAGAACGCGAATGTCGCCGCTTCGGAAATTCGTTGTGTGATTCCGCATCAGGCGAATTCCCGGATCATTGACGCGATTGCCCAGCGGCTGGATGTGCCGGGGGACCGGGTATACTGCAATATCGACCGTTGCGGGAATACGTCCGCGGCGTCGATCGGGATCTGCCTCGATGAAATTGTCCGGGGGGGACAGGTGAACAAGGATGACTATATTCTGCTGACCGCATTCGGCGGCGGCCTTACTTGGGGAGCCATGTTGGTTCGCCGGTGAGAGAATATGGGAAGTCAGCACGCCGCTGTTCCGGTGAATGCCGGTCGGCGGCGTTGTTGTATGGAGCAAACATGCAGGAAACATTGGGAACGAGCGGAGAGAACCATGAAGTCTTATATTGAGAAAGCCGATGTACTTGCGGAAGCATTACCCTATATTCAAAAATTCCGCAATGCGTTGATCGTCGTCAAGTTCGGCGGCAGTTCGATGGAGGATCCGGAATTGGTGCGGACCACCATGCGTGACATTGTTCTGATGGAATGCATCGGGTTCCGTCCTGTGGTGGTGCACGGCGGCGGCAAGGCGATTTCCGCTGAGCTCAAGCGGCAGGAGATTCCGGTGCGTTTCGTCAACGGTCTGCGCCATACCTGCGAAAAAACGATTCGTGTAGTTGACGATGTTCTGCATAATACCGTCAACCGCGAATTGGTGCGTCTGGGGAACGAGGCCGGCGGGAAACTTACCGGTGTTTCCGGAAAGTCGGTGCTCAAGGCGGCGCGGACCTGGTCGGTGGATCCGATCAGCGGCGAAAAGCAGGATATCGGATTTGTGGGCGAGATTACCGGTGTGGATACCTCTGCGATTGATGCGGTGCTGGCGGCGGGACGTACACCGGTGGTGACGCCGCTCGGAGTTGGCGAAGACGGGCAGATTTACAACATCAACGCCGATGTGGCTGCCTGCCGGATCGCGGCGGCGCTGCATGCGCGCAAACTGGTGTTTCTCAGTGACGTGCCGGGGATCATGCGCGATCCCGCCGATGAGTCGACGGTGATTCCGACCATTTGTACAGATGAAATTCCCGAATTGATCCGGGAAAAAGTGCTTTCCGGCGGCATGCTGCCGAAGATTGAGAGCTGCGTGCGGGCATTGCAGGCCGGTATTAATAAAGTGCACTTGATTGACGGACGGGTGCGTCACACGCTGTTGCTGGAAATTTTCACCGACAGCGGGGTGGGCACTCAGATTATCCGGCCGGATTCGGTACTTTGAAAATGAGAGAACAACGCAATCTGGTGCTTTGCGGCATGAAACATTGCGGCAAATCCACCCACGGACGGCGTCTGGCTCGGATGCGGGGGGCGGAGTTTGTGGATACGGATGAGCGGCTGGAGGCGTTGTATCGGGAACGATACGGGGAAAAGTTGAGCTGCCGGGAGATTTTCCGGCGTCATGGCGAAGAATTTTTCCGGCGGCTGGAAGCGGAAGTCATTTCCAGGTTGGCGGAGGCTGCTCCGGCAACGGGGGGGCGGGTGACGGCACTGGGCGGCGGAGTGCCGTCCAATGCGTTGATTACGCGGGACATGCTGCATCGGATCGGATTCTGTATTTTTCTGGAGATTGATGCGGATACGGCGTTTCACCGGGTGGCTGCGGGGGGACTGCCGCCGTTTCTGGCGGGGACGGTCGATCCGGAGAAAAGTTTTGCCGAACTGTATCGAGCCCGGACGGATTTCTATCGGCACTGTGCCGATTTGACGGTACCGATCCGGGGAGAGGAACCGGAAGATGTGGTGGCGGCGCGCCTGGCGGCGGCATTGGGGGAACAATGAATAATTCTTACGGAGAGATCTTTCGGATTACGACGTTCGGAGAATCACACGGACCGGCCCTGGGGGTGGTGATCGATGGGATGGTGCCGGGCATTCCGCTGAGTGAAGAAGTGGTGCAGCGGGAGCTGGACCGGCGTCGGCCGGGGCAGTCTCAACTGGCATCCCGGCGCAACGAAGCGGATCGGGTGGAATTCCTCTCGGGCGTGTTTGAGGGAAAGAGTACCGGCACGCCGCTGGCGATGCTGATTCGCAATACCGACATGCGCAGCCGGGATTACGGCAATCTGGCTGAAGTATTTCGCCCGGGACATGCGGATTACGGATATTTTGCGAAATATGGTCTCCGGGATTACCGGGGCGGAGGGCGTTCCTCCGGACGGGAAACCGCCGCCCGGGTGGCTGCGGGAGCGGTGGCGAAAATGATTCTGGCACAGTACGGCGTGCGGATTCTGGCACACACGCTGGCGTTAGGGGGGGTACGGGCCGAACGGTTCGTACCGGAAGAGATTGAGAAAAATGCCGTGCGTACCGCGGATCCGGACGCAGTGCGGCCGATGGTGGATGCGATTCTGGCGGCGCAGGCCGCGCGGGATAGTGTCGGAGGGCTGGTGGAGTGCCGGGTTTCCGGCGTTCCCGCGGGATGGGGGGAACCGGTTTTTGACAAACTGGATGCGGAACTGGCCAAGGCGATGCTGTCCCTGGGAGGGGTCAAGGGAATTGAGTTTGGTGATGGATTCGCCGTGGCGGATCGGCGAGGAAGTGAAAACAACGATGCCCTGTCACCGGAGGGGCCGGTGACAAACCATGCCGGAGGTATTGTCGGCGGTATTTCCAACGGAGCTGAAATCGTGTTCCGGATGCCGGTGAAGCCGACGCCCTCGATTGCACTCCGACAGCAGACCGTTGATATCGCCAAGCGGTCGACGGAGGTGGAGATTCACGGGCGTCACGATCCCTGCCTGTGTCCGCGACTGGTGCCGGTCGTAGAGGCAATGACGGCATTGGTGCTGATGGATATGTGTTTACGCCATCGTGCGTTGCGAGATTACTGAGCAACAAGGATCACAAGAGGGATGAACCCGGCGGGAAAGCCGGGTTTTTTTGTTATTTCTGTCTGAAAAATTTGCTATTTTTTTATGAATTGCCTATAATAAATTATCACGTTGGGGAGGTGAGGGGGAAAGTGAAAATAGAAAAAGCGAGTATCTGCGAGGGGAACGTTGAAACTGGATTTTGCGGAAAAAACTGGGGAGAGAGCATGAAACCATTGGTCGTGTATGGATGGAAGGTATGTCCGCATTGTCATCAGACGGTCGCCTGGTTGCGGGAACGGAACATTCCTTTCGAATACCGCGAGATAGAGGAACAGCTTCCGGAAGTAATCCAGCAGGTGATTGCGGTCAATGGAGGCGACGACTGGGTGGCTCCCACCCTGGAGTACGAGGGACACTGGCGTGCAGGTGAGGTTTTTCAGGCTGACCGCCTGGAGCGGCAGCTGCGGGATTGGGGCCTGATTCCCTGACGAGAAAAAGCGTCGATATAGAGTTGTACTATTGTCAATCTTTCAACAAGGATGAAAAACATGGAATTGCGCTGTCCTTATTGTGGAACAAAGTTGACTCAGCAGGAGGTGGCATCCTCGCAGGCGCCGGTTTGTCCGCAATGTCGTGCCGTAGTAAGAGTGAATCAAGACGTTAAGCCGAATGTTAACGCCACTGTCCCGCCGAGACGTTGCCGGCATTGCGGCGAAATGCTGGCGCCCGGGGCGGTACTTTGCACCAATTGCGGTACACATTGCCGATCTGGAATGAATATGAAAACAATTCAAGCCGCGGGAAAAGTCGGCCGTCTGGGAGTGGCTCTGGCGGTCGGGTTGGGCGCAGCATTGGCTGGGGGCGTGTTGTGGGCGCTTCTGGCGATATGGACGGAGACGGAATACGGCTGGATTGCCTGGGCCTTGGGGGGACTTGTGGGGCTGGCAGTTCGGCTGACCACCCGGGAGCGGACCGTGCGCGTCGGTATTGCGGCACTGCTGCTGGCGGTTCTGGGACTGGGGATCGGCAAAGTGATTATGACGGAATATTTCTGTCGGAATTATGATATCCTGCCGGTGAAGCGGGTAGAGGCGATGCTTGCCCTGCTGGAAAAACGGCAGAATACCGAAGAGACAGCGCTGCTGGTCGCGGACTGGATGATCGAGCAGGGGGAATTGCCTTCTCTGGAGGAATTGGAAGAACAGGCCGACGGTGACGGCCCCGAAGCTGAGGCAGCTGAGGCTTCTCTGGAGAAGACTGTGCGGGAATACCGGCAGCGTGCTACGGAAAAATACCAGGCGCTGTCTCCCGCGGAACGGGAGGCTTTATTGCGGGACATCCGGTTGGACATGATGGCGTACTGGTATCTGGAAAAGTATGGAGAAGCGGAATTTCAGCCGAAAATAACGACGGAACGTTTGGAGGAAATGTTTGAGTCGGAAACGCTTTCCGAGGCTGATCTGGACAAGGCCATAGCGCTTTATGACAGCGAACAGAGTCGGATGCGGAAACTGGCCCTGAAGAAATTCTCCACTATGCCGGAAGCGGAATTGACAGCCTTGGAAGCGGAGATGACGGCGGAACACACGCAGGTGTGGCATACTTATCTGGAAGAGTTCTATCGGACATTCCGGATGAACGTGTTTGCTGGATTGTTTTCCGGCATGGATATTCTGTTTTTTGCGCTGGCGTTGCTTACCGCCTATCAGCTGGCCACCCGGGAACAACTGTCCGGCAAAGAGTAACCGCCGGCAGTATTGTCAGAATAACGTTCTGCCCTTCTCGCTGGCGGCAGAGCAGCCGGGGGGAGGGGCCCCCCCCGGCAGTACTGGTTCAGTCACGCACGAAATAGACGATGTCGTTGACCGGACGTTCCCCGGCATTGTCAAACTTCTTGTTGTCGCACGGGTGGTTGACGACGCCGCGCCCTTCGAGGTAGAGGGTGGAGGAGCCGCCGCCGTCAAGATTCAGCGCATCGGTGCAGCCCAGATTGACCATCAGGTCGGCAGCCTGACGGAAGGTCAAGCCGGCAGCTTCTTTCGCCCGGCCGTCCACGACGGCGATGACCAGTTTTTTGTCTGCGGTGACACCGAGAATGGTACGCGGATTACGTCCCTGTTTGGGATAGACATTCGTCGGCTTGCCATCGGCAACGAGCAGGGGATAAGATTGCAGAATGTTCTGATACTGGTCTTCCGGAGGACATTCCGCACTGATTTTCGGAAATTCTCCGGGGTTGAAATAGAAAAATCCGGCTCCGATACGTTTCCCGGCTGGAAACAGGGTTTTGCCATCGATTCGCAACTGCAGAACGGCCCGCGGCGGATTGCTGAAAGCAAAATAGGTGCCGTTAACCGCAACTTCCGCATTGATTTTTTTTGCCTGAACACTGGTGGGACGGCGTTTCTCGCCGCAGAAATGCAGGCCGGCCCGCCAGTCTTTCGCCCAGTCCAGAATGACAATGGAGATAGATTGGGGTGCACCGAAAGCCGATTTCAGCAGGTAATAATGGTACTCCGCACCGGGGCCCAGATGCTTATTCCGGTATTCCAGCGGTTTAACATAGTCATCTCCCCGCAGCGGAGATTCGGCGGCGATGCCGGCGATGGCTGCTGACATGAGGATTGCCACCAAGGTGGATGAATACAGCAGACGGTGTTTTTTCATGATTCAGAACCTCAGGTTGTTCCAGGCTTTTTCCAGCCGGTTGAGTGGTGATTTTTCGCGGGGACGGATTTCCGGCGCGAAACATTGAATTCGGGCCTCCTCCAGCAGAAGCCAGAAGTCATACAGTTCCGGTGCGGCGGTGAGATCCGGCACGGTTGCCAGAGCCAGATCAAATTTTTCCTGCCACGGAGCAAGGGCCTGAAATTTTTCTGCATCCTTGCCCGGATTGTTGTTCAAACGTTCAGCACGCAACCGTGCAGCACGCAGGTAGCGGGCGTATTCGTCCCATACCGCCGGTCGCCGCAGAAAGCCGGGAGCAAAAAGAAATTGCAGATGCTGCCGCAGATCCCGGGAATCAACCCCATGCCTGGTTTTCAAGCGGCGGCAGAGCTCTTGCAGTGCCTCATAAGAAGTATATAGCGACTGAAGAATGGCCATCTGTTCATCGGCGGCAGTTCCCAGATTTTCCGCTGCATTGCGTTCGGCGGCGGCATAGGCGGCGGCATCCCGGATATCGGCAGGATCCGCTCCGAAGGCCCGAAGAATGGCGGCATTCAACAACTCATCCGGATAACGCCGTTCCCGGTCGGTGGCGAACCAGCTTAACAACATTTCCCGGGAAAGCCGGAAAGTGCGGCGGATAAAGCCGACCTGATCAGCATGGCCGAGTCGGAAAAGTCGCAGCAGGCCGGCCCGATGCCGGGCAGCGGCTTCGGCAGGGCGAAGAAACAGTTGAACACCGACACTTTCTCCATCGTCGGTCAATGCCGGGCAGGCAATTTTTCCGGAGGAACCGGGCAATTCCATTTCAAGCGGCAACGCGAGATCGGCCGGCCACGAAGTAAGGCCGCTGCGGGCAAAATCACTGACCCCGCGGATGGACAACCCCAGACGCGAACCGGAATCGCGACGTTCCGGCATGGCTCGATGAATGGTGCGGATTTTCCGGTCGGCATTCAGCTCCGCCAGCTTCATGATCAGGAACTCCGGAAGCCGGGCATCGGCGAAATCACGCGGAGAAACGGTAACACCATGATTTTCCTCCAGAAAATCGGCCAGTGCGTCTGTCAGTGGCTGTTCGGTCAGAACGTCGCCGGAACGGACTGCGGTCACAAACTCCATTGCCCGTTCACTGATCGGGGACAGCTGGCGACGGACGGCCTTGGGCAGGATTTTCAGCAGAAGTTCCACCTTTTCCCCCAGGTATCCCGGCACCAGCCAGTCTGCAGCCCAGTCCGGCAGCAGGGCGAATTCTCCTTCCGGAACAATCAGGGTCATACCGTCATGCTCTTCGCCGGGAGCAAATTCGTAACGAAGTTCAAAACGGTGTCCGGAGAAGGTGAGGGCATCCGGATAATCCCGTTCATCAAACGAATGATACTGTTCCTGCATCGCGTCGGCGCGGTTCATGGAATAGTCATCAGAACTTTTCCGCAGCAATTCCCGCAATGCCCGGGTGGAGGTAATTTCCGACGGCAGCAGCATATCAAAATGTTCGAAAATCGCCTCGGTATCCACCACCGTACCGGGACGGCGGAGCTTGCGCTCCAAATGCTCAAGATCGCGCAACATTTCCGCGTGACGCGTTACCCAGGTACCGAGCGTCAGCACTCCCGGAACCAGTGCGGCACGGATGAAAATTTCCCGGGCTTCCTTGGGATTTTTGCGGGCGTAGTCCACCCGGCGTCCGGGATGGATCACCAGCCCGCCGGAAGTCAGCTTTTCCCGGGCGTAAACAAAACCGGAGACGGGATCCCAGGCCGGCGCTTCGTAAACGGATACACATAGATGCGGTGCAACCTGTTCCAGATACTCCGGTTTGATTTCCGCATTCTGTCGGCCATAGACCCGGCTGGTCTCCACCAGGGCGAAACTGAGCAGCCAGGCGGGCGGTGTCCGGCGGCGGAACAGTCCGGAACCGGGAAACAAGGTGAATTTCCGTCCGCCCGTTCCAAGATAGTACTGATATTCCGGTACATAATGGGCGATTTGACGCGGAATGCCCGCTAGAATCGACCGGTGAATGGCGTCATAAGGCGGTTCCGCTGCAGGATCAGGGCGGGTTTCCGGCAGTTTCCAACCGTTTTCGGCGCAGCTTTCCGTCAAATCAGCGACGAGATTGCGCCATTCGTTCATTCGATTGTAATTGAGAAAGTTGGTCCGGCAATAGCGGCGCAGGGCACCGTGTGACGGCTTTTCTCCCAGTTCATCCCGCAGGTGTTTCCATAAATGGAGAATGGCCAGAAAATCCGATTTTTCATCCCGGAATTTCCGATGCGCATCGTCCGCCGCCTGCTGTTTGTCCAACGGCCGTTCCCGGGGATCGGGGATGGAGAGGCTTGCCACGATGATCAGCAGTTCTTCCAGAACCCGGTTTTTCTCCGCCGCTGCAAGCATTTTTCCCAGATGCGGGTCGATCGGGAGTGCCGCCAGTTTCCAGCCTTCTCCGGTCAGACGTCCTCCGGGAAGCACGGCACGGATGTCTTCGAGCGTTCGCATTCCTTCCCGAATCAATGCGGGTGGCGGCGGATCAATAAAAGGGAAACGGTCGATACGCGGCAGGCGCAGTGAGGCCATCTGGAGAATGACACCGGCCAGGGAAGTGCGTTTAATTTCCGGATCCGTATATTCATCAGCACGGGCCAGGTCATCTTCACTGTACAAGTGAACGCAAATCCCGTCCGCCGTGCGTCCGCACCGACCGCGTCTCTGCCGGACACTGGCCCGGGAAACGGTTTCGATCCGCAGCTCCTGAATCCGGCTGCGCGGGTTGTAGCGGCTGATGCGTGCCAGTCCGGAATCAATACAGAACCGGATTCCCGGAATCGTGATGGAGGTTTCGGCGACATTGGTGGCCAGGATGACACGCCGCCGCCGTCCCGGCGCGAAGACCTTTTGCTGGTCAGCGGCGGCAAGCCGGGCATAGAGCGGCAGAATTTCGGTATTGGGCAGTTTCCGGCCGGTGAGCAGCTCCGTACAATCCCGGATTTCCCGCTCCCCGGGGAGAAAGACCAGAATATCCCCCCGTGCGTCCAGTCCGCTCAGGAAATCCACCGCCCGCGCCACCTGATCCTCCAGCTCCTCATCTGCGCTTTCCGGTTCCATGAAATGATCTTCCACCGGAAAGACACGTCCTTCAACCCGGACAATCGGCGCATCGTTGAAAAAACGGGAAAAGCTCTCCAGATCCAGAGTTGCCGAGGAGATGGCGATTTTCAGATCGTGCCGGACTTCCAGCAGATTTTTCAAATATCCGAGGATGAAATCAATGTTGAGACTGCGTTCATGGGCTTCATCGATGATCAGTGTATCGTACTGCCGGAGTTTACGGTCCTGGCGGGTTTCCGCCAGCAGGATGCCGTCCGTCATGAATTTGACCACCGTGTCGCGGCGGGTCCGGTCATCGAAACGAACCTGGTAACCCACCTCCGCTCCACATTCCACGCCGAGTTCAGTTGCGACCCGGCGGGCCATGGCGGTGGCCGCCAGGCGGCGGGGCTGGGTGCAGCCGATGCGTCCGGCACGGCCGCGTCCGAGTTCCAGGGCGATTTTAGGTAATTGCGTGGTTTTTCCGGACCCGGTATCGCCGCCGATGATGACGACAGGATGAGTCCGCCATAACTGTTTAATATCTTCGACCCGTGCGGTAATGGGCAGATTTTCCGGGTAGCTCCAGTGCAGCCGGTCGGCGGGAGGAAGAGCCGAAGGGGCTGACTGGAGAGGGGGTGTTGATTGTTCCGATGGTTGTTTCATCCGGTAATGTACACTTCCTGTGAAAGAAAATCAATGGTACATCTGGCATTTAGAGCCGGTCGGATGTATGGTATTGCGGAAGAACTGCAATTAGAACAGGGAGATTTTCATCATGAAGCAATGGCTCGCAGGTTTGATGTTGGGGGCGGTACTGACGGGGATGGCCGCAGTCGGGGTGGAGACGGTCGGAGCAACGAAGGCAGATCCGGTTCCCGATCGTTCGGAAGAGTGTGCGGCGGTTACGATCAGTTCCTCAAAGAATGGAGATACTTTTTTGATTTTCGGTACCGGGCGGACCGGCAGAGTGGAAGACCTTCCTGAGGCATTAAGCCGGGACGGATACGGTCGGGTGGCGATTTCCAGCTGGGCCCGCAAGGCCGATCACGAAACGACGCTGGTCAATCTGCTGGAAGCCGGTATCGATGTGGAAATGTATTATGTACTTCAATCCGGCAAGCCGGACTGGGAGCGGGCTGAAATTGCCGGTTTTGAAGCTTCGGAGACGCCGGAGCCGCAGCCGGCGCCGATTTATGTGAAAAAATTGATCGAAGCCAACGACTACAACCGTCGCCACAAACTGCCGGGAAAATTCCGGAAAGTCCGTTATATCACCATCCACAACACTGCAGAACCTTTCTCCGCCCGTCAGGAACGGGACCGGGTGGATTTTCGTCGGGATGGAGTCAATGTATCGTTCCATTATGCGGTCGATGAACGGGAAATCGTGCAGATTCTGCCGCTGGATACGCACGGCTGGCATGCCGGCGACGGAGCGCGGGGGCCGGGTAACTCCGAAAGCATCGGGATCGAAATCTGTCGCAGTCAGTGCCGGGACGACGTTGACTGGCTGTATCGGCGGTCCGAGGCAAACGCGGTGCTTCTTGCCGCTTCGCTGCTTAAACACTATGGACTTTCCGTAGAGAATCTGAAAATGCATTATGACTGGATTCAAAAATTCTGTCCGCATCGGATTCTGGAGGAAAAACGCTGGGACGACTTCCGGAAAAAGGTCGCGGCGGCGCTGGAAAAAGACGAGAATCTGATCCCTATCCAGGAGTGAAAAGGCCGCTGCGGGGATTTTCCTGCGGCGGCGGTTGATTCCGCATGGTTTCCGCGTTATATTATCCTGATCAGATCATTCGATAAAAACAACGAGGGAGCATCGGAAATCATGGCAAAAGGTACTGTTGTTCAAAAAATCATTGACCGTCATTATGTCGGCGGCGAAAAAGTTCCCGGTTCGCCGGTCTCCATCCGCATTGATCAGACCCTGACCCAGGACGCTACCGGTACCATGGCTTATCTGGAGCTGGAGGCCATGCGCGTGCCGGCGGTGAAAACGGAACTCTCTGTCTCTTACGTCGATCATAATATGATGCAGAACGGACCGGAGAACCGCAATGACCACCTTTATCTGCAATCGGTTGCGGCGGCCAAGGGAGTCACCTTTTCCGCTCCCGGTAACGGCATCTGCCACCAGGTGCATCTGGAACGGTTCGGAGCACCGGGCAAAACGCTGCTCGGTTCCGATTCGCACACTCCCACCGGAGGCGGCATCGGCATGATGGCAATTGGAGCCGGCGGGCTGGATGTTGCGCTGGCGATGGCCGGGAAACCTTTCCGGCTGGCGTATCCGAAGGTGATCGGCGTCAAGTTGACCGGCCGTCTCGCACCGTGGTGTGCGGCCAAGGATGTGATTCTGCATCTGCTTTCCATTCTGACGACGAAGGGAAATGTCGGTTGTGTGGTGGAATATTTCGGACCTGGCGTAGCGTCGCTTTCGGTGCCGCAGCGGGCGACTATCACCAATATGGGGGCAGAACTCGGGGTTACGACGTCGATCTTCCCGTCGGACGAAGCGACGAAACGTTTTCTGGAAGCTCAAGGGCGGGCGGAATGCTATCAGGAATTGAGTGCCGACGCCGACGCTGAATACGATCGTGTCATTGAAATCGAGCTGGACCGGATCGTGCCGTTGGCCGCCTGTCCCTCCAGTCCCGACCAGATCAAACCGATTTCTGAACTGGCCGGACGGAAGGTTGGTCAGGTTATTATCGGTTCCTGCACCAACAGTTCCTATCGGGATCTGGCCATGGTGGCGCAGACGCTCAAGGGGCGTCGGGTGCCACCACAGGTGACGCTGGCGATTGCGCCCGGAAGCCGCCAGGTGCTGGAAATGCTCTCCCGCAACGGGATGCTGGCTGACATCATCGCCGCCGGAGCGCGGATTCTGGAAACCGGTTGCGGCCCGTGCATCGGGCAGGGCCAGAGCCCGGCACAGGATACAATCACGGTTCGTACCTTCAACCGCAACTTCGCCGGACGTACCGGTACCAAGGGAGATCAGGCGTATCTGGTCAGCCCAGAAACCGCCGTAGCCGCGGCCCTGACCGGAGTCTTTACCGATCCCCGGACCCTGGGAGTAGCTTATCCCGAAATCGCGGAAGTCGATCATTTTCTCATCAACGACAACATGATCACCCGTGCTGCAGGAGCTGATCCGTCGGTGGAGATCATCCGCAAGCCCACCATCGGTGAACCGCCGGTGAACGGTCCGCTGCCGGACCGCATCGACGGCACGGTGGTGATCAAGGTCGGCGATAAAATCACCACCGACCACATCATGCCGGCGGGTATTCACCTGAAACTGCGCAGCAATATTCCGGCTTATGCCAAAGTCGCATTCGAGTGCTTTACTGAACCGGGGCGGCCATCCTTTGCGGAACGCGCTGCTGCGGTGCGGGATGCCGGACGCTGCGGCGTGATTGTCGGACGCGACAGTTACGGCCAGGGTTCCAGTCGCGAACATGCGGCCATCTGTCCGATGTATCTCGGCGTGAAGGCGGTGATCGCACTGGCGATCGAACGTATTCACAGCGCCAATCTGGTCAATTTCGGGATTCTGCCGCTGTTTTTCGCCAATGCCGGGGATTACGACCGGATCGACGAGGGCGATTCGGTGATTCTGGAAAATACACATCAGCAGCTTGCACCGGAAAAAACGGTCATGGCCCGGGTGGTCAAACCCAATGGTGAGGAGTGGCCGCTGGAGTTGAAGCATCGGCTTTCTGCGGAGGACATCCGGATCATTCTTGCCGGCGGGATGCTCAATTGCCAATGAAACTGCCGGAATCCATTCCTGCCGCATGGCGTTCGCTGATCATGCCCGAGCTGGAGCCGGCCCGGATGGCGGCGCTGACGGATTTTGTCGCAACGGAACGGGCGGCAGGAGCGGTTTATCCTCCGGAAGATCGGGTGTTTGCCGCGCTGGAGCTGACGCCGCCGGAGGCGGTCCGGGTATTGCTGCTGGGGCAGGATCCGTATCATGATGAGGGGCAGGCGCACGGGCTGGCATTTTCGGTGCCGGAGCCGGTGAAGCCGCCGCCGAGTTTGCGCAATATTTTCCGGGAACTGGAGCAGGATCTGGGAATCCGGCCTCCCTCCGGAGGCGATCTTACGGACTGGGGGCGGCAGGGGGTGCTGCTGTTGAACAGCGTGCTGACGGTTCGGGCACATGCCGCCGGTTCGCATCGGAATCGCGGATGGGAGGCGCTCACCGACGCGGTGCTGCGCGCCGTCAATCGCGGACCGAATCCGGTGGTGTTCATCCTGTGGGGAGCCGCTGCGCAGGCTAAGAAACAATGGATTGATCTCCGACGCCACCGGGTGATCGAAAGCGCACATCCTTCTCCGCTTTCGGCTTATCGGGGATTTTTCGGCAGTCGCCCGTTTTCGCGGGCCAATCAATATTTGCGGGAACTGGGACGCCCCGAGGTGGATTGGCGTCTGAAGTCCCGGCAACCGGAGTGGGAGTTGATATGAACGAAGCAGCCCGGTCGGTAGGTGCTTTGATCATCGGAGCGGCGCAGGAACACGGTTTTCTTGAGGGGCCGCTGACGGTGATTCCGGAATTGGCGGAGGAAGAGAAGAAGCTCTTTGTACGGATGATTGCAGAACTCAGCCGGAGGCGGGCCTTTTCCGGAGATGAGTTGACCGTGGATGAGATTTCTTCACTGTTCACTTTTGTACTGGCCAAGGCTGCGGAGCTCATCACCTGCCACGTGAATGGAAAAATGGACGAACCCGCACTGGATGGGATGTTTGACGGAAAAATTCCGCTCTATGCCGATGATCGGCTGACCGGATATTGTAAGCAATGTCATTGGCCGGAAACGGCGGCGACGGCGTTTGTGAATTTTGACATTCCCCGGGGAGCAGATCCGCTGTTGATGCTTTTCGAAGCCCTCAAATGGAGTTTCCGGGTCTCCGTGCATCTTGCCGCACTTCATCTGGAACACCGCGGAAAACTCTGAGTTTTCCGTACTGGAACGCCGGCCGCCGGGGAAGATTGTTCATGCCCGGGATGAGCATATTCTTTGGGAAAATGGAAATTGCGATTTTCCGAAACAGGGTAGGGAGGGGCCTGGTGGCGGTGCCTTCATAAAAATGAGGATTTTCCGTCCAGACGATTCTTTTCACCGGATTTGTATTTTCCTTCTGGAGAAGTATACTAATAGGAAATCCGAGAGAAATATGTGTCCCCCAAAGGAGGTGCAATTATGCTCAGAATGAGAACAGCGGCATTTCTTTTCGCAATGCTAATGGCGCCGGTCATGACGATTCGGGCTGCTTCGAATGCTCCATCGGAAAATGGTTCGGTCGCTTCCGGAGAAAGTGGAGCTCAACCGATCCGAGTTTGTGTGCTGGATTTTGCCACCATCGACACGGTTGGTCAGAAACGTTTTCTTGATCAGAAAAATCGTCCCATCGACATCCCGGCACAATGCACCTTGAACGATGCCGACCGGAAATCCATGAACAGTATCATGCAGGGGTTCGTCCGGCTGATCGACGCCTGGGATAATACCCGGACGAATACGGAAAATCGCCGGGCACAGGCGGAAGATAACGCCTTTGACCGGGCTCGGGCGCTGGAACTCTACCGGACAGTGGTGAAGGGGGAAGCCCGTCCGATGGTCATCGGTGCTGATTATCTTGCCGCTTATCTCGGACGCTGTCCAGGAGTATTTTCCTGTGTGGATTCTTCCAGTGTGGAAGCCGCCATGGAGAAGCTGTCGTCGGCACCGGATTTTCCCCGGGATTTTCTCCGGCGTCTGGGGGCGGAAAGCGGTGTGGCGTATCTTATTTATGGCACCGTGTCTGATATCCGGCGACAGGAAAGAACATTTCAGGGGTATGGCGTTTCCACGAAAACAACCGATTATCAGCTGGATATCCTGATCCGGATGGTGGATCTTTCCGGACAGCGGATGATGTACGGCAATGTCTACACCGGACGTTACCAGGAGCGGCAGCCGGTCAGCGGCAGCAGTATGGATGACGGTGTATTTCAGGCATTGATGAAGTCGGCTCTGGAGCAGGCGGCGGAAGACCTTTGCAAGGTCGTACAGGAGGACAAGGCAAAAGAGGCGACGGTCGTATCCCCTCGGGACAAGGCGGAAAAATAAGGGAAGATACCATGAAAATTCAATGTGTTCTTGCGTTACTTCTGGCGGGAATTCTGTGCGGCGTCGCGGCGGCCGCAGATAAACTGGCCATTGCGGAGCCGTCCGCCAAAGGCGGTGTCAAAAGCGAGGAGGTGGAAGCCCTGTGGGGGATGCTGGAAGCTTCTGTGGGAGGAAACTATGAATTGATTTCCCGTTCCGCCCTGAAGCAGATGATGACGGAAATCGGCTTGACTGCCGATTCCGGTTTAACGGAATTGTCCTCTACGCAGCGCGCCCGGCTGGGAGAACTGAAGACCGTTCGCTATCTGCTGATTCCGACTATTGCGAAATTTGGCGACCGCTATCAGTTGACATTGATGGTTCTGGACGCCTCCACCGGGACGATTGACCCGGAGCGGAAGAGCTCCGTCTCTCTTGCTTCGCTGAATGAACTTTCCGATCAGCTTCAGGATTTGTTGGCGGAGATCGGCCTGGGAGCGGCGGTACGCAAACGTGGAGTGTCCGCGCTGCTGGTGCCGACGATCCGGGTGAAAAATGCGCCGGAATACCTCCGGGAAGACTTCAGTGTACAGTTGGAGAATGCGCTGCTGGAAGGCGGTGTCCGGCTCCGGAATCTGCAGTCGGTGGAGTCGATTTTACGTAAGAACCGGATCGATGCCTTGAATGTGGTGGAGCCGGCCATGTTCCGGCGTATCGGTGAGTTACTGCGGTCTGATTTTCTGATTCAGCCGACTATAACGCGTTTTGCCTGCACGACAAAAGAGGAAACCATTGCCGTCACCCGTCAGACCGTTGTGCGTCGGATTGGAGATATGGCCGGCAATGTCCGGATTATTGCCGTAGCGAGTGGAGAAGTCGTTGCCTCTGTGCCTTTTGAGTCGAAAATTGATTTCGATGATCTGGAAGATGATACCGAGGACTGGACGGCGGAGGATTACGGCAAGTTCCTGATCCGCAAAACGCTTGCCGGAGTGACGGCGAAGATTCTTCCGAAATTGAAATAAAGAGGAACCACTTCCGGTGAATCGACTCCGATACATGGTTCTGTGCGGTTTGACCGGCCTGATGGTGCTGTCCAGCGGCGGTTGCTCGGTGCTGGTCAATGCACATCGCCAGAAAGAGCCGATGATGAACGCTTATCTGGCCGGACGGCAGGATGAAGCCATGGCGTTTCTGGAGGAAAAACTGGAAGAACCGCATTGGTATAACGCCTCCGCCGTCGGTTCCGGGGATGAAGTCATGTGGCGGCTGGAGGCCGGATCGTTGACCTTTCTTGCCGGTCAGGATACACAGAGCATCGATCATTTTCGGCGGGCGGAGGAGCTGATCGCTGATTTTGATACTCGCGCCGTTGTCAATCTGCGCGAAATCGGCGCGGAGAGCGCTGTGCTGGTCACCAATCCGAATGCTCTGCCGTATCGGGGATTCTGCCGGGACCGGGTGTTGCTGCCGGTATTCAAGGCACTGGCGTATCTCGGGCGGGAAGATGAGGAAGGTTTTCGCGTAGAGCTTTTCCGGCTGCGGGAAAATCAGGATCGGGTCATGACCGATTACCGAGATTTCTTTCAGAAGGAGGAACAGGCGGTTGCGGCGGCCAGCCGGAAAAACACCATGGCTGCCGCCGGCGTCAATTCCGGAAAAATTCTGGCCGATTCGCGCAATCGCGCTCTGGCGGAACTGGTGAAAGAAACCGGTGAAGTGGCTCATCGCGGATATGCTGAATTTCTCAATCCCCTGGCTATTTTTCTCTCCGGATACGGGTATGCCCGGGATGGTGATTATCAGAATGCCGTCGTCGATTTCGAGCGGCTTTATCGGGCGCTGCCGGAGAATCCGCTGGCGCGACAGTATTATGCGACTGCTTTGCATCTGGCGGGGCATGCTGTTCCCGAAGAGCTCAAGGCGGTGAAACTACTGGACTACAGGATCGGTCGCGGTACCGTGCTGGTGATTTTTGCCAATGGGCGGGGACCGGCGTTCCGACCGTTTTCTTTGTACATTCCGGTGGTTTTCCCGGGATATGCCACCATTGCGGCGGTTTCCTGGCCTGTCTGCGAATACTATCAGTCGCCTTATCGGACGCTGCGGATTACCGCCGGCAAAGAAGAATATGAAACCGTAACGATTGCCGATATGGACGGCATTCTGGCCCGGGAATATACGGAGCGTCTGCCCGGCATGATTACCCGGATCGCGCTCAGCACAGCGGTGAAGGAGGTCGGCAGTTATTTTGCCACCCGTGCCGCGGCGGAAAGCGATTCGCTGGCCGGAGCGGCAACCGCCATCGGTCTGGCCGCCTACAAGGTGGCGGTCAATACTGCCGATACCCGCACCTGGGAAGCTCTGCCGCGGGAATTTCAGGTGGCGCAGTTCCCCATGCCCGCGGATCGAAAGCTGGTTTTGACCCCCGACGGGGGGACGCCGGTTCCGGTGGATTTGCCGCCGGATGCGCGTTCGGCGATCGTCTATGTGAACGCTCCGAGCCGCACGGCGACGGCGTTGACTTATCGCGTATTCGGTTTGAAATCCCAATAAAGGAGGTTTATGAAATGAAACATGCTGGAAAAATCGTGTTTCCGGTTGCCGGGCTGTTGCTGTTGCTGGCCGCCGGTTGCCAGAACACCGTCAACACCGTGGAGAACGCGGACAAGAGTGCAGCTCCGACGACCATTACGGACAAGCGTTTTGTGACTGACGGATTCCTGCGGGATCGGTTGGCGCTGCGTTCGGTACGGATGGCTCCCGGCGCGTCCGGCAATATGGTGGTGGAAGTGGCGGCGACCAATGTCCGTACCGGTTTTTTCTCCGAACTGTGGAGCAGTTTGACCGGCGAGAATCCCTATCCGGTCGATTATAAATTTACCTGGCAGAATGCCGATGGAATCACGGTGGAGACGCCGCTCTCCGCCTGGCGGACTGTGCAGGTGATTCCGGGGGAAACGGTCTATTTCAAGGCGGTGGCGCCTACTCCGGATTGCCGGGATTTTATCCTGAATGTGAAAGAATCTGATTAAGAAAAAGGAGAAAAATGATGAAACTGATTCCCTTGATTCCGGTTGGTTGCGCTGCATTGGCTTTGTTGGCGGGATGTGCCACATCCTCGGAATATGTGGATGCTTCCGACACGACCATTGCAGTTAAAAACAAGGACCGCATGAGCTCTTCCGACTGGGTGATCATCAGCCAGGAGGCGGGTAACGCCCTGTTGAGTTCGCCCCTGTTCGCTGAATATCTGGAAGCCTATCGGATTGATGCCGAAAAGGCGATGAAAAAGGCTGAGGCGGCCGGTGAGGAAATCTCCACGCGGGAAAAATTGACCGCGATGAAGCCGCTGCTGATGTTGTCGACCATCCAGAACAATACTTCTGAACATATCGATGCGAAGTTGATGACGGAACGGCTTCGGGAGGTGCTGTTCAACAGTGGCAAGGTGCGTTTTACCACTTATGCCGCCGGGGAGGGGCAGTCCATTGATTCCGCAACCGCCGATGCACGCCAGCTCCAGCACGATCCGAATGTGAAGAAACGGACTCTGATGAAAAAAGGTCAGGTGAATGCCTACGATCTTTCTCTGGCGGGAGTCATCATCAAACAAACCGCCCGGGATGGACGTGCCAATGAATTATCCTATACTTTCAGTCTGACATTGACGGACAACAATACCGGAGAAGGCGTCTGGGCTTATACCAAGGA
>CALXOD010000014.1 GCA_944389925.1 uncultured Victivallaceae bacterium | reverse complement strand
TGAAGAATCTGCTGGACAGCACCGAGCTTTCCCTGTCGGAAATCGCCGCGCAGACCGGCTACTCCTCGCCGGTTTCGCTGTCGCTGGCTTTCCGCCGGGCCACCGGGATGCAGCCGGGAGCCTACCGCGAGCTTCGCCGCGGCTGACCGGGGCGTCCGCGCAAGCCCGTTTCCGGAGAAGCGCTGGAATGAATCTTGAAGATAAAGCGTCAGGAATCATTTTTGCCGTCGGACAAAACAGCAGCATGCCGCCGGAAAACGACAACCGCTGCAACGGTTGTCCCCTCTGGAATTCCACCGCGTTCTTCCTTGCACACAGTTCAGGAGCGGTTGCTTTTCCGTATCGGATGCTTCCGGCAGGGCAATTGCAGCCGTCTTTTGTCAGCTGATCAATGAGACGGGCTATCGAAATTTTTTTACCAGTTCTACAATCCGCAGAAACTCTTTCATTTTTGCAGTTAATTCGCCAATTTCTTCTTCCAGCATTGGAAAAAGATAGCTTTCCAGCGTTAAGTATAGCTTGGGTAGATCGTTCATTTTTCCTCTAGGTTTGATACCCCTAAGTTAAAATGAACCTTTTGCCTCTTTTTTCATCCCCAAAAATTAAAAACTTTTTCAAGTGCGTTCAATGACCCGAAACAGAATTGTATTCTCTCGAACTGGCAGCACTGACGCATCAAAAATTTGTCCGTTACCATCTACAATAGATGGTACGGACGGGGATCTATCTGATAAATTTGGTGCACCTTCGGATATCCGATCACGATTATTCCACTAATCCTGCGGCAGGAATATATCGTAATGTTTGAGAACAATCTATGAGGAGAAATTGGTTTTCTGTGGTCAAATTCGATAATATCGCATTTTAATCAACATAGAAATGATTGTTCTCAAAACCCGCTTTCCCTGGAGTTGTATTTCCATGACTGAAAGGAGCGCGTTGATAAGCACTTGCCGAGGTTCCTCCCGTCAGCTCTGCTGTCGCGTGCCCATCTGCCCAAAGGACATTGGCAACTCCGCCATGCCATGGCTGAACCACTCCGAAATTAGAATTCCCATCCCCTCTCATGATGTGATCAAGTCGATAATAACTTCTTGTCAATCCAATGCGGGTGTAACGCGAATCAGCATGAAGAATGACATGACTTGGATTACGGATTCGACTTGATTTTGCAGGAAGCCCATAGGGAAAGATCGAATTTTTTCCACGGTTTTTATGACCGGCACTTGAACCTACGAACCAGAAGTTGTAACCAAGACCTGGATAATTAAAACCAGTCCAGTTCAGAGAGATTTTATTGTAATCCTTGTTGAAGTTCAGCCCAGAGTCAAACACCACGGACGGACAGAATAAATGATTGATTTTCGTCACATATCCGCTCTGCCAAAATATGGCTGCCCAATTTACTCGGATGTTATATTGACAGTAAACTGGAACATACCAGTCTTCATAATCCTGCTGATACAATGCATGCATGAGCCCCAGTTGCTTGGCGTTATTGATACAGGAAATCGCCTTTCCTTTGGCGCGTGCTTTGCCCAGTGCTGGCATCAGCATCGCAGCAAGAATCGTGATAATCGCAATAACAATAAGCAATTCTATTAATGTAAAAAATCTTTTCATTTTGCTGAATACTTGATTAGTGAGCCCAAAATTTCTGTTGGTATTCGTTCAATTCCTGTTGTTGTTTTTCCAATTCTTGTTTGGTATCATGAAGTTTTTCCGCCTCTCTTGTTTCCAGCCATTTCAAAATTGTTTCTCCTTGCCGGCGACAGATTTCATCATGACGAGGGAAATAGAATTCATGCAGGAAATAGGCGAAATTCACCAAGCGGAAATTACCCAGAAAAATGGCCCCATCTTTTTCTGCAAGGCGTCCAACAACACTGAAATCATTTTTTACAGCATCGGCGATTCCGTCAAGATCCGGAGTAGGGGCAAAAGCAATAGTACAGCTGTATCCCAGCCGCGTGGAGGTGTCGTGAGCATCGCTGACTCCGACAACAGGATAAAAGCGGCCTTCCCGAGCTTCGTCACGAAGTTTGGCCAAAGTGGTAAAAACGGTTCTGTTCTGCAAGCCATATCCTAATTCGATCGCATCAAAATTCCGACGTTTGAGCAATGCATCGACATGAGCCGGTGGGGCATTAAATCTGTGGCCAGGACGATTGTAGGGATGTGAAAAAATGACTAGGCGGGCACCGAATTCGCGCGCTTTGTTATATAAAACTTCAGCGCAGGCGGTTGCATAAAGTTCAAATTTATTCAATCCCTGGTCTTCAAAAATTTTCCCAGCAGCCTTGACTTCCTGCTCAAACTCTTCGACATGTGCGTTGGACCAATCATTGACTCCCCGCGAATGTCCGATGGCAACGCTGTGCAGAACCGTTGGTTTCGAATGAAATTCTTCTCCCGGTAATAACAGGTAACTGCTCAGGGAAAATCGCTCAAAATTTTTCAATAAGGTAACAGAAGGAGCAAGCTGATAATGGTCGGTCAGGGCCAAAAAATCGAGTCCGGCTTTTCTCCCATGGGCACCGACTGTTTCCGGATCGTATTTCCCATCGGATTCAGAGCTGTGAGAATGAAAGTCCCCCTTTAGCGGAAAACGTCTGAATAAATCGTCATCGACAGGATAGAATGCAGCCGTGAAAATGGTCGTTCCTTTAACCCCACGTTTTTTCTCAACAGGAGGAACGTACATGATCAGGGTACGTTGTATTTCATCTTTAACCGGGAGGCGCAATTTTATGGTTTGTCCTTCCATATGATACTTACATTTCTGCCATCCCCGTCCGGCACCTCCTTTTCCGCTACTAAGGCGTCGATCATTTCTGGCAACATAAAGTATAGCACGTGGCTCCGCTTTAACCGCAGCGTATTCTTCCGGAGTAAGTTCAATGGTGAAATCAGCTTCTCCAGCAGAAGTCCTGACGACACCCGGAAATACACTTGCTCCAAACGCTCCGGCACTCGTCAGCAGCACAAGTGAACATGCCGCAAATATGCGTGAACAAATTGACATTTTTTTACTCTCCTTCTTTGTTACTATCTTTTGAATCATAACATCAATAACAGGATGTTATGTACCTGACGCTCTCCTGCGTGATCGAATTTCTTGTTATCACTCGGGTAATTCATAACCCCACGGTTCTTCCAGTACATTGTACTCGAACCGCCACCATCCAGATTCAACGCATCGGTGCAGCCGAGTGATTTCATTATTTCGGCGAGTTCGCGGAGGGTAACTCCGGCGCTTTTCTCATTCCTGCCGTCGACGACCACCAGCACCAGCATTCCGTGATCGTCGGTGCCCGCCGCGGTTCTTGGGTGACGATCCTGCTTGTCCGAAGCGGTTATCCGGCCATCTTTCAGCAGCAGATCGTTGCCGTGAACGACCGAGTCGTACTTATTCAAATCCAGTTCTGCAGGGGAAAGTATTTTCACTTCCTGTTGCGGAGTTATGGCCAGATAGCCGCGATTGGCCATTCCCCGGGTGGAATCATTGTAGATGACCCCGGCGGATTTCAGTACTCCAACGGGACGGGAGGCCGGCTCAAACGTGAAAAAACCTGCGTTGACGGCAGCTGCGGCATCGTGTTCCCGGGCGAGGGACGACACCGTCTCCCGCTGACCGTTTTCGCAGACACCTATTCCATATCGAATGTGATCATTGCCCCGGATGACCGACACCATCAGCGGCTTGCCGAAAAGTTCCTGGAAATAGTATTGCTCAAAGAGCAGATCTCCGGATCGTTGTTCAGCTGCTTCCAACCGCTGGTTCTCCCAGACGATGGCGGGATCTGCTCCGGAGGCGGTCCAGTTCCATGTGGCCGCCGTCAACATCATCATCAGCAGCAGTAATGAATGCGGAAATTTCATGTTCCTTCTCCTTTTTCGTTGAAGATCTTCCGGTTTTTCTCATAAATTAACCGGTCTTTGTTTGGCTTGTATTGGGTGATTGTTTAACAATGATTGATCTTGCCGACAGGAGATGAAGGGACTATTCGCAATTCCGTGGGCTGGGGCAGAAGATCAGAAAGTCGGGGAGGGAAAAGTTGCGGACTTTATGTAATTTCTCCCGGAATGTATGGAATTTTTTCCGAAAACTCTGGAAAAATACGGAATTTGTGCTATAGTTTATGAATTTGCCAGAGCGGAAATTCATCCGCAGAAAAGGAGTTCTTGCAAATGATTAACCGGATGATTTTGAACCAGACGTCCTATTTCGGTGCGGGCGCCGTCTCTTCCATCATCGACGAGATCAAAAAGCGCGGTTTCGGCAAAGCGCTGGTCGTCACCGACCAGGATCTCATCAAGTTTCACGTGGCCGACAAGGTGACTTCCCTGCTCGACAAGGCGGGGCTCGCCTATGAGATCTTCAGCGATGTAAAGGCGAATCCCTCGGTCAACGTCGTCAAGCAGGGGGTGGCCGCGTTCAAAGCGGCCGGAGCGGATTATCTGATTGCAATCGGCGGTGGTTCGCCGACCGACACCTCGAAAGCCATCGGCATCATCATCAACAATCCGGAGTTTGCCGACGTGGTTTCACTTGAAGGGTGCGCCGCGACCTCCAGACCGTGCGTGCCGATTATCGCGATTCCGACCACGGCCGGTACCGCCGCTGAGGTGACGATCAACTACGTCATCACCGACGAGGAGAAGAAGCGCAAATTCGTCTGCGTCGATCCGCACGACATTCCGGTCATCGCGGTGATCGATCCGGAAATGATGTCCTCGATGCCCAGAGGGCTGACCGCCGCGACCGGAATGGACGCGCTGACCCATGCGATCGAGGGATACATTACCAAAGCCGCCTGGGAATTGACCGATATGATGCACCTCAAGGCGATCGAAATCATTTCCCGTTCGCTGCGCGGCGCCGTGAACAACACTTCGGAGGGGCGCGACGGGATGGCGCTCGGGCAGTACATCGCCGGGATGGGATTCTCCAACGTCGGGCTCGGGATCGTCCATTCGATGGCGCATTCGCTCGGCGGGTTCTACAACACGCCGCACGGCATCGCCAATGCGGTACTGCTTCCCTACGTGATGGAGTACAACGCTCCGGCCACTGGTGAGAAATACCGTGAGATCGCGCGGGCAATGGGGGTTGAGAATATCGACGACATGAGTATTGAAGCGGCGCGCCAGGCGGCGGTTGCCGCGGTTCGCCAGCTCTCCATCGACGTCGGGATTCCGCAGCAGATGCGCGAACTTCCCTCCGTGAAGGAGGAAGATCTGCCCGCGCTGGCGGAGATGTCTTTCGCCGATGTCTGCACGGGAGGCAACCCGCGTGAAACAAGTGTGGCGGATATTCTCGGGATCTACCGCAACGCGTTTTGAGTGTGCGGAGCTTTAGTAAACTGCCGGCGGTCGGGGCGTGGGCTCCGGCCGCTTTTTTCGTCCGCTGAATTGAAGCTTGTCGGGAAATGGAGTTTCAAGGTTTTCCGGTTGTCTCGAACGAATAGAATATTTTGAGTTCGGGGAGCATGGTCACGGCGGGGAAAGTTCCACTTGAAATGCCTTACGGTCAGCAATGGCGGACTGAGCATTCCGGTGTACTTCTCGATCGGTTCACAGTACGACGCACGGCAGCCCCTTGCTCCGGAAAATCGCTTCCAGATTCCGGTAATTTACTTCCGGGAACTCTTCCGGGCGGAGGGGAAATTCCCGGCCGGTGGAACGGTACTTGGCCGGAGCCGTCGGATTGTACGGCAGAAGTTCCACCTGCAGCAGCTGTTCTGCACCCCGCACGAGTTCGGCACACGCGGTGAGATTCTCTTCGTCGGCATTGCAGGAGGGGATCACCGGAATCCGGACTACGAATGGTTTGCCGGAGGTTTTCAACCATTCCAGATTGTACAGAGTCTGCCGGTTGTCCTGCCCGGTCAGAACCCGGTGGCGTTCCGAATCGGCACACTTCAGATCCTGGTAGATCAGATCTGCTCTCCGAACCATTTCACGATAAACCGCTTCCGGAGCGAACCCGCTGGTTTCCACTGCCTGATGAACACCCCGCAGACGTTCGCTTAAAGCGAAAAGAAATTCCGGCTGCGCCAGCGGTTCCCCGCCGGAAAAGGTGATTCCGCCGCCGGAACGCGATCGACAAAATTAAGGATAATTAAAAATGAAATTTTCCGTAAATGTTTACACATAGACGAATTGCAATCAAAAAGCTTTACTGGCAATGAGGCATAAAAAAAGTTCGATATTGCTGCTGATGGTGACTGGCAACCTGAAAAAATTCATAAAATTCTGGAAAACGCGGGGAGTTGCTGCTACCGGCTTGAAAGCGTAATTGCGATTGTTTCGGATCCTGAAGTGTTGTTCGTAGTGTTTGAGTAGTGCGGAAAACAGTCGTTGATGATCCTTGAATTGCGCACACTGTAGAGTGGAGAGAGGCAGAGTTTCTGATGGATCGGTAGTACCTGGACAATTGATCTGAATTGATTGACGCATTGCTGGAAATAAAAAAAACGGTTTGCTGAAAAGGCAAGCCGTTTTTATTTTATCTGGGCAGCAATTGTATTGGGGCAATTGCGCACTCCGGCACCATAACGTTGTTTTTCTTCCGGAGATTTGCTTGTGGGTAACTTTTTTATTTTGAGGTAGATAAGTGTGGTAGCCCGGGCGGGTATCGAACCCGCGACCCTCTGCTTAGAAGGCAGATGCTCTATCCACTGAGCTACCGGACCACGCAAAAACCATTTGTTAATATGGCGCAGCCATGACGAAAAATCAAGTCTTTTTTCTGATTTTTCGCCGACTTTCCAGCGCCGTCATACACGGGAAGGGATGAGTTCGATGAAGAAAGCAGCGGCGCCCTCCGGTTTGAGCAGTTCCAGCACCCCGTCCCCCAGCCACATCCGGTTGGGTTCAATTGCGTTGAAGCGCGGGTTGTTCTCGTCGAGCGTTTCGGCCACGGCGACGGAGAAGCCGTCGGGAACCATCACTTGAATGGTTTTACTCTCCCGGAGGTAGACGCCGATCAGCAGCTCAATGCCGCCGTCACGGTTTTCCGCCGCCAGCGATTGCAGATCGGGATTGCCGTTCAGCGTTCTGACGGCGATCCGGCGTCGGGCATGGTTGAAGAGGCGGCAGAACTTTTCGAAGACGTAATAGGTCGGCGTCGGATTGCGCCAGACGTTGAACATTCCGTCGCCTCCCGGCAGCGCCACCGAATAAAAACAGGCGCGCTCGATCGGGGCGTCCTGAAGGCCGCAGAGCACCGCCGCCGCAAAAACCGCTCCATCGCTTCCGCTGATGCGTTCGATCTCCCGCCGGTAACCGACCGGATCGGGGAAGGAGCTCCACACCGGACTGGCGTGCCATTCGTTGATCCACAGCGGCACCGAGTGAAATCCCCGTTCGTCGAGCATGCGGCGGCGACGATGGGTTTCGGCGAGGAGTTCCGCCGGGGTGAGGTAGTAGGCGGTGTAGATCACGAAATCAAGCGGCAGTTTCTCGTCGCGGCAGAAGTCGAGAAATTCCCCCAGATATTTGATTCCGAGCGTGGTCGTCGCCGGGCCGCCGATGTTGAGATGGGGGAAGCGGGCCTTGAAAATTTTCGCCACGGTGGCGTAAAGCCGGAGATATTCGTGAAATTCCCCGTGCCAGAGATTGGGATTGTTGGGCTCCTCCCAGACCGCCCAGTCGCGGATGTTCCAGTGGAAGCCGTCCGCCCAGCCCTCATTGTAGTGGCGGACGATATTCACGCAGATTTTCGCCCATTTTTCAAAATCGGCCGGAGGCTTGACGCGGAACTTTTTCTCACCGACTTCAATGGTTTCGCCCAGTCGGAAAATCACCCGAAGCCCGGAATCGATCACTTGGCGGAGATATTCATCGTTTTCAGTAAAACGGTAGTTGGCCGGATCGTCGGCGTCGGCGGTGAATATCGGAAACAACCGGGAGATGTCGATCAGGTCGAGGGTGGGATTTTCCAGCGGGGTGTCGTGAAAATAGCTGTACGGCAACTTGAGAGCGCGGAGTTTTTCGCGTATTGCCGTGCGGCCGGTGGTCCCTGAGTTCTGGAGCGGTGCATAATTGACTACTCCATGTACGGGACGAATTACGCCGGCATCAGAGGCCGGCTCCGGGATGATCACTGTCACCGCTTCGGCTTTCTGTGCTTCTGAAATCCGCAGTTCTCCCGGATCGGTGATTTCCAGGGGTGTAGAGTGTCGGGACTGGTTTTTTTCCGCCATGGTTTGAAGTCCTTATATTGAACTATTGAGGTCTGATTTGAGCGAGACTGCGGACAAAGAAAAATTTACGGTTCAGCCGCTGGCGCTTTCATCACGTTTCCCGGTGGGCGGGAAGGGCCGGCAGAATTGCTGATTTGAAAGTCGTTATGAAAAAAAAGAGAGGCTCTTCGGTAAGTGACATGTTTCTCCGGACGATTGTAATGAATTTCACATTTACAATTTATAGTATAGTCCAAGAAAATGGAAAAGTAAAGGCCGTCGTCGAAAAAGTATCCGTTATTATCGACCTTTCCCTGAATTGCTTTTCGCGATGGCCGGAGAGCTGTTCCACGTCCGGGTTCGGTGCGGGCGGCGGCAAAAAGCGGAATATTTGCCGGGCGGGGCTTGAATAAATCCGGTTTAGTGTTATAGTGAGGTGTGGACCGGGCATTCCGCGCCGGTCCGGGAAAACCTAAGGAGTATGCGAATGGTTACAGGTATCGTTTTGATCAACGTTGAGCGGGCTATGATCGGGGATGCAATCAGCGGTCTCATGAAGATCGACGGCGTCACCGAAGTTTATACGGTTGCTGGTGAGTATGATCTTGTCGCGATGATCCGGGTCAGAAACAATGTCGAACTCTCTGACATCATTGCCAACCGGATGACGCATGACATCCATGGTATTGTCCATACCAAGACCCTGGTAACGCTCAACGTCGATTCCAAGGTCGATCTCGATAAGATTTTCGGCTGAGTCGACTGATTCGGGCGAACAGCGCTGGGGAGGATGCTCTGAGATGATGCGTCGGTTTGTTCTGGCGGTTGCGGCCGTCATTGTCTTCGTTGCCGGGTGCGCGGATCCGGAACTGTTTTCCGAGATATTCCAGCTCCGGCAGGGGCAGAAATTGTACACCCGGTACAACCTCTGGTATACCAATCCAGCGGAAATCAGCTGTCTGAACATTCAACAGGGTGCGTTCATTCCGCTCGGCACCGAGATCATTCCGGTGAAAACCACCATAACTGGTGACATCGTTTTCCGCGATGTCGAGGGGAAGGAATACACCATCAACTTCCACGAAGGGCACCGCCTCTGTTCGATGCGCGAATACATCCGGCAGACCTTCGGTACGCTGGATCGTGACGAGCTGCTGGCCGGAATACCCGACGAGGTTCAGGCGCGGATTCTGCGCGGTGAAGTCGTTCCCGGCATGAACCAGGCGCAGGTGCTGCTCGCTTACGGGCCGCCGCCGGCAATTCGGACCCCCCAGCTCACCAATGAGAGCTGGATTTACTGGATCGGCGAATCCCGGACCATCCGGGTGATTTTCCGCGGCGATCAGGTCCGCAGCATCCTCAATCTCGACAATGAGTGACGTAACCGGTTTCAGCGCCGACGAACTCGCCGCGGCCGTATTCGGGAGCTGGCGGGGGAGGGGATGCCCGGTTTCCGGGGTATTCACCGACACCCGGGTGAACGGAGAGGGAAAGTTGTTCGTTGCGCTCGCCGGGGAACGGTTCG
>CALXOD010000013.1 GCA_944389925.1 uncultured Victivallaceae bacterium | reverse complement strand
AATGCAACTCCCGTGGTAACGGGAAAGGAGGTTCACACACAAAAAATCGATTTTTTACGGCTTTTTTGAAAAAAAGTCGTACTGGATGTGTCAAGATGGGCTTGGCACATGAGAAAAAGAGTTATTTTCAGGAAAAAAGCCAATCTTTTTGAATTTGGCTCAAAATAACCCATAAACTTTTTGCCATCAAAGGAGTTTTCCCATGCGTCGTCTGCTCTGCTGTACCTTCTGGCTGCTGCCGCTCATTTGTTTCGGCACAGAAGAATTGAAAGTGCTTACCGTCGGCAACAGCTTTGCCGCCAGTTTGCGCCGTCACTTCGTACAGGCGGCCGCCTCCGCCGGCTGCACCGTCAAGCTCGAAGGCGCCAATATCGGCGGCTGCTCCCTCGAACGCCATTGCCGGGAAATCGCCAAGGCAGAAGCAGATCCCGCATATCGTCCCCCTTACTACGGCGGCAGTGCGGAAAGCAAAAAGTATCGTACCCTGGCCGACTTTCTGACCGCCGACCGCTGGGACATCATTTCCGTTCAGCAGGCCAGTCCGCTCAGCAAAGATTATTCCACCTATCAGCCCCATCTCAAAAATCTGATCGATTATATCCGCAAACATGCCCCGCAGGCGGAGATCGTCATTCAGCAAACCTGGGCCTATCGCAGCGATGACCCGCGACTGCTGCCGGATACGCCGCAGAGCTGGCACATCAATCAGCGTCAGATGTATGAACAGGTGGCCGCCGCCTATAACCGTGCCGCCGCCGATACCGGTCTGCGCCAGATCCCGACCGGAACAGCCGTACAGGCCGCCCGCGAAGCTCAGGAACATCCTTTTCAAGCCGTCTCTCCGGAGAAGGTCAAAACACTTCAGGACCCCGAACTGCCCGACCAGACCGGCTCCCTGATCAACGGCTGGCGCTGGATTCGCACCAAAGAGGGAAAAAGAAAACTCGCCTTCGACTCGATTCACCTCAATTCACGCGGGGAATATCTGCAAGCCTGTGTCTGGTTTGCCACTTTATTCAACCGTCCAGCCACCGACATTACCTACGTGCCGCCGGAAATCACGGCAGAAGATGCCGCCTTCCTGCGTAAAATCGCCCAGCAGGCGGTAGAGCAGCAGCGCGCCGCCGAAGCCGGACGGCGCTGAGCGCTTTTCCCTGCGGAGAGAAACAACTTATGGCGGAAAAAGTTCTCCTGTCAGCGGAGGAGCTGGAGTGGACGATCGGCCGTCAGGTGATTTTTAATCAGGCCTCCTTTGCCTTTTATGAGGGAGAACGGGTGGCATTAATCGGGCGCAACGGTTGCGGCAAATCCACATTTCTGCGGGTGCTTGCCGGATTGGATTCTCCACCCGCCGGTACTATCGCCCGGGCGCGCGGCCTGCGTACCGCTTTGCTGCCGCAGGATTTTTCGCTGGATGAAAGTCTTTCCATCTCCGGCAATGTCCGTACCGGACTTGCCTGGATGGAAGACCTCCTCCGTCGTTACGAAAACAGCACCCCCGGATCCGTTCTCCATGACGAACTTGAACACCTGCTGAACCGTCACGACGCCTGGCGCCCGGAAAGCCGCCTCGAAGCTGCTATCACTCAGCTGCATCTGCCGCCTGATTCACGCCCGGTCGCCACCCTCTCCGGTGGCGAAAAACGCCGGGTCGCCCTCGCCCGGGCCATCGTATCCGAACCGGACCTGCTGCTGCTGGATGAACCGACCAACCATCTGGATGTCCGCACCATCGAATGGATTGAAGATTTTCTCCATTCATGGCGTGGCAGTTGCCTGCTGGTTACGCACGATCGGTATTTTCTCGACCGCATCGCGACCCGGATTGTCGAACTGGATCAGGGTAAATTCTACAGCTATACAGGCAGTTACGCCGATTATCTCGCTGCCCGGGCCGCGCGGGAAACCGCCGAAGATCTGCAGGAAGCCAAACGCCGGAAATTTCTTCGCGATGAAATTGAATGGGTGCGTCGCTCTCCCAAGGCCCGGCTGCGCCGCAATGTCGGCCGCCTGAAGCATTTCGAAGCCGTCGCCGCCCGGCAGGCTCCAGTACGTACCGGCGAAATCGAACTGGTGATTCCCCCCGCCCCCCGGCTCGGCAATCAGACCGTCATTTTGAAAGATATTTCCCACACTTACGGGGATCGACAGATTCTCGACCACTTTTCCTTTGAATTCACCCCCGGCTGCAAACTCGGCGTAGTCGGCCCCAACGGAATCGGAAAAACCACCCTGCTCCAACTCATTACCGGCCGGCTCACCCCTTCCAAAGGTGAAGTAAAAATTGCTCCGACCGTCCATTTCAACTACATCGACCAGTCGCGTCTGGCCCTGGATCCGGCCAAAACCGTCGCGGAGGAAATCGGAGAAGGTCACTCCTTTGTCCAGCTCGGAGCGGAAAAAATCTCCATCTGGGGATATTTGAAACGCTTTCTCTTCGAAGATGAGCGGATCAATACCCGCATCGAATACCTCTCCGGCGGAGAAAAAGCCAGGCTCACCCTTGCCAAAATCCTCAAACAGGGCGGCAATTTTCTGATCCTCGATGAACCGACCAACGACCTGGACCTCTCCTCTTTGCGATTACTGGAGGAAGCGCTGGTGAATTTCGACGGCTGTCTGGTGGTGGTCAGCCACGATCGTTATTTTCTGAACCGGGTCTGCGACAGCATCCTTGCGTTTGAAAATGACGGAACGCTTTTCCATACCCCCGGAGATTACGATTACAATCTGGCCAAACGTCGGGAACGCCACATGGCCGCAACTGATTCCCAACCGACTCCGGCCGCTTCCCGCACTCCGACTCCGACTCCGACGGGACAGCCGGTTCCGACTCGGAAAAAACTCACCTTCCGGGAACAGCGCGAACTGGAAACCATCGAAGACGACATCGCCGCAGCGGAAGCCAGAACAGCAGAGCTGGAAGTGATTTTTTCACGTCCGGATTTTTTCGCAACTTACGGCACGCGCACCGCCGAACTGCAGGCCGAACTTGCCACGGCCCGGGACGCTGTTGCCGCCCTTTATGACCGCTGGGAAGAGCTGGAGCAAAAAAAGGCCGAGTCGAACCGATAACCCCCGGGGCGAAAATACTTGACGCAAGGCTTTTCCCGTGGAAGTTTCGCAAAAAGAGTTGCAATCTCTCCGGTCCGGCAGTAAGTTTCCCCCCGGTATGACATCATGCAAAGTTCGGAGATTTTCATGAAAGCTGATTGCACACAACTTGCCCGTATCATCGATCAGGCCCGCGGCCTCGAATCTGCGGACCTGGTCATTCGGAATACCCGGATTTTCTACCTGAATTCAGGAGAAATGCTCACCGGAGACATCGCCATCTGTGGCGACCGCATCGTCGGCGTCGGCGAAACCTATTCCGGAAAAAACGAAATTGACGGCTCCGACTGGACTGCCGTGCCGGGCTTCATCGATGCGCACGTGCATGTCGAATCCTCCATGATCACCCCGTTTGAATTCGAACGCTGTGTGCTGTCACACGGCGTCACCACCGCCTTCTGCGACCCTCACGAACTGGCCAATGTCGCCGGAGCGGCGGGACTGGATTACTTTCTGGAATGTGCCCGGCGCATGATCATGGATCTCCATGTCCGAATCAGTTCCTGCGTCCCTTCCACCCATCTGGAAACCACAGGCGGCAGGCTCTCCTCTGAAACAGTCCGCCATTACGCCGCCGCCCCCTCCGCCCCGGGACTGGCTGAATTCATGAATGTACCCGGCGTGCTCCATAAAATCCCCGAAGTACTCGAAAAACTCGCAGCCTGTACCGACGACATCGACGGCCATGCCCCCCTCCTGAGCGGTCGGGACCTCAACGCCTATCTCGCGGCAGGCGTTCGCAACTGCCATGAATGCAGTGACTGGAATGAAGCGACGGAGAAATTACGCAAGGGCATGCAAATTCTGATCCGGGAAGGGTCAGTTGCCCGCAATCTGGATGCACTCCTGCCGCTGATCAATATACAAAATGCACCGTTTCTCTGCTTCTGCACCGACGACCGCAATCCGCTGGATATCGCCCGTTCCGGACATCTGGATCATATGATTGCACGGGCCATCGCCGCTGGAGCAGACCCGCTCGCAGTATACCGGATCGCTTGTTATTCTCCCGCGATGCACTTTGGACTGCGGGACCGCGGACTTCTGGCTCCCGGATTCCGGGCAGATATCGTACTGCTCTCCGATCTGGAACGATGCCGGGTGGCACAGGTGATCAAAAACGGCCGGATCGTGAATGATACGCTGTTCGAAACCCGTTCCCCGGCCCCATCCCCCGTGCCGTTTCTTCATTCAGTCAAACGGGATAAAGTCTCTGCCGAAGCTTTCCGGGTACACTCCTCCCGTCCGGAGACACCTGTCATCGGCATCCGGGAACTGTCGCTGACCACAGATTTTCTGCAATGTATTCTCCCCTGCGAAAATGGAGAAAAACAGGCCGCCCCGAAACAGGATATTCTCAAGGTCGCCGTCCTGGAACGGTATGGCAAAAACGGCAACATCGGTCTCGGTTTCGTCCGGGGCTTCGGCCTGCGCTGCGGCGCTATCGCCACCAGCATCGGCCATGACAGCCACAATCTCTGCGTGGTCGGCGTTTCAGATGCGGACATGGCCGCCGCAGTCAATGCCCTGATTGAAACTCAAGGGGGCCTGGCCGTGGCCAGAGACGGCAAAGCAGTGGACGTGATGCCGCTTCCGATCGGCGGACTGCTGTCGGAAAAAAGTTTTCCGGAAGTCGCGCAGGAACTGGAGCGGATCCATCAATCCGTCCGCCTCACCGGATGTCCGCTGGAAACACCGTTCCTGCAGCTGGCATTTCTGCCGCTGCCCGTCATTCCCTTCCTGCGGATCACTGATCGCGGGGTGGTGGATGTGGAAAAATTCACCTTGATTGAGGTTTAACACCATGAAAATATTGATCACACCCGAAGAAATTTCCAAACGAGTAGCCGAACTGGGCGCGGAACTGACTGAATTTTATCGGGGGAGAGATTTGACCGCAGTAATCATCTTGAATGGCGCACTTTTTTTCGGCGCGGATCTGATCCGGCGAATTGAACTGCCCCTCCAGATCGACAGTTTCGCCGCGTCCAGTTATGCCCATGACCGCAGTACCGGTATCCTGACAGTGCGCGCCCCTCAGAAACTGCCGGTACGCGACCGTCATGTTCTGTTGATCGACGATATTCTGGACACGGGCCTTTCGATGCAGTGTGCCGTCACCCATTTCCGGGAGCTTGGAGCAGCAAGCGTGCGCAGCTGCGTGCTTATGAACAAACACATCCCGGAAAAATGTCTGGCCTCCGCCGACTGGACCGGATTCCATATTCCCGATCATTATGTCGTCGGCTACGGCCTCGATTCCGAGGAACGGTATCGGAATCTGCCCGCCATTGCCGTGCTGGACGACTGAATTGCACCGTCTGTGGAAGAGAACCCGGCCTATGTACGATCGTCTTGCTATAACGGTCCTCGTCGACAACTGCGCAGTGCCGCCTTTGACTTCGGAACACGGGCTGGCACTGTGGTTGCATTGGCACGGAGACGATTTTCTCTTCGACACCGGCGCCGGCAACGCACTGCTCCCGAATCTCAGACAGCTACATATCTCGCCGGAAAGTATCACCCGCATCGTGCTTTCCCACGGACACAATGATCACACCGGCGGCTTGCAAGATCTGATTCCGGAGGAAACCTGGTTCGTCCCCGGCCTCGCCATCTCCCGTTGCAGCCGCCATTCCGGTAAACCGATTCGTGATCTTTCTCTGCCGGAGGCCGGACGGCGTGTGTTACAGCAAACCCGGCAGCACGAAGTACGAACCTTTACGGAAATCCGCCCCGGATTGTTCCTGACCGGTCCGATTCCGAGAAAATCCGGAGAAGATTGCGGCGGACCGTTTTTTCTGGATCCGGAAGGTACGCAACCAGACCTGATCCTTGATGAACAGGCCTTACTGACGGCTGACGGAACGCTGGTGCAAGGTTGTTGTCATGCCGGCATTATCAATACGCTGGACTATTGTCGCGCCCAAAAACCGGACATCCCCGTGCGTACGATCATCGGCGGTCTACATTTGCTTCATGCCTCTCCGGAGCGACTGGAGCGAACTGCCGCGGCAATCCGCCGGCACGAAATTCAAACACTTGTATTGCTGCATTGCACTGGAGAAAACAGCATACGCCAGCTCCGGCAGGCTTTGCCGGAGGTCGAAATCCTGAGTCTGAAAGCAGGCGAAACATTTCCGCCGGCTCCGATCCATTAACCCGTCTCAACTTCGCTCGCGGCGCCAGGAACCGGCAGCGTGTTTTCACCGCTAAACGCCATTGCTGTTATCGGCAGCCTTTTCCGTAGCAAAGCGTTGTCGAATCCGTTCCAGAAAAATCCGCGACGCCGGAGAAAAGACCTGATTTTTCTTCCAGACAATATCCAATCCGGATTCCAGACGCGGACTCAAGGGCAGAAAACAAAGATTGCCTCCTCCCGTTACATTCAGCAGTTTGTCAATGGCGATGGCGCACCCGACACCGGCTTCCACCAGCAGCGCCGCGTTGAAAATCAAGTTATACGTCGCCACGATGTTCAATCCATCCCAATCCCGTCCGAACCATTCCATACAGGGATTCTTTCCTGCCCCCGCCCGCACTGCCTGCCGGGAACAGATCAATGGCACCCCCGCCAGATCCGCACCGGTCACCTGCCCCCGCCCGGCCAGCGGATGATCGCGCCGGACCACGACGCCCCAAACCTCCTTCACCGGGAGGGATATATTCTCGTAGCGCTCGATATTCACAGGCTGAATCAGCACGCCGAAATCCAGCAATCCTTTATCCAGACGCTCGGTCACATCCTCCGCATTCCCGCTATAAACATGAAAATGAATGCCGGGGTATTCCTCACGAATCTCCCGTATGACCTCCGCCACCAGGTGCATGGCATCGGTCTCCCCTCCGCCGATATGTACCTCCCCTCCGGCAATCGTCCCGAGAGAATGAAATTCCGCTTCCGTTTTGGAAACCATCGTCATAATTTCCTCGGCCCGTTTCCGAAACAGCATTCCTTCGGGGGTCAAGGTAATGACATGATTGCTCCGGAGAAACAAAGTCTGCCCCAACTCATCCTCCAGCTCCATCAGCTGTCGGGACAAGGTCGGCTGGGTAACGTGTAACACCCGTGACGCACCGGTGATGGTACCTTCCTGAACAACCGCCAGGAAATAGCGCAATACTCGAATTTCCATCGTCATGACTCCGATTTGTATCCTGCCCGATTTGTCGGTACCATACCACTCCGCATTATGCCTTTCAAGCATTAACAAACATAAATAATAAGTATTTGTTATTTTCATAAGGCCATGATACATTGTCGCATGTTCTGGATGATTTTACGAACCAATATGGGCGGGGATGCCGAAAACGACCGTCCTGCATGAGAAAGGAGTTCTGATCATGAAAAAAATCGCCACGCTAACTCTGGGACTTTCGTTGACCGCTGCCGGAACTATTGCAGCAGAACCGCCCTCCGACGCAGACAACTTCTATCAGAATGAAAAATTAAAACAGGAAAAAGTCTTCTTTCCAACGTTGTACCGGTTACAGGTTGCAGGCCTTCTCGTTTTACCGGAATCGTTTCAGGAAGGAGTTCGTTATCCTGCTCTCGTGATAGGACATCCCATGGGAGCCGTGAAAGAACAAAGCGCCCGCCTCTATGCCATGAAAATGGCAGAACGCGGCTTTATCACCCTCGCCATTGATCTGCCGTTCTGGGGAGAAAGCGAAGGCGCGGCCCGCAATGCCGTGCTTCCGGATTTGTATACGGAAGCCTTCCGTGCGGCAATCGACTTTCTCGGTACCCGCCCATTTGTAGATCGGCAGCGCATCGGCGCCATCGGCATCTGCGGCAGCGGCAGTTTTGCCATCAGTGCAGCCAAAATCGATCCCCGGTTGAAAGCTGTCGCTACTGTCAGCATGTATGACATGGGAACAGCTACCCGTTGCGGACTGAAACACGCCCAGACACTGGAACAACGCCGGAAAATTCTGGAAGAAGCGGCAGAACAGCGTTATATCGAATTCTCCGGCGGCGATATTGCTTATACCGGTGGCACCGTTCATGAGCTCACGGAACACTCTACGCCGATCGAACGTGAATTTTATGAATTTTACCGCACCCCGCGCGGAGAAGTCACCCCGCCCGGCTCCACGCCGGAAACTACTACGCATCCAACATTGACCAGCAATGTCGCCTTCATGAACTTTTATCCCTTCAACGATCTGGAAACCATTGCGCCGCGCGCACTGCTTTTCATTACAGGAGAGAATGCCCATTCCCGCGAATTCAGCGAAGACGCCTATCGCCGTGCGGCAGAACCGAAAGAACTGTACATCGTTCCCGGAGCCGGACATGTGGATCTTTATGACCGGACGAGCCTGATTCCTTTTGGCAAGCTGGAGGAATTCTTTACCCGTTTCCTAACCGGAAGTGAACGGTAAAAAGCAGTCATGAAACTTCGGGAAATTTTTCCGGAAATCCGGAAAAATTTCCCATTCCTCCTTGCACCGTCCGCGATCACGAGTTATACTTTTCGAACATGACCGCTTGTTGATAGAAAAGAATAACCCGACAGAAAACATGGATCCACTGAACATCATTGCCCATTTCTATCCGGACGATACCCCCCTGCGCCGGCTGTTGCTGCACCACTCTTTTCAGGTCCGGGACAAAGCCCTGGAACTGCTGCGTCATCCGGGCCGCATCGGACCGGAACCGGATGTCGCGCTGGTTACCGCCGGCGCCCTGCTCCATGACATCGGCATTCGTTTCTGTCACGCCCCCGGCATTCTCTGCATGGGAGAACAGCCCTATCTCGCCCATGGAATCATCGGCGCCCGAATGTTACGTGAATACGGGGAGAAAAACAATCTGAATCTCGAACCATTCGCCCGGATCTGCGAGCGGCATACTGGAAGCGGTCTCTCCGCGGCGGAAATCCGTGCCGGAGCGCTGCCGCTGCCGGAGCAGGACTTCCTGCCGGAAACGCCGGAGGAACAGCTGATCTGTCTCGCCGATAAGTTTTTTTCCAAATCCGGCGACATGCGGGAAAAATCCCTGCCTCACATTCGGCGCTCGATGCTGAAATTCGGACAGGCTCCTCTAGCCCGTTTCGACGCGCTTTGCCGTACTTTCGGCCTTCAGCCAGAGAAATGCGATTGAGTCCTTTTACAATGACTCCCGCCCCGCTACCGCCGCCGCGGCGACATTCCGCAAAAAGGCAGCGTCATCCACATCCAGATTTTCCGGAACCCAGGTGATTTCCTCGACCGGACGCTCAAACAAAAAGGCGAACCAGACACAGGCCTGCAGATATTGCCCCCGGCAGTTAAGATGAATCAAATCCCGCCGAAGCTGCCAATGCCCCGCCGTATCACGTTCCCAGAAGCAACGCCCTACGATCGCACCGGCCTGAGGCGGCAGATCCGGCCAGCGCAACGTCTGCAGCAGTTCCAACGGATAAGCCTGGAAAGCCAGTGCCCCCTGCGCCCGGCGCGCCAGCTGTACCGCGTTTCCCGTCGGAATCATCCGGACACCGAGTTCCCGTGCCAGCCGCCGGTAATTTTCCGTCAGGCGGCAGTGCATCTCTTCCTGAGTGATCCCCCATTCGCCGCCCGGCAGTAACCGGGGGTCATCAGACCGGTAACTCCAGGTCTGCTGAATCACCAATTCCGCCCCGGGCGCGTGCCGCCGGACGTAAGCCGCAATCCGGTCTGCGTATGGCTGAAACGTCTCCGGCCGCCAGCTCTCGTGGCTTGCCTGCTGGATCGTCACCACATCCCATGGTTCAGCCGCCAGAATCTGACGCAATTTCCGGCTGCCGCCCTGATAAATGCGGCAATCTTCCAGCGACTCTTCCGCTTCTATGTAGCTCCAGTGCCGCCGCAGTTCGCAACCGCCGAAGTTCGCCCGATCCAGTCGGAGCCCGCACCCGGCAGAGGCGGTTACCTGCGGAAAGCAGGCCGTCAGACTGTCGGTGAAGCTGTTTCCAATGGTCAGAATGCGTAGAGCATCACGGACACTCATAATCGATGATCCTTTCCTGTCAAATTCAACTGGCTTTCTGTCATGCCGGTCACTCCGGAAATTCGCTTTTTGCCGGAGCTGTGAAAAGAGTTTGTTTTTTTCACATGTCCCCCATGCATTTCCCAGCCGTCATGCTATATTATGCCCGCTATCACCATTTCACCCTCAATCCCAAAGGACCGGATATGTCTTTGAAAAACTTTCTTTTTGCATGTTTTTCCGCCGTTTTGCTCTGCAGTGGATGCCGCACCGTGACCACCACCGAAATGTCACTGCCGGATAACGTACAAACACCACCTGACTATGTGGCGCTCTTTTACTTCCCCGCAACGTCGCACCTGGTCATCACCGGTCAGGCGGAACTGGCCGACCGACGCTTTCCGCCCTGTTCCACCTTTAAAATCATCTCCACCCTGATGGGACTTGACCGGGGGATCCTGAAGGGGCTCGACACCCGCCTGGGATATAATGGCTCTCTTTATGAAAATCCGGCCTGGAATCGGGACGTAACTTTGCAGGAAGCCTTTCAATTATCCTGTGTCCCCTACTACCGGAAACTGGTCTCCCAAATGAGTCGCAGCTACGTCCGGAAAACCCTTGAAAATCTACACTACGGAAACTGCAATATATCCGTATGGAACAGTAACGGCCATAATGTATTCTGGATTGAATCCAGCCTCCTGATCTCCCCGCGGGAACAAGTGTCTGTGCTGACTGAAATCTTCTCCGGCCGCACTGATTTTTCTCCGGAAGCCATTGCCGTGCTCAAAACTTGTATGGCAGCAGATGCCATCGGCAGTTGGAGGCTCTATGGCAAAACCGGCACCGGCCGGAACCACTACTCTCATTTCCTCGAAGGCTGGTATGTTGGTTTTCTGGAAAACCCGGCAGGCGAGCAAATCTTTTTTGCGGCCCACGGCGCGGATCCGCAGCGTAATCTCTCCGGTCCGGAAATCCGCGATTCCATCCGTCACCTGCTGCCGGCGGTCCTCTCCACCACAGCGAAATAACCCCCGAAAACGCGAATTCCGACCGTTTACTTACCTTGCTGCGTCAGCGCCGGTAATCCCCCGGCGCTCCCACTGCAGTCCCCGAAGCCTGAATGTAATCAAAGCTGAACAACAGGCAGTTGGATCCACCGCGCGTGGTCACAATATCATAC
The DNA here is from genome assembly GCA_944389925.1 of uncultured Victivallaceae bacterium. Lineage (GTDB taxonomy): Bacteria > Verrucomicrobiota > Lentisphaeria > Victivallales > Victivallaceae > CALXOD01. The sequence continues at coordinate 14,668 of CALXOD010000013.1, read as the reverse complement.
ATGCGCACACCGCCCATCCCGCGCGCCGTCCGCGTCAACAACAGAACCGCATTATCCACCGTAACCGTATCACTGAAAACGGCAGCCTTCCCCGCACTGGCTACACTGCCGCAGAAAATCGGCAGGATTCCGAACAGATAAAAACCGGTGATCCGTACATTAATATGCGCCACCGGCGGATTGCTGGTCCCTTCCCCCACCGGCAGAGAATTGAATTTCGTTCCCTGCTCCACCGTCGTACAGCCAAACAAGGCCACAGCCAGTGCCAGCGCCATCATTCCCATGAAAAAACGTCTCATTTCCCATCTTCTCCCATTCTTGGTCCGGTCAGATGCCGAAATCGTCATCCAGCACCGACATCTCTTCTTCCACAAACTCCATCGCCCGGGCGAATGCATTTGCCCGATGACTGATTTTGTTTTTCGTCTCTGAGTCCAGCTCTCCGAAAGTCTGATCGTACCCGTCGGGAATAAAGACCGGATCATAACCGAAGCCATGCTCTCCCCGCGGCGCGGCAGCGATCACACCCCGCACTTCCCCTTCAAACGTTTCAATTACTTCGCCGTTGACAGCGATGGCAATGGCGCAGACAAAACGGGCGCGCCGGTTTTCCTTGCCCTCCAGCTCTCCGAGCAAGCGGGCAATCCGCTCCGGATCCGTCGCGGCATAACGCGCAGAGTAAACCCCCGGTGCCCCGTCCAGCGCCTCCACCTCCAGCCCGGAATCATCGGCAAAGGCAGGTACATCACAATAACGGCAGGCTGCCAGCGCTTTTTTGGCGGCATTCTCCCGGAAGGTCGTGCCATCCTCCTCCACCCCGGGGAATCCGGGATAATCCAGCAGGGACTTCAACTCCACTTTCTGATCCGCCAGCAGCTTCCGGTACTCCTCCACTTTGTGAGCATTGCCGGTGGCAACGACGATATAAGCCATGAAAATTCTCCCGTTTTTTTGTAAAGTTGCACTCAAAATTATATATTATAGCGAATTTGCAGGATTACAACCGGAAAAACCATGAATTACGAATCGATTCGCCGATTAATCCGTGCTGCCGCTCCTTCGCGGCTCTTCGTCGGATTCAGCGGCGGCGCCGACAGTCTTGCCACGCTGATCGCGCTCCGGGACGCGGTAGCAGAGGAAATGCCGTCTCTGCCCGTGGAAGCGGTCCATTTCGAACATGGGCTGCGGGGCCGGGAAAGCTGGGAAGATGCCCTCTTCTGTCGGGAATTCTGCCGTCGTCAGCACATTCCCTGCCGGATCATCACCTTGAACGTTCCGGCGCATCGCCGCCATGGAGAAAGCCTTGAGGCTGCCGCACGGCGATTGCGTCTTGCCTGCTGGCGCCGGCTCACGCGCCTCCATCCCGGATGCGTCGTGGCTCTCGGCCATCATCGGGGCGATCTTCGTGAAAATCTGTTGCTCCGGCTGTTGCGCGGCGGCAATGCCTCGGGCTTGACCGGATTGCGTCCTCTCACCCGGATGGGGCAAGTGGTGCTGCTGCGGCCCCTGCTCAATATGGAACGGGCCGACATCGAAGATTTTCTGAAAAGCCGCGACATCCGGTCGTGGCGCCACGACTGCAGCAACAATGACAATCACTTCCGCCGAAACTATCTTCGCAACATCCTGCTGCCGGAGCTGGAACGGGCTGTTCCAGGAGCCTCCGCGGGATTGCTGCGGGCACTCATCGCCCTGCGTGATGACGCTCGGCTTCTGGAACAGATGACCGCGGAAGCTGCAAGTCGGGATGACGGCACTGCCGCCTTCTGGAGGACGCTTCCGAATGCACTGCGCATCCGGCTGCTGCGCCGGAGAATCGCCCCTCCTAACCTGCCGGGGCATGCGCTGCTCACCACCTTCAACCGGCTGCTGGAGCTCCCGGACGGGCCGGAAACCCGGCGGCTTGCCGTGGGCCGGCATCAAGAGATCCGGCTGCGTTGCGGTCGTGTTATCTTTGCCTCCACCGTTCCGCTGCCCCCCCGCGACTGGTGCTGGGTTGACGAAGATGATCCCTGCTTCGGGGCGGAATTCGTATCTTCTCTCCCCATGGCAAAATCCGTTTCACGGAACGAAGCGTTTTTTGATGCCGACCTCCTTCCGGAGAAGTTGCGAATCGCCCTCCCCTCGCCGGGAGAAACCATGAAGCCTTTCGGGCGCACCCATGCCGTAAAACTGAAAACCCTGCGGACGCAATGCGGGCTCGCCGCCTGGGAAGCGCCTCCTCCGCTGCGGACGCTGGAAGGGATCATCATATGGGCGCCCCTGATCCGGCACAGTCATTTTGCGCCGGTTACGCAGGAAACCCGACGAATTGTGCGTTTTTTTCTGAAAAAGAAGCAGAAGGAAACGTAATGCCTTTGCCCCCTTCCCCTCCCGGATGTCCTGCCGCTTATTGGTGGTTCATCCGGGCAATCCATTCGTCCGGCATCACCGTCAACTGAATCCAGCCGGGCCGAAACCCGCTTTTCAAAGCATTGCCCACCGATTTCAGATTGGACCACGCGCAGCAGTAAAAGGGAACGATCCCCCGTTCCAGGCAGGCCACAGCCAGTTGACTGGTTACTGCCGCCGCCACCCCGCGCCGCCGGTATTCCGGTAGTACATCCACTCCGATCTGCCACATGCGCTCACAATCGGCAGAACAGCCGGCCAGCCCGATCAACCTGCCGTCCTCATAAGCGCCGACGGCAAGTCGGTCATCCTGACGACGGTTGTCGGAAAGAGCATTCCGCCATTCCGGTTCATAGTATTCCGCGAAATCCTCAGGCGCCAGCAATCTTGTCTCATAGTCGCAGCTCCGCGGTAGCATCCGCTCCACATCCGGCAGGAAATACTCCGCCATCCAGCAGACATTGCATCCGAACGGCCGCAATTTTTCCATAAACACATGCAAATTCGGCGTTTCAAAACAATGCTCCAGCGGATATCGTTCGATATACTCCCTTACCACCGGCAGCAACGGCTCTGAAACCGAGGCCACGATATTGCTGCCATAGGAAGTAAGATCGCAGAGAAACGGCAGCTTCAGGTATCTGCGCGCCCGCGGATCAGGAGCAGAAATCACCACTTTGTTCTCTGCGGCACAAAAATCACGGACATGGCAATGGCTGTCGCAGGCAGATTGTGCCATGGCAATTTCCAGAATCTGTTCGTTGTTCATGATCATTACACCTGTTCTGCCCACAAAAAAACCACGTCCCGCGTAACGAACTCCTGCTCTCCCGGCGTTTCGTTCCGGGCGTCGGAGCGCCATGGCCGGCCAAGAGTTCAGAACGGCTCCCCGGACTCACTCAATGGAAGAAACTCCTCTCTTTCGGAATCATAGTCATACATCTCTCCGGAGTCCATGTGAAAATACCAGCCATGAATTTTCAGACTGCCTGCTTCAACCCGCTGCCGGATCCAGGGAAATGTCATCAGATTCTCCATCGACAGCAAAATGGAAGTCTCTTCACAGGCACGCTGCTGCAACTCCTGCGGGGCTCCGGCAAGCTGTTCCCGCACCCGCAGCAGCGCAGGTTCGGCCAGCGACAGCCAGCGCCCCAGAAATGCGGACGAATGCCCCTTCTCCGCCGCCTCCATCAGAGCATGAATACCGCCGCAGCGGGAATGCCCGAGTACAATGATATGCCGAACCTCCAGTTCACAGACCGCATATTCAATCGCAGCGCTTACGCCATGAAAGGCGGAATCCGGATGATATGGCGGCACCAGATTCGCCACGTTGCGGATCACGAACATCTCACCGGGACCACTGCCGGTCACATGGGCGGGGTCCACCCGGGAATCGCAACAGGCAATCATCAATGCATCGGGCATCTGACCATGTTTCAACCGGGCATATAATTCGGTACTGTCGGAAAAATAGGCTTTCCGAAAATGTCGGAAGCCGTGAATCATCTTTCGAATTGCAGGATCCATTTTCTTTCCTCTCCTCCTTCCCGGCTTCAAACATGATATTTTTGAAAAATACATGCCGGACAGTTGTTTTTCAACCCCGGGAAATTATATTATGCAGCATCCGGACTCCGAATATGCCCGCGACAGCGGAGCTTAACCTCATAACCCATTGTGCCAGCATGAACACTCTGCTCGATCGTTTCTTCCATTATTCGGCCCATGGCAGCACGTTAAAGACGGAAGTCATCGCCGGACTGTCAACATTCGCCGCCATGGCCTACATCATCTGCATCCAGCCGGCTCTGTTCTCCGGACAAATGACGGGAACCGCCACCGGAATGCCGTTTGCACCGCTGCTGACCACCACCTGCCTCGCCTCGGCATTCGGCACACTTCTGATGGGAGTACTGGCCAACTACCCGGTCGGCCTTGCCCCCGGAATGGGAACCAATTTCTTTATCCTGTTCAGTGTCATGGGGGCCTGTGCCACGGTGACCGGCGGCAGCATGGGCGATCCGGTGGTCTGGCAGACCGCCATGGGGGTGGTATTGATTTCCGGGATTTGCTTTCTGATCACGTCCTTCACCAGCCTGCGCCGCCTGATCTTGAATTCGCTCAGCCCGTCGCTGAAATTCGCCATTGTCACCGGAATCGGACTTTTCATCGCCATGCTCGGATTGAAAAACGGCGGTATTATCGACGTGGAAAACGGGCAATGGACTCTGAAAACAGCAGTCAATGATGCTCCCTCGCTTATTTTCTTTTCCGGAATCATCGTCATTACGACGCTGCATCACTTCAAGGTCAAAGGCAGCATTCTGATCGGCATCCTTTTTCAGCGCTGATCGCGTTTCTATGTGGTAAAATCACCTTTTCCGGCATCGTGGGGTTGCCCGCCAACCCGATGCCGATTGTTTTCAAGGCTGATATCGGAACTGTTTTCCGACACATTGTCGAACTCTTGCCGCTGATCTTCATCTGTTTTTTCATGGATATGTTCGACACCATGGGTGCCATCATCGGAGTAGCCACCAGTGCCAGGCTGCTCAATGAAAACCATGAAATCGAACGAATTGAAAAAGTTTTTGCCGCGGATGCAGCCGCGACCGTCGCCGGTGCCCTGTGCGGACAAAGTACCGTCACCACTTATCTGGAGAGCGCCGCCGGAGTCGAGGCCGGCGGCAAAACCGGACTTGTTGCGGTGGTGATCAGCATCTGTTTTCTGCTGGCCATGTTTTTTGCCCCCATTATCACGGCTGTTGCCGGCTACGCACCCGTCACATCGGCAGCTCTGGTGGCGGTCGGAGTCATGATGATGGAATCCGTTGCCAAAATCCAATGGGAGGATTATACGGAAGGCGTACCGGCCTTTCTGATTTTCACAGGCATCCCATTCAGCAACAGTATCATCGGCGGTATCGCCCTCGGCATTATCGTCTACCCTCTCATCAAAATCTGCAGCGGCAGAAGCCGGGATCTGAACTGGTTTTCCTGGCTTTCCGCTGCATTTCTGACCTTGTATCTGGTTCTGCTGAACGGCCGTTGATCCGACGTCCCCGCGACTCATCGAATGGAGGCGCGCCATAAATCGGCGCCGCCCCCAAAGTACAGTTGCTGATTTTGATCCGGAAACAAATGCTGAATGACCCGCTCGAATGCCGGCTCCTGTCCGAGTACCTTCAGCTCAAAGGAACCGGGAATAATCAAGAAAAGCTTGCTTCCGGAAATTCCCGCACCCCCTCCTTCGGGAGCAACTTGACGAATCAACCGGGCTTTGCCTTTTTTTTCGGCAACTTCTCAATTTTCAATACTTTACGCTGAAACGGATCAAATACGAAGTAAAAGTTTCCCCCGCCAGATCACCTGCTCCCGTGTCGTATCGAAAAGCAAGGATTCCGCCTCCAGCAACGCCGGCTTGGCACTGGTCCCGTCGGCTACATCGCCCCCCCAGAAACAGCCAGGAAGTGCCTTGGATCGGTACCACCGAAAGCAAACTCTGCTGCGGTGTCTCCGACGGCTCGGAGACACCTCTCCCTCCATACTCCCCCTGCAACATACCACGCACGGCTATACTCTTCATTAAATGCCGATGGGAGCACCTGGAAGCTCCGGCTCCCGCAGAAGGGAGCCGGATATCAGCCGATTGCTCCGCGTCAGGCCAGATCACTCACACTGAAAGTAAGATCATAGCGTTTGTAGGTTTGGTCCTCATCCAGTGCGAATTTAATGATATAATTGCCGTCGCTCAGGTCAATGCCGCTGTCCAATCGCTCCATCCGGTCGTCAGGCCCGACCCGGTACAAGGTGTAATCCAAATTCGCCAGCGCGCCTTCAATGGAACAGAGTGTCCCTTCCGCCACCTGAAACTGGTGATAATCCACCGTATCCATCAAAGTCAATTCGTCCATCAGCACCATGCCCTGATCCACCGTTCCCAGCTGTGCCGCAGTAGCCAGCGTATCATTGGTCTGGTCAAAGGCATCATCCCAGTTGCGGATCTGGTGCCGGGTCAAACTGGAGGAGTACTGGATGCCGTCTCCGGAAGAGACATTGACATACTGAAAATACAAGACGCCTTTGCCGGTCACCTTCTCCAGTCCTTCCAGATGCTGTGCGGCGAAACTCGCTCCGGCATCAATATCCAGCGTATCCTTTCCGGTTCCGAAGTTTGCCGTACCGCCTCCCCCCGATTCCGCCACCAGCATATTTCCGGAGCGAACTTCCAACCGGTCGTTGCCGGAGGTCATGGCAAGACTGCTGATCGTACCCTCCAGATCCGATACAATCACCTTGGCGTAACCGGCAATGTCCACATCATCCGCCCCCCCGAAATCAACCGAATCCAACACCAGCAAGGAACCGCTGGACGCATATCCGTTTTCAATTTCAATATCGCCCAGAACCGTACTGTCTTCCAGCCGGACAGTTTTGAAATTGGTAATTCCGGCGATCACACTGTTCTCCTCCGCTTTGAGCGTACCGGCAGCGCGGTATTTTCCTCCGGAGAAATTTCCCCCAAAAATTTGTCCCGTCACAGAACTTTCCAGCGTAACGCTGCTGAATCCACGCACTTCCTCCACCCGGCTCTGCCGCAACGTCAGACGACCGCTGACCAACCGACTGGATTTCTCGGAATTTCCACTCCGCTTGCCGCCGACTACGTCTCCGTCGACGATGGTATCATTCAGGGTTACTGTGGCAAAACCGCTGACGGCCACCTGATCCGCACCGGCGCCGATCCGGACCCCGTTTTCCGTTGAAAGCGTGCCACTTAAATACGTTCCTCCCGTATATTTTCCGGCAAACACCCCGGCACCAACCGTGACGGCGGATAACTGAACCTTGTAATAACGCCGGATCTCTCCGGAAATCACCGAATACTCCGCGTTAAGCGATCCTGTGGAACTGTAAAAAGTTTTAATATTTCCACCGACCACATTAACCGCTTCCGTGTGATATAATTTCACCACCCGATATCCGGTTATGCTGTCATCAGCCTTGATCGTGGAATTACGCACCGTCAGCGTACCAGTTGCAGTCTCCTGCCCCCGTGCATAATTGCCCCCGGAAATACGCCAGATGACGCTGTTCTCCACCGTCGCGGAGTAAAAATAATACAAGCCTTCGGTGTCATCCTGCAGACTGCTCGTTACCGTCTGCACGGCAATGGTACCGCGGCTGATCCGAGAATCCATGCTGGCAATCGTTCTGCCTCCGGTAACCTGATTCACTTTGGAGTTCTCAATGCGCACAGTATAATAATTCGTAATGCGATTGAGGTCGCTTCCGGCAGAAACCTCGATTTTCCCGATACTGGCAGTCGTATTCAGATGCCCGTTCGGCAGTGCCAGCACCTCGTCCGCCGTAACCTTTTGCAGGACGACCGTATGATAACCGATGACATCCCCTCGGTCGATGCCATTTTCAGCCCGAAGTTCCACATTCCCCGCTGTCAACTTGCCGTGCACACCGATCCCGGAAAGTTTACCGTTCCGATCAGTCCGATTGAGACGATTGATGTCCCCCAGAATCCGCGAGTCCTGAATTTCAGCATTGGCGAACATCTGAAGCGACTCCAGCCGGGATCCAATAACCCGAATGGATCCGGCCGCGGAAAATTTGAGTGTTCCGCTGTCATACCGGTAAAAATTGCCGCCGGTCACATTTTCCGCCTGCACATGTATTAATTCCACCGTTGCGTAACCGTCGATATTCCCCACCGTCACGGGAGCTGTTTCATCCCGACTGCTGATCGTAAGCGAACCACGTGCCTTCGAGCTTTTTAATACATTCTTATATGGTTCCACCCCGACAGTTGTACCGTTCACGTCATACAGGGTATACGCAAAATGCAGCAGATCAGAAAACTGTTCCAGCCGCTGTGCGATCATCTCTCCGCTCACGGTAAAGATACCGCCACGAAAATCCCCATAGGTCAGCCCTTCTGCACGGGTCACCTCCACCCGGTAATACCCGGTCGCATCGCCGACGACACTGTTGCAGAGTGTCAGAGTCCCGGTCGCGCTGATTTTGCAGGAGCTGGAAATAGAATACGGAACCACACTGCTGACCCGTGTCGCCGTGCCTTTGAGCAACGTGACGTTCCCTCCCAGCAGCGCCCCGATACGGGAATCGGCAACCGTGACGTTTTTGGCCCCCCAGAGCATATCGATCTGCGTATCCGCCGAAACCGATACCGTGCCGGAAGCCGTCTGATTATACTTCAATGCCAGTTTGTTGCCGCTGCTGTTCAGCGTCTGCATCCGCGTAAGCAGTTTCCCGGCAAAGACCTTTCCCGCATCCTCCACCACCAGCCCGGCGGCGTCGCTGCCGTTGCTGAATTGCGAGTGCTCAATAACAATGTCTCTGGAAACACCGATACGATATTCTTTTTTCTGCCCTTTTTTCGTAAACGAGGACACACTGGTTTCCGCCCAGATTCCGCCATAAACATCGGCAAGCGGGACCGCATCAACATTGCGAACCAACGCATCTTTGCCGTTTAATTCAATATCCACATCACGCCGTGGAGCCATAACAGGACCTCCTGATTTTTGTCCGGGTATTCCATGCACCAAGTTGAAAATCCTACATTCATAATGTAACCGAAAACCATATTCCGTCAATTCCCATGTTCCGTTTTTTCCCGGAAAACTTCCACTGCTGCGGATACGGTTTCCCATGGAAAAACCATGGGGAAAACTTGACGAATCCGGTAATTGAGGTTACATTATTGAATTATAGAAAGTCATAATTTCAACCAAAACCGCGAGGGAATCCATGTCCGGTCACAGTAAATGGGCTAACATCAAACATCAAAAAGCCGCCGCCGATAAAAAGAAAGGCAAAATCTTCTCCCGTCTCGGCAAGGAAATCATGGTCGCCGCCAAAATGGGGGGCGGAGATCCTGCCGCCAATCCCCGGCTGCGTGCCGCCCTCACCGCTGCCCGTGCCGCCAATATGCCGAACGTCAATATTGACAGAGCTATTAAAAAAGGCTGCGGAGAACTTGGGGACGTCGTCTTCAAAGAAATTGTTTACGAAGGCTACGCGCCGGGCGGTGTCGGGGTCATGGTCGAATGCCTGACCGACAACAGCAACCGCTCGACCAGCGAAGTTCGTTTTGCCTTTGACCGCAATAACGGCAACATGGCCACATCCGGCGCGGTGGCGCGCATGTTTACCCGTCAGGCGCATTTCGTCATCACAGGTGAATGGGCTGATGAAGAAAAACTCATGGATCTGGTTCTCGACGCCGGCGCCAACGACCTGGTCGTTGAAGACGGTGTCGCTGAAATCTGGGCGGATCCGGAAAACTTTGAAGCCCTGGTTAAAGTCTTCGCCGATCACCAGATTCCCACTGACGAAGCGGAAATCATCCGTCGGCCTGATACCACCGTGGAACTCACCGATCCCGGTGTTGCCCGTCAGGTGCTGCGCCTGATCGACCGGCTGGAAGATCTGGATGACGTGCAGCTGGTCACGGCGAATTTTGAAATCGCCGACGAAATTGCCGACCAACTGGAAGACGAAGAGTAAGAAATCATTCTGAGCCGGAGTGATTGGGCACTCCGGCCCTCCCCTCCCCCCCACAAAAACGAGTGAAAGACGGTCCTGATGGTTATTCTGGGCATTGATCCTGCTATTCGCACGACCGGATACGGGGTATTGCGTCTGGAAAACGGGATGTTTTCCGTCATCGACTGTGGAGTCATTGAGAATTCCGCCCGTCTCCCCCATACGCAATGTTTGCGGCGTCTGGCGGGAGGCATCCGGGAACTGGTCACAACCTTCAGGCCGGATGCAGCCGCGCTGGAAGAGCCGTTCATGGGGAAAAATGCGGCGACAGCCATCATTCTCGGGATGGCGCGCGGTGCCATTCTCGCCACTCTGGCGGAACAGGGCATCCCCTGTTATGCCTATTCACCGCGCCGAGCCAAGAAGGCGGCAGTCGGAAACGGCGGCGCCGCCAAGGAACAGGTAGCCCTGATGATGGCGGCTCAGCTGCGTATGGAGTTGGAACGTATCCCGCTGGATGCTACCGATGCGCTGGCACTGGCCATGTGTCACGGGCAGTTGGTCGCCGGTGGCCCGGCCATGGCGGAACTGCTGACCAAACCCATCTGATCCGACAGCGAAAACCATGCGTACTGTTGACTTTCACACACACCGCCTACCGGAATGCGATGATGCGGAGCTGCTTTTATCCGTCACTGCGCCGCCGTCACGTAAAGTTTGCTACTCCCTGGAGCTGCATCCCTGGCATCTACCGGCTGTTTTTTCCGGATTGCCAGCCGGCTGGACGGCCATGGCGGAAGCCGCCGATGCCATTGGCGAAATCGGTCTGGATCGGCTCCGCGGACCGGATTTGTCTGTTCAGCGTCGTTATATGGTAGAAGCGTTGAAGGTTGCGGCGGAACTGCGCAAGCCGGTTGTGTTGCACTGCGTGCGTGCCTGGCAGGAGTTGCGTCTGACACTGCAGCCATTTGCCGGACTGCGTTATCTGTACCATGGCTTCAGAGGAAATCCGGCGCTGCGGGAAGAACTGGAAAACCATGGTTTTTTTATTTCTTCGGCATTTCCGGAGGCGCTGCGGGGCGGTCGCAGAATCGGCTTGGAAAGCGATGACGGTCCGCTGAATATTGCAGCGGTTTATGCTCGAGCGAAAATGTTTTTCGAACCGGGCTTCGAAAGGCATTTTGCAGCAAACTTTGACTGCTTTCTGGGGAGAGACTGACCATGGATGCAGACGCTGCCTTTCAATCCCGCACCCGGCTGCTCCTCGGAGAAGATGCCGTCCACCGCCTGAGCTCCGCCCATGTGCTGGTGCTCGGACTCGGCGGGGTTGGCGGTGCGGCGGCAGAAATGCTCTGCCGTGCCGGAATCGGCCGCCTGACGCTGGTAGACGGCGACCGGGTGGATTCCAGTAACCGAAATCGCCAGCTGGTGGCGCTCACCTCCACCATCGGCCGCGCCAAAGCAGAGGTGCTGGCAGAACGGCTCCGGGATATTCATCCCGGTGTGCAGCTGGAGGTTCGCAATGAATTTGTCACTCCCGAAACTGTAGACGAACTGCTTTCAACCTCATTTGACTATGCAGTTGATGCCATTGATCAGCTGACGGCCAAAGTTGCTTTTATCGCGGCCTGTCGGAAACACGGCATTCCTCTGATCAGTTCCATGGGGTCCGGCGGACGAATGGACCCGGAGCAAATCAAGCGTGCTGATCTTGCCCAAACTCATCACTGCGCCCTCGCCCGGGTTGTGCGCCGAAAATTGCGGGAACTTGGCATCACCAAAGGAGTGGAGGTGATCTTCTCTCCTGAACCCGTACCGGAAACAGCGATACAGCAGACCGTTGAAAACGACGGCCGGATACGTTCCGCGGTCGGCACCATTTCCTATCTGCCCAATGTATTCGGCTGTCATTGCGCCGCCGCGGTCATCCATCACCTTCTGAGTCGCCCCCTCTGACGATTCTTCTTTTTTACAGGCAACCCTTGTATAGCTGAAATATGTTTCAGTAACAGCTGGCCTCTGAAAGATTTTTTCAAAAAAAATTTCTCCCCCCTCTTGACTTTCACTTCTATTTTTATTATAATTATCACAAGTGATTGAATCATTTACAATCACTTTGACGCAAAGAGATCTAGAACCGCAATCAATTGAAAGGACTTTCGCATGAAGAAGTACTTCACCCTGATTGAGCTCCTGGTCGTGATCGCGATTATCGCCATTCTGGCTTCCATGCTGCTGCCCTCTCTGAACAAGGCACGAGACAAAGCGCGGGAAATCGAATGCGTCAACCAGCAAAAGCAACATGGCACGGCAATGATGCTTTATGCCAACGATTACGAAGACTACATTCCCCCCCAATATGCCTACGGCTGTCCAACCAACGATCCAGAAAAAAAGCAATTCTCTCATGCTAAAAATGCCTCGCTTATTTTCGATCTGCTGCATCCGTATAGCGGCAATCCCCGCCTTGCCCTCTGCCCGTCCGACCAGTACGCTCCGGCTAACATCCCCAAAAACTATTTCAAACCTTGGAGCTACGTCCGCACGATGACATCCGGCTATACGAACTCCAAGCGTTGTTATTACTTCAAATGTTCCACCCTCAAGGGCATGAATGGGGGACGGGTGATTCTTCTTGCCTGTGGTTCATCCAATACCATTTGGGCTGGAGACGGCTACCGGACGGCTGCGTCCAGCAGAAATCCTTGGTTAATGAATCCTTATGCTGTCAATATCATTTCCTGGCCGCAATTTCCGGTATTGCGTCATGGCAGCGGGTTGCGCAGTACTTTCGCCATGTCCGACGGCAGTGCGCTGGGCTTGTCCCATGTCGAGTTTGGAGAACCTTACCTATGGGGACTCAAAAAAGGCTCAAGATTTTCGCAGGAAATGCCTTGACTCTCCTGCGAGAAATTGGATAAAAATGTATGAAATAAAACAAGTATGGTACATTCCCTCATGACACCACCCATGCCATCAACCTCTCTTCAACCAATTCCGCGGGACAAACGGAATGCGGCTGAACACCTTCGCTCTCATGTGGAATCGATGATCGCAGCCGGACGGTTCGCCCCTGGCGACCGCTTGCCTCCCATCCGGACTCTGGCGGAACAATTTTCTCTGCCCCCCAGTACCGCCCGGCGCGTGATCCGGGAACTGTGTGACAAAGGCCTGCTGACACTCCGGCACGGCTCCGGCACTTATGTCCGCGACCGCGGAGAGAAAAATGATGGCCGAAAAACCGTGGCGGTTGTGCTGTGGACCGAAGATAAAATTTCCAGTTACTGCGTACATGCCGCCAGCGGCATGATCGACGCGGCGGAAAACAGCGAATATCTGCTGCGGTTTTACTATGTGCCTTATTATGACTATACCCGGACCCTGGACCTGCCGGAGGAAATCTGGGACTGCAACGCGGTAGCTTTCCTCGGCGTTTACGACAGCTTTGAACTCCGGAATTTCCGGGGCAACCGCCCTTGCGTCGGCCTGGAAATGCACCGATCGTTGCAAGGTGTGGTTTCGCCTGTCTCCATCGACCCGTATGCAGCGGCGGAACTGGCTGTGGAATTTTTCCGAAATTGCGGTGTCCGTACAGTCAGTGTCTCCACGATGTTCACCCCTTTGCACCGGGCCCGAGCCAATGCTTTCATCGACCTCTGGCGTCAATACGGACACTACCGAACGGTGGCCTCCCACAAAGAATTACCGGATCATCCTCCGGAAGATACGGAAGGCATTTTTTTCAGCAGCGGCACCGACCACAATTTCTTTTTAACATTGCTGAAAAAGAAATACGGGATTCCCCCCGCTCCGGACCGGATGATTTCCATAGACGGAAAAAGTCTCCTGCTGCCCGGATATGAACCGGCCAATACCATCTATATCGACTGGCAACTCGCCGGGCGGGTTGTGTTTGCCGAATGCAGAAGGCGGCTGGAAACTCCCGGAGCGGACGTCCGTCGAATCGGTCTGATGCCACGATTGCATCTGCTGCCGTCAGCCCCGAAGAGCACCACTCGTTAAATTGCCTTCGTTTGCTTTGTTTTGACCGTCCTGTTCTCTCATCTGGAGCGACTGGAAGAAAACAATAACCTCAATAAAGCCAAGAGGAATGAATGCTGACATGAAAAAACTGCACCCAATCCTGCTGTGCTGCGCCGCTGCCTTGTCGGCCCGCGCCGCAGACACCCCACTCCGCTTCGAGGCGGAGGCTGCCCGTCTCAATCCCGATACCGTGGAAATCGTCAACAAGGATCCCCTCTCCGGAAAAAAGGGGGTACAGCTCAAATCCTCCGCCTCAGATCGGGTCCGCCTGAAAGAACCCATCGGCGACCTGGTCTTCACGATAAAAGCGCCGGAACCGGGGGTTTATTCCCTGATTCTCGGCTCCTCTACCAACGATGTCGGTGCCGAACTCATGCGCAAGGCTACCCGCAAACAGCAGTCGCTCTTCGTCCGCATGCGTGTGGATGATCAACTGCCGGGGCACCGGGTTGCCTTCGTCCCCTGGAGTAAACCGGAATATCACCGCTCCACCCTCGGCAGATATGAATTGACCGGCAAAGAACAGCAGATCTCTATGAATTTGCCCCGAGGCCTCCAGCTGGACTATCTGGAATTGCGTCCATACACGCCGCCAGCGATTCCGCAGGCCGCCCGGGAATATCAGCCCAAAGTCCTGCCGCCGAAAACCCGTCCCCGGATTTTCATGACCCAGGAATCCCTGCCGCGTATCCGCGAAAACCTCACC
>CALXOD010000012.1 GCA_944389925.1 uncultured Victivallaceae bacterium | reverse complement strand
GGCATCAGGCCAAGCTCGATGTCCGCAGCGTGCGGAAAATCGTGCCTGGTGCCCGGAGAATCATGCGATTCCGCTTCGCCACCGACAACAACGGCAAGCCGGGCGATCAGTATTGGATCGACAATTTCAAAATCGAACGCCGCTGACGCGCCCTCCCGTCCCGGCTCCCTCCGGACGCCCGGGACGGTCCCCTGCGGACCGTCGTTCAGCTTCGCAAACGGAAACAGGAGAAACTTACATGAAACAATGGATTCTCTGGATCAGCGTTTTTGCTCTGGCCCTGACCGCCCGGGGCAATGCCGGCGTCTTCCGCGGCAACGGCCGGACGCCGGTACTCGGCTCCACGACCCGGATTCAAATGGTCGAGGAAGAGGTGGTCATGCAGCCGCTGCGCGGTAACTGGCCGGTGGACGACTCCGCCCGGAATCTGGATCCCATGCGTTTTCACTGCACCTTCCGGCTGCGCAACCTGACCGATGAAACCGTGACGGTACAGGTGGGATTCCCGCTTGACGGCGAGCGACTTCCGGTCAACGACCAGCCGGTGAACCAGTCGGCAATCATTGCCCGTTACGCCTTCGTCGCCGGTACCGCGGATCAGGTTTTTCCGGTGCGGTACGTACCCTGTGACGGGAAAAAGAAATTTTCCCGCCTGTTTCTCTGGGAAATGACGTTCCGCCCCCGGCAGGAAATCACCCTGTACGTTCATTATCAGACCGACGGAGCCATGGGACTGGCCATCACCACGAAGGATGAGAAACCGTCTCCCCACCGGTATCGGCATCTGCGCCTTCTGGAACACAGTATCATGCAGGGGCACTTTTACGTCACCGAAACCGGGAACAGCTGGGCGGGAGAAATCGAAAAGGCTGTTTTCCGCATTGTCCCCTTCGAATTTGAGGAATATCTTGCTCGGCGCGGCCCCTTTGAAATAACGGAAGCCACCCGGGCCCGCCTGAACGCCCGCCTGCCCCGGGAACCGTCCCTTGCGCTGATGTTGCTGCACATGCCCATGATCCCCGAGTGGCAGCCGCCCCGCTCCCGGTGGCGCGAGGCCAAGGATCCGCGCACCGGGAAACGGTGTCTGGAATTGATCTTCGCCCCGTTCAAGCCCCGGGGGAAAGAGGATAACCTGCAGATCCTCTACCGATTTGTCATGATGCCGCAGAACGTAGAACAGCTGGAGCTTCTGCTCTCGTGTATCCGGAATGAAATGGAAACGGAAGAACAGCGCTACCAGCGCATCCGGGAAGCGGTGGAAAAACTGCCCCGGGAAACGCCCGGGCGGACACCGAAACAACTCGAGCCTCCCCTCTCTTATTCCCCCGCGGTGGAAAAGGATATCGCCGACATCGTACTGGAGTTCCACGGCATCGCCACCGGCAATGAGGAAATCCGGGAATTTCTTGAATGCCAGAAATGGTATCCCGCTCCTTCGCGCCCCCTGGATCCGGCATTGAAAAAACGCCTGGAGGAACTTTCCCGTCGCTGAGCCGCGCTTCTGCCGCCGCTCCCGACATCGAATGGTGTATCGCTTCCCGCGAATGCTCTGCCCGCTCCGATCTCGGCCTCACCGCTGCCGCTGAAGTTGCAGGCGGCAGAAAGTGATGAATTTTTCTGTGAATTTCAAATTTTCGTCGGGCAGATAGAGGAAATTCATGGTTCGGCAAATCGCGGACTCTTCCGGTTCTGCGGCACAGAGCGTCCCCGCCTCCAGCTCCTCCCGGATGGCCAGCTCGGAAATGACGGTGATGCCGAAGCCTGCCTTAATCATGTTTTTGATGGCGTCGAACCCGGCGATTTCCAGTACGCCGGGGTACTCTTCCAGCGCGATGTCGTGCCGGCGGCAGAACTGCTCGAATGCAAAGCGGGTCCCCGATCCCTTTTCCCGCAACAGCAACGGCACCCCGGACCGCAGCAGTTCCCGAATGGAACGTGATGGCAACCGCCCCCGCCCTGCAATCAACAACCGGTCCTCCAGCAATGGCAGGGAGAGAAAAAAATTCTCGTCGAACGGCCCCTCCACCAGTGCCAGATCAAACTGACGCAGTTTCAATTTCTCCGCGATTTCATGCGTATTGTCGATCCGCAAACTGAAACGTCGGGTGCGGTCCGCCGCCATGTACCGCGCCATCAATTCCGGCAGTACATATCCGCCCGCGGTCATCGTCGCTCCGAGTCGGCAGGAACGAACCGCGCCGGCGGCGGCCCGGACCCGTTGCACGACAAGATCCGTCATACTCAGCAGCGACTCCGTTTCCCGGAGCAACGCCCGGCCCGCGGCGGTCAAGTGCAATTCCCGCCCGTCCCGAATAAACAACGTCACCCCCAATTCCTCCTCCAGCCGCCGAATCTGCCCGGTCACGTTCGGCTGCGTCATCGCCAGCGCCGCCGCCGCGCGGGTAAAGTTGTTCATCGTCGCCGCCATCTGAAAAATCCGCAACCGCCGGTCCCACATCGCTTCTCCTCCGATTTTGTTCCGTGTCCCGACATACCCTACCACCTCAATCAATTATTTTCAATTATCGAACAATAGGCTTCAATCATTTTTATTTTGCCTTTGAGCGGTTATCTTAATACTCATGAACCAACGAAAGAATTTTTTACAGAACCACGTTTCATCAGTTGAAGGGACCGTCTTATGAATGCAACCGTTCGTCTGAAAGCAAAAGAAATCGGATTCTGCGCACTGGGAGCCGCGTTTTTCGTGGTCCCGTGGCTGGTCCCGGGCTTGAATCAGTATGCGCCGGGGGCGGCGGTGCTGGCTGGGGCGATCTTCGCCTTTGCCGTCGGCAATCCCTTCCCGGAAACCACATCCCGTTTAACCCACCCGCTTCTGGGAGCAGCCATTGTCGGCATGGGCTTCGGCATGAACCTGCCCGCCGTTCTCAAAGCCGGGGCCGAGGGCCTGATCTATACCGTCATCGGCATCACCCTCGGGCTGACCCTGGGGATTCTCCTCGGCAAAAAAATGAAGCTGAGCCGTGACAGCATGCTGCTTATCAGCGTCGGCACCTCCATCTGCGGCGGCAGTGCCATCGCCGCCGCCGCTCCGGTTCTGAAGGCCAAAGCACACGATATCGCACTGGCCACCGCGACCGTCTTTCTGCTTAATGCCGTCGCCCTGCTGATCTTCCCGCCGCTCGGCCACTGGCTCGGCTTCAGCGAAACGCAGTTCGGCACCTGGGCGGCACTGGCGATTCACGACACGAGTTCCGTAGTTGGCGCCTCCATGCAGTACGGTCCGACTGCGCTGGAAATCGGCACCACCGTCAAACTGGCGCGGGCACTCTGGATCGTACCGGTGGCCATTTTCATTGCCTGGTATGTGCGTCAGGAAAATGAAGAGCGGAAAACCGGCTGGAAAATCCGGATTCCCTGGTTCATTCCCGGTTTTCTGGCCGCTGCGGCACTGGTTACCTGGGTACCGGCAACGGCTCCGGCGGGCCAGTTTCTCCAAACACTCTCGAAACACCTGATGGTATTGACGCTCTTTCTGATCGGAGCCAATCTGAATCCAACGAAAATCCGGGAACTCGGCCTTCGTCCCTTCCTGCATGGCATCATTCTCTGGTTCATCCTGTCGATCCTGTGGGGAACAGCCATCTATTGCAAGCTGGTGAATTGCTGAAAAAATCCAGGAAACGACTTGACGAAATCCAGTTTTCGGCGTATTTTCCTGGACGGAGGCTGCCGTATTCACTGCAGTGCGGCATCCTTCGTTTTTATTTTATTTCCCGGAACTCATGGAACGGCCGGACCGTGCCGGGAAACGGTCGTGGCATAAAACGGAGTCGCGCATGTCGTTTCTGCGTCAGCTTTTTCAACAACCGGAACTACGTCCGGACCAGCTAAATGAAAACAATCAGGTGACCGATCAACGGATCTTAAACCGCGACCGGATCAAATTCGGAGCCAGCGGCGTGCTGCAGCTCTTCGGCCTCACCGCCCTGAACACCGTCATCATCCGCGCTCTGGGCGGCGGTCAGCTTCATCTCGGCATCATCGGTTCTCTCGGCGGCTTCGGCATCATGTTCGAATGGCTCGGCGCCGTACTGCTGCGCAAAACCGGCTCCTGCCGCAAAGCGGAGACAATCGTCATCCTCTTCCGACTCGCCATGATGCTGCTGCTGGCTCTGGTGCTGCTCGCAGCCATGCGACCGGAATGGCGTATGTACTGTCTGTGGGGATTTCTCGCAGTCAGTTTCTGTTTGCTGGCCGGGGCCGGCCTGCGGAGTAATGTGGAAACCACCTGGATCGGAGACCTGGTACCGAAGCAGATTCTGGGCTGGTTCACCGGCATCAAATTTTTCATGACGGTGCTGGGGGCGCTGGTCTCCTCGCTGCTGGTCGGTTACGTAGCCGATATCGCGCTCCGGAACCGGGATTATGAACTGCGCACCTACGCCGCCATGGCCGGGGCCGTCGCGTTGCTCTATGCCGTGGCGCTGGTGGTGGTCAACACCATCACAGACCGGAAACCGAAATCGATCAAGTTTTTCGGCAATGGGAAAAACGGCCCGTCGCTCAACTACGCCAGTCCGGCGCTGTGGGCCTATATCGCGTTCTTCTTCATGTGGACCAGCGGACGCGGTGCCCTGGCCTGCTTCACCACCGCCTATTTGCTCGATCTCCATTACTCCATGACCAAAATCATGATGATTCTGGTCATTCAGAACGTGGTTGCCGCTGTAATGGTGCTGGTCATGGGCAAAGTCACCGACCGTTTCGGGACACGCTTGCCGCTGATTATCGTCTCGTTCGTCATTGCGTCCAGCATGATGCTGTGGGTGTCCTCCGCGTGGTTCGGCATCTACCCGATTCTGATTTATCAGGTGCTGGGCGGAGTCGCGGGCAACACGCATTCGATGCTGGCGGTCAACTATGGACAGGAAATCTTCCCGACGGAAGGCCGGGCTGGATATTTCGGTTTCAGCCGGATTTTCGTCGGCATCGCCATGTTCGTCGGGACACTCAGCGCCGGGGTTTTCATGCACCATGTGCACTGGAGCGCGCAACTGTGGGGAGCGACGCTCAACAGCTATCATCTGCTGTTCTTCCTGTGCTCCCTGGTCCCGATGTGCTGCGTCATACCGTTGATTCTGATCGGCAAGCGTACCGTTCAGCCCAAACGCATTCCTGATATGGCGTAAGCCGATTCCGCGGGCGGCGGAACCGCCGCCCGCAAACTAGCAGTGGTCAGCGGTTCTCCACCTTGCGTTTCCCAGCGATCAGCAGCGGAATCACGCAGCTCATGGTGAACAGCGAACACCCGAAAAAGAACAAGTGATAATGGTTGAGCTGCGCCCCCCACAGCGTCATCTTCCAACCGGAAAGCAGTTCCATAATCCCCCCGGCCATCAGCGATGCCAACAGCGCGCTGACGCCGATGAACACCCGGGAAAATCCGATATACGCCGCCCGCCCCTGTGACGGGAAAATCTCCAACCCGTAATTGATGCCGATCATGGAATGCGTATTGCCCGCCGCCCCGTTGATGACCTGATAAGCAATCAGCAACGGAATGCCGCCCCATGCGGATCCCACCCACAGCATCATGCTCAGGCCGATGAAGCCGGAAATAATCATCAACGGCAGCCGCGTTCCGAAACGGTCCGATGCCCGTCCCACCACCAGCAGCATGACCAGATTAACCACCGCCTGAATCGCAATCAGCAATGTAATTTTCCCCATTCCCATGCCGAAATAGTCAATCATGTAAGCCGTGCTGAACGCCAGCAACGCCGTTCTCCCCCCCGCCCAGGTCAGATAAAACCAGATGTAACACCACAAGGGCAAACTGTGCAGATTCAGTTCCCGGAGCCAGCTCTTCTTCTGGCCGTCCGCCGCCTTTGCCCCGCTGAATTGCGGTTTCCGGTCCGTGACCGTCGACATCAGCACCATGGCAACCGCATGGGAAAAAGACACCAGCAGGAACATCAGCGACAAAACACCGGGATGCACCGTCATCCCCGCAATCTGTCCAAAAAGAATCGTAAAGGTCAGCACCCCCAGTGACCCGATGATCCATTTGACACTGGTAAACCAGCCGCGCATATTGAGCGGTACCAGGTCGCCAATCCAGCTGCTTTCCACATTCATCTGCACGCCGCTGGCCCCCGCCAGCCCGTAGGCGCCGACCAGATAAATCCACAACGCCACGGTCATCCAGGTCGGAGCCGCCTCCACCAGCAGCAGCGAGCCCGCCATCACCAGGCCGAAAAGCACCCCGCCGCTCAACGCCACATTCATCGCCACCCGGTTGGAACCGAAGCGTTTCAGCAGCACCGCCCCGATCCATTGCACCAGAGACCCCACGGTACTTGCCCCGGCCACTACTCCCAGATGCAGATTCCCGCCGCCCAGCAACCGGACCATCATCGTATGAATCGGTGTGAGTCCGCTCTCTTCGCTCTGGTACATGATGCAACCAACCCCGAATTTCACGCGGTCACGGCTGAGAATCCGACGGTCGGTAATCTGATTGTCCGCATTCAGCTGATCCGGACGGAGTTCCGGCTGGTGAAAAAGTTTTTTAAACGGCATCTAAGAAATTCTCTCTTTCCTGTTTCGATCGTACCACAAAACGCCCTTAACCGTTCCGCCGCGCGATCTATCCATTGATTATGCATTGAAAATTTTTGGAACATACACCTCATCCGGCGTTCTGTCAAATTTTTCGTGGCAGTAAGCGCTCCTGTGCGCGGGGGACGCCGCAACTTTCCCGTTCAATCAGCGCAGGGGCAAGAATCCGATCCGCCACCTTCTCCCCGGCAATGCGCGCAAGAAGCAGTTCCGCAGCAGCGGCCCCCTGCCCTGAATGCGGCACCATAATCGTAGTCAGCCGCGGATATAGTTGTTCACTGATGTCCAGATTGTTGACTCCCAGGACTGACAAATCTTCTGGTATCCGCAGGCCAATTCGCTGGGCCTCGTACAGAACACCGGCGGCATTGGTATCGTTGTAACAGAAAACCGCAGTCGTATCTGGCATCGTCTCCAGAATCCGACGCAATGCAGCACGCCCGCCTTCAAAATCCCGGTATCCGGCAAGCACCCGATCCGCGGCAAACACCACGCCATAACGCGCCAGAAAAGCCCGCAGCGTATCTTCCACCTTCGGACGGCTCCCCAGCAGTACAATCCGGCGATGCCCCAGTTGATACAACAGTTCCGCCCCCAGTTCCCCAATGGCTACCGGATCCACGTAAACACTGGGCAGTTCCGGTATTCCGGAAACTGAAAACAGTTTCACCATCGGCACCTGTCTGGACAATGCAGCAAAAATTTCCCGGTTATGCTCGTCAATCTCCTCCGTCAGCAACACCCCGTCCACCCCGCGCTGCAACAGCCGCTGTATTGCCTCCCGCAATTCAGGCAGATATTGCGGCATATCAGACACCAGATGGTAACTCGCGGTGGAAACAGCTCCGGAAGCGGGTCCTTCCGCACGGCGCCGCACCTCCTCCCGGAGAAACGCCGAATGAACCGATGGCGTCAATTCCAAACTATACCCGGCACAGCGCAACACTTCCGAAGCACCGTACAGACTCTTGGCCGTGTAACTGTCGTAAAACCCGATCTGCCCCAGCATGCCGATGGTATAACTGCGCCCTTCCCGCAATCCTTTCCCGAGCATACTCGGCACATACTGATGTTTGCGGGCAATTTCCAGAATCCGTTTCCGGGTAGCCGCACTCGCCTTCACCTGATCCGCGGGCTTGTTCAGCACATTGGAAACCGTACTGATCGCAACATTGGCCTCTCGGGCGATTTCTCTGATTGTTACCATAACGACCTACTGTCCTTTCCGGCATCCGTCTCCGGTATCGCCGGAGAATTCCACCAGAACATCATGATGCCCCGGAGTCGCGTCCGGAGCAATCACCCCGGTATCACACCCAATACCGTCCACTGTGATCCGGGTGCCGGATACACCGATCTTCCGGACCATTTCAATCCGGTATTCCGAACCACGCCAGCTCCGCGTAACCACTGCTCGCCCCCAGGAGGAAGGAAGATTCGGCCGGATCCGCAGTCCTTCCGGCGTCGCCCGGATGCCGAACAGATGCTCAAATACCACCAGAAACATCCATGGCGGCGCAGCAGTAGTCATCACATCACTGGCCCGCCCCGGCGACTTGGAATAGACGCCGTGATAGTAGCTCGGGACCCACAACGGAATACAGCGCGTAATCGCCGTTTCATCCGTTTCGCGCAGCGGCAGCAGCCGGTGAATGATGCGGAGCGACTCGTCCGGGCGCCCCAACATGGCATTGGCCATCGCCCACATCATCGCCACGTGGGAATAGCAGGCGCCGTTGACACAGGTTCCGGCCGGCTTGGCGGTTTCGCGTCCGATCCAGGGCCGGGGCTCCAGAAACGGCGGGGCATACAGTTCCGGGCCGATCGCCGTCATATTATTCGCATCGACGGCAGCGACCAGCTTCCGTACCCGCTCCGCAGGGGCAACGCCGCTGATGATCGCCCAAGCCTGCACCAGCAAACTGACTCGCCCATCGGGGTCACCGGCGCAACAAAGCCGTTCTCCCGAATCGGTAATGGCGCGAATATACCAGTCTCCGTCCCAGGCGGCAGCATTGATGGCAGCGATCATCCGTTCTGCTTCAAGCTGCAGAGTACGGGCCCGTTCTGTTTCGCCAAGCAATGCCAGCAGCGGAGCGAATTCGGCGGTGGCGTTCACCAATGCCATGGAAGTCCACGGCGATTCTCCGATGTCCTTTTTGCCGACCTCCTCCAACGGATCGCTCCAGTCTCCCGCGCGCATCAGGGCCATGCCGTTGCGCCCTTTATGCACATACAACCACTCCAGGCCGCGTGCCAAGGTGTCGCCCACGGTGCGACCATTCGGGAGTTTTTCCGCAAACAACGTCACGTCACCGGTTTCCGCATAATAGCGGGCACCGCACAAGGCCGCCCAGGTTGCAATATCGGCATGGGTCTGATCAGGATACACCAGTTCCGGGACCCGCGCCGAACAGCGCGGCAGAAAACCGTCTTCTTCGGCGGCTCCGCACGTCATGATGATCCACCGCCGCAACCAGGAGGGATCAAAAAGCAACCAGGCCCAGCTGTCCTGCAAATGGTTACGCCAGTTGAACCAGCCGGTGGAGCGGGCCGAAACGGTCTGGCGGTGGAGTTGTTTTTTCACCCAAAAATTCATCATGACATTGAGAATCTCATCCGGTGTTTCCAGCGTCGAAGCCGCGGCAATGCCGGCAAAATACTGTTCGCTTTCCCGAATCAGCGTCTCCGCCATACCGGGAATACGGCAGGCTTTCCCCGCGGCCGCAGCTTCATCCAGAGTCTGACCCAGCCCGAAAAAGAAATTCACCGTCTTTTCCTCTCCCGGTGCCAACTCAATTTCATGCTGCAGCGCCAGAATCGGTTCTTCTCCCCAGGCGTCGACATTATTCAACACGCCCGAAATCAGCGACCGGCTTTCCGCAAAGGGCACGTCCGCCCCCAGAAACGCCTCCCGCTCTCCGCAATAAGAGTCGGCCGGTCGATCCGCCGTAAAAAAGGCGGCATAATAGTACTTCGGCGTGCGATAATGACGCCGTTCACAAACCAGCACCCCGTTTTCGGCATCATAGCGGCTGCGCTGACATTCCAGGCGATTATCAAGCCCGTGGAGATCCACCAGCTGATAACCGATCAGAGACAGCTTTCTGGTGCGTTCCGAATGATTTACCAGCCGGATCCGGTTCACTTCCACATAACGATCTACCGCCAGAACGACTTCCAGCACGGCAGCCACCCCGTCACGAGCCCCTTCGAAAACACTGCCGGCCAACTGATGCGTACAGCGGTATGTTTCCGCCCGGTCAGGGGCAGCCCCCCCATTGACCGACCAGCAACAACCGGATTCCCGATCATGCACACAATAGTTGCGCCCTCGGGAAGCAACGTTGACTTCCAAACAATTATAAAAAGTCGTTCCCTCTCCACGCTGTCCGACAATCGCATGAAACATGCCGTCTTTCGTATAAAGATAATTCTCCCAGCAACGCGGCGTGGCGGAATCCGTTATGACATAAGAAGTAAAAGCTTTGGAAAAACTTCCCCAGCGGTTGGCTCCGACGGTACTCATGGTTCGTCTCTTTTCTTCTGTCTTGCCTGCTCCGTGTCAGCGGATGGTTTTTTTGATTCCGTCGGCGGTCACGAGATAATCAATGTTTTCAAAGGCCTTGTCCGCCAGGACCCGCGTGTCTTTGGCTGTGTCCCCGACGTGACCGTCGGCAAACA
>CALXOD010000011.1 GCA_944389925.1 uncultured Victivallaceae bacterium | reverse complement strand
CCGGAGGTATTGCAGTTCTGCCGGGATCACTACGGCGTGGCGGTGTGTGACGACTGGCGCGCGGCGGTGATGGATCCCGGGGTGGAAGCCGTTTGTCTGGCGACGACGGAGAAACTGCGGTATCCGGTCATCGCCCTGGCTGCCGAATGCGGGAAACCGGTTTATGTGGAAAAACCGCTCGGTCTTACGCTGGCGGAAATTCTGAAAATACAGCAAGTGGTGCATGAGTCGCGGATTCCGTTCTGCGTCGGTCACAATCGCCGCAGCAGTCCGGCGATGATCGCGGCGCGGCGGATTTTCCGGGAACAGATGACTCATCCGCGGCACTGCGCCTGGCGCTGGGAACGGGAACCGGACCGACCGGAACGGGCGGATGACGGTGTGGCTTCGATGTGCGTGCGGATCAATGACGACTGGCACAGCTGGAAGAGCTGGGTATTCGATCCGGAACAGGCGCCGTATGGTCCGATGTTGTTTGAAATGACCCATTTTACCGATTTGTGCAACTGGTTTCTGGCGGCGGAGCCGGAGTCGGTGGTGGCGGTGGAGACCGGTATGCTGAATCATGCGATCATCATCCGTTATCGGAGCGGCGAACTTGCCACGCTGCATTTATGCGGCAACGGGACTTTCGGTTATCCCAAGGAATTGTACGAGATGATGGGGAACGGCGCCATCGTGGTGGTCGATCACATGTGTGAGGTGCGGACGGCGGGGATTCCGGATGTGGCGCCGGTGTTGAAATTCCCGCTGCTGCACGATACACAGCCGGAGATCGGGACCGAGGGCGGCATCCGCGGCTGGCTGGCCAAACGGGCGGCGGCATGTGTCGAGGCGGAACGGCGGAAGGATCCCCTGTTGCAGTTTACTGCGGAGCCGGATAAAGGGCATGCGCATGCCCTGGAGCATTTCGTCGAGCAGATCCGCGGGATCCGGCACGAAGAGGTGTGTGGCGTGGATGACGCGGTATTGGCGACGCGGGTGGCCTTTGCCGCTATTCGTTCCGCCCGGGAAAAACGTCCGGTCCGGATGGCGGAGATCCAGGCGTAAGTATTTTATCGGGGGAAAGGAATGCCTTTGTCAGGAAAGACAGAGGGGGGCTGAGAATGTGCCGTTTCCTGTTTCGGCAACAAGAAAAATTCCGAAGCATCGGTTCCAATTCATATGACTTTCATATGACTGGAAATATGAAATACAGTAATTTC
Source organism: uncultured Victivallaceae bacterium (assembly GCA_944389925.1). Classification (GTDB taxonomy): domain Bacteria; phylum Verrucomicrobiota; class Lentisphaeria; order Victivallales; family Victivallaceae; genus CALXOD01. Next base: position 73,915 of record CALXOD010000011.1, on the reverse strand, counting down.
CAGTGATGAACGGGGATTTTTTTTTGAAATCGGTAGATATTTTACCGAGCTCAAAATGAGGTCCGAAAAGTGGTGGCGGGTCCCGGACTCGAACCGGGGACCTGCGGATTATGATTCCGACGCTCTAACCAACTGAGCTAACCCGCCCTGAAACGTGTAACCATAAAATAAACCGTTTTCCGAGAAAAGCAAGCGGCAAAATTCACTTTTTTCGGAATTTTGCCACTTGAAAATAAGGATTGCGGCTGAATTAATGTTCTGGAGAGATAATGCCCATCAGCCGGGAGATTTTCTGCGGGATTTCAGTATTTTCGTAAGTACCGGCAAAGGTCTCCGCACCGGGACCGATGGCCATGACCGGGACAGGGGCCGGCGCATGGCCGCGGGTCGTCCAGTGAATACCGAATTCACGATCCCGCCGCGCCTGCTGAAACGCCGTAATCCGGGCGGCACTCGGCAACTCTTTCTTGCCACTGGCGATTAACTGTTCCAACGCTTTTTTCTCCGCTTCCTCGCCTACTTCCTGACGCAGTTCATCCAACAGTCTGCGGATATCTTCTTCCGCAGTGGGCGAGGCCTGCAATGCCTTGGCATAGAATTGATGCGTGCGGCGGTCCTTGAGCAGGTCCGGAGAAATCGGACCGTCCAGCTGCGGTGCACCGGTATTGTGGTCGGCAGTTACGACGATCAGGGTTTCCGTCGGATGGGCGTAAAAGAAGTCCAGCGCTTTCGTGACCGCGGCATTGAATTCACGGACTTCTCCGATGGTTGCCACGGCATCGTTGGCATGCGATCCCCAGTCGATCCGGGCGCCTTCGACCACGATCAGAAATCCGGCCGGATTGTCGGCCAGCAGTTCGATCGCCTTGCCGGTGTAATCCGCCAACCGGGGAAATTCCGCGGGGTTGCTGATGTCGGCCGCGTAGTTTTCCCATTTGTGCGTGGCTACTACCGGCAGTGCTTCCCGGCCAAGTTGCTGTAGTTCCTCCCGGGTGGTCACCAGCGTATAGTCGACATCACGCAGGGCTTGTTCGACTTCAGCTCGTGTTTCATCTCCGGCGTTGAAACGGCTGCCCGCCAGATAGTCAAACGTGCAGACCGGAAGCCAGCGGGCGATTTCATCATATTTTTTACGGCTGTCGCTATGCGCGTAAAAGGCGGACGGGGTGGCACCGTTCAGCGCGTCACTGGTGATGATTGCTACTGCACGTCCCTGGAATTTGGCCAGTTTGGCGATGGAATCGACATGGGTACCGTCCGGCAACATGGCGATTCGGCCATTTCGGGTTTTGAATCCGCAGGCAAGTGCAGTGCCGGCTGCGGCGGAATCGGTGGTGGTGCCTTCGACGTTGTTGGTGCGTGCCGTGCCGCGCCAGGGCAGGGCGTCCAGCGCTGCGGTGGCGGCCACGGCCTTGCCGGTATCCCGGGTCATGGTGAGATGTTCAAACCCCATACCGTCACCGATGAAGTAAAAAATATATTTCAGAGGGGCCGGGGCCGGAGCCCGATCCGGCGCCGGGGTTTCCGCCGCACCGGCGAGAATGCACATACCGGCAGCGAGCCACAAAAGGATAAAGAGTTTTTTCATATTACACTTCTCTTGATCACGCTGACGTCAGACGTGAAATGGTAAGTAGTAAGAAACGTCAGTTTTTTCCGTACATTTTTTCCCGCAGAAACGCGGCACGGTTGGAGGTGATGGCGTCCACCCCGAGCTGCCGGTAACGCTGTGCCGCGTCCGGATCATCAATGGTCCAGACCTGAAGTTCCAGGCCTGCCCGGCGGACTGCTGCGACACTTTCCTGATCATCGGGCGGCAAGGCACCCAGATCCATCCCGGAAGCTCCGATTTTACGGGCGGTGTCCAGGCCCCGTTCCAACAGCGCCCGTCGTTCATCGGGCGTTTTTGCTTTCAGAGAAAGCAGCAGACTGCGGCGGTATTGCGGCATACATTTTCCGGCGTATTCCAGCAGTGGGGCGTTGAAGGCGATCAGGCGGACACGGTCGGGGGAGGGCGCATATTTCTTCATGATCGGTGTCACGGCGTCCACCAGGGCGGGGTCACTGCCTTTGAGCTCGATGAAGAGGTATTTGTCTTTCGGCGCAGCGGCGAGGAGGTCTTCGAATCGGAGCATTTTTTCGCCGGCGAACTCCGAGCCCTTGTGGCGGCCGAAATCGACTTTCTCCAGTTCGGCGGCGGTCGTATCCCGGATATTTCGCTCGATATTGGCAATACGTTTGAGATTACCGTCATGGACGACGATAACCTGATCATCGGCGGACAGCTGCAGGTCGCATTCGATACCGTCGGTGTTGCGGTCCCAGGCGAGACGGAAGGCCCTCATGGTGTTTTCCGGGGCGTCGTGAGATTCTCCCCGGTGAGAGATCAGTAGGGGGTGTTCCGTAGCAGACAGTGGGATGGCGGCAGTCAAAAACATGCCCATGATGAAAGTCTCCAGATGCATGGTGAATTTTCTCCGTCTATTAAGTTGAACAAGTTGCTTATAATATAGCAGAAGCAGAGATCGTTGCAAATTTTCCGGAGGATGAATTTCCAGCTGAAGGATTCGTCTTTTAAATTTGCGAAGCAAGCAACTCCAGAGTATATTTCAGCCTGGACTAGGAGTCAAAATCAGGATACAGGCTATGGAATTACAATTGAATCGTCCACTGGTGATTTTCGATTTGGAAAGCACCGGTGTTACCCCCAGCCGGGATCGTATTGTCGAGCTGGCGGTTTTGAAAATTTTTCCGGATGGCTCGCAGCAGTCGGCTGTGCGCCGGGTCAATCCGGAAATGCCGATTCCCCCTTCGGCCACGGCGATCCACGGAATTGCCGATGCGGATGTTGCCGATTGTCCCACATTCGGGGTGATTGCAGCCAATCTGGCGCGCTATCTGGAAGGGTGTGATCTTGGCGGATACAATATTGTGAATTTTGATATCCCGATGTTGCAGGCGGAATTTCAGCGAGCAGGAGTGCCGTTCAGCATGGCCGGGCGCAAGGTGGTGGATATCTATCAGATTTTCTGCAAACTCTTTCCACGGACGTTGACGGCTGCATACAAGTTTTTCTGCGGAAAGGACTTGGAAGATGCTCACAGCGCCGATGCCGATACCGCTGCAACCTGGGAAGTCCTGCTCGGCCAGCTGGCCCGGCATCCCGAGTTACCACGCGGGTTGGAGGAACTGGCAGCTTTTTCGGACATGACCGATCCGGATGCGTTGGATCGGACGCGGCGCTTTAAATGGCGGGACGGCGAAGTGGTGGTCAATTTCGGAAAAAACTCCGGACGCACCTTGAAGGATATTGCGGAAAACGATCCGGGCTTTCTGCGCTGGATCATTCGTTCCGATTTTCCGGATGATGTCAAAACCATTGCCGTGAACGCCTTGTCCGGGCGATTCCCGGAACGGGGGTGACGGATTATGTCGTTTGTATCACCGAACGATCGGGAACGGGAACGGAGAGAGAACGGCATTTCTCCGAAAATCGCTGCGCTGTTGAGTCTGCTTGACGACGAGAATGAAGACGTGGCGGTCAATGCTATGGCGGAACTGCTTTACTGCGAAGAGGAGTTGGGAGAAGCGCTGGCCGGATTGCAGGAGTCTCCAGATGCGTTGACGCGCAAGCGGGCGCATCAGCTGCAAGCGGCGATTACATTGCGTCGGCGTCGGCGATATTTTTCCGAGCTGCTGAAAGCGCCGCATGTGGATATGATCGAGGGGCTGATCGAAGTGCATTTGCAGTGGTTTGATAATGATTCGCGACCGGGGTTGCAGACGCTCTGGCGCGATTTTGCCGATGAGGCGGCCCGTTATCAACTTAATTCACTCCGGCAGCTCTCCTATTTTATGCGCAAGCAGGGGATGGCTGCCGCGGCGGAAACGACGATGCAGCCGGAGATTTACTGTATCGGCACGGTGTTGGAAAATCATTACGGTTCTGCTGCGCTGCTTGCCGCCATGGGGCAGGTGCTGGCTGCTGCCGCGGGATTGGAACTGCGGTTGGTGCGGATGCTCGGGGAATTTGCATTGCTGGATGGGGAGGGAAATCTGCTGATTCCCGGGCGTGACTGGAAGTTGGAAACGGTAAAAGGGGTGGCGGATTGTGATTTCTGGGATCGGCGTTCGCTGCTGCATTTCGCATCGGCGATGCTTTTTTCGAATGCGGTCAACAGCGACAGTTTCCGTTATATTCAGACCATTGCACAAGCGCTGACCGGGCTTCCGGACGGTGAGCTTCCGGAAACGCTTCCTTATCCCTATCAGCCGGCAGAGGATGGCGCGGAAGAAGACGATTCCACAAGAAACTGAACCGATACGCAGAGACCGGAGTGGCGGTCACAAGGGAAACGCGCAATTGCTCTATTGTTCCGATTTGAGGCGATCCACATCGTCCTGGGCGAACTGGATCACGGTTTCGAACTTTGCGGCATTGGCAGCATCGGCCTCCACCAGCGTTTGATGGGCTTCCAGCACGGTTTCTGCCGTAGTCCGCCGGTCTCCGGAGGAGACGGAGCGCGGAGCGGCAGAGACGGCTTCAGAAGCAGGAAGAGCCGGAATGAACTGGAAAAGTTTTTCCACTCCCAGTCCACGCAGCAGAAAACGCAGATTGTCCGCCGCACCGGCAATTTCCACCGTTTTACCACAGCGGCGCGCTTTCAGCCCGATCATGGACATGACTCCCATGAAGGTGCTGTCCATGGCGGTACAGCCGCTCAGATCGAAACAGAGCTTTTCCTGTCCGGACAGATCCTTGGACAGATCCCGCAGCGGCACTGCGTAATCGAAGTTGGCGCGGCCCACCGCCTGAATCAGATAGCCGTCCTCGCGCGGCAGAATGGTAACGCCTGTTTCTTTCATCTGCAGCTCCTCCTTTCTCTCCGCAATCTTATTCCAGAACCGCTTTGATACGGCGGACGCCCCGGCTGGAGCTTTCCTCCTTGACGATCCGGAAGTGCCCCAGTTCTGAAGTCCGTCCGGCATGCGGGCCACCGCAGATTTCGCAGCTGACATCACCGATGGTGTACATTTTCACCCGGGCGCCGTATTTGTTTTCAAAAAGTCCCATGGCGCCGGCGGCTTTGGCTTCGTCAACAGTGGTTTCTGTGCAGACTACTTCCAGATCGCGGGCGATGGCGTCGTTGACCAGTTTCTGCACCTCCGCAAGCTGTTCCGGCGTCATCTTCTCCTCATGCGAGAAGTCGAAACGGAGCCGCTCTGCGGTGATATTCGATCCGCGCTGCTCCACATGATTCCCCAGTACTTTGCGGAGGGCCGCCTGCAACAGGTGCGTGGCGGTATGCAGCCGCGCGGTCTGTTCGGAATGGTCGGCGAGACCGCCTTTGAATTTCTGTTCGGCGCCCTGGCGCGAGAGTTCCTGATGTTTGGCGAAGGCCGCATCGAAGCCGGGCAGGTCGACGGAGAAATTCTTTTCCTTCGCCATTTCCACGGTCAGCTCGATCGGGAAGCCGTAGGTTTCGTAGAGATAAAAGGCGTTTTTACCGCTGATCACTTTTTTCTCGATGTGTGCGGGAACGCGGGAAATGAATTTTTCAAATTCCCGGGTGCCTTTTTCCAACGTCTGCTCAAACTGCTTTTCTTCGCGTTCGAGTTCTTCGACGATGCGCTGTTCAGAGTGACGCAGCTCCGGATATACATCCCCGAGCTGCCGGATGACCGCCCGGGCGATCCGGGAGGTGAAGGCGCCGTCGATGCCGAGCTTGCGGCCTTCGCGGATGGCGCGTCGGATCAGGCGGCGCAGGACGTAGGCCTGATCCACCTTGCCGGGAGTGATGCCGTCGGCGAGAATGAACGTCGCCGCGCGCAAATGGTCGGCGATAATTCGTTCGGAACTGCTGCGGACTGCAGGGGCTTCGATGCCGCGGATGGCGTCAAGTTCAGCGAAGAGCGGAGCAAAAATTTCGGTTTCGTAGCAGCTTTTTTTGCCCTGCAGAATGGCCGTGACCCGCTCCAGCCCCATGCCGGTATCGACGTTTTTCTGGGCAAGCGGCTCGTATTTCCCGTCGGCGTTTTTATTGTATTCCATGAAAACGTCGTTCCAGATTTCGACCCAGCGTTTATCGGCGGGGTCGAAGGTTTCCGGAGCGGGACCGTCACCGGTCCAGTAAAACATTTCGGTATCGGGACCGCAGGGGCCGGTCTGGCCGGCGGGGCCCCACCAGTTATCTTTTTTGCCGAGGCGGGCAATCCGTTTTTCGGAGATACCGAGCGAATTCCAGAGCCGGTAGGAGAATTCGTCAAACGGAGCATCATCGTCCCCGGCGAAAACCGTAACCGCCAGCATATTCACCGGGATATTCAGGTTGTCTTTGCCGGTCAGGAATTCAAAGCTGAAGCGAATCGCGTCTTCTTTGAAATAATCGCCGAGCGACCAGTTGCCCAGCATTTCGAAAAAGGTCAGATGCACTTCATCGCCGACTTCGTCGATGTCGCCGGTACGGATACATTTCTGATAGTCGGTCAAACGCCGTCCTGCCGGGTGCAGTGTGACGCCCTGCAGATAGGGGACCAGCGGATGCATGCCGGCGGTGGTGAACAAACAGGTCGGGTCGTTGTCGGGGATCAGAGAGGCGCTTTTGATTTCCTGGTGGCCTTTTCCGACGAAGAAGTCAATGTATTTTTTCCGGATGTCAGCAGCTTTCATCATCACTTCGTATTTCCTCAAGCAAAATGTTCCACAATGGGACGCAGTTGATGCGTATCGCAAATTTCATCCGATAACATAACACCGTATTCCCCTGAAATCAAGCGTCGCACATTGATTTTCAAGGGATCGGAGAGTATATTGAAGAGCATGATGAGGAATGTTTCACGCCATGAAAAAAGGTGTTCTGCAGGAGTAGCGCTGCTGATCTGGATCGGCACCTGCTGCTGGTTCGGATTATTTGCCGTTGGCGGCGTGGATCCGCATCACGACGGCATCATGTTGAAGCCGGCGGCGGATCTGGCGTCGGGGCAGTTGCTTTTCCGGGAAACCTTCTCGCAATACGGGGCGCTGACGGTGCTGATTCAGTCGCTGGCGATCCGTTGGGGAGGGGAGATGCTGCTGGCGGTGCGGCTTTCGGCGGTGCTGTTCTACGGTTTTTCAGCGGTGCTGCTGGTGCATCTGAGTCGCCGGCTCCTGTCGGGATGGTGGGCATGGCTGCCGTTGGGATTGTTCTGGGGGCTGGCGCCGTTTTATTTGTATCGGCCGGACTGGGTGTTTTTGCCGTGGTCGTCGGTTTACGCGTTGACCTTTCAATTGCTGACGGTGGTTTTATGTGTGGAACAGCTGCTGCGCCCCCGGCGGTTCGGCTGGTGGGGGGTGGGCGCTGCGGGCATGGCGGCGTTCTGGTGCCGACAGCCTGCCGGACTGGCGCTGGCGGCGGCCGGGGCGCTGGTGGTGTCGCTCCATTGGCTGCGTGGAGAAAAAGAGTGGGGGCCCGTCCGGCGTCGCATCGGCGCGCTGACGGGGGGCGCGCTGGTGGTGTCGCTGCCGTTCTTCTTTTATTTTTCCCTGTTTGCCCTCTGGGGGGATTGGTTTCGGCAGAATCTGGGGTTTGCCGCCCGATTCGGAGCGGAAGCGGGCGGGACCGGCTGGTGGCGGGTGGTGAAAGCTTTTCTGCCGCCGGATCCTTTTTTCGCACTGCTGCCGTATCTGATGGCGGGGATGACGGTCTGGTTGGTGCTGGCTGCGTTGCGGGAACGGGGATCCCGGTTCCGGCTGGCCTGGGTGGCGACGGCGTTTGCGGGGCTGGCGGCGTTGCATCAATATTTTCCGGTAGGGTGTCCGCGGCACTGGTATTGGGGGGCAGTACTGAGTTTCCCATGTTTCGCATTGGTTCTTCAGATGGCATGGTGTCGGGAGGGCCGCCGGCGGCTGCTCTGCCGGGTGACGGCGGTGCTGCTGATGCTGGCGGTGGTGGTGGATGTTATCCCGCGCGTGGCGGGAATTGGACGCTATGGGCGTTTCCTTGCGTCATCGCGTACTCTGCCGGACGGGCCGCTGGCGGGGATGCGCCTTGAGCCGGATGAGTATCGCTACTGGACGGAAGTGGAAGCGGCTTTTGCGCGGATTCCGGAGCCGTACCGTTCGCGGCAGTATGTAAATCTTTCCGCGGATGCGATTTATGCGATGTTTTTTCCGGAACGGCGCAATCTGCATCCGATGCATGTGAACTGGGATAATCTGGTGTATCCGGATTACTGGGAGCAAATGAAGAAACTGCTGGGCGAATATAAGCCGGTGGTCTGTTATTTTTCGGACGCGCCGATTCCGGGTGGACGTTATTTTGCCCGGGTGGACTATGGCGACGGCAGGCGGTTCTGGTACATTCTACTGCCGCTGGATTAAGGAGAAATGGAAGAGATGGAAGAAAAGGATTTTGATCGGTATTTTCGCACCGGTCTGGCGGAATTGGAAGCGGCGGGACGGCTGCGACGGTTGCGGGAGATCACTGGCGTTGGCGCAAAAGCGGTGCTGGAGGGCCGGGAATACTGGAACTTTTCGGGGAACGATTATCTGGGAGTAGCGGGAGACGCGGCGTTGCGGCGTGCTTTTTACGAACGGATGTCGGACGCGGGGGAACCGTGCTGGGGGCTGTCCGCTGCGTCGAGTCGGCTGCTGACCGGAAATACGCCTCAATATACACTGTTGGAGACGGCACTTTCGGAGTGGTACGGCAACGGTCGCGCGGCACTGGTGTTCAACAGTGGCTACCATGCGAACGTGGGAATCCTGCCGGCGCTCAGCCGTCGCGGAGACATCATTTTTTCGGACAAGCTCAATCACGCGAGCATTATCGACGGACTGCGGTTGTGCGAAGCGGAATTCCGGCGTTATCGGCATCTGGATTACGAGCAGCTGGAAGACATGCTGGCGCAGGTGTCGCCCGGGAGACGGATTTTTCTGGTGACTGAATCGGTGTTCAGTATGGATGGCGACGTGGCCGATCTGCGGGTGCTGGCGGAACTGAAGCGGAAATATGGTGCGCTGCTGATTGTGGATGAAGCCCATTCCGCAGGCGTTCGGGGGCCGCGCGGTACCGGATTGGCGATGGAACAGCAGGTGGCGGATGAAGTGGATGTGCTGATCGGCACTTTCGGCAAGGCATTTGGTTCAACCGGAGCTTATGCGCTGATGACGCCGGTACTGCGGGAATATCTGGTCAATCGCATGCGGACATTGATTTTCACGACCGGGCTGCCGCCGGTGGTGCTGGCGTGGAGCCGGTTCGTGCTGGAGAGGATGCCGGAACTGGAGGATCGGCGTCGGGCTTTGGCGCAGTTGGCCGGGGAATTGCGCGCGGTCATCCAGCGGCGGGGCTTTGCGACCGGGGGGGATTCGCAGGTGGTGCCGCTGCTGGTGGGGGACGATCATGCCGCCGGGGAACTGGCGGAAAAAATGCGGCAAGGGGGGATCCTGGTGTTTCCGATTCGTCCGCCGACGGTGCCGGTGGGAACGGCACGATTGCGTTTTTCGCTGAATGCGACATTACCGGAAGCGGCGGTGCGGCAGGTGGAGGCGTTGTTGTGAAAGCACGGTGGCTGCGACAATCCGGAGCGCCGGAACTGTTGATTTTTTTTCACGGCTGGAGCATGGACGAGACCACCGTGGCGCACCTGGCGCCGGAGGAGCTGGACGTGCTGCTGATCTGGGATTATTCCGACTGGGAGGGGATGCCGGACTGGAGCGGATTGGCGAGAAACTATGCGACGGTCCGGGTGCTGGCCTGGTCGCTTGGTGTCTGGGCGGCGGCCCGCTCTCTGGGGAACGGGCCGGCGTTCTGGCGCGAAGCGGTGGCACTGAACGGATCCCTCTGGCCGGTGGATGCGACCTACGGCATTGCGCCGGAAATTTTTGCGGGCACAGCGGAGCATTGGTTGGAGGAGGGGGCGCGGCGTAATTTTTACCGGCGCTGCCGGGGGGGCACGGGAGGAACGTTTCCAGTGCGGAATCCGCTCGAACAGCAGCGGGAATTGCATTTTCTGGAGGAAGCGATACAGCGGGAGCCGGTGCACAACGTGTTTGATCGTGCGGTGATCGGTACGCGAGACCGGATTTTCGGGGCGGCGGCGCTCCGGGCGGCCTGGGCGCGCCTATCGGAAACCCGGGTGGCGGAGCTGGATCTGCCGCACGATCCCTTGTGGTGCTGCCATACCTGGAGGGAGGTGATGGAGCTTGGCGCCTGAGAAGAAAACAATCGAAATGCCGGCGTCCGACTGGATTGCCCATCGGTTCCGGCGGAGTGCGGCGACGTATGCAGCCGCGGCGACGGTACAGCGAATGATGGCCGAACAGGTGACGGAATTGATTTCGCAACTGGCTCCGACAGCGCATTTCGGCCGGATTTTCGAAATCGGCTGTGGTGCTGAAGGGGGGCTGACCAGGCTTCTGGCGGAGCGTTTCAGCTGGGATGAACTGGTGTTGAACGATTTGGTCCCAGCTGGTGCAAAGTGGGCGGAAATATTGCCGAATTGCCGGTTTCTGAAAGGAAACGTGGAACTGCTGCCCTTGCCGGAAGCCTTGAACCTGACGACGGCAAACGCGGTTTTTCAATGGTTGCACGAACCGGAACAGTTGCTGCGGCGGATTGCGGAGCGGACGGTGTCGGGGGGACTGCTGGTATTTTCGGTATTCGGACCGCGGAATTTTGCGGAACCGGCCGCATTGACCGGTGCCGGATTGCATTATCCGGAACCGGCGGTCTGGGAGGCGTGGATGCGGCAGTATTTCGAGCTGGAGGCTCGGCACGAGGAAGTTCTGCAACTGTGTTTTGATTCTCCGGAGGAGGTGTTGCGACACATCCGGGCCACGGGGGTTTCCGCGCCCGGCGCGGGCGGCCGCTGGACCCGGGGGCGATTGCAGGAGTTCTGCCATGCCTACCGGGAACAGTTCGGGACGGCGGACGGCGGGGTGACGCTGACTTATCATCCGCTGATTCTCGCGGGGCGGCGTAGGGCGGACTTAGATTGAATCTCCTTCAGACGCGACAATTGGCGGTGTGGCGGGAACCATGCCGCTACGGGCGAGGACGGCATAAAGAATGGCCGCGGCTGCATTGCCGACATTGATGGAGGCTTTCGCCCCGAACATCGGCAAACTGACCATGCCGTCGCATTCAGCGAGCGTCTCCGGGGCGACCCCGAGCGCTTCGTTGCCGAGTACCAGCGCCAGCGGGAACTGGTAATCCATTTCCCAGGCGAAGCGGCTTCCCGGGAGCGGTTCCGCTGCCAGGATCATCCGGTAGTGCTCCGCTCGCAGCGCCCGAACCGCATCCAGAGACGTGGGGAAGACCCGACACGGGACAAGAAGGTCGGTGCCCATAGCGGTTTTTGCCAGTTTCGGATGGGGGGGGGCGGGCGTGTAACCGCAGGCGATGATCTCCCGGGCGCCGATGGCTTCGGCGATCCGGAAGATGTTGCCGGTATTGTGTGCACTGCGCAACCGGTCAAGAACCAGAGTAATGGGGCGTGTTTCCGTATTCATGATGGGAAGAAAATAGCGCAGAAAGGCACTGATTGCAACTCATTCGGAGAAAATCCGCTAAAATCTCCGGGCGTTTTCTCGAAAAAGTCTGTAAACAGGCTATATTACTGGATATGTATGACAATGACACGGTAAAATCCGGCACATGGAGGTCGATATGATTCTCGGCAAAATTCTGGCGGCGGCGGCTTCGTTTCTGTCGTTGATTCTGAGCGAAGTTTCGCTGATCTGGCATTACGGGCTGCCTGGCTGGGGAACGTTGCTGTTTTTCTTTCTGTTGTTTGCTGTCTGGTTCGGCAGTGCGTTTTTTGCCGCGACCGTGGCGGAACTGTTCCGGCAGAAGGTGACGAAACATTTTATTTTCGGACTGCTGCTGCCGTATGTGTATCCGCTGTGGCTGGCGCAGCATATTCAAATGGGTGAGGAACGGGCGGTGGCCGAGGCCGAAGCAGCAGAAGAGGCCGCCACGGAGGCACGACGTTCGGAAATGGCGGAGCGTTTTTCTGCCATGCAGGCGGGGCGGGAAGCCCGGCGGCGTAACCGGATTGCCGCCACCCAGGGAATTGATCCTTCTGAAGTGCCCGAAGAGGTATTCAAAATGGAGGCGGAAGCGGCTCCTGCCGTAGCGACGGCTGCGACTCCGGCGACTTCCCCTGCCGCGCCGGAGTCTCCGGTCAAGATGTATTTGCAGGATCAGCCGGTGGATGGCGAAGGCAGCCGACCGGGACCGTTTGTGCTGGAGTTGGGGAACGGCGGGGGCACGGTGCTGATCGATGCGGTGCGCTCGATGCAGGATGATTTTATGATTTGCGTAGTGGCCGGTACCGGCAAGACGGTGCGGGTGAAATATCAGAATGTCGAATCGGTTGTCCGGACGGATGCGTGACCGGACCCGTGAATGGATGGATTTTATGGAAGAAGCGGACGGAAAGATGTTCAGAGAGATCGGCAGTCAAGTGGATTTTGCCGCGGTGGAACAGGAGGTGCTCTCCTACTGGCGCGAGGCGGGCGTTTTTGAAAAATCTTTGAAAAACCGGGAGGGAAACCAGGAATTTGTCTTTTATGACGGTCCTCCCTTTGCCACCGGACTGCCGCATTACGGGCATCTGCTGGCGGGGACGATCAAAGATGTGATTCCGCGTTATCGCACCATGCGGGGAAATTATGTCCGCCGTACTTTCGGATGGGACTGCCACGGCCTTCCGGTCGAAAACGAGATGGAAAAGGAACTCCATCTTGCCAGCAAGCGTGACATTGAAGCCTATGGGATCGACCGTTTCAATGAAAGCTGCCGTTCCATTGTTCTGCGTTACACCTCCGAGTGGGAGCAGGTGGTTTCCCGGATGGGCCGCTGGGTGGATTTCCGGAACGGCTACCGGACGATGGACCGCAACTATATGGAATCCATCTGGTGGGTATTCCGCACCCTCTGGGATAAGGGACTGATTTACGAAGGCTACAAAATTCTGCCGTACTGCCCGCGTTGCGCGACACCGCTGTCCAACTTTGAAGCCAATCAGGGGTATGCTGAGGTAACCGATCCGGCCATCACCATTCGCTTCCGGGCGCGGAACGAGGAAAATACCTGGTTCCTGGCCTGGACCACTACGCCGTGGACGCTGCCGTCCAATCTGGCGCTGGTCGTAGGGCCCGAGATTGATTATGTCAAGATCAAGGATGGCGACGAATATTACATCATGGCTGCTGCCCGGGTCGGGACGTATTACAAAGACACGCCGGAAATCGTCTGGCACGGCAAGGGTCGTGAGCTCGAAGGGCGCACGTATGAACCCCTTTTCGATTATTTCGCGGACCGTGCTGCCGGCGGAGCGTTCCGGGTGCTCTGCGGCGATTTCGTCAGTACCGAGGACGGGACGGGGATCGTGCACACGGCGCCGGGCTTCGGTGAGGACGACAACGCAGTCTGTAAACTTTATCATATTCCGGAAGTATGCCCGATCGACAAGGAGTGCGCCTTTACCGCGGAAGTTCCCGACTATGAAGGGCGTTATGTCAAGGACTGCGACAAGGACATCATCGCCCGGCTCAAGGCGGAGGGGAAACTGGTACACCGCGGCCAGATCAAACATAACTATCCGCATTGCTGGCGGTGTGACAGTCCGTTGATCTACCGGGCATTTCCGACCTGGTTTGTCCGCATTGACGCGGTTAAGGAACGGATGATTCAGGCCAATCGCCAGATCAACTGGATGCCGCCGCACATCAAAGACGGCCGCTTCGGAAAATGGCTGGAAAATGCCCGCGACTGGAATATCGGCCGTAACCGTTATTGGGGCACGCCGCTGCCGATCTGGCGCAACGCCGAAGGAGAGGCGATTTGCGTCGGCAGTGCCGCCGAGCTGGAGTCGCTGACCGGATGCAAGGTGGCCGATTTGCACAAGCATTTCGTCGATAAACTGGAAATTCCGTCGCCTACCGGGAAATCGCCGTTGCGGCGGGTGCCGGAGGTGCTGGACTGCTGGTTTGAATCCGGATCCATGCCGTATGCGCAGGAGCACTATCCGTTTGAGAACAAGGAACATTTTGAAGCTCACTTTCCGGCGGATTTCATTGCAGAAGGGCTGGATCAGACCCGGGGATGGTTCTATACGCTCGTGGTGCTGGGCGCGGCGCTTTTCGACCGGCCGCCGTTCCGGAACGTGATCGTCAACGGACTGGTGCTGGCCGAAGACGGACAGAAGATGTCCAAGCGCAAAAAGAATTATCCGGATCCGATGACAGTGGTTGATCGTTATGGTGCGGATGCCTTGCGTCTGTTCATGCTGGGCAGTCAGGTCGTGCGCGCCGAGGACCTGAAGTTCTCTGAAGCAGGCGTCAAAGAGGTGCTGCGCAGCGTGATGATTCCGATGTGGAACGCGCTCAGTTTCTTTACTACCTATGCCAACGTCGACCACTGGCAGCCGTCCGGCGACGGCCGCTGTCCGACGGTATCGAATGTGCTGGACCGCTGGATTCTCTCCTCTCTGTCGCAGATGGTCGAGGAGGTGCGCACGGAGCTGGATCACTACAATTTGCAGAAGGCGGCCAACCGTTTTTCGAAATTCGTGGACGATCTGACCAACTGGTACATCCGCCGCAGCCGGCGGCGTTTCTGGAAAAGTCAGGACGATGCGGATAAAAGCGATGCCTATGCCACCTTGTATTATGTGCTGTTGACCTTTGCGAAGACGGCAGCACCGTTTATTCCCTTTACTACCGAAGCGATCTATCGGACACTGCGGACGGAGTCGATGCCGGAATCGGTGCATCTCTGCGATTTCCCCGAACCGGATGACTGCCGCGACGTCGCATTGGAGCGTCAGATGGAGCTGACCATGAATGCGGTTTCACTCGGGCGTTTCCTGCGTACTCAGCACAATTTGAAAGTACGTCAACCGCTGGCCCGGGCAGTCCTGGTGGCGCCGGACGCGGAGGCGGCGGCGCTGCTGGAAGGCACTTTCCAGATCATTGCCGACGAGTTGAATGTCAAACAGGTGGAACTCAGTGCTGAAGAGGATTCACTGGTGCGGCGCAGTGCGAAAGCCAACTTCAAGGTGCTTGGCGGGCGGCTGGGGCGTCATATGAAAGAAGCGGCAGCGCAAATTGCCGCCTTGACTTCCGCTGAAATCGGGGCGATTCTGAAGGGGGAAAATCGGACGCTGGTGTTTTCGGACGGAACCAGTGCGGAAATTGCCGAAGGCGATCTGCTGGTGCAGCGGGAGGAAAAGGGCGGCATGGCGGTGGCCACCGGGAACGGTGTGACCATTGCGTTGGAAACGGCCTTGACGCCGGAGCTGGAGGCAGAAGGTTTTGCCCGGGAATTTGTCAGCCGATTGCAGAATTTGCGCAAGGAACGGAATTTTGACGTGGCCGATCGGATTCGGGTGCTCTGCTTTGCTCCGATGTCGTTCCGGGCCGCGCTGGAGTCGTTCCGTGCGTATATCCAGGAAGAAACCCTGGCGCGGGAATTTCAGCTGACTGAAGCGCCGCCGGAAGATGCGGTGGAGCTGACGGTGAATGAGGCGGTCTGCGCCGTGGTGGTGGAAAAACTCTGAGGTTTTCGATGAACGAGCACTCCCCGGAAAACACGCCCGAACCCGTTGCCATGAGCCGCAGCCAGTATGTCTGGACGTTGGTTGCCATTGCCGCAGTGGGGATTGGGCTGGCGTGGTTCCGGGGTGAGCAGGCTGCGGCACCTTCCGGGGAGGGAACGGTTGCGTCTGAACCAAAAGTTGCCGGAAATGGAGGAGAGGCGGAACGGTTGGTGCTGGAGTTCCCCATGATGGGGACCCGAGCTGCGGTAGCGTTTTACGGCGACCGTGAGGAGGCGGAAAACGCGGCGAAGGCGGTTCGCGAGACATTTCTGCGGATTCAGGGTATCTGCAATCTCTTTGATCCGGCGAGTGAACTCTCCCGACTGAATGCGACAGCAGCGGAAAAGCCGTTCGTCTGTTCAGAGGAATTGTGGGAAGTTCTGACGGCGGCTCGAGAGGCTTATGAATTTTCCGAAGGGGCGTTTGACATCACGGCCAAGCCGCTGATGGATCTCTGGGGATTCTATCGGAAACGGGGGGATTCTCTGCCATCGGCGGCGGAAATTGCGGAGGCGAAAAAACGCATCGGTCTGAATCGGGTAGTGTTTGACGACGCGCATCGCAGCGTGCGTTTTCCCGTTCCGGGCATGTCCTTTGATCTTGGTGGCATTGCCAAAGGCTTTGCCGTGGACAAGGCGGCTGAGGCGGTGCTGGCGCTGGGCGTGCGTCGGGGCATCATCGACCTCGGCGGCAATTTGCGGGTACTGCCGGAACCGCCGCCGGGGCGGACACATTACCGGATTGCCATTCGTGATCCGCACGGTGGCCATGCGGTGCTGGAGCGGAAACTGGAAATGCTCGATCAGTCGGTGGCAACCAGCGGCGATTATGAACGCTTTGTGGTGATTCAGGGGCGGAAATATGCGCATATCATGAACGTTGCCACCGGCGAACCGGCAACGGGAATGCTGGCGGTCACGGTTGTGGCTCCAAGTGCGTTGCGTGCGGATATTTATTCCACGACGGCGTTTATCCGCGGTGAAGCGTTCATTCGCGACAAAAATTTGAAAGATTCCGAGTTTTACTTCTATCCGGATGCGGAAACTGTGGTTAAACGCTGACGAGTCATCCGCGCTGCTGGATTCTTCCTGACACTTTTTCTTTTGCGTATGTCCATTATTTTTCGGACGGTTGTGCTTTGTATCCAGAAGGGCATTGTTTCGCAAAACGGATCGAGGAGCTACGTCTGATGGGGGACGATTTCAGTTCTGGGGTTTTTCCGGAGGGGAGGGGGATTCAGATCATAACGTCTGCTGCAATCCTGCAGGGGCTTGGGTAGAAGGAGTGAAGAAAACTCCGGGATACCCACCCCCAAAAAAACAACCGGCGGACAACAGTCCGCCGGTTGCCGGTTCACGGGAATGTCCGTAAACCGTGATTACCGGTCAGAATTTGAGCGTGGCAATTTCACCACCCTGGCTCACGACGCGGAGTTCCTGCCCGTCGACCAGAATGTCCGCAATCCGACCATGGAGCTGGACCTGACCGCGGATTTTTCCGTCCGGCGTCAGGAGACAAACATCGCCGCCGATTGTACCGGCGACCGCACCGCCGTCGGGCAGGGCGCGTACGACGACCACACTGTCCGGCAGCGCCCGGCACCAGATGAGTTTCCCATCCGATGTGAACCGGTAGACATAACCGTTGTAGGAGGCCACGAAGATATCTTCCTGGCCGTTGCGCGGTACAGCGGTGTCCATCATGAAAATTTCATCTCCAGTCAGGAAGGATTTGAATTCCTGACCGTTGCGGTCGTGGAACGAGACTTTCCCACTGTCAATGCCGATAACGACGTTGCGATTTTTCCCCTGGCCGTTCAGCGGTGCGGTGATCGCACGGCAGCCGACGCCGAAGCGTCCGCCCCAGAGTTTATTCCCCTGGTGGTCCAGCACGGTTGCCCACATATACCGGGTGCCGCACAGCACTTCCGGCTTGCCGTCGCCGTCGATGTCGGCAACTTCCACGGCGCGGGTGGGATGAACCACTTCAAACCGCCAGATTTCCTTGCCATTGCGATCCAGCGCGTAGGTACGCCAGTTGTCGCAGCCGACCAGAATTTCGTCCTTGCCGTCACCGTCGAGGTCGGCGGTTTTGACGATGGTTACATCCGGATAGAGACGATACTGTTCGAACTTGGTCTTCCACAGTTCTTTCCCATCGCGTTTGATAGCGCGCAGATACGCGTCGCGGCAGGCGAGCAGCAGTTCGTTTTCGCCGTCTCCGTCTACGTCGAGTGCAGCCAGATCATTGATCTTGGCCCCGATTTTGAGCGTATCCAGCGGCTTGCCGTCGAGGGAGTAGAAGAAGAGATTGCCGTTTTCACTGCCTGCGGCCAGATAATCTCCCCGGGCATCCTGAACCCGGATCACCTGAGTGAATTCCGCCTGGCGGGCGGGGAGACGGGTGCCGGGCGCGGGATGGCCGAGCAGCGTCGCTTCGCCGAGATAAATGGCCGTGTCTTTCTGAGGCGTCAGCGTCAGGCGTACTTCACGGGCTTTCTGTGCCGGGAATTCGAACAGGAAGCGAACCGGATGCCCGAAGTTGGGATGACTTTCCCGGCTGGCATCGAACGTATAGACCTTACGCACGTCGCTGCGGAAATTGTCGTTGCTCATTTCCACTTCCGCAGTCATCAGTTTGTAGGCTGTATTGCGGCTGGAGGTGGACGACCACCAGAGTTGCAGTTCCACGGCACAGATTTCCTGCTGCGCAGCAAACTGATAGTTCAGAACCACCTGGGTGTCGGGATCGAACATGACCGAATCACCACCTTCAGTACAGGTGCCATCGATGGCCGCCGAAAGTTTGTTTCCGGCTTCTGCAATGAAGACATTGGCTTTTGCCGGTTTGGTCCCGTTCAGGGTCATTCCCAGTGCTTCGGCGATGCCGGGGGCACTCAGCTCCGTCAGACCGCCGCTGCTCTGCGAAGTGCGCCATTCGGGCGTGATCGCCGGAGCGGTTTCTTCCTTGTCTCCGGCAGCAGCTTTGGTGCGCGGGGCGACGGGGACGGTGCTTTCCGTCATCTGAATATTCAGCTTGCCGTCTTTGCCGGGCTGGATGGCATACTGCCGGGCTCCGGTGTTGACGCGGAATCCGTCCGCGGCGGCGTCTACCGCCCATTCCGGAACCGGCTGTTTGCCGGAAGCTCCATGCCAGAGAGCAATCAGCTGGACTTTTTCTCCGGCTTTGAGGGTGGTTTCCCGGGTCTGGTCCATCACATGGGCAACCGGTTTAGCGAAAGGATAGCTGGCCCACTGGCGGCCAAGATCAGGATCGTCATATACGGTCAATGTGGCGTTGCCGGCGGTCTGGAGCCGGACGGAGGAACCCTGCTGTTCCAATTCATAGCCGTCGGGTTTTTCGGTCACATCGCCGATGCCGTTCCAACGCTGTTTCAGTCGATATTGGCCGTCCTTGCCGGCAATGACTTCGTCAATGACCAGCCAGGCGTTGTCTTTTTTCAGCCAGACATAGTACCGGAGCCAGTCGGTCGGACCGACACCGGCGGCACGGACGACGACGTAACCGAAGTCCGGGGTATCGCCAGTATCCGCTACCGCCATATAATCCGGAAGCGGGAACGATTCTCCATTGTAGAGCAGCAGCAGGGAGTTGTGGTATTTCTGCTGATTTTTGATGTAGTCATTTTCAGCCAGCCAGTCGCGGCCGAAGTGTGAATAACGCAACACACTGTTCGCGTCAGCATGGCGATGACCGCCGTTATTGATGCCGTCCACAAGAACGTAAAGCGCTTCCGGATCCAGTTTTTCCCGGAAGGAGAACTTGTCAAAGCACTGCTTCAGCGGAGGAACTACGCCTTCCGCGGCGATGTGTTTGTAGTAGCCGGGATCCAGCGGGATGATTTTCACGCCGTCCAGCACCTGCGTGTCTTCCGCATGGACCTCACCGTAAAACATGCCGGGCACGAGGGTACGCGGAGTCTGACGTTTGATTTCCAGCAGTTTTGCCACCAGTTTGTCACGAGTGGCAGCATGGTACATGTCAAGCACGATTCGATCGCTGGAGGAGGAGGCCCAGCCGCTGGTGTCGCCGTAGGGCGCCTGTGCACCGAGGTTGTCCATGGTGGTTCCGCAGACTTCCAGAACGCGGCGGCCGACACCGTTGTTGAAGATGGTTTCATCCGGCATGGCCATGGTATACACCATGATATGACGCCAGGTCAGCCACTGATAGCTGTCGCAATCATCATGCGCTTTGCCATGCGCGGTCTGACGGGCGAAGTTGTGACGGATGATTTTTTCCCACATGGCCGGTTCCTGCAGCACATCGCTGTAGTATTTGCCGAAATAGAAGGAGCCGGCCATCGTTCCCAGAGAGGCGAAGGTCAGGTGATTGCTGACCGGACCGGTCCCCCGGATTCCACCGCGGGCTTCGGCGGCGATGGCTTCATGGAGCCAGCGGAGCAGCACGTTACCGGCCGCCAGGCGGTCTTCAGCGGTCAGAACCGGATCGTGTTCGATGAGGTCCCAGCCGGAAATGGCTTCATAGGAAGGAAAGTCGCTGTCGAAACCCCAGGCGCCGCCGAATTTGCGCGGGTCGCTCTTGGCGCTGTCCGCATACAGTTTGGCGACTTCCACATACAGTTTGGCATCATCGGGGTTACGGTGCAGCAGATAGTTCTGTGCAATTCCGGCAAGCTGACCGCCAAGCGAGGTGTGAATGCCCTGATCAAGCCGGTTCCGAGCGGTTTTGAGCCCATCGGCAATATGGTTTTCCTTCTTTTCGCCGCCGCGGATCCGTGACGTGTATTTTTTCTTGAAAGTGAGCGGGAGTTTCAGATCTTCACCGGCCGGCTGTTTGGCCAGTTCGGCAAGAAAGGCTGTTGCTGCCGCGTCAAGACCGGCGTCGTCTGAGGCACCAAGTACAATCACGTCCTGCCCGCGCCGGAAAGGCTCCAGAATGGATTCTACGGTATACCCGCCTTTGCCGGGGAGAAATTCGTCTACGGCGGTCTGTTTGCGGGTATACAGGACTTTCAGCGCCGGGTTGCTGAAAATGTTCCCCAGCATGATCGTGGTTTGTTTCGGAATCCGGTCGGCGTCAGTGCCGGGGCGGCAGGAGACTGTGGCGCCGGTCGTTTTTTTCACGGCAGCGGCAATTTTCTCCGCAGCGGCTTTGCCCGGAGCGGAGTCCGGATGGAGAATTTCAAATACGGCCTTACCGTCTTTTACCAGGACAGTTTCCGTCGGCAGGTCGACGACCTTGGTCAGCGCCGGGGCTCCGGCCCCCGGACTGCCGGGAAGCGGCGGATCGTCCTTAAGCGGAATTTCCGGAATCACCTGCAAGCCGGTAATCAGGAGGTCCACTTTGGTTTTTTCATTCGGCGTACCGACAAAAAATTGCAGACGGTTGATCCGATCCGCCTTGTCGCCGGAGGTCACTGCCTTTTCCCAGTTCAGGGCCCGGTTGCGTCCGGGGGTCAGACTGATGGTGCGGGGAGTCTGGCCTACCGGCTGATCCCAGGAGAGAAAACTCCAGGCGGGCTTTTGTCCCTGCGCATTGTAGGCTCGGACATAGAATCCGGGCGCAGGGTGTGCGGATTGAACCGTCAGTTGCAAAGTTTTCCCTTCCAGATTGACCGTTTGCGGCAACCGGATGGAGCCGTTCAGGTAGAGATTTTTTCCATTGACTCCGGAACCGGTGATGCCGGACAGCCGGACGGCGTTTTTTCCGTCCACTTTCACCAGTTGGAAATCACCGACTTCTTTCTTCACGTCGGATGGTTTCAGTGTCGTCAACAGGTCGACGGCACCGGCGGTTCCGGCCAGCACCAGCAGGCCGGAGAGCAACAACGATGATTTCATGTTTGGTTCGGCTCCTTTCTTGTTCAGGCGAGTGATTATAGAATGGATAAACGTTCCGCTGATATCTTTTTTCCGGCCGGACGGCGGGACTCTCCGGTTCGGGCCGGCTCCGTTAATCTGCCGCTCAGAAAAATCCGCCGGGCCGGGCGCGTCGGATTTTCCAGACGCGACACGACTTCCTCGAAAACAGCCCGGCCGATCATTTTCCAGTCCATCGCTATGGTTGGAACCGGACAGAATTCCGGACAGATCAGGCTTTTCCCGTCCACGGACAGTACGGTACAGTAATCCATCAATTCCTGTCCGGTTCGTTCCAGAAACGGTCGGGCACAACGTTCACAGAGGTGGTCGGAAGTAAAAAAATAACCGATATCCCGGCAGAAGGGATAATGATCCTGTCGGGGTATTTGCGCATTGGCCACCACCCAGTCGGCAATCTCGCCGCCCTGATCTTTCCAGATATATTCAAAAATTTTCCCCCGGTGCCGGTAAACCGGCCTGGGGTCTGAGAAAATAGCAACTTTGCGGCAGCCATGCCGCTGAAAGTAGACAAGCGCCTGCCGGGCTGTGGTGAAAGGATCAATTTCCACGATCGATACTCGACCACCGAAATCGTTTTCCAGCATCATACCTGCAGCCGGAACGCGAATATCCAGTGATTGCAGTGCAACATCCAGAGATTTCATGATGATCAGGGCGTCGCACTTCTCCAGCGCAGCGAGGCACTGACAGAGCAAGCGGGTGTCTTCCAGCGGAATCGGCAGGAGCGGATACCCGAAATCCGCCGCCATTTTCTGGACCGCTCCAAGTGCTGTGTACACGAAGCCATGATCGACATCCGGATCCGTGAAGTGCGGGAAATGCGTGATGACGCCGATCAGTCCTTTGCCGCCATTCGGCCGGTTGCGGGCGCCGCCGCGCACATAGATGCCGCGTTTCGGCACTTTTTCCAGCACCCCCTGGCTGCAGAGGTAATTAATGCCATTGAGCGTGGAGCTGTAACACAGGTTGAATCGCCGCATCAGAGCCCGGACAGAAGGCAGGCGAGCTCCCGGCAGATAGACCCCGGTGAGAATCTGCGCATTCAGGTAATCAATCAGATCGGACGCGATCTCCGGCCGACTGCAATTAGAGGAGACTGGATCCATGGCTCCGCTCAGAAAATCGTACTCCATCATTATTGAAGGAAGTATAACACGAAATGAGACACAATGCAACAGTGGAACACGTTGTTCCGGAATTTTTGTGCTGATTTTCTGATTGCAGTGATTGCTTGACAGGGATGTCCTGCTGGCGGTGATCGGCGATTTTGAGCCGCGGCGTTTCTCCGCTTCACCGCGGTGCCGGTGACGGCGAGAAAAGGGCAGCCGAGTACCAGCCGCTGTTTTCCGGCACGAACAGGAGATGAATGCAGGTGGTTTTGCCCAGTTCACCGGAATAACATCCATACTTTTTGCAGCTGCTCCAGGCAATCAGGACCTTTACTGCCAGCGTTTGATTCTTTTGATCACACAGTCTGCTTCTTCCCGGGTGGAGGCATAGTACAGCAGCATGGTACGTTCCGGAATCAGATGCTTGAAGACCGCTTCCAGGTCGTCATAGGTGATGCCGATTTGAACGCTTTTTCCTGCTCTGTAGCAGCGCTGATAGACTTCGATCCAGTCTTTAGCCGTCCCATGGTTCGCTCCCGGAACCCATTGGATGACCTGTACATTGGGAAATGACAGGATCCGGTCCAGATGTTTCAGAACCCCTTCACCATCCACATGGAAGATATTGTAATCACACATCCGGCATTCTTCGCTGATCGGGGCAGCTAAAAACTCTTCGAAATGGTCCGTTCCAATCATGTAGCTGAAGTCACAGCTGGGGATCCCGTAGGCGCGCTCCGCACACAGGTTGATCCAGGCGTGACAAGGCAGGTGACGGGTAGCAAGTAATTCGTAGAAATAATGAAATATCTTTTTGAATTCCCGGCCTACGAATTTTAATCCGTCGTGTACCATTTGCGGATTGTCAAATAGGTCCATGCACAGATTTTCCGGGCCTCTCCATGCGGCAAGACAGTCAGCATTGCCATGGAAGTCGGGGAGGTTGACTAAAAATTTTTCTCCGGCGTAGGGCAGCAGTTTTTCGTAATATTCCAGCATTTTTCGGAAGTAAACATTCGTCGGATCGAATTTCAGCTGATTCAGATCCTCCCATTTCTCCAGGGTCGGTGTCAGGTGTGAGGTGGTTTCGACAAAACGCAGCCGCCCCAGAAAACAGGCGGCCAGAAAATCAGGACCGATATCTGGAAACACACTGGGGATGGCATCGGCGAGAAACTCCGTGGCGGCACACCGCTGCAGAGCTGAAAGGGCAAAATAATCGGCATCTTCCCATTTTCGTTTATCCGGAGGATATTGGATGGCGACATTTTTCCTCGGGGTACAGACGTGGAGCAGGGGGCCGTCGGTTAATTCGCCTCGCCAGAATGCTTCATGACGTGCGATGCGTTCCCGGTAATTGTCCGGCAGAGGCGGAATCAATGCCGCAGCTTTTTCCAACGAAATCATTGTCTTACCTTTCATCCATATAGAGACGGAATTTCCGGACAGTGTTCTGCCTGAGAAATTCCGACCCGTTTGCTCTTTTACGGTTTATCCGGCGCTGCCGCGGAGGCTGGACTTGTCGCCGGAAGGAGATTCATTTCGCGCCTTTGTAGAAGTAGTAGTTATTGTTGCCTTCCTCGCCACTGAATTTGGAAACTCCGCCGCGATCATAGGGTTGTCCCTGGATGATTTCCAGATTACGCATGGCGGAAACATGGCAGTCTGCCCATAATACCGGCATGACACTATAGTTGTCATGTCGTCCGTTGATATAGTGATTCCCCGCATTGCCGTACAGAATGGCGTTCTGTCCAATGCTGGTATTGGCCAGGATCTGCGGATTCACCCACGACGATGGTCAGTGCCGGACGACGGATCTGGACGGCCTTGGTCCCTTTCCAGCCGTAGCCGAGGTAGGACGGAGCTCCCGCGAAAGCATAACCATAGCCGCCTCCGAAATAATTGAGATGATTGATGTCATCCCAATCGCCAGCCATACGGGCTCCGGGGGACTGTATTTTTTCATTGAGCCACAGGGGACAATGAAAAACTCCGGAGGCAATAAACCGTTTTTTTACATACCAGAGCGGACTCCCGCTGCCGCTGGGGATGCCCAGCTGATGCGCAATCTGCAGCTTCCAGCTGGCAAAGTCGAAAGGATCCCCGTATACGACCACATTCATGAACGGGAAATAGTCACCTTCGTTAATATAGGACGCCAGGCCGATACCCTGCTGTTTCAGATTGCTGATACAGGCCGCTTTCTGAGCGGTTTCCCTGGCTCGTCCCAGAGCCGGCAGCAACATGGCGGCAAGGATGGCGATGATGGCAATCACCACCAGCAATTCGATCAGGGTAAAAGTTTTTTTCATCTTATTATTCCTTGATTTCTGTTACCCGGTATCGTCGCGACGTGTCTCCACGTGTTCTGATGTTAATTATAACAAAATTTATTTTTGTTGTAAATGGTAAAAGTATGCCATTTATATTGGAAATGTGCACCAGAAAACGCAGGAAAACATTCCTTCCGCTTGACAGATTCCTTTCGAACGTCGATATTATGAAATCATGACAAGTTTGGGAAGGTCGACCCCCATGCGGTCCAGGAAGACGATTCATAATTTTTTATTTGACGAGCAGTTTGATTCTCTGCCCGCAATGTTGATTAATTTTGGCCATCAATGCGTGACGGACCACAGTTATTGTTTTCACGGCTTGGCCCGCGGTAACCGGCCGATTGTCATATGGCAGCATTGTCTGGCCGGACAAGGGGAATTGGCGATGGGGAAACAACGGTATGCCGTTCTTCCCGGACAGAGCATGTTGCTGATGATTCCGGAAGATCATTGCTATTACCTGCCGAAACAATCTGATGGCTGGGAGTTTTTATTTGCGACTTTGTGCGGTGAGGGGATTATCCGGCTGCTGGGCCAGTATCGCCGGAAATACGGGTTCCTGCTGCGGCAGACGGCACAGTCTCCGGCGGTGATGCTTCTGCGCCGGATGTTGGGGGAGGTGGAGCTGCTGCAGTCTCCTCATGCCGCCTCGGCCAGGGCCTATGAGTTTGCCATGGCTTTGCTGTCGGAATGTACTGTACCGGCGGACGATCAGGCCAATCAGCTGTTGAACACGGTGCATCGTATCTGCCTTCAACGTATGGCGGAAAGAATTACCGTGGAGGATCTGGCGCAGAGTTGTCATATCAGTCGCTGGTATTTTTCGCGTCGGATCCGGGAGATCTCCGGCATGCCGCCACAGGAGCTTATCATTAATATCAAGATGCGTTTTGCCGCGCAGATGCTGCAGGCATCCAACAAAAATATCAAGGAAATTGCCGTGGAATGCGGCTACAACAATATCAGCTATTTCTGCAAGGCCTTCAGAGCCGTATACGGCTATTCTCCGGCAGCATTCCGCAACCGAAGTACATAAGAGAGGAAGCCGTCCCCCCCTCTCTGCGGCGCTTATGAGCAGTCCCCGGGTGGGGGGGGACTGCTGATGGGGCATCTCGACGGCAGGTTTGCCGGTTTTTCTGGTAGAGCCTTACTCCGATGGGGACGGGGAAGGGGGCGCGGCCATTCCCGTGACAGGTGATTCAGGCTGGAAAACATCCCGTAGTTCCGCTGCGATGGCATTGCAGGACAAAGTTGCGCCGGTTACAGCATCAACCTGTTGTTGCGCGGCTTCTTCCGGAGTGAGTCCGTTCCACTGTTCGAAGTAGGAGGCAGTACGGAGTTTTTGCAGGTAGCGCGGTGTTTCCCGGTGAGCGCCGAGAATCACGCCTATGACTCGATTTTCCGGAGAAAGAATAGCTGCGACAGAGATGACATCCCGATATCCTTTCGTACGGGTGGTACGGTTGGCAGGCGCGATCAGCAGATATCCGATCCTGCGACCGTCCTGATCCAGGAGTTCCGTCCGCCGGTTCCGGGTTGCGCCCCAGGTGGCGAAATCCGGTAGAAGTTTAACAAGATCCGCGCGGAACTGTTGCAAGTCGGCGGTGGAAGATAGGGGGGGCGCTTCCGGAGAGGTTGCCTGGGGCGGAGCGGGGGATGTTTTTCCGGCTGCGGCTGGTGGCGGTTGATCGCAGCCGCTTGACAGAAGATGGGCAGCCAGAACAACGGAAATGGTGAGGATGAGTGATTGTTTCATAAATGAGAGAATCCTTGAAGGTTAAGGGGCGATGAGGGACAGGGGATGAAGATTCGGTACGTTACACCGTCCGGCATGAGTCAGGGACGCTGCCGGGCGAGGGATATACTGCGGATCCGGTATTGCCCGTCGGTATCTCGCAACAGAGTGAACTGATAGGTTTTGCGGCGTGGATGACTGTATATGTATACAGAGACATTGTCACTTCTATGGCTGTTTACCAGCTTTCGGCAACCAGCTGTTTCTATCGGAAAAAGCTCCCCGCCTTTCTGAAGGATGCCGGCATATCGTTGAAATTCCGTGGAGTCTTTGATCAGCATCAGCTGGAACAACTGTTGCCGGTTCTGTGTTTTTACCGCTTCCAGGGCATCAGCGACAACCGCCAGCGGTTCTTCCGTTGCACTCTCTACCGGGGTGGTTTTTTTCAGTTCCGCCATATAAGGGGGGTCATAATGAGCCCAGATCAGTAATGAAATTGCCAATGCCGCGCAGGCTGCATAAGCAAAATAGCGTTTTTTGAGTTTCATAACAACAGATTTTCTACCGGTAATCACCCGGTTTTATATTTAGATCAGTGAAGTCGTTTTTCAGAAGACAGTACCATGAATCATTGGTGCCGATCCAGCCGATGTTTTCCGTCAGGGCGTATTCCGTGGTGTCAAATTCACCCGGCCGCTCGGCGCTGACATGACCGTCCGCCCAGGCGACATTGGCGGTGCCGAGATGGCGGAAATGCTGAGTCGCTCCCCAGTTGGCAGCCGTACCGCTATTGACGGTACCGGGTAATGTCCGTGGCAGAAGATAGTAGGGGTAAACGGTAAGAGTATCGCTCCAGTCCAGTTTGGTATCGCTGAGCATGACTGCCCGGCTGGGGCTGACGATGGCAGAGGCGCGAACCCGCATCGGCGATGTCCGATTGCGGAAGCCGAACAGCGCATTCATACCGTATCCGCCGCCGCGGCATTCTCCTACGGAAGAGGAAGTGGCCATATCCGGAACTGACTCCTGTGGTCCTAACTGGTTAAGGGCGAATTCTGCGACATCCGGGCAGCATTTCACCCGGAGGTTGTTGCTGATATATGGGGTGATCAGGCCGTTGGTGCGTAGATCGACCCGGCGCTGATTGACATTTCCGGCGATCCATGTGCTTCGACCGCAACACCAGCCGCCGGTGGCACCGGCCATCCAGTCGTCATGGTCTGCACTGTAAAGAATAGCTCCCGTGGCAAGTTGCTTCAGGTTATTGGAGCAGGAGCTTTTCTTCGCCATATTCCGGGCCTTTCCCAGAGCCGGCATCAGCATGCCTGCAAGCAATGCGATGATCGCGATGACCACCAGCAGCTCAATCAAGGTAAAAGAATTTTTTTGTCTCATGTTTGCATGAATCTCCTGACCATTGGCGGAAGAAGAAGACGTCCCTTCAGTTCCGCCAATGGGATTGTTGCCCTGTCTGATGGCGAGATTACCGCTTGACCGGAGTGGCTGGTGCAATCGGCGCCTTCACACTATTGTTGGTTGCGGAAGTCCCGGCGACATTATTCTTCGCTTCTGTCTGGGCGCTGCGATCGCAGGTGGCGGCGAGGGGGGACCGGGACGTTTTTAAAGACGTCTTCCCCTTGCTGCAGGAAGTGCTCTTTTCTTTGCTGCAATCCATCTTTTTGTCGCAGAGGCTCTTTTTTTTGCCGCAATCCGTCTTTTTGTCGCAGAGGTTCTTTCCTTTGCCGCAATCCGTCTTTTTGTCGCAGAGGTTCTTTTCTTTGCTGCAATCCATCTTTTTGTTGCAGGACGTGTTCTTTTTTTTGTCGCAGGAAGCCTGCTTGCGGCAGATGCTATCTTTGGGGGAGGCGCAGATGTTTTCAGATATGGTGGCTTTTTGCAGCTCTTTTTCTGCCGGTACCGCCACTGTGGGCGACGCCGATTCGGCCGCAAAAGCGCTCAGGTTAAAGCTGAGGAGACCGGCGATCATCCAGGGGGCCATTTTTTTCATTCTGTTCATGTTTTTTCCTTTCATTTGTTTTTTGAAGGAAACCTTCATGGTTTCCCGATAAGATTCATGTTCCAGGCTGATTGGCTATCGATATTAATTAGTCTTGCCTAATTAATCTTTTAAAAAATCTTTTGATAACAAGGATTATGGCATTTTAATAGATTGCCGGTTGTGTTGTTTTTTTTGTGTTATGGGCGTAAATGTGGAGTGATTTGTTTTTTTAATTCTTTTTTTACTATACAGGGTATTGTGGATATTTCAATTAGTTTAGACAAACTTTTTTTGATTTTTTTTTATGGGGGGAAGTTTCTTATGCAGGTTGTCAGATTGCGGATCCGGAGACTGGGAATAGATTCTATGATTTTTGTTTGAAAAATGTAAGGGCGGCTCTTGCCTTTTAAATGGTTTTGTTGTATAATTGTCTAACAGATGCTAACAGATTGGGGGTGCCATGAGACGCGAAGCTCGAAAGCCCGGTTATCAACGAATGACCGATGATATCGAAGCAAAGATTGCTGCCGGTTTCTGGGGACCGGGGTGCCGTCTTCCTTCGCTGCGGATGCTGGCGGAACGTTTTGGCATCAATACTGATATGGCTCGCCGCGGACTCTGGATGTTGCGGGATAAGGGACTGCTGGAGTGCCGTGCCCGATCTGGGGTCTTTGTCGCCGGTTCCATGATACCGGAGAGGGGCAAGAGCTGGAATGGGCCGAGGATTGCCATCGTCCAGGACAGTTCCCATGAGAAGAATTATGGGTTCTATGTGGTACGGGGCATTCTGGATGCGGCGGCACGACATGGAGTAGGGGTGGAGTTTTTTGCCATTCCCTACTACATTCCCCGGGAGAAAAATATGGCCCGGGAGATGTTGACGACTCTGAATGATCGGTGTGACGCGGTCATTGTGGTGGGCAGCTATGATCAGGTATATTCGGAGTTGCCGTTGCGGGTTCCGGTGGTCGGAGTGGAGATGGACCGGCGGTATGGGGGATTGGTATCGCCGATTTCGCTGGATCCTTTTGAGGCGGCGGAACTGGCGGCGGATTTTTTCCGGGAACGCGGGATCCGGGAAGTGCAGGTGGTCAACTTTGATGCCCCGGTAACGCGGCGCCGGGCAGAGGCGTTTGCGGCGGTATGGTCGGAGTGCCGGGTGGTGGAGAAAACCGATTTCTCCCGGAATGACATCGGGTATCTGTTTACCGGTGGGACGCATTTGCATGGTTGTGCATTGCATTACCGCAAAGGATGTGGGCGGGAGCTGCCGGTGGAGGAACTGGTGATTTTATCCATGGACGGCAAGGCACTGCTGGTGCCGGATTACGGGCCGGTGACTCCGGCCATATTGCCGGATTGGCGCAATGGAGGCGAACTGGCGTTGGAGGAGGCGCTGCGGCGGATTCGCCGTCCCGGCTGTGGCGGGGCAAGAATTTATCTGCATGTTCATCTTGAATCTCCAGGAAATACCCAATATTCAACAGACAGGAATCAAGCACATCATGAAGAAGTCACGCCGTTCCTTCACGCTGATTGAGCTGCTGATCGTAATTGCGATCATTGCCATTCTCGCCTCCATGCTGCTGCCGGCGCTGAATCAGGCACGCTCCAAGGCGAAGGCGATCAAATGTCTTTCCAACGGCAGGCAGATCGGTACCTATCTGATGCTTTATACGGGTGATTTTCAGGACTATTTTCCCCCGATCATGAGTGATACGGACAGCTGGTATCCGCTATGGACCAATCGCCTGGCCGGGACGGTCGCGAAAGGAGGGGGCATGGCGTTCCTCTGCCCGGATGCTGACGAGGCAAGTTCGATTGACATCCGCAAACTGGCGGCGGCTTCCGATCCATTGGCGACGGAGTATGCCGGATTCAATCCGGCGTATGGGATCAATGGTCATCGCTATTTGGCCGTTGACGGGGCGCGCGGCATCAGTCAGCGCTGGACGGCTTTGAAGGTGACTTCTATTCGTCGGGCATCGAAGATCATTGCCCTGGCGGAAGTTGGTTACGTTACCGCTGCCGGAGAGTTTTTTGAGCGGCGTGGTTATTATATTGCCAGTCCTAATCGTTACTCCAATGATGTGGTGATCGGCAAACACGGCTCCATGAACTGCAATTTTGTTTTTTCCGATGGACATGCCGTCAATGAGAAGGCTCAGAAATACGCTTCCGGTTATCCCGGTACAGCCACCAATGCGGATATGTTGGAATACTGGATTGCGGTGAAATAAGATGTTAAAAATTCCGGTGATTGATTGTACGGATTTGTATCACCCGCATCAGGATCCCGGTGACAATTTTGACCTGATCGCGGCTTACGGACTGCCCGAAATTGATCTGCGCGGGGTGGTGCTGGACGTGACCGAACGTTTTCGGCTGCCGCCTGAGGAACGCGGTGACGACGGACAGGCCACGGACTCCGGCGGTCCGCGTGAACCCGGGATCGTGCCGGTCACACAGCTCAATTATATTTTCGGCCGGGCGGTACCATATGGCATTTCGCCGTTCACGCCGATGCGGTCGATTGACGACCGGATGGCAGACGGCAACGCCTTTTACGAATCGGCGATCAACCTGATTTTGAAGATTCTGCGCGAGGCGGAAGAGAAGGTTGATATTTTGATTTTCTGTTCCTGCCGGTCGGTGGCGGCGGCCTTCAACCGTGATCCGGTGTTGTTCCGGGAAAAGGTCGGCTGCATTCATCTGTGCGCCGGAACTTCGACCGGCGACTGTTTTGAGGTGGATTGGGAAACCGGTGAACAACTACCCGTCGCCCCCGGCGCACCGGGGTATCTGGAGTGGAACGTGCAGCTGGATCCGTATGCATTCGTCGCACTGCTTCGTTCCGGATTGCCACTGGCGCTTTACCCATGCGCATGTGAGCGCGGACCGGTGGCGATGGGACGGTTCAACACCTATTACTGTCTTCCTGGACTCGGTTTTATCCGCGACATGAGGAAAGAGCTGGCGAGCTATCTCTGCTATGCCTTATATCGCAAAAACCGACCCGATTTTCTCCGGGCAGTGACGGAATCGCCGCCGGAAGCGGAATTGCTGCAGCTGGCCACCCGGCGGCATAACGTCTGGGAAAGTGCCGTCTGGCAGTGCGTGACGCAGCGGCGGCTGGTCCGGCGCAGGGATGGCGCTTTCCGGCTGATTCCGGCAGCGGAAATGCGAATGGACGATACGGAAATTTCCAGCGGCCTGCGCCCTTGCGTATTGACCCGGGTGGAAGAGACAGGACGTTTTGCTTTTGAACTGACCGACCGGCCGGGAGGAACCTGGATTTATTATCGGGATGATCCGGTGCTTTATGCGGAGGCGATGGGGGGGGCGCTGGCGGCACTGTACACGTCGTTTTGACGGAGGACGGGCGGTCTCTGAGGCCGGTTTTGAGAGGATAAAGGTGCAATAAATCGTAAAAAAATACAATTTTTCCCAATGCGCATTGCATTATAATAAAAAGCAGAAACGAATTTTCCGGGAGCGCTGCGGCGGTGGAGCCGAAGGAGGTCTTTCGGAGGGACGCTTCGATAAAATGAGGAGAAGCGGGATGAGAAGAAGGATGATTTGGGGGGGATTGCTGCTGGCAGGGTGGCTCTGTGCCGTTACGGCGGATGACGCCAATTTGCTCAAAGAACCGCTTACGATCGGCAATCCGCAGACGACGACGCTGAAAGACGGTGTGTACACCATCGTCAATCCCGACGAGAAGACCGTCAGCGTGGTTCGGCAGACGGTGGAACTGAATCAAAAAGAGGTTCAGCCATTGACGTTTGGCTGCGAAGCCATGGCGGAATCCGTTCCCGGAAAAATGGACGGCAATTTCGGCTGCCGGGTGGATTTGCTTCACACCGACGGGAGCCGGACCAACTGGGTGAATTTCGGTTGCACTCCCGGGAGTGACGCCGCGTGGCGTACCTACAGCCGTACCTATGTGCCCGGGAAACCGGTTAAGAGCGCGGAATTTTATCTGCAATTGCAGAAGCGCCCCGGCAAGGCGGCATTTCGCAAGCCGTTTCTGCACATTGGGGCGCCGCCGTCTCAGGTCCCTGCACCGCCCACTCCGGCAAGCCGTCTGGGAAAAGTTAAAATTGAATTGAAAGACCGCCATCTGACTACTGCTCTGGTGCAGAACGGTCAGGCTGCCGCCGCCATTGTCGGCGATGCGGCGCTTGCTGCTAAACTCAATGCGGTCATTTCCCGGTTGACTGGCGTCACTTTGCCGGTGCTGTCGCATACCGCTTATGAAAACGCCGACCGGCTGGACCGGAACCTCATCGTCATCGGCAACCGGGACCGCAACCGGACCATCTCCAATTTGTACAACCGGCACTTTACGCTGCTGGATGCGCGTTATCCGGGTGTCGGCGGTAACGAGGTGCGCAGTCTGCACAATCCCTTCGGCGACCATCATAACGTGATTCTGGCCGGCGGCAGCGATCCGGCGGGCGATGCCGCCGCCGTCGAAAAATTGATCGGTCATCTGGAAAAGTCCCGGGGCGTCCGCGGTGAACTCGCACTGGGGTTTCTTTCGGATGCGACGCTTTCCCCGGCCTACCGGGTGGCGCGCGATGTCAAGGATATTCCGCTCTGGGAAGAATCGGCTGGATACGGCAACAAGGGGTATTTCGGCTGGAACTCCCTGGCGAAGAATCTTGCCATGCTCTATATCACCAATGATCCGTATTACAAGAACGAATTCATGCGTCTGGCTTTTCCCAAAGACCAGGCCACGCTGGACGAACTTTTTGAACGCGACGATGAGGCGTATCACGACCGCCGGGAGCCGATCGTCAAGGTTTATCATTATCGCGGGCAGTTCATGCTGCTCTACTGGGATCTGGTCGATGAGAATCCGCTTTTTTCCGATGCGGAGCGGCTGCAGGTGATTCAGAAGATTTACGAGCTGCTGGTTTACCGTATGACCCGGGACGATTATACCAACCCCTACCGGCGTTATCAGGAATACAAACCGGTTCGTCCCGATCGTCACGCCGGTTGGGAGGCTCTGCTGGTTTATACGGCGGCACGGTATCTGAACAAAGACTATCCCTCTTTTGACACCGCGGAAGGTCTGCGTTTTGGGAAAAACGCTATGGAACCGCTTTACACGGCGATCATTAATGGGCATATTCCGCTTTACTGGATGAATACCAATACCGAGTTGCAGTTTTATTACGCCATTTTGCAGGGGCACCGCTATGTGGATCATCCGGGACTGCGTGATTACGCCCGCGGGTTGTCGCTGCTGTCGGATCTGGCACCGGGCAATGATGATCGAAACGGGCTTTACACCAGTTTGTGGACGCTTCTTGCGGGGGCGTATCTGGCGCAGGATCAGGGGCTGATCGATATGTTGAACAACAAGAAGACCGCTGGAGTAGCCTCCAACACGGTTTTCAACCTTGACGAGTTTCGCATCGGGCAGTCTTTCTGGCCGACGACGCCGTATCCGCGCGACAGCATCCGCGAAAATCTCGGAAAATGGAATTTCTTCCGCACCGCCCGCCCCGATGCGCCGCAGGAAACGGAGCTGCAATATCTCAGTTTTCGTACCGCGCCTGACCGAAACGGCGACTATCTGCTGGTTGATACCCGTTATGACTTCGGGATTCGCGAAACTCAGCATAATTTTTCTCTGGTCAACGGAACGCTGGCCGGGGCACCGGTGCTGCGCGGATTTGAAAACACTCTGACTCCGTTCGGCAACCATCTTGCCGATTTGCAGCAGCCTTTTTACAGCGATATTCTCTCTGCCGGTTCGGCCGGTCCTTATTACTGGATTACCGGACTGGTGAAAAATTTCAACGGTTTCGACTGGCAGCGTACCTGGCTGGGAAAACGCGGAGAATATCTGATCGCCGCCGATACCTTGACGGCGGTTCGCGATATGGAATCGGCCCGGTTGGACAACCGGTTCGCATCGCAATTCAACGTAAGCCGGATGGGCCGTGCCGCCAACGGCGATTATCACCTGCGTCTGAATCTGGCCGGTGGTGCCCGGGAGTACACGCTCAGCACCAGCGCCGATGCTGCGGAAACACTGGAGAAAACTCCCTGGAATACCTATCTTTGCGGTCCGGAAATTCTCACCTGGCAGCTGGATACCGGAGCCCTGAAGCGCGGGGACGTAGTGCGTTTTGCCTCCATCGTCCGCACCGGAGCTCCGGAAGCTACCCGGGGCACAGCAGAGACTGCTGACGGGGTGGCACTGGCCACGCCGGAACCGGCGCTCTGGAGCTGGACAAAGGATGGATTCGTATTGCGAACGCCGCAGGAGACGTTGACCGTTTCGGGAAATACCGGTAGCTTGAGCGCCGGAGACGCCGCGGTGAGAGAGCTGGCGGAAGTGGCATTGAAGGCCCGTCCGGCGGCAACACCAGCCGCTCCACTGCCGGAGGCTCCGCTGCCGGTTCTCTGGAGTCAGAAAGTGGCTCCGTATGCCGGTGTCAGTTGTGTGGCGGACGGCAAAATCGCACTTGCTTCCGGGAAAGTTCTGCGATTGCTGGATCCCGCCGACGGGCGAGTGCTCTGGCAGCGTGAGACCTCCGGGGCGATCGGTCGTCTTGCCTGGTGGCCGGAGACCGGCCTGTTGCTGGCCGGTTGCATGGACGAAAAACTGTGCGCGTGGGATCTCCAGGGAACGGCCCGCTGGACTTTTACCTCGGAAATGGCTCCGGAGATGTTGCAATTCGGACCGTATCATCATAAATCGGCGGTGCCGGGAATCCGGAGTATTCTTCCACGCGGTGACGTTCTGTACGTTGGCAGTGCCGGTACTGTGGAAGTGCTGAATGCGCAGGGACAACTGCAGAAGCGTTTGTACGTGCTGTACGGTCCGGTAGAGGAAATGATTCCTGTGCCGGGGAGTGATGATGTATTACTCCGGCGTCTGGTCAGCGGCGGTCCGGATCTGCATCGAATGACGAAGGATCTGAAGATTTCCATGATCGGCTGGAATCGGGGATTGCAGGATAATCTGGGTTCATTCGGTTTCAGTCAGGTATCGCAGCAGTTTGTCCTGTATTTTCGGAACAGCGACGGCGAATGGCGTGTGGCGAATGTCTTCAATGGTGTGCAGAACCGCCTGGTGCTGCGTGATGCCGAAGGGAAGGCATTGAATGAAGCGAATTTCGGAGCAGGCAAGACGGCTGCTTCCGCCACGCCGTGGTATGAGCGCCCCGCTCTCATCGACACAACTATGCGCTGCGCCGCTGTGGTCGACTTCGACCAGAATGGTGCAACGGATATCATCGTCGCGACCGCCAACGGCAAAGTGTATATCTTTGACCAGCAGTTGAAACTTTTTCGCGTAGTGGCGCTTCCTGCCGGACCGCGCACACTGATTGCGGAAGACGGTGTTCTGTATTTCGGATTGGATGACGGTGCGATCGTGCGGTTTGAAGGAAATGGGACGATGCAACAGGTCGGCCGTCTGTCCGGGGCGGTACTGACGCTGGATCGGATCGGAGACCGGCTGCTGGCAGGTTCTGCCACAGGGGAATTGCTGGCGCTGGATCTGAGTCGAAACTGAACCGGTCGGAGAGCAGAAAAACGGCTGCCGGAAAAATCCCGGCAGCCGTTTTTTTTATTGAGGGTTCGCCAAGGAAAGCGATAGGAAATCAGAGGGTGTTTTCCACCCCGGAGAGCGGACCGTCGAAAATGACCTTGTCGTCCGCGTCGGTTTGCCGCAGATGCAGCCCGACCGTTCCGGTCCGATTGAACCGCAGTTCCCAGCGGGTGCCCGCCGGATCAGTCAGGCGGACGCCGTCGCAATCGCCGTCGCGGAAAAGTTCGGTATCCACCATCCGTTTGGTTTCCGGCAGGGCGGCCTGCAGGACATGGAGAAATTCGGTCCGTTCATGCGGGATGGCGTCGCTGACTTCCAGCCGCCATTTCCCGGTCAGACGGTAGGTTTTGTCCCAGTCCGGAGAATCGTTGATTTCCCAGTTCCGTCCCGAGGCGAAAAATTCCCGCCCCGGTCCGCCTTCCTGATGGAAAGCAGCCTTTTCCGGCAACAGGGTGCGGATGAAGAGTACGCCGTCGTGTTCGGCGCGGCGGGTACGCGCATCGATTTCCATGGGGCGATTCTGCGTATGGAGCAGAAATTCCTTTTTCTGATCCGGTTTGACTGAGGTGACGCGGTCGTAGATGACGAAAAGATCGGGTTTGAGCCAGACGAACTGGCGGACGGCCTCCCGGCATTTCTCCGCGGAGTAGCTGGCGGTGGCGTCGCCGGCGGCATAGAGGAAATCCGGCGTGTTGCGCAGGGCCAGCGCCCGAGCCTTTTCCTTGTTGTTCTGACCGCCGTGGTTGTAATAGGTTTTGCCGTCCGGCTTGTAACCCCACGCTTTCCAGAAGGGGGCTACCGGTTCCCGCTCCTGATGGATCAGCAATGTATTGTGGGCGACACTCTGGGCGGCGTACATGTGGTGATGCGCTGTTTCGCAGCGGCTGCCGGCATCGAGAGCGAGGAAGTTCTTTTTGTAGATGATGAAGCTCAGTTCGTCGTAATGCTGATGGTTGCCGTTGGCGGAGCCGAAGCGGAAACTGGCGAACGTGTCGTTCTCCCCGTTACCGGAACGCATGAACAGAACCCCGAACGAGGGCGCGTAGAAATAAGGCCCGTACTGGATCTTCGACGGATCGGCCGTGGCGACCCGGTCCGGATCGAAGCCGGTCAGCAGGAAGGGCAGAAACGGGTAACGCGGCAGCAGTTTCTGCTGTTTTTCCGGAAGCCGGGACATCAGGGCATAGGCCTGTTCCGCCTTGTCCGGATGCGCCGCGCCATAGAAGTGGACTGACTGTGCCAGATGGGTGTACATTTCGTAACAGGAGAGCATGTTGTTTCGGTGCTCGAGGTCTCCGATGCCCCAGTACAGAAATTTCCCGGTCGGATCCAGGCGGATGGCCGACCATTCAAACCAGACGGGATAATCGCACATCTGGGTCCAGCGAGTGCTCAGGTCATCGCCGAAGGCGGCTTTCCAGGTGTGGAGAAAGTTGAACGTGGCATAGGGATAGGCGCCGAAACTGTACCCGACGGTGATGGCGGAGAGCAGGCCGGATCCACCGGAAACCCGCTCCCGGTAATCCATCATATCGACGAAGAGTTGTGCTCCGCGGCGCAGCATTTTCTCCGCACGCTCGTCGTCGATGCCGGTTCCCGCCGCGGCGATTCCGGCGTACCATTCGAGGCTGCGCTCGCCGTAGTTGCCGTCGGTGGGGCCGCCGATGGTGCGGCGGAACTGGTAGACGCCGTCCGGCTGTGACTTGGTGATGTAATCCAGCATCGGCAGCAGCAGCACCCGGCGTTCATCCGGAGTGAGGTCGTTATAAATCC
Organism: uncultured Victivallaceae bacterium; assembly: GCA_944389925.1. Taxonomy (GTDB): domain Bacteria; phylum Verrucomicrobiota; class Lentisphaeria; order Victivallales; family Victivallaceae; genus CALXOD01. The sequence continues at coordinate 35,923 of CALXOD010000011.1, read as the reverse complement.
AGTCCCAGGCGGCGAGGGCGTTTACCCGGGTGTTACCGAGCAGGTCGGCCCAGACGCCGGCGCGGGCAGTCCAGGCGAGGACGTGATTGGCGAGTTTCAAATACGCCTTGGCCTTTTCAAGATAGCGCTTCTCTCCGGTGAGCAGATAGAGCAGGGCGGCGCGCACCGCCTGATCGCTGCCGTTGTAGCGAAACAGCATGGTACCCCGCTGCGAGGGGGTGTGCGGTTTGATGGTTCCGTCCGGCAGCTGTTCGAAGAGGTCGGTTTTCAGGATGGCCGGAGCGTCTTCCGGGAGGGCGTCCACCTCTTTTTTCAAAGCATCGAAATCCGCTTGAGCGACCGTGGCGGCGCGTTCCCGCAGCGCGGGCAGCATGTCCGCGTTGAGAAACAACCGGGGGTGGTCAGGACGCAATCGCTGGAACCATTGACCGTCGCGCAGCAGTCCGGTATCGTCTCCCCCCGCCACCGGAGAAACGGCGGCGAGCACGCTCCAGACGAGCCCTCCCAGGAATAGTGATTTCCGCATGCAAAGACCTCCTTTGGATTTAGTTCCCATTTGTATGGGAAAATATGACACTGCCGGCAGGAAAATGCAAATGCTTCCGTCAGATCCAAAGGAGCAGCCGCTCCGGACGGGGCTTTTAAAGCGAAAATTCTTCGAGACGGACCAGCCGCTGTTCGTCGCAACTTCGGTCTGCAGCCAGCGCCAGACGCGTGGCGGCAATGCCGTCATCAAGACGACTGATCGGTTTTCCGTTCATGTCGATGCAGTCGAAAAAATCATTAAGCACCAGCGCGTCACCGCCGCCGTGCCACTCGGCGAGCCGGGAGGAGCGGTCGATCACTTCACCGGTACGGTAATTGGTCAATTCGATTTTGCCGCTCTGATATTCACCTTCGAGCATGGCGGTAGTGCCGTGGATCAGAATATCCCGGCCTGGTTTGCCACTGTACATCATCATGGTAAACAGCGCCTGCGTGCCGTCGGAAAACAGAACCGTTACGCTCTGATTGGTCCGGACATCGGCGTCGGTGCGGAAGATGCATTGGTCGGCCAGCTGCAGATCCCGCTTGAAACTGCCCTTGGCGCGGCGCAGTTTTTCCGGGGTCAGCCGGAAGGGGCAATTGCGGTCGGTGCAGTCGGGGCAACGATCCGGTCCGTCCTTGGGCGGGAAGAGCTCCCTGCCGCCGGCAGAGAATACGGCAACGGGCGTCCCCTGACGCTCCTTGAGCCAGCAGAGAATATCCAGGTCGTGGGAACACTTTTCATTCATGGAGCCGCCGGTGGCGGCGATTTTGCGCCGCCATCCCCGGCGATAGGAGGAGCCTTGTGCCATATCCAGACGTTCATTGGCCTGAATCATCACGATGTTTCCAAGGATGCCGCTGTCGCAGATTTCTTTGATACGGCGGTAGAAATTGGAATAACGCAGTACGAAGCCGAGCAGCACCACACGGTCCGGAGCGGCGGCCGCCGCCCGGGAGATCCGTACCACATCGGGCCAGGAGGCGGCGATGGGTTTTTCCAGAAAAACATGGCGGTGCCGGGCAAGCGCCAGTTCTGTCAGATCCGCGTGGGTAGTATTCGGAGTGACGATCATGACGGCATCGGCCTGTTCTTCGGGAATTTCATCCAGTGCGTTTTCCAAGGAGCTGTAAATGGCGCATTCCGTCAGACCGCATTCGTCCAGTTCCCGGCGGATGCGCTCATGGGCGGTGGTGTTGCAGTCCACGATGGCGGCAATCGTCCGGTTGAGCGGACGACTCTGGGTATTGTTGCTCAGCTGCATCCAGTCGACGCAGTTCTGGATATTTCTCCGGCGGCTCTCCGGGTTGGCCGCCGCGATCAATTTGGCAAAGACCAGGCCGCGACCGGCGCCGGCGATGATGACTCCCTTGGTCATGACGTGATGCCTTTCCTCAAAAATGGGGGATTTTCAGCTGAAAAAAACAGAGTTCAACCGTTCCTTACTATATCACGGAAAGCGAAGCTCCGCAAATGAATCCTGTTCGGGACAGAAGGAATCTTTGTGGTTTTTATTTGCTTTTTGGAAAAAGAGCACATATAATAGTTCTATTGTTTTGTGGGGCGGGCCAAGGAAGAGAAATCTTTAAAGGGAAGGAGTTCCAGTTATGAGAGTGGGCAAAAGGATCCTGCCGCTATGTGCATTGATGCTGCTGGCGGCCGTGACCGGTCGTGCAGCCGAACTGAATCTGCCGTCTATTTTTTCAGACAACATGGTACTGCAGCGGGATCGGGCAGTGCCGGTGTGGGGCAAAGGGGCGCCTGGAGAAGCGATCACGGTCTCAATTGCCGGAAAGCAATTTTCCGGAAAAGCCGACGAGCAGGGCAACTTCCGGATTGCAATCGGGCCGTTTGCCGCCGGTGGACCGTATGAGCTGACAGTAGCGGGGAGCGATTCGCCGCGCGTGTTCAAAAACGTAATGTTCGGAGAAGTCTGGCTCTGCGGCGGCCAGTCGAATATGGAATGGACCGTCGCCAATTCGAAAACCGGTAAAGAGGCGATTGCCGGTGCCGGCGAATATCCCATGATCCGGCTTTTCAAAGCTCCTCGGCAACCGGCGGTGCGGCCGCAGACCGAGTTGCAGGCTGCCTGGCAGATCTGTTCGCCGGAAACGGTCGGACCGTTTTCCGGCGTGGGGTATTTTTTCGGGCGAGAGCTGTACCGGGAATTGAAGGTGCCGGTTGGGTTGATCCTTTCCTGCTGGAGCGGTACCCGGATTGAGCCCTGGACCCCGTTGTGCGGTCTGAAACAGCTTCCGGAGCTGGCGGCGCTGGCCGAAGAGGTGGAGTCACGTACCGGTGGTACTGCTGCTTATGCGGCGTTGACGAAAAAAACGGAAGAAATCTATACTGTCTGGCTGCAACGCTATCGGGAGGCAGTGGCTCGGCAGGACGTTCCTCCGGCCCCTCCGGCTTTTCCGAAAGTATTCAGTACGGCGACCCGGGGCACGGTCGCGGCGTTGTATAACGGTATGATTCATCCGCTGGCCCCCTACGGCATTCGCGGGGCCATCTGGTATCAGGGCGAGGCCAACCTGGGAGACGGTGCTGCGTATTACAGTAAAATGGAGGCACTGGTACGCGGTTGGCGGGAAGTGTTCAACAATCCGGACATGTCCTTTTATTTTGCCCAGCTTGCGCCGTATGATTACAAAGGAGATGCCTTCCGGCTTCCGGTGATCTGGGAAGTGCAGCAGCGCTTTGCGGATACTTTTCCGAAAGCCGGCATGGCGGTGATCAACGATGTCGGCATGCTCAACGATATTCATCCCAAAGACAAGGAAACCGTGGGGCGCCGCCTGGCACTGCTGGCGCTGAAACGCGATTACGGCCGGACGGAACTGGCGGCAGATTGTCCTGCTCCGGATCGGATTGAGTTTAAGGGCAGTGTTGTGGAGATCACCGGTCGTCACGTGCAGACTTGGAAGACCCGCGACGGCAAGGAACCGAACTGGTTCGAACTTGCCGGTCCGGATTGTGTCTTTCATCCGGCCCATGTGGAAATGGCCGGAAATAAATTACTGGTTTCCAGTGACAAGGTGCCGGAGGCCCGGCAGATCCGGTTCGCCTGGAATCAGCTTGCAGAGCCGAATCTGACCAACGAAGCGGGATTGCCGCTGGGGGCATTCCGGGCAGCGCAGCCGGTGTCGGCGGAGGAGCTGGCCGAATGGGTGCCGGAGGCCGGAAAATATAAGATGGTGTTTCGCTGCAATATGCTTGCTGGAGACAAAAACGCTGCGGTCGCGGCAAAATATGATCTGGATTACAGTTCGGCACTGAAGGGAAAAGTCAAGCGGATCGGTTATCTGGTCCGGCTGGAAAAGACCGACGGGACCGGCCAGTATGTGTGGTGTGCCATGGATCCTTTTGATACGGAGCTGCGCTATATGGGGGTGCCGACATTCTCCATGGGACGCAAATACCAGACGTTTGTGACCAATCTGGAGGTGCATTCCAACGTGCCCGGCGTGAAGACCGGAACGTTTGAACGCGGTAATATCGAGTTCTGGTGTTCGAATTATACGGCGCCGAATGTGGCGAAGGTGCCGGGAGCTTCTTCCGAAACGTTCGACTTCGGGGATGCCCCAGCGCCAGTATACAAGCCGGGATACGGTTCGATGCAGGTTCACAATACAGCGGAAAAGCAGACCGTATTCGCCTACAATCGCTGGGTTGCCGGGCCTGATGCGGAAATCGGCATCGGCAATGCCCCGACCGGTAATCCGGACTGGACTTTCTCCCAGTACAGCAAGACGTTGAAAAGCGCCACGCTCTGGGTGTTGGCTGAACTGGAATAACCGTCCGGGAAGACCGACTGCAGGGGAGAGAAAAACTTCCGGAATGGAAGGCCTTTCTCTCTCCGTTGTTTTTTTAGCGGGGGCGATTGGCTCTCCGGTTTTGGGGAGAAAAGGACGGCGGCAAATACAAAATAATTTCGGTTTCGGGCTTGAAAAATCCGTTTAAAAGCGTAATTTCTGGAGGGTGAAGATCAGAGAGGCCGGAGTCAAATGCGGTTGTATTATTCCGTACGCAATCAATGGACGGATCTGGCGGAATTGGACCGGCAGGTTATGACGCTGCCCGGATTTGCGGAGCTGTCCGGGGATTCCCGTTACGCATTGCGTCTGGCGCTGGAGGAGTTGATTTCCAACATCATCAAGTACGGTTATGATGACCGGGCCGGGCATGAGATTGGCGTGGCGTTGGATTTTCACAAGGGGGCGGTCCGGGTATGTTTGACTGACGATGGACGCGCATTCAACCCGTTGACGGAGGCGGGACCGGTCGAGATCGCGGCAGATGTGAGGGGGCAGTCCATCGGCAGACTGGGCGTGTCGCTGGTGCGGGCTCTGGTGGAAAATCTGAAATATCGGCGGGAAGAGAATCGAAATATTCTTGAATTTACGATTGGAGAGGCAGGTCGGAGATGATCAGCGTGACACAGCGGCGGAATTGCACCGTGATAAGTTTTTCCGGGGAGTTGAATTCGATGACGGCGCCCGAGGCGGATGCGGCGATTGCGGCCGTCTGCAAGGAAGGTTGCATGGCGTTGATTTTCGATTTCGCGGAACTCACCTACTTGAGCAGTGCGGGGCTGCGTTCGATTCTGATCGGTGCTAAAGACATGCGCGAACGCAACGGGCGGTTTGCGGTGGCGAATGCCTCGGAGAAAATTCAGCGGGTTTTTCAGTTGAGCGGGCTGGCACGGCATTTTGCTTCGTTCGCTTCGATCGAAGCTGCGGAGGCTTCTTTTACGGGAGAAGTGCCCGCCTGCTAACCCGGAAGCGGAACTGCAGACTTTGGGGAACCGCCTCTGTCCGCTGCCGGTGATTCCGGAAGTGCGGCGGAGTTTTTTTTTAGCTGATGACGGCGCGCAACGCCGCGGAAATAAAGAAGATGGGAAAGAGGGAAATGACAGCACGCGCGTTTGACAACGAAAAGTATCTGGAAGAACAATCACGGGCCATCCTGGAACGGGCGGCACGCTTTGATAATAAACTGTATCTGGAGTTCGGCGGCAAGCTGGCTTATGATTATCATGCCGCCCGGATTCTGCCGGGCTTCGACCCGAACGTGAAAATGCGCCTGTTGCAGAAACTCAAGGACAAAATCGATATTGTCATCTGCATTTTCGCCGGAGACATTGAGCGCAAGAAAATCCGTGCTGATTTCGGCATCGCCTATGATGCGGATACCTTGCGGATCATCGACAATCTGCGCGACTGGGGGCTGGATGTGAAGGCCGTGGTTGTCACTCGATATGCCGACCAGCCGGTGGTGAAAACCTTTATCAACAAATTGACCCGACTGGGCATCCGGGTTTACGCACACCGGGCGATTCAGGGGTATCCCACTGATCTGGATACCATCGTCAGCGACGAAGGATACGGTGCCAATGAATTTATTGAGACCGAAAAACCGATTGTGATCGTTACCGGTCCCGGTCCCAGTTCCGGTAAAATGGCGACCTGTCTGTCGCAGGTTTATCACGAACAGAAACGCGGCGTCTCTGCCGGCTATGCCAAATTCGAGACGTTCCCGGTATGGAATCTTCCGCTGAAACATCCGGTCAACCTTGCTTATGAAGCGGCGACGGCGGACATCGGAGATGTGAATATGGTCGATCCGTTTCACCTGGAAGCTTATGACAAGACCGCGATCAATTACAACCGGGATATTGAAATTTTTCCGGTAGTGCGGCGGATTTGCGCCAAGATTATGGATAACGATCAGTTGTACCGGTCGCCAACCGATATGGGGGTGAACCGGGTGGGGTTTTCCATTGTAGATGATGAGGCGGTGCGTCGGGCTGCCACGCAGGAGATTATCCGGCGTTATTTCCGTTATCGGTGCGAATACGCACTGGGGATGACCGACCAGCAGACGGTGGATCGGGTCAAGCTGCTGATGGATGAGGTCGGTGCGGTGGAAGAGGATCGTTCTGTGGTGGCGCCTGCGCGCAATGCCGCCCGTGAGGCGACGCAGCAGCAGGACAAGGGCAGTGATAACATCTATTGCGGGGCTGCCCTGCAGCTTCCGGACGGGACCATTATTACCGGCAAGAATTCGCCGTTGATGCATGCGGCGGCCAGTTGTGTGATCAACGCTATCAAAATGCTGGCGGGGTTGCCGGATGAATTGTTGCTGATCTCTCCGGAGGTAATCGATTCAGTGGGAATGCTCAAGAAAGATTTCCTGAAAAGCAAACGGGTCAGTCTGGACCTCGGCGAGGCTTTGATTGCCCTGAGCGTCAGCGTGCCCGCCAACCCGGCGGCCGGGCTGGCGATGCGGAATCTGCGGCGGTTGTCCGGCTGTGAGATGCATTTGACGCATTTGCCGACACCGGGAGATGAAGCCGGTCTTCGTAAACTCGGAATCAATCTTACCAGCGAACCGAAATTCGCCAGCCGTGATCTTTTTGTAGATTGAGGTACATGTTCCGCCTCGAGCGGCAGATCAGAAAAAGAGTAACACCACCGATTCCCGCATAAGGAACGGTGGTGTTTGGGTTCATAAGAAATGCAGGGGAGAGGCGATGGGACCGATCCCCGATGATTATTGTTTGTTGACAAGCCGGGTCAGGTCAAAGAGATTTTTGTATTCTTCATCCGGATAACGCTGCGGATCTCTGCCGTTGGGCCAGCACTCATAGACCACCTGATCCAGTGTGTGGCTGTTTACCTTGTTATTTTCCAGGGTGACGGCGGTGGTATCGATGCCGGTGCGCTTGTTCAACCACGCGCGTGCTTCCGCATCCGACAGGCCCCGAAAATGGGCAATGTCCTCACGATTGAACAACAGCTCGACTCCCGGCGGCGTAAAGTTTGAGTTGTGGAACATCAGCACCACAGCACGGCCGCCTGCTTTCGGTGCGGATTGCCGTGTGAAAGTATTGTTGCGGATCGTGATGTTGCCACCGAAATATTCGAACGGCCGCTTGGTGATTTCCGGATCGGTGCTGCGCGGATCGCGGGAGTTGAAAAGCGGCAGACTGATGAACGGGTAGTCGATCGGCGTTTTCACTTCCGGCATGAGGAAGGAACAGTTTTCAACCAGAATATTCCGGCAGCCGTTGCGGAAGCGGATGAAGTCTCCCGGAGTGTTGATGAATGTACAGTTGCGGATGGCGAGATCACGGGCTCCGTTGGCATTGTAGATCATATGTGCGGAAATTTCCGTGCCGACATTTTCAAAATGACAGTTTTCCCAGGTGATGTTTCGCGAAGTGCTGCCGTTGACACCGGTGGCACCGTAGTAGACGCCCGGCATGTCGACGAAACGGCAATGGTCAATGGTAACGTCCTGCGCCTCACGTAACTGCAGACCATAGGCGATGGGGGTGTTTCCGGTGAACCGCAGGCCGGTGATGCGCAGGTTTTGGGGCCGGCGGATCTGCATCAATGTGGCGAAATTGGCGGAAACCGCGTCCACGGGATCCCCCGGGTCACGCTGGATGACGGTGGTGAAGTCTGGAGCCCCCCGGAGTGTCAACAGATATTTTTCATGGCCGGGGCGGTTGATGTCAAGACCGTTGCCCTTGCGGGTGGCAGGATTATGGCGGACATTGTAGATGCCCGGGGCAAACTGCACGGTTATGGGTTCCTGTTTCAACTTGGCCGCAACGGATTTCCAGAATGCGGGATCGGTCCACAATGCGGCATCGGCATCGGATTCCCCGCTGCCGTTGCCGCATTTTTCCGGTGCGATAAAGAGCGTGGCGTCCGCCATTACTCGCCCTGCAGTCAATCCCAGAAACAGCATGCCAAAAAGCAGAAGACGGGAAAAGTTCATAAGCGTTCTTCCTTCATCAAAAAATCAGTGGTTGATCGGGAAAAAAATGGCGCGATCGTTATCGCGCCATTTTTGGATTGCATAATTTCCGAAGTGTCCTTTATTTCTTGTCCATCCAGAAATAGTAACGGAAATTGTCCGTGGCGGACTGTCCGACAATCGGCTTCCCGGCAGTGATTTCCTGGTTACTCATGGAACTGGCATGGCCATCTACCCAGCTCAGTGTCATCTGGGAATAGTTGTCATGACGGCCATAAGGACGGCGCGACGCGGAACCAGGACCATTATTGTAGACGAACGAATAGTTTCCTGCACTAGTCGCTCCTTGACCGGAATCATCACTTTCGCCGAACATGATGGTAGCCGATGGTTGTTTGACTGCATTGGTTTTCTGAAAGACGCCGTTGTAACCAATGTAACGGCGGTTGGAGGGATAAGTCAGAGTTGCTACATAGGGGATACCGTAGCCGCCGCCGTAATTTCGGAATGTATCTGCCAGAGCGTTTCGATGGGATTCATTGCTGATGCCTTCCAGACGCCAGGTGGGGCACCGGAATACCTTAGCTGTTGATGACATCGGCATAGGTGTCCTTATTGGCCAGCTTGTCCGTATTACCGATGTAGAGTGCCAGAATACCTTTCCAGGCGGTGGTTCCCATATTGACACCATTGATGGTATAACCACTTTTACAAGCGGCCGGCAGATAGTCGGTATCACTGCCGTACATGGCACTGGCCTGACCAAATTGCTTCTGATTGCTCAGACAACTGGCCTTATAGGCGGTAGCGCGGGCCCGGTTCAGTGCGGGCAGCAACATGCCGGCCAGAATGGCGATGATCGCAATGACGACCAGAAGTTAGATCAACGTAAACGTTCGACAAGATGTTGCATGTGAGATTTTCATATGGTTGTTCCTTTGGGTTGAATCATTGACAACGTCTCTGGCCATCTATATTCATGGTCGGCAGCTCGTCAGTGCCGTGCAAGGCAAACCGGCCCAATTTTGCTTATTAATTATAACAGAAGAAAGAAAAATTGTGAATCATAATTTTCGATACAGGATCAAAAAAACTGAATTTTTGTGGATATATTTGGATAGTTTTGTGCTTTTCCGTTTTTTCGTACCGGATCATGATACGACTTTTTCAATCAGGACAAAGTCCCGGAGAGGGCGGCGGGCGATTCTGTCAGGTTTTTGCCGTGGTAAGAGTTAGAGATTCATCTGTCTGAATCCTGCGATGCCGCGGAGTACAGAAAACGTCCCCAGAGGAAGACACTGGACAAAGCAGGGAAACCGGCAGAAAGCCGGTTTCCTGCTGCCGCAGAGGCGGGATTCTGTTATTTGATGCGTAGATAATAATATTTATATTCGTTCGCTGTACTGAGGGAGGGACTGGATTTGCCGCGCATCAATTCCGTTTTTTTCATGTAACTGGCATGTCCGTCGACCCAGCTGACATTGATTCCATTATCATGTCGGTCTCCAATGCCTGGCCCGCTTCCATTCATATAAAGTACCGCGCCTTGCGTTTCTCCAGTCAGGGCATCGGCTCCATCTCCGGTTACCAGTGTTTCCGCCGGTTTGGTAACGGTATTGGGCTTGACATAAATCCCCAGATAGCCTAACCCTTGAGGTACGCCACTGATATTGCCGCTGCCCCAATTGTAGCCGTAACCACCGAAGAACGATTGTTTATTTTGCGGGATCGTGAATCCGGCACTGCCGTTGGTCCAGGACGGGCAGCCGAAGGGGCCGCGTCCGAGTTGCCGCACATTGACGCCTTCCGTGGCGGACGTCGGAGTCTCCAGTCCGCTGAGTCCGAGATAAGGAGCCAGCTGCCATTTCCAGTTGGCAAAACCGAAATAACTAAAAGGGACTGCACCGGATGCCGCGTTCAGTACCGGGAAAAAGTCATAATCTCCGGTATACATGATGGTGGCAGTGATGAGGGTTTTCTGATTGTTGATGCACGAGATTTTCTGCGCCTGTGCCCGGGCTTTATTCAAGGCGGGCAGCAGCATTGCCGCGAGGATGGCGATGATGGCAATCACTACCAGTAATTCGATCAAGGTGAAAAGCCGAACTTTGCTGTGCATAGGTTTCATTTCCCGTCCTCCTGGTGTGATGTTTGATGATCGTGTTTGCTTTTTGTACTATAGTCAAAAAAAAGTAAAATACAACTGCCAATCATCCGCCTGGAAAAAGCCGCAGGCTTCCAGTTCCGATTGAGACCAGGAAGCGGATGATTCTTTTCAGAGGGGATTGTATGAAACCTTCAGACCGGTTATATTGAATCGCTGGACAGAAATTTTTCAGAGACGTGGCAATTGACAGAACTGTCGAAATTTGTGAGAAAATTAAAGGATAGTTTGTTGCGAATTGGGGCCGTGCTCGCTATTGTGGCGGGTATTCCCTTTTTGCTGTACTGGCTGTGGTCGCCGGGAACGGGGGAGGAGTGCGGGCGATTGGACCGGGGCCAGAACGCCATCTGGCTGGGACATGGCTGGTTGGGGGATGATTCCTGGTTCCAGCGTAATTCCCGCAACGTGAATGATTTTCGTTCTGTCGAAAAAGTGGAGCGGCTGGCACAGCAATTGAAGTCGCAGAATATCCGTTTTGTGTATCCACATCTCTGCCCGGCTCAGTTCAGCGGTGCAATAGCTCCTTATGACAGTGTGCAAGTGGAGCGTTTCCTGGATGTCACGGAGGCCGCCGGGATCGCGGTGATTCCGTGGATCGGCGGGGTTCTGGGAGACTCTGCCCGACTTGAGAACCGGCGCTGGCGGCAGGGGTTCGTTGATTCGGTAAAGAAATTGCTGACAATGCATCCGCGATTGGCCGGTGTACAGGTGAATATCGAACCTCTTCCTTCCGGAAATTCCGATTTCCTCCTGCTGCTTGAGAGTTTGCGCCCGGTTTTGTCCGGACGGATTTTGAGCGTGGCAGCATATCCGCCTCCGACCTTTTGGCATCCTTGTCCCGATGTGCATTGGGAGCTGCCGTATTTGGCTGAAGTGGCGAAACGATGCGATCAAATGGCAGTTATGATGTACGATACTTCCATCAAGCTGGAGAAGTTTTATATTCGCTTGATGACTCAATGGACACAGGAGTTGCAGAAGACGCTGGCGGGAACTGATTGCCGGCTGTTGCTGGGTGTGCCAGCCTACGAAGATGCCGGGACCGGGTATCATCATCCGCGGGTCGAACATCTTGCTGCGGCACTATCCGGGATTCTGGCGGCAAAGCCATCGGGGAATTATACGGGCTGTGCGATTTACTGTGAATGGGAAATGACTCCCGAAAAATGGCGGGTATGGGAATCACAATTCCGCCGACCGTGAAAATTGCCGTTTAATGCTGCCGTTGTGAGGCGGCATTAGGAGGGGGCACAGCAAGCTCATTCTCTCATGCAGGACCATAAAAAAATACTTCCGAACCCTTGGCAATAGGGGGATTGCCAATACAAGGGAAAAGCAATTCACAATCGGATTTCCAAGCTCTATTAAATGAATGAAAACTTCGCGCCAGGGTGAAAAGTTCAGCGCGCCGGACGTGGATCTCAAGAGGTTGCCGAAAGAGCTCTCCCATGCGTTTTTTTCGCTGTGGTGCATTCGCACGAGCTTGAGGTGAAGACATTGCCGGGGAGCGGCGCCAATCATCTTCCGACTGTTGCCGCAATCGTTTCTCCGAGCATGCGACGGTTTCTCAAAGGGATTCTGCCGGAGTCGAGACAACAGGTAGGGCAGTCCGCTCCAGTCGGTAGGTGCCTGGTTTCAGAAACAAGGTGCCGCATAATTGTCCGGGAGCGGTGGTGAAGGTTTCCCTGTTTCCGGTACCGGAGTCCGAGCAAACCGTCCACTTACCGGCGGAAAAATCGGCGAATACCACCCGGGACACTGATTCCGGAACGACTATTTTCACCGTATCGGATACCGGGGAGAAGTTTCCGCCCAACACCAGCAGCGTGTCCGCCAATGTCAATTCCAGATGCGTGGGGCTTTCGCGAAGTGATACCGGGGACGGTTCCACATCCGGATCTCCCGGTTGCAGGATCGCGAGAAACCGGGTATCCTGTTTCTGGACGGTGGGGGCGATCATGGTTCGGGTGCCGTTTTCTTCCGGAAGTCCGGTCGGGGGAATGGCGTATTCTTTGCCGAACACCCGCCGCGAGTCCGGCCCGGAGTGCGTCTCCACCGTCAGCGGCTCCTGCGGCAGCAGCAGCCGGGTGGTCAGTTGTCCCGCTCCGTATCGGGAGATGAAGGTTCGTTCCCGCCGTTCCGGTGCGCTCAGCGTATTGAGTTGAAACCAGGTTCGGACGGCGTCGTCGGAGGTGAGTACCCGGTCGAATACCACCAGCGCGGCAGGTTGTCCGGTACGCCCGGTATGGAGGAAAACGAAACTGCGCACATAGCGGTTGATTTTTTTCGTATAAGCCGCGGTCAGATCGTTTTTGAAAAAGCTGTAGAACGGCCGTTTTCGATCCGGGCCGAAAGCGGCGGCCAGCATGGTACCATTTCGGGATTTTTCCAGCATTTCCTGAAGGTTGGAAGGCGATTTCCCGCTCGGCCAGCCGCAGAAATACTGTTGGCCGCCGTCATTGGCCAACCAGCCCCAATTTTCGGCGGGATCGTAGGCGAGCAGAACGTTGTGGGCGATGGAGCGCTTATTGAAATTCCGGTCGTACGGTGTGCCGAACTGCAGATAAATACCGAGATCCACCGCCTGCAGTCCACGATAATAAAGCTGGAAGCTCCCGGCGTCAAGGTGCTGATGACCGACAGACTGATAGTTGGCGCCCTTTAGAAATACCAGTGCATCGCGGGAGTCGCCGCCCATGGTCCAGCCGGTCCGGGCGGCCATCGCCGGATATGGCGGCGGCATGAGACGGGTCAGCGGCAGGTGGGAGTAATCCGGTTGTGTCGGAACGGTCGGATCGTTAAACAGCAGGAACTGCACCGGGTGGTTGAATTTCCAGGTGTCGATGCCCTGCCGCTGCGATTCACCCTTCAGCACCGGATCGGCGCTGTAGACGGCGGAAAGAAACGTGCTTTCGTAATTGCTGGAGTATAATCCACGCTGATTCGTCATATAGAAATCATCGCCGTCCCGAAACATGGTGCCGTCCGGCAGCCGCAGATAAAACCAGCTGTACGGCAGTTTTTTCACATAGGCCGGAAAGGCCTGGACGCCGTTCATACGTTCGTAGAGCAGCGCGGCGATCACGTCGCCGCTGAAACGGACTACGCCGTACGCCATTCCCTGATTGTGCCACAGACTGCGGTATTCGAAACGGTGCATCGGTACAATTTCTTCAAAAAAACGATAGGTGCAGTACCGGTAGGGCAGGGGATTCTCTCCATAAAGGGCGATGCCCATGGCGATCAGGTCGCGGGTGAACTGCATTTCGTTGCCGTGTCCGTTGACGACATCCTGCTTGAAGGGGGGATATCCGATTTCGGTCTGCTCGGCCAGTTCCAGCATCTTCTCGGCCATGGCGGCGCGTTCCGCCGGCGTCAGGGCGTCGAAACACCAGTCGTAAATCAGGGCCGCGGTCAGAATCGTATGCCCGATGGCCCGGGTGACGTCGGTCATGTTGTCATACCGGATCTGCGCCAGATAATCCCGGAAGGCCGCCGCCGTTTCTCCGGCAAGTTTCCGGTCGCTGCGCATCAGGGCGACGAAGGCCCGGGCTTGCATATATTTTTCAAAGGCCGGATCGCAGGTGGAAATTTCCGCGTCTTGAGTTTGTGGTTGGATCGTTTGTGCTGCTGTTTGCAGGAGTTTATCCCAGACTTCGCGGTTTTCCGGAAGTTCCAGATTCCGGCGGATGGTGGGGAGCGTCCGGGCAGAGAGAAACACCCGCGGATGTCCCTCCGGTGGCAGAACCGTCGGACGATAGCGGGTTGCGGCTTCCGGTACTTTGGGCGGTTGGTACGGCGCCAGCGTCAACTTGTCCAGCTGGATGCCGGGCGGCAGACGGAAGCGCAGGCGATGAACACCCCCTTCCAGCCGCAGATCCAGGATCGGACGCTCCCGGAAAGGATTGTGGGCTTCATGGGCGAAAAGAACTACCCGTTTACGCCATGGACCATCATCGCAGCGTACTCCGATTCGCGGTGAATCGGCGTTGTTCGATGCTGCCTGCAATCGCCGGGCCAGGGGTTCTTCGGCCGCGACGGTGGTTGTCAGAACATAATGGCCTGGATGAACTTCGAATTGCATTTCCAGTTCCGCTTCCGTCAGATCTGTGTCCGGGCGGAGGCGGATTCCTTTGCCGCCGGAGAAGCGGCGGTCGGTGACGATTTCCAGGTGTTTCGGTGAAAAACGAAAATGTTCTGCTTCCAACTGCAGTTCCGGATCGTCCGGAGAATGTTCCGGGCCGACTGTAATGTCGGAAATCAGAAATTCGCCTTCCTGGTTCGCGAATGGTGAGCCGAACATAAATTCCAGCCGGTCGATCTGATCGTCCCGCCCCGGCGCTGTCTGCCATTTCAAAGTGCGGTCGGATCCGGCGGAAATTACCATGGGAACCGGTTCTTTTGCAAATAGTTTCCGGTTCCATCGCATCAGTGACCAGGATGGTTTGTGCGCATCGGGAGCGAAGGTGTTGAAGATCACGCCGCCATAGCGCTCAGACCGGAGGGAAGTGACCTTGAAGCGAATCGCTTTGCCGGTCAGCGACACCGGCCGATCAAGTTTCAGCCGGAACTTCAAATAAGCATTGCCATTGGGGGGCGGCTGCGGAGTTTTCCCGGTCAGCCGGATCATTCTCTTCCCGGCCTGCCGGATGAACTCCACCTGTCCAACACCCCGCTGGAGTTGTGCGGCATCCAGCAGATTGGTGGCGGCCGCATCAAAAATCTGGCAGAGTAACAGCAGCGTCAATCCTTTGATTCGTGTTTTCATGTCACTGCACCGCGGGATTGCGTCGCTTGGTCAGCACGCAGTGAATGTAGAGGAGGTACGTCGAACCGTATTTCGTCTGATTGTGGAAGCGCTGTTGCGGTGCGGCATGACCATCGAAATAGAGCGTATTCGCGCTGGTGGTGCCGTGCCGGGTCCAGGAGACCCGGCCGCCCTGGAGCCGATAGACATCGTCTGCGGTGGCCCAGGCATTGATCCCTTCGATCATGTAGTAGGCGTCGAAGATCGCCATTTTCCGTGCCGGCGTGACGATCTGAGTCTGTTTGGTCCAGGGAACGTTTTCTGACGCAAGATAGCCGGCCTCCTTATTGCGCCCGTAGTCGCCGCAATAGGCAATGGCGGAACTGTCGGCATCCGGGTTGTATTCCGGCCAGGTCCCGGAGTAAAGATAGTCGGTCAACCCTCGTTCGGAATAGGCTGCCGGACACAGCGGTACCGCCGAACCGTCGCTTTCCCGAGTGCCTTTTCGGGAAAACATGCCGCGTTCGTATCGGTACATATATTGATACCAGCGGGTGGCGCCGTCCGCTCCGGGACGGGCGGCGGGGATGATGAAATCGTTGTTGTCCGCGGTGTAGACGGCATCCAGCAGTCCCATTTGCTTAAGCTGATTGACGCAGCTGATCTGGTGCGCTTTGGACCGCGCCTTGTTGAGAGACGGCAACAACATGGCAGCCAGAATTGCGATGATGGCAATGACCACCAGGAGTTCAATCAGCGTGAACCGGAAAAATAACCTTTTCATAAGCCGAGCCCTTTCTTTGGGGGGAAGATCTTTCTGGCGGTTGAATTTTTTATATCTAATTATATTATATTACAGAAAAATGGATAAAAAATGCTTTTTATAGATAAAATGATAAGGATTATGATCATGTATGAGGAGTTCATCTTTCCTCCGAAAGCGGCATCCCGGTCGCCGTTTCGACTGCATCTGGCGGGGAGTTCGTATTGTGATGGCAATTATTGCATTGATATGCGCGCACTGGATGCCTATTTTGTTTTCGAATACGTGGAGCGGGGACGAGGTCATCTGATCGTGGATGATGCGGAATTTTTTCCCGAAGCCGGAGACGTGTACCTCGTACCGGATTGCGGGCGGCGCATATACCGGTCCGATTCGGATGATCCCTGGGTGAAACACTGGTTCAATGTCAGCGGATTGCTGGTTCGTGAACTGCTGCGCATCTACGATCTGGAACATGTGCACTGGGTCCGACGTTTTTCCCGACCGGAGTTGTTCACCGAAGGATTGAGCCGATTACGGAAAAATCCGGAACAAGCGCATCTGCCGCTGGGACCGGAGATTATCAGTACGATTATCATGCAGATGGCAGCGGACGTTCAGACGCTGGTGGAGGCTGAGGGGCCGATCAGCGACGAGGGGCGGACATTGCGCGATTTTCTGGAAAAACAGATTTTCCATCCAATGCCGGATCTGGCGACGATGGGCAGGATTCTGCATCGTTCGGAGGTTCAGGTTATTCGCATTTTCCGGCGGGATTTCGGAGAAACTCCGTACCAGTACTTATTGAAGCGAAAGCTGGCGGCGGCGCAGGAACTGTTGTGCAGTACCCGACGGACGATCAAGCAGATTGCCGCCGACTTGCATTTTTCCAACGAATACTATTTTGCCGGCTTGTTCAAGCGGAAGGTGGGGCACGCGCCGGGACAGTACCGGAAGATTGCCGTTGCCGGAGAGCTGCATCAATTCGATCTGGTGGAAACTGCTTCAGGGCAATATGTCAACACCATTTTCCTCGGTCATTCCGCTTCTGCTCCACCGCCGGTTAACAAGGGAAATGTTCCGGCAAGCAGCATGGACAGGTCAGAAAGAAGCTTCTGCAGCAAAAATAATGGAAAACAATAAAAAAATGGTACACCCATAGGGATTTGAACCCCAAACCTTCTGGTCCGTAGCCAGACGCTCTATCCAATTGAGCTATGGGTGCACTCAGTGTGACAACGTTTCTTAAATTACAGCCGAAACCTTTTTTTGCAAGCTCAAAAAAGTAAAAAAATGTGTTTTTTTCCTTATTTTCGACCAAATCGGCGTTCGATTTCGGTCAGCGTGATGGTCAGCATAGTCGGCCGACCATGCGGGCAGAGGGTGCCCTGGCGGCATTTGCCCAGTTGTTCCAGCAGTTGCCGGGCCATCTCCGGCGTCAGATGATCGTGGGCTTTTATCGCGGCTTTGCAGGCGGCCCGTGCCACGAATTCAGCTTCCAGCGGCAGACGCGCGGCAGTGTTGTCGATTAATTCAGCCAGCATGTCCAATAACAACTTTTCCAGATCTCCCGTCGGCAGGGCGGCGGGAACCGCGTTCAACATGATGGTATGGTTGCCCAGCGGTTCCAGATCGAAGCCCAGTTTTTCCAGCAGATCCCGGCTGCGCCACAACATCGCTGCTGCTGTGCGCGGTAACTCCACGGAGAGCGGCAACAGCAGCCGCTGGGCCGGTATGCCCGCGCTGCTGTCCCGCAGCAGCTGTTCAAACAGGATTCGTTCGTGGGCGGCATGCTGGTCCACCAGCACCAGCCCCGCCGGGCCGGAGGCAATAATATAGGTGTCATCCAGCACTCCGATCACCGCTGTCGGCCAGTTACCGTTAAACACCATGGCTCCGGGAAGCGGATGCGGTGTGCGGGGAGAGAGAGAGGCAGACTCCGTTGTATTCGAACTCTCCGGCCGGGGAGATGAGGGGGCTGGAGTCTCTGTATCATGAGAAAGATCGGGCCGATCCGTCAGACCGGAGAACGCGTTGGCGGCTCCGGTTTTCCCGCTGACAGCAGACGAAAGGTCCTGAGGGGGGGCAACAGGGACGGTTTCCGAGGCGGGAGCCAGCGGCGTACGGTCCTGTTCCGAGGCGGCAAAGAAATCCTCTTGTTGTACCGGAGAGGGGGTATAATGCACCCGGACGCTTTCCAGCAGCGGCTCCATCGGCACTTTGGGATCCAGCGCGGAGGTCGGAGTGCTGCGGCGTCGGAGTGCGGCTCCCACTGCTGCCGCCACTGCGCGGGAGACGACATATTCTTGTTTGAAACGGACTTCGCGTTTGGCCGGATGGACGTTTACATCCACCGCCGTCGGCTCCAGCGTGAGGAAAAGGACACAGGGCGGATAACGCCCCGCATCACTTAACGTTGCGTAACCTTCCCGCAGTCCCCGGTAAAGTGCCGGGGATTCCACGGCGCGGCCATTGACGAAGGTGCGCTGCTCGCGACGGCTGTTGCGTGTGAATCCCGGCGCAGCGATATAGCCGCTGATTTCAATTCCGTTTTCACGATGCTGTACCGGCAGCATCTGTTCCTGGAAGTGGCGACCGAAAAAGGCCCGTAACCGGGAATCCAGCTGTTTCGAGGCTGGCGAATGGATCGCGGGCCGCCCGTCCATCAGCAATTCGAAGGTAATCTGAGGATAGGGCAGGGCCAGCATCAGCAGGGCCTCTTCCAGGTGGTGTTCTTCCGTGGCCGGGCTTTTCAGAAACTTTTTCCGCGCGGGGGTGTTGAAAAAAAGATCACGCACCCGCACCGTCGTCCCCGGGGCACAGCCGGCGGGCAGTGTTTCGAGAATTTTTCCTCCGGCAACCTCCACGCGGAACCCCTCCAACGCATCTGCTGTGCGGGTTTCAATGGAAAAACGGGAAATAGCCGCAATGGAGGGAATCGCTTCCCCCCGGAAGCCCAGGGTGCAGATACGGTCAATGTCGGCTTCTTCCCGAATTTTGCTGGTGCCGTGCGGTTCCAGTGACAGCAGTGCGTCATCGGGATCCATTCCGCAGCCGTTGTCGGAGACGGCGATAAGGCGGGTTCCTGCGCGCTCGACTTCTACGCGGATCCGGTCGGCGCCGGCATCAATGGCGTTTTCCACCAGTTCCTTAAGCACTGATGCCGGACGCTCGATGACTTCGCCGGCGGCGATACGGTTGCTGAGGTGTTCGGAAAGGACGTGAATTTTGCTCATTTTTTCGGTTTGTTCGTATGGTTTTCCAGCTCTCCGCCGGGGCCGCCCAGACGTTTTCGGGCTTCCAGAAAATGTTGTCGGGCGGCTTCCTGATCATTCAGCGCCGCGTAAACGCTGGATAAGTTCAAATGAACCAATGGAGATTCCGGATTCAGCTCCAGAGATTTCTGCAGTTCTCCCAGAGACTCCTGATATCGGCCGCGCCGGAAAAGCACCTGTCCAAGATTATTGTGTGCCGGGGCATCGAACATGTTGCGATCGATCAGTTTTCGGAAAATCTCCTCCGCTTCCGGGAAGCGACCGCTTTCGTAGTAAATACGGCCCAGCAGCCGCAATGCCATCGGATGCTGTTCATGCTGGAGAATTTCTTTCAGGATAACCTCCGCGGTGGCCAGTCGACCATCTTCTACCTCCGAATATGCACGGCCAAGTTTCTGCATGATCCGTTCGAGCCGGGCGGAATTTTGTCGCTCAGCGGCGGTGGCAGTCCGGCGGTATGTCGGGAAACGGTATGTGGCCACCAGCAGGGTCGTCAGCAGAACCACGCAGGCCAGAGGGATGAGCAGGCAGAAAAGTTTTGACTGTTTGATCATCCGGTTTTCTCCGTTAAGGGATAATGACAGCGGCAGGTATGGCCAGGAGTGATTTCCCGTTCTTCCGGCAGTTGGTCGCGACAGAGCTGCTGCTGTGCCTCCGACAAAGTCGCACAGTGTTCACAGCGACCGAAAAATCGGCATCCGCGCGGATATTGTCCCGGCGGCGGCACGGCTCCCGGAATGGTGGTCAGCCGGGCACGACCTGACCCGGAACGCGGCACCGCTGCCAGCAGAGCCGCGGTATAAGGATGGGCTGGTGACTGGAGCAATGGTTCCGTGGCGCAGCTTTCCACCAGGGTTCCCGCATACATGACGGCGACGCGATCCGCGAGTTCGGCGACGATGCCCAGGTTGTGGGTGACGAGGATTACTCCCATATTGCGTTCTTTTCGCGTACGGTCGATCAATTCCAGAATCTGGGCTTGAATCGTCACGTCCAATGCGGTGGTCGGTTCATCCGCCACCAGCAATCGGGGCGCGCCGGCCAGCGCCATGGCAATCATGACGCGCTGCTGCATGCCGCCGGAAAGTTCATGAGGGTAGGCATCTGCACGGCTCTCCGGAGCAGGAATTCCCACTTGAGTAAGCAGGGAAATAACTTCGGCGCGCACGTCTTCGACCTCCGGGCGATGCAGTTCGATCGCTTCGGCGATCTGATCACCAATACGCAGTACCGGATTGAGCGAAGCAGAAGGTTCCTGAAAAATGTAGCCGATACCGCCGCCTCGAATTCGTCGCAAGGCCCGGGCAGGGGCCTGATGCAGTTCCACCGCTCCTTCTGAGGAATAAAAGCGGATGGCACCTGCCTTGATCCGGGCCGGTGGCGAAGGCAGCAGCCGGGTCAAAGCCAGGCAGCTGATACTTTTTCCACAACCGGATTCGCCGACGAGTGCGAGAATTTCTCCGGCATCGACGTAAAAGGATACGGAGCTGACCACCGGCAGAACTTTTTCGCCGGCGGCAAATCCGATATTCAGATCCGTGGTTTCCAGCAGTCGTGTGTTTGTAGATATTCGATTCATATCTTACTATACAGTGATTTGTTGAAATATTCCACGGAATTTTCCCTGTTTCCATAGAAAATGGCGTGAACCCGGTTATATTATGGCGGATTCTTGTGTATGATTCAAAATGTGGAGCGGGATGCCGATGGAAAAAGTGTTCATCACCGGTCGCGGTCTCGTGACGCCGCTGGGAAACGGGTTGGCGGCTAATGAGCAGGCTTTGCGGGACGGCAGTTCGGGCGTGGTCCGGGTGCCCGAGTTTGTCGACCATCAGTTGGAGAGCCTGGTCGGTGGTCTGGCGGATGAAAATCCGCCGACGACGCTGATTGACCGGAAAACGTTGCGTTTCTGTCCTCCTACCGGCGTCATGTCGGTGGCGGCAGTCAGTGAAGCACTGGCAGAGGCGGGAATCGCTCTGGAGGAAGTGCCGCATCTGCGCATCGCCGTAATCGGTGGGGTGGCAGGAAGCAACTACCGAGAGGTTTTCGGGGAAACCCGGAAATTTGACGATTCCGGCAGGTTGCGCACCGTTTCTCCGTATGTGGTTCCGCGGGTAATGCCTTCTTCGGCTATTTCCAATCTGTCGCTGATATTTGGATTCAAAGGCGAGTCGTACGACGTGTCTGCCGCCTGTGCCAGCAGTGCTCTGGCGGTCATGGTCGCCGCCCGGCTGATTCGCAGCGGTCTTTATGATATTGTGGTGGCCGGCGGAGCAGAGCAGCTGGACTGGGTTCAGGCGCTGGGGTTTAATGCCATTCGCGCGCTTTCCCGCAAGTACAATGATCAGCCCGAAATTGCCAGCCGACCCTTCGATCGGGATCGGGATGGATTTGTGCTGGCCGGTGGAGCCGGTTATATGATTCTGGAATCCGGCCGCAGCGTAACCCGGCGCGGTGCCCGTCCCATCAGCGAAATCAGCGGTGTCGCCTCCAACAGCAATGCTTCAGACATGGTGGTGCCCGATGCTCCGTCCTGTATGGAGGTCATGCGGCAGGCCGTGGCGGATGCGGGATTGCGTCCATCCGACGTTACCTATGTGAATACGCACGGGACCGCCACGCCGGTGGGGGATCCGGTGGAGATGGCGGCCTTGCGGGACGTATTCGGCAGCAAGGTTGCCATCAACAGTACGAAATCTCAGACCGGTCATATGGTGGGGGCAACCGGAGCCGCGGAAATTATTTTTACTTCCATTATGATGGAAAAGCAGTTTCTGTCGCGTTCCATCAATCTGGATAATCCCGAGCCGGAATTTGGCTGGGCTGATTTGATTCGCGAATACCGGGAGGGGGTCCGGGTGCGTCATGCGTTGTCGAACAGTTTTGCATTTGGCGGATCGAACGTCAGTGTGGTGATTTCCGATTGTGGTAACTGAGCGATGGCCGATTCCGGGAGATTGCCCCGGCCGCGTCTGCCGGCGTGGATCCGGGTGAAGGTTGAGGTCGGCAGCGGCCGGGAAGAGGTTACCGCGTTGTTGCGGGATTTGCGTTTGAATACGGTCTGTGCCGGTGCCCGTTGTCCGAATCTGGGCGAGTGTTTCCATCGGCGGACCGCCACGTTTCTGATTATGGGGGATCATTGCACCCGGAATTGCCGGTTCTGTGGGATTCCCTGTGCCGTACAGCCTTTGCCGCCGGAACCGGACGAGGCGAAACGGGTGGCCGAGGCAGCGGCAAAATTGCAGTTGCGTTATGTGGTGATAACCAGTGTGACGCGGGATGATCTGCCCGATGGTGGTGCCGGCTGCTTTGCCGCGGTGATTGAGGCGGTTCGACGGCGGCTTCCGGAAACAGGAGTCGAAGTGCTGACGCCGGATTTTAACGGTGATGCAGATGCCATACGGCGGGTGTTGGCGGCGGGACCCGCCGTCTTCAATCATAATCTGGAAACGGTGGAGCGCCTTTCCGGAAAAATCCGTTGTCGAGCAACCTACCGGCGTTCACTGAAGGTTCTGGCACTGGCGGCCGAAATAGGCGGTCGCCGGATCCCGGTAAAATCCGGTCTGATGGTGGGACTGGGCGAGGACGATTCGGAGGTGTTGGCGGCGATGCGCGATCTGCGCGATGCAGGAGTGACGCTGCTGACGGTGGGGCAGTATCTGCCGCCGTCTTCTTCGCACTGGCCGTTGGCGCGTTATGTGACGCCGGAGCAGTTCGAGCGATATCAGGAGGCAGCGCTGGCCATGGGGTTTGTGAATGTTGCATCCGGACCGCTGGTGCGCAGTTCCTTTCGGGCGGAAGAGCTGGTGGGGGCCCAAGAGCGGGTGGAGTCGGAGAAAACTGGGGAAAAAATGTGAAAAAAAATATTTTCAGCTTGATTTTTTTGTGTTGATATGATAAAGTAACGAATCGTAATCGCTGGAAGTTATTCTGGTGGGTTGATAGCTCAGTCGGTAGAGCATCGCCCTTTTAAGGCGGTGGTCCTGGGTTCGAGTCCCAGTCAACCCACCATTTTTTATTTTTTGCAGATAAAAAACATTCAAATAACGGCCCGAGCAGGCGCTGCCCGGCCGGGGGAGATCGGAAATGAGCAATGTTTGTCATTTTTGCGGCAAGAGCAAAGTAGTGGGCGGCTGCATTACCCGCAAGGGGTTGGCGAAGAAGGCCGGCGGGATCGGGATGCACGTGGTCAAAAATGTGAAGCGGACCTTTGAGCCGAACCTGCAGAGTGTGAAAATCAGCGAGGGCGGCACGGTCAAGACGGTGAAGCTGTGCACCTCCTGCATCCGTACCGGGAATTTCCAGAAGGCGTAACGGATTCAGTGCCGCGGATTGCCGGAAAGATAAAAAACCGAATGGACTTCCCATTCGGTTTTTTTTGCACATGATGGTTTTCGGTTGTGAAAAAAAAGAATGGATAAATCATTTGGTGCGGTTGCAAATCCGCCGGATTGAGTGTACAGTTTTAAACCGGTTGATTTCCGGAGAAAAACTCCGGAATGTGTATTTCGGCCATAGGCTGAAATAGCACAGGATACCGAGGGGTGGCAGCGGTTATAGTCAGATTCAGGGAAGACCCGGAATACTTGCTTGTCATACCATACAACATCCATAACGGAGGAAAAAATGGGTAAAAAAATGCAGACCATCGACGGGAATTACGCTGCAGCGTATGTAGCGTATGCCTTCAGCGAAGTGGCGGCGATCTATCCGATCACGCCCTCGTCGACGATGGGCGAGTACGCCGACATCTGGGCCAGTCAGGGACAGAAGAACATGTTCGGCGAAAAGGTGGAAGTATCGGAAATGCAGTCTGAAGCCGGTGCGGCCGGTGCCGTGCACGGTTCTCTGAGTGCCGGTGCTCTGACGACGACCTTTACCGCGTCGCAGGGGCTGCTGCTGATGATTCCGAACATGTACAAGATCGCCGGTGAAATGCTGCCGACGGTGTTCCATGTGTCCGCCCGTGCGTTGGCCGCACAGTCGTTGTCGATTTTCGGCGACCACTCCGACGTGATGAGCTGCCGTGCGACCGGTTATGCAATGACCTCCGCGGCCTCCATTCAGGAAACCCACGACCTGGCGTTGGTGGCGCATCTGGCCACACTCGAAAGTCAGGTTCCGTTCCTCTCCTTCTTCGACGGATTCCGTACTTCCCATGAAATTCAGAAGGTCGAACTGCTCGACTATGCCGATATGAAATCCATGGTCAACATGGAATTCGTCGAACGCTTCCGTAACCGGGCGCTCCGTCCGGAAGCTCCGTATGCCAAAATGGCTGCGCAGAACCCCGACGTCTATTTCCAGGGCCGTGAAACCACCAACAATATCTATGCCGAGCTGCCTGCCGTTGTGCAGAAATACATGGATGCTCTGGCGAAGATGACTGGTCGTCAGTATCACCTGTTTGACTATGTCGGAGCTCCCGATGCGGATCGTGTGATTGTGGCGATGGGTTCCGGTTGCGAAACGATCGAAGAAGCGATCAATTACCTGAATCAGAAGGGCGAAAAACTCGGTTTGATCAAGGTTCGCCTTTATCGTCCGTTCGATGCCAAGGCGCTGGTCAGCGTCCTGCCGAAGACGGTCAAGGCGGTGGCCGTGCTCGACCGCTGCAAGGAACCCGGTTCTCAGGGCGAACCGCTGTTCCTCGATGTGCAGGCGGCGTTCGCTGGTACTCCGGTCAAGGTGATCGGTGGCCGTTACGGTCTGGCCAGCAAGGAATTCACGCCGTCGATGGTGTTGGCGATCTACAAACATCTGGCCGGCAAGTGCACCCATAACTTCACCGTTGGTATCAATGACGATGTGTCGCATCTGTCGCTGCCGGTGGATGAAGTGATCGTGACCGAACCTGCGGGCACGACCGCCTGTATGTTCTGGGGCCTCGGCTCCGACGGAACGGTCGGTTCCAATAAGAACTCGATCAAAATTATCGGCGACCATACGAATAAATATGTGCAGGCGTACTTCTCCTATGACTCGAAGAAGTCGGGCGGTGTGACCGTTTCGCACCTGCGTTTCGGTGATACGCCGATCATGTCGCCCTACCTGATTACTGCGCCGAACTTCGTGGCCTGCCACAATCCGGCGTATGTCGGTCGTTTCGACCTGCTGGCCGGGATCAAGGAAGGCGGTGTGTTCCTGATCAATACGGCGGTGCCGGCGGACAAGGTGTTTGCCAGCTTCACCCGTGACATGCAGGAAACCATCATTGCCAAGAAGATCAAGGTGTATGCGATTGACGCTCTGAAGATCGCGTTGGAAGTGGGCAGTCCGAAATATATTTCCACGATCATGCAGACCTGCTTCTTCAAACTGGCGGCGATCATTCCGGCGGACGAAGCGATCGGTTACATCAAGGGCGCGATTGAAAAGAAATTTGCCAAGAAAGGCAAAGAAATCGTCGATCAGAACATCCGTTGCGTGGATCAGGCGCTCTCCGGTCTCTTTGAAGTGAAGGTTCCGGCGGAAATTACCGAATCCTATGTCGCGCCGAAGATGGCTTACGACAACGGAGAAGTTTTCAATACCACGCTGCTGAAGCCGATCGTCGAACTGCGCGGGGATTCTATTCCGGTGTCCGCGATGTCCATCGATGGTTCGATGCCGACCGCGACGTCCCGTTTCGAAAAGCGGGGGATCGCTCCGAAGGTCCCGACCTGGGATGCTTCCAAGTGCATTCAGTGCAACCAGTGTGTGATGGCCTGTCCGCATGCGGCGATCCGCGCCAAGCTGGTGGCTCCCGCCGATCTGGCGAATAAGCCTGCGAGCTTCCTGACTGTTGATGCCAAGGGCGTCAAAGTTCCGGGACTGCAGTATCGGATGCAGGTGTATGTCGAAGACTGCACCGGTTGCGGCGTCTGCGTGGAAACCTGCCCGGCCAAGGAAAAAGCACTCACCTTCAGCCCGATCGAAGTCGAACGGGCGGCAGGACAGAATGCCAACGTCGACTTCTTCGAAGCGTTGCCGGACAATGAACTCGGTGGTGTTTCGGCTGCTACGGTGAAGGGGTCGCAGTTCCTGAAACCCTATTTCGAGTTCTCCGGCGCCTGCGCCGGTTGCGGTGAAACGCCGTATGTCAAGCTGGTTTCCCAGCTGTTCGGGAACCGCATGATCGTCGCGAACGCCACCGGCTGTTCTTCGATCTACGGTGGTTCCTTCCCGTCGCTGCCGTATTGCAAGGACAAGAACGGTCGTGGACCGGCCTGGGCGAACTCGCTTTTTGAAGACAATGCGGAATACGGCTATGGTATGCGTCTGGCGGTGGACAACAACCGCAAACAGCTGCTGTCGAACGTTAAACGGGCGCTGGAACTCGGCGTCTGCTGCGACGAAATGAAGGGCATGCTCGAAACAGCCATTGCCAACTGGGACAAGACCGACGACGAAGCAATTGCTCTCCAGAAGAAGATCGGTGATCTGCTGCCGAAGGCCGTGGAAAAGACCAGCGGCGAACTTCGGGATGTCTTCAGCAAAATGCTGGAACTGAAGGATTACTTTGTGGACAAATCGGTGTGGATTCTCGGCGGTGACGGCTGGGCCTACGACATCGGTTACGGCGGGTTGGATCACGTGGTTGCGCAGAACCGGAATGTCAACATTCTGGTCCTCGACACGGAAGTCTACTCCAATACCGGTGGCCAGGCTTCCAAATCGACGCCGATCGGGGCCGTGGCACTGTTCGCAAACTCCGGGAAACGCCTGACCAAGAAGAATCTCGGTTTCATGTGCATGAGTTACGGCAACGTTTATGTCGCTTCGATCTGCATGGGCGCCAATCGGCAGCAGACGTTGCAGGCGATTCGCGAAGCCGAAGCCTATAACGGGCCGTCGATCATCCTGGCTTATGCTCCGTGTATCGCACACGGGATCAAGGGCGACATGCGTATGAGCCAGGTGGAAGCCAAGCGCGCAGTGGATGCCGGTTACTGGCCGCTGTACCGCTACAACCCGGCCGCGGAAAAGCCGTTCGTCTGGGAAACCAAGGAAGCGACTGCCAGCTTCATGGACTTCATCCGCAGCGAACGCCGTTATGCCTCGTTGCAGAAGACTGCTCCGGGCGAAGCGGAAGCGCTCTACCAGCGTGCCGAAGCGGACAACAGTCGCCGGATGAATTTCTACAAGAAACTGGGAGAAATTCTCTGAGCGTTGTCTGGACGCCTGCATTCTGATCGTTGAGGAAACGACGGGATGTTTTCAAACGGTGGATCGGAGAAATCCGATCTGCCGTTTTTTTTATGATATTCTCGCCCGGCGGAAAAAAGATTACAGGAAAACCGTGAAAGAGACTCTTTAAGTAAAAAAAATCCGGAGAGAAGAACGGATCTTTCTCTCCGGATTTTTCTGGTGATGAAAAGGGGAGCCTATTCTTCCCGGGCCAGTTTGCGAACGGCAGCGCCGCCTTTTTCCGCATCTACCAGGGCGCAAGGGCCACCGACGCAGCCGCCTTCGCAGGCCATGACTTCGAGGAAATTTCCGGGAAGTTTGCCGAGCGCATGCAGTTTCAGCAGACGCATATTCTTCCGGTCCAATGGATTGATGAGTTTGCCGTCGATTTTGGGCGGAGTCTGGCCTTCTCCGGCGCTCATTTCATGCAGAATCGCCGCGGTCACACCACAACCCGCACCGAAGCCGCGCGCATAGGGATCGGCTTCCCGTTCCAATTTTAACCCTTCCAGGGTACCCAGATTGATTTCTCGAGCAGCGAAGAGCGCACCGAGCTCTTCAAAGGTCATGACGTAATCGACATTGGGATCCGAGCAGGCTTCTTTGCGCTTGGCGACGCAGGGGCCGATGAAAACCGTTACACATTCGGGATCCCGTTCTTTGGCCAGCCGCCCGGAATAACCCATCGGGGAGGGGGTGGCGGAAACAAATTTCCGCATTTCCGGAATCAGCTTGCGCACTGCTTCCACATAGGCCGGGCAGCAGGATGAGGTCATCAGGTGATCGCCACGCTCCATACGCTCAAAAAATTCTTTCGCTTCGTTGCGTGCGGTCAGTTCCGCTCCAGAGGCAACTTCCAGCATGTCGGAGAATCCCGCTTTCCGCAGACCTTCGGCCAGCTGCTCCAGAGTGGCCGGAAATTGGCCGATAATGGCCGGAGCGACCATTGCCACCACCCGGCGTCCCTCTTTCATCGCTCGGATTACCTCGATAATCTGGGAACGTTCCAATACCGCGCTGAACGGGCATGCCTTGAGGCATTTTCCACAGGAGATGCAGGTGTCGAAATTGATCCATTCCCGGCCGCTCTCATCTTTGCGGATTGCACCGGTGGGACAGGCTTCTTCGCAGGGAATTGGGACCCGGATGATCGCTTTGTACGGACAGACTGTGGTACATTTTCCGCAGTCGATGCACTTGCTGTGGTCAATTTCCGCCTGTTTGGGGCCGACGGTGATAGCCTGCTTGGGGCAGGAGAAGGTGCAGGGCCGGGCAAAGCAGGCGCGGCAGGCATTGGTAATGACATAATGGGATTCAATACAACCGTAACAGGCGACCGGGGCGACGCTGAGTACCTCCTTGGGTGGTTCCCGCCGGAGACGGGCTTCGGCCAGATATTCACGCAGGGGTTTGGCTTCATCGGTTTCGTCTTCCACACCGAAGCCGAGAATACCCATCAGCCGATACTTTAAAACGGCCCGGTCCTTGTAAATGCAGCAACGGGAAGCCGGTTGGTCGGATGGACGCATGACGATCGGAATCCGGTCGATTTCCTGATCCAGGGTTCCGTCCAGCTCACCGCGGATCACCCGGATCAGCAGTTCGCGCCGGACTCGTTCGGCGGCATTGTTCATACTCGGCATTTTATTCAGCGTCTTTCTCTTTCAGCATGGCTTTTATCTTTTCTGTAACCCGGGCCACGGTGGCCCGTTCGATGACGATGCTTTCGTCCAGCCGGACGAAGGGGGCACCGTCGAATTTCCGGTCTTTGCAGAATCCCAGGCAGGTACGCCCG
The DNA here is from genome assembly GCA_944389925.1 of uncultured Victivallaceae bacterium. Classification (GTDB taxonomy): domain Bacteria; phylum Verrucomicrobiota; class Lentisphaeria; order Victivallales; family Victivallaceae; genus CALXOD01. The sequence continues at coordinate 6,714 of CALXOD010000011.1, read as the reverse complement.
ATGATATCCACGCGGTCCAGCAGTTCCGGTTCGAGATACTGCGCCAGATCCTGCAGTTCCGAGGCCCCCAGAATGAAACAGGTGGTGCCGAGACAGATCTCGACCTTCAGTTTGGAACCGTTTCCCATGACAAGGTCTCCTCTTCGTTCAGAAATATTGAATCATGACTTTCTTGCGATATTTGTCCTCAAGAATTCCACTCATTTTCTTAATGATATTGCGCCGGATTTCCAGATCCACCGGCAAGCGGGGATCCTGATGAGCTTCATTTACCTTGGTGCCGACGATGAACTCGATAACATCGCTCTCCAGCAGGAAGGTGATGATATTGCTTACCGGCAACGGCGCATCCCGGTATTCCCCGGATTCCAGCCGGCGGACGCATTCGGTCAGCGTCAAAATGCCCTCCGTGACCAGATCGACGCCGGGCAGTTTCGAGGGCGGAGGAAGACCGCCGCAATATTTGATCAATTTCAGATCGGTACTGATGGAACGGCCCAGTTCGCGTGCTACCAGGTTGGCGGTGGTGCCCCCGCAAATGATGGTATGCCCGTCGAAATTCAGGACGGTTTCCGCAAAATCCCGGTCATCCTCCTGATTGAACGGCGGACCGGTCAGCAGGCGCAGCCGCCGAGGCTTTCGCAGGTAGATAACCAGACAGCTGATGTCGTCAATGCAACGGTGCTGTGGATTTTTCGTGCACGCCTCCGCTACCACCCGTTCAGACAGTTCCCGGGCGGAGATCAGGGGATCGGCATCCACCAGTTTCTGGATATAGGCCAGAGCGCCTTCCCGGCGCCAACCGAATTTGCAGGCATCGGACCCGAGCCCGGCCTGGGTAACGCCGTCGGAAAAGGCGATTAGACGATCTCCCTGCACCATGCGGAATTTGGAAATCGCCAGCTTCCGGTCCGGCCAGCGTTCCGAAAATAGAATATCCGCGGGCCACTTCAAATCATGACCGTTGCGCAGATGGATGAACGGCGGATTGTCCATCTCCACCACCCGGGTCAGACCGCCGGGGAGCAGGTCGAAGACGGTGAAAGTGGCATAGCTGATTTTCCGGTATTCGCAGACCGGAAGAGTATCCATTATGATTTCTGCCGACTGTACGATTTCCATGTTGCGCCGGACGAATTCCAGGGCCATAGTCGTGGTCATGTTGGAGAGCAGACTGGCTTTGATGCCGCTGCCGAGGCCGTCAGACAGGACGGCAATATGGCGCCCCTCGTCGGCGATGCGCACACTGCGGAAGTCATCGCCGCAGGCGGTTTCGCCGGTTTTGGTTCGGCTGCAGCACTCAATCTCCACAAATGTTTCTTCCGGGGAGGGAAGTTCATAAGTGGGCGTCTTTTCACTGGTCATCGCGGGATGCCTCCGAACTTTTTTCTCCGGAATGGTAATCGCCGGCCACCTCCCGCAACAGAATTTCGGTTTCAGCCATGTGCTCCCCGAGATAATGGGCGATTTTCTGTACAGTCATGACATTTTTGCGAATGACTTCCCGGGCGCGTTCGGAAATGTGTTCGCGATGCATTTCGACGCTGGTCACGTCCTGCGCGATCGCTCCTACGATTTGATGCGGTTCAATCGTGAAAATGCTCAGATTCAGAATTTTATCTCCGGTTACGTAGTGCGGCTGCAACATCTCTCCGCCGGAAGTCAGCGCTGCGGCGAAAAGTTCTTCAAAGTCGACAATATTCCCGAGCGGCACCCCCGGCAACCCCGGGGTCGCCTCATAGGCCAGTCGAGTGCTTTCGTCGAACAGTTCCGCAAAATGCCGGTTGCACTCGATAATGTTGAGGTCCCGGTCGACGATAACCACACCGGCGGGAATATAGCGGATAAGCGCGTTGCTTTTCTTCTGCGCCAGCTGGCGCAGATAGGACAGACACATGGCGTTTTCCGCCTTGCCGGTAACGAGAGCCCGGGCAAATTCCCGGCAGGTAAAGTATCCGCAGCCGCCACAATTGAGTTCGTCGGCCCGGGTATGTTTTCCGACCTGAGCGAGCGCCTGTTTGATCTGGGCTTCCGTAATTTCCGGTTGGTCCGGAACATCGGGATGAACCGGCTCATCAATGGCGACCGGCACAGTACGACCGCGACTGTTGGCACCGTCGTAATCCCGGGCGGTGGCGATAATTCCGGAAAGGGAACTGTCCGCTTCCGGCATGGCCGGACCGTTCAGGCAGCCGCCGGAGCAAGCCAGGCATTCAATGAAAAGTTTACAGTCCTTGCGGTCTGCGGAGGCCGGATCGTGACGCAGGATTCGTTCCACATTGAGCAGACCGGAGATGGCCAGGTACTGAATGTGCCCGTCACCGCCGCGCAAGGTGTCGTTCATCCCGCCTTCCACAGCGTAGATGCGGCCTTCGTCGGCACTTTCCGGAACAAATCCACAACCGCGGGTATCAAGAAGCATGGGATCGATATTTTCCTGTTTGAGCCATTCCGCAAGATCACCGAAGGTCAAGGCCAGATCCAGCAAATCACTATGACGATCCGCTTCCTGCTTTTTAGCCGCACAGGGGCCGAAGAAGATGATGCCGATTTCCTCTCCGAACTTCTGCCGCAGCAGCTTGGCGTGGGAGAGAAGCGGAGAGAGCAGGGGGACGATGCGTTTTGAGTATTCGGGTGCATATTTGCGGAGATAATCGACCGCCGCCGGACAGGCGCTGGAAATATAGACGCCGTTGGGCTGCTGTTCCAGATAGCGGGCGGTTTCGGCGCTGACCGCCTGGGCGCCGAGTGCGGTTTCACTGACTCCGGCAAACCCGAGGGCCCGGATGGCCGCAATCAGATTCCGTGGAGGGATGTCCTTGAAATAACTGACGTAACTTGGTGCAATTGATGCGTAAACCGCTTTTTTTCTGCCCATCAGGAAGCGGCCCCGGGACAGATCCGGGCGGATTTTCTTGGCACCCGCGGGACAGACCCGGACGCAGCGTCCGCAGCTTACGCACAATTCCGGGATGACCGCCGCACGGCCGTTTTCCACCCGGATGGCTTTGCAGGGGCAATGACGGACGCATTTGTAACAGTCCTGACAGCTGTTCTCCACGGTGAAAACCGGAAAATCATGATTCATTTCTGCTGTTCCTTGAATAAGTTCTTCAGCAATTCAAGCATCATACCGGGATCTACGCCGCCGTAAGTGACGCCGTTGATCGTGACGTTCGGTCCGGAGGCGCATTTCCCCTGGCACAGCGAGCAGCCCAGCCGGAGATCCACCTCATCCACCAGGTGATGGCTGGACAGATACTCCTCAATCAGCTGCAGATTTCGTTCATTGCCCCGGGCAAAACAGGAACTTCCGAGACAAATCGTGATTTCCGGTTTCGACATACGGTCTTCGCATAGTTAGATATTTTTTTATCCAATCCTTTTAAATATAGCTCCTGAGATGGGAAATTCAAGTCTTCAGGGTGGATTTTGAGGCATGAATTCGGGTGAAAAAGAGTGTTTGCAGCGAGGTGTCGGAAAAACATCTGCTGCCAAGGGGAGAGATTCCGGGGACAACCTGCCGGATGAGGCGGTCGTCACCGGAACTTGCGTGATATGGATTATTCCTGTGTCCGGCGGGCTCGGCGTCCGCCCAGCCATACCGCCAGTAAAGCCACGGCGGCAATGATCATGACCGGCAGGGAGGTTTTGAGGTAGCGAACGGTTTTTTCCCGCGGCGTCTCCTGTTCACGCAGGGTCATGCCTTCGACCTGTGCGGATGGTTGCGCGGCGCCGGCCCGGATCCGTGCGACGGCCTGATCGTAGGCTTCCGCTGCGGCCGGATCGAGGTTGGCGGCGATGAACTGTCGCAATTTCACATTGTCGCAGACGAAGGTGCTGCATCCCGGGGTGTGTTTCCGGACCGAATCCGCGTGCAGTTTCGCGAGGCGGCGCAGGGTGGCTTCATCCGTTTTCCAGAAACCTTTGCGCGCGGCCTCCAGCATGACTGCGGTGAGTTCCTGGCGGGCATACGGATTTTTTTCCGCAAAATAACGATCCATACCGAGGCGTTCGCGGTCGTCGATGTAAACGGCTTTGTATTCGTTCCAGAGATGGTTGGGGATCACGTCCGGGCGCAGGGCCGACCAGGCGAACGTGTTGCGGATGGTTTTTGCAAAAGTGTCTGCTGCACTGGCTCCTTCATTCTGTAAATCCTTGATCCATTTTGGATTGAGCATGGTGGAGGCGGCTTCGACCATGATGGCCTCCGACGCTTCCTGAATGCGGGCACGGCCGGGATTGCGCAGGTCGTTGAAACCGGCGGGCGCTTCTTTGCCGGTAACGGTTTTCACGGCCAGACTCAGACCGCCCATGAATTGATAGACGTCGTCGAGCGACAGCGGGCCGGTCAGACTGGAAGATCGGGTATGTACGATCGCGTCGGTATGGAGCAGGGCGGCACGGACGGCGGCAGGGGAATGGACGTTCCAGTGTTTTTCCGTATACAGCGTTCCCATGTTTTCGAAATAGCGCTCGGCCAGTTCTTCGCTTTTTTCCCAGCGGCCGGAATCCTCGACCTGTTCTCGAACGCCAGTACCGAAGCCGTTGTTGACCCGGCCGAAAATTCGAGCGGCGGCAAAATCGCGCGCTTCCTGAGGCGACAGCCCGGCATCCAGCATGGATTTTTCTGCGGCGACGGTGTTTTCCCGGACGAAGTTGGGCAGCGCTTCCGCGGCGTCGGCGGCTGCCGCCATGCGCACCGCTCGATCGATCAGGCGGATGCGGCTGGCAGCGATACCGCGAAATTGTCCGGAGGTCTGCACGGCCACGTCGATGCGCGGGCGTTTCAGTTCGGCGGCGGGAATGAGTCTCAGATCGTTGACGCGACCGCGTGAATCCCAGATGGGTTCCACACCGAGCAGAAAGAGAATTTCGCCGATGTCCGCGCCCCGGGTGCGGATGAATTCACCGCCCCATAAAGAAAAGGCGATCTTGCGCGGATAGCGGCCATCCGCCTTCAACCGGGTGGCGATCAGGGCTTCTCCCAGCTGACGTCCGACGGCGTAGCTTTCCCGGGTCGGAGTGCGTTCGGGATCAATGCCGTACAGATTGCGTCCGGTCGGTATCGCCGCCGGATTCAGGATCGGACTGCCGCCCGAACCGGGGGCGATATAGCCACCGTTGAAGGCGTTGATCAGACTGTCCAGCTCCCGGCTGGTGGAATCCAGGAGCGCCGTCCGGCAGCGCAGCACTTCCCGGAATACGTCCGCATCGGGATCGTTTTCCGGAACTTTTCTGGAAACTAGAACGGTGCGCAGTTCGGCAGCGGCCGGCTCAAGATAGTGTTCCTGATAGAAGTGGGCGTTGTCTCGCTGCCGTGGTGAGGTGGTGCCGGACTGTACCGCTCGCCGGAACCGAGCAGCGGCAAGGTCGTCACGCACCATCAGAACGGCGGTCTCCGCGGCCTGTTCCGGAGTATAGGCGCGGCCGAGAATGTAAACACCGGAAGTGACTTTGGAATCTTCTACATCGTGGAGATAGTTGTGCAGTTTTTCCAGATCTGCGTCGGTCAGATCGCCGTTTCCGGAGAGTTTTAAAACGGAGAACAGGTCTTCGGCGCGGGCTACGGCCGCTACGCTTTTGCGGTATTCGGCGGCGAGGCGGGGATTTTCCGTGTTTTCAACGGCGTGGAGTTTTTCGTGAAGTGCAGCCAGCTTACCGTGCAGACCGGCGTTCATGAACGGCGCGGTCAGATGGTCGATGATGACGGCACTGCCGCGGCGCTTGGCGGTCATGGCTTCGCCGATGTTGTTGATGATGTATAAATAAAAGTGCGGCATCGCTCCCAGCAGCGCGTCCGGCCAGTCGTCGCCGATCAGCCCGAGTGGTCGCCACGGAAGAAATTCAAAACTGCCGTGTGTGCCGAAATGCAGAATGGCGTCCGCCTGAAATCCATGTTCCGCCCAGAGATAGGCGGCAAGATAGGGGTGTGGTGGAGCTTTTTTCGTACCGTGAATGATTTTTGAGGTGTCATTACCGATCCCGGCAAGTGGTTGCGGCAGCAGTGCCACCTTGCCGAACCGCAGTACGCCAAGTCCGATGGCTGGCTGTCCCGCCACTTCCGTTGCCAGATAGTCGCCGGGCGGGGGGCCGTATTCGCGATCGACTGCTTCGACTAGTTCCGGCGGCAGTTGCGCCATGCGCCATTGCCGATAGGATGCTACCGGAATGCGTTCCGCTCCGTCTTGTAAAAAGCGCTCGATTTCGCCACGGGCATAAGTGCCGAAAACGGCGGCGTGCTTCTGGATTTTTTCCTGAAAAGTACGTGTATCAGGTGGCAGTTCGCCGGTGTCGTATCCTTCGGCCTTCAGACGCCGCAGCAAGGCCAGCAGCGAATCCGCAACCTCCATGCCGGCGGCGTGCATGGCGTTTTTACCGGGGCCCTTATAAAAGAAGATGGCCAGTTTTTTATCGTGGTTCGGCAGTTGTTTCAGTCGAACCAGGCGGCGGGCGTGTTTCGCCATCATTTCCATACGGCCCGGAATCAGCGCGAGGTCATCCACGCCGCGCGCATTGGGAAACAACGCAGCCACCAGCTGGGTTCTGGCTGCACCGTCCAGCTCCGGTACCGCGATGCTCTGGCTGGCCATGCCGCCGGCAAGACCGCGCGGATCCTTCCGATATTCGTCGTATTTTCGATAAAGTTTTCCCGGTCCCAGCAGCGGGATGTTCGCCTCGGCGAAATACCGGGCGGCGGCTTCGGGATCCGTA
>CALXOD010000010.1 GCA_944389925.1 uncultured Victivallaceae bacterium | reverse complement strand
CATGGCCTGTTCCGATTTGAATTCGAAAAAGTCGAGCGAATAAAAACGCAGCAGCAAACCACCAAGAATACCCGCGGCAACAGCAATGCCGGGAAGTCGGGCGGGCCAATGCTTCAGGAGTTTCCACGGATTCTGCATACGGTTTCGTTGCTTTATTGAGGCGATTGAAATGTTTCTTTTTTCCAAAAATACATGGACTCGAAGACTTTTTCAATACATTTGGCAAAAAGAGCGGCTTTTTTTGATTTCCGGCTTGAACTTTTGAGTTGCGGCTGTAATGTATTAAATTGCTGTTTGAGTAAATTAAGAGTTATGCAACATCTGTATCAGAGAGGGCATCATGGCACATAAAAAAGGTCAGTCGAGCAGTCGCAACGGTCGCGACAGTAATCCGAAATATCTGGGGATCAAAGCCTACGGCAGCGAATTCGTGACCGCCGGTTCCATTATCGTGCGGCAGCGCGGCACTCGTTTCCGGCCGGGCAAGAACGTGGGATGCGGTCGTGATTTCACGCTGTTCGCGCTCTGCGACGGCACGGTGGAATTCAAGAAGACGACCCGTATGGTCAACGTGGTGCCGGTCAACTGAACCGGTGCAGCGCGGAGAACCGCGGTCGAATTGCGTAAAAGCCCCGGAAATGTTTACCCGGGGCTTTTTTTGTCTTTTCTGAAGGCGGCGGGAGAGCGTCGGCACGGTGAAGGGCGTTGAGCGGGAGAAAGAAAAATGTTTGTAGATAAAGCGACAATTACCGTCAAAGGCGGGGACGGCGGCCACGGTTGCTGCAGCTTCCGCCGTGAGAAGTTCATTCCGCGCGGCGGTCCGGACGGCGGGGATGGCGGCGGCGGCGGGCATGTGATTCTGCGGGCGACCACTAGTCAGCAGAGTCTGGCGGATCTCATGTACAATCGCCATTATGCCGCCCCGAATGGTCCCGCCGGAAAAGGCAAGACCATGCATGGACGCAAGGCCGGGGACATTGTGCTGACCGTTCCGGTGGGTACGGTGGTCTCCGATGCGGAAACCGGTGAAGAGATTGTGGACCTGGCTGCGGATGGTCAGGAATTTGTGATTGCCCGAGGCGGACGGGGAGGACGTGGGAATGCCCGGTTCCTTTCCAACTTCAACCGGGCGCCGCGCGAGTGTGAGCCCGGGGAACCGGGGGAACGTCGAACGGTCCATCTGGAGTTGAAGACCATTGCCGATATCGGACTGGTTGGGTATCCCAATGCGGGCAAGTCCACGCTGCTGCGGGCTCTCTCCTCGGCACGGCCGAAAGTGGCGCCGTATCCGTTTACCACTTTGAATCCGGTGGTGGGGGTTATAGAGTTTGAAGATTTTTTCCGGATGAATCTGGCGGATATTCCAGGATTGATCGATGGGGCGCACGCCAATGTCGGACTGGGACATGCATTTCTCAAGCATATCGAGCGGACGCATGTGCTGGCTTTTGTGCTGGATATGGGGAGCGTGGATGGCCGGCTTCCATGGGAGGACTTCCGCCATCTGCAGCAGGAACTTGAGCTGTATATGAAAGGCTTGTCCCGCCGTCCTGCTGTTATCATCGCCAACAAGATGGATTTGCCGGGAAGCGCGGAAAACCTGGAGCTGCTCCGGGAGGAACTGGCTGGCGAAGTGTGGGAGATCATTCCCGCCGCTGCTGCTGCCGGAGAGGTGGGCGAAGTACGGCAGAAACTGCGCGAAGCGCTGGAGAAAACACGGAAATCGCCGTTGGATTTCTGATTCGCTCGTAATGAAACGCAGAGAAGGGCGCGAACAATGAAGATTTCCGTCATTACCGTGGTGCGGAACGGCGCGGATGTACTGGAAGAGACCATGCGCAGCGTTCTGGAACAGGATTATCCGGATGTGGAGTATCTGGTAATTGACGGCGCTTCCACAGACGGGACCCTGGCGGTGGCGGAACGTTGGCGTGATCGCCTGGCCGTGCTGCTCAGTGAACCGGACAGCGGTATTTACGAGGCGATGAATAAAGGGATCCGTCTGGCAGGGGGGGATGTGATCGGCCTGCTCAATGCCGGCGACCGGTATTTGCCGGGGGCTTTGCGTCTGGTGGCGGAAAGTTTTCGGAAAGAAGGCATGGATGGACGGATTTTCTGGGGGGATGTCGAATACAGTCGGCTCGGGCGCGTGCGGGGATTTCGGCCGGAAAATCTGCGACGGGGGGCATTTGCGCCCCACCCGTCGATGTTCGTGCCGAAGAGGGTGTATGAATCGGTGGGCCTGTATGATGAGACTTTCCGGCTGCTCGGTGATTATGATTTCATGTATCGGGCGGTCAATGTCTGTGGCATACGTCCTTTGTATGTGCCGGAGATCGTAGCGTTTTATCAAGAAGGGGGGCTTTCGGATCGGCATATTGCTGCGTGTTTACGGGACGAGTTGCGCGTAAAATTGCGTTACGGTGCGCCGAAGTGGCAGGCTTACGGACTTTTCCTGTTGAAAATCCTGAAGAATTTGCCGCGTATGGTGCTTGCATAAACGGTAATCGGATGTAAATTATTCATCTCATTGATGTAGGAACGGCACAGAAATTTTCATAATAAGGAGTGAAACAGAAGATGTACGCGATTATCAAAACCGGCGGAAAACAGTATAAGGTCAAAAGTGGTGACCTGGTGGAAGTGGAAAAGCTCGACGCGGAAGTCGGTGCCAAAGTGAATTTTGCGGAAGTTCTCGCGGTCGGTGAAGAAGGCGGTGCGCTCAATGTCGGTTCGCCGCTGGTGGCCGGAGCTTCGGTGGAAGCTGAAGTGGTGGATCAGTTCCGTGCCAAGAAAGTCTGGGCGTTCAAGATGAAGCGCCGGAAAGGATATCGCCGGACCATCGGGCATCGCCAGAACCTTACCCGGGTGAAGATCGGCGACATCAAGGCATAAGAAAAGTTCCGGGATATCTGAATCAAGAAGAGCTGGGGAGCGAAAGAAGCATGCAGTACGATGCCAACGGGGCGTTGATCGAAACCCGGATTCCGGGATTGAAGATGGTCAATCGCGGTAAGGTTCGCGACATTTATGATCTGGGGGACAGCCTGTTGTTTGTCGCCACTGACCGGATCAGCGCGTTCGACGTGGTCATGCCGAACGGTGTGCCGGACAAGGGGCGGGTGCTGACACAGATTTCGCTGTTCTGGTTCGAACTGATGGCCGATTGGCTGGAGAACCATCTCATTACAGCTGATGTGTCCACGCGGCCGGAGCTGGCGCCCTATGTTGCAGATCTGCAGGGACGCTCCATGATTGTTCGGAAAGCGAAAGTTCTGCCGGTGGAATGCATCGTCCGCGGTTATCTGATCGGCAGCGGCTGGAAGGATTACCGGGCCACGGGGATGGTTTCCGGCATCCGGTTGCGGGAAGGGTATCGGCAGGCGGAGAAACTGGATCAGCCGCTTTTCACTCCCTCAACCAAGGCGGAGCTGGGCGATCATGACGAAGCCATTTCGCTGGAACAGGTGGCGGAGATCGTCGGACAGGATCGGGCGGCTGCCTTGCGGGATCTTTCGCTGAAGATCTATTGCACGGCGCGTGATTATGCTGAAACGCGCGGCATCATTCTGGCTGACACCAAGTTTGAGTTCGGTGAGATTGACGGGCGGATTATTCTGGTGGATGAAGTCCTTACCCCGGATTCGAGCCGGTTCTGGCCACGCGATCAGTATCAGGTCGGTACCAGTCCGGTCAGTCTGGACAAACAGTATGTGCGCGATTATCTGGAAACACTGGATTGGAATAAGACCGCACCGGGGCCGGAATTACCGGCAGATGTGGTTCGGAAGACTTCCGAGAAATATCGGGAAGCTTACCGGACTTTGACCGGGAAGGATTTTTAAATGAGGGGAAACGGCTGCCGGGTGATCGGCGGCCGTTTTTTTTGACGGTTGCGGAGGTGATCCGTCGGAGGAACCGGATTTTTTAGAATTGAACAATTAAGGAGAGCGGCATGAGAAGACGGTGGATGGCATGGTGCCTGTCGGTGATTGCGGCGATGTGTGTGGCTGCAGAAGATACGCCCGCGCCGGGAACGGTCGTGCGATATCGGGATTTCGGAGCCAAAGGCGACGGCAAAACAGATGACTGGGCTGCCATTGCCAAAGCGCATGCTTATGCTAATCAACATAATCTGCCGGTACGGGCAGAGGATGATGCCGAATATTACATTGGTGATTCCGAGCCGGTGATCGTGCAAACCGACACAGACTGGGGGCGTGCTCGTTTCACGATTGACGACACGCTGCCGCTTAAGAAATTAAAATCCCCGATCTTTCAGGTGACTTCCAAATTGAAGCCGTTCAAACCGGAGGGAATCCGTTCGCTGAAGAAAGGTCAGACTGATCTGGGCATTTCACTGCCCCGGCGTTGTGTGATTGCTGTTTTCAATGATGATGTCAGGCGCTATATTCGTTATGGTGTGAATGCGAATGCCGGACATCCCCAGACGGACATATTCGTTGCAGATAAGGATGGCAGAGTGGATCCCCGCACACCGATCATCTGGGATTTTGACAAGATTACCCGGATTACGGCATATCCGATTGACGAGAACACGCTGACGATTCGGGGAGGGCGTTTCACCACGCTGGCGAACAAGCGCGAAGGCAAACACAGTTACTTCGGCCGCGGGCTGCGTATTGAGCGTTCCAATACGGTCGTGGATGGCCTGGAGCATTATGTGGTGGAAGGTGGGGGGATAGACAGCTGGCCTTATACCGGATTTATCAATATCGGAGACTGTGCCGATGTTACGGTGAAAAACACCACACTGACCGGTCGGAAACTTTACAGTTATCCGTTGCCGGATGGCGGGCGGCGGACGACGGGAACGTATGACATTTCGGGGACGCGGGCACTGAATGTGACGTTTGTGGATTGCCGGCAATCCAACGATATTACCGATCCGGCCTATTGGGGGATCATGGGAACGAATTTCTGCAAAAATATTGTACTGGATCGCTGCCGTTTTTCACGTTTTGACGCCCATATGGGAGTGACCAATGCCGTGGTGCGGGATAGTGAGATTGGTTATGGCGGCATGAACGCCATCGGATTCGGTACGTTTCTGATAGAGAATACCACCAGTAGCTGCCGGAATTTTATCAATCTGCGCTCGGATTACGGCAGTACCTGGAACGGGGACTTCATAATTCGCAATTGTGTCTTCAAGCCGTCGAGTCCGAAAATCGTTCCCAATGTCATTAACGGCTCCAATCGCGGCAATCATGATTTCGGCTATACCTGTTATATGCCGACGACGATTGAAATCGATGGCCTGAAAATCGATACGTCTGATCAGCCGGAAAAATATCAGGACGCAGTTTTTTTCGCCAACATGAATCCCTCGTACAAGAGCGATTCTTACGAGGAGAAGTTCCCGTATGTCAAAACCAAAGAGATCAAGGTGAAGAATCTGACCACCACCACCGGCAAGCCGTTGAAGCTGAGTGCCAATCCTCATATGTTCCGGGAGGTGAAGATTTCCGGTGACGGAATTGAGCGTTAGTTTTTCCTGATCTGAGACAGAATCGGCGTTTTCCGAACGAGGGAAAGAGAGGAGGGGGCGCCGGTTCTGAAATGTTTTAAATGGCAACCCCGCCAGGATTCGAACCTGAGCTAAATGGACCAAAACCACTTGTGCTACCATTACACCACGGGGTTGGCAGCCCTTAATCTAACTCGTTTTTTGAAAAAATCCATTCAAAAATACACTTGACGGGAGAAAAAAACACAAAAGAGTAGTATATTGGCAGGAAGCATTCATTCTGCGAAAAATCATCGAATAGAGGAAAGTGTTTTTTTGTATGTCCGAACAGCAGCCGTGCCGCCGTCATTTTCCCGACTATTGCCGTATTACTTTTGCCGGGTTCGCCATGGGGGTGGCCAATGTGATTCCAGGTGTTTCCGGCGGAACCATGGCCTTTATTCTCGGGGTTTTTGAAGAACTGGTCGATTCCATTCGAAAAATCGCGTCCGCAGATACGTTTCGATTGCTGTTGCGGGGACGTTTTCGGGAGCTTTACAACACGTTGCCATGGCGTTTTCTGCTGGCGCTCGGGATCGGGATTGCAGTGGCCTTTGCAGGGGTATCCAAGTTGTTCATATACCTGCTGGAACAGCATCCGACGCTGACTTTCTCCTTCTTTTTCGGTTTGATTGCAGCCTCGATCGTTTCGGTCTTTCGCAAGGTGAAACAGTGGGGGCCGGGGCGCTTCGTTTCCCTGATCTGCGGTGCTGCCGTGGCGTATGCGATGATCACCCTCGTGCCGGTCAGCACGCCGAATGTCTGGTATGTGTCTTTCCTCTGCGGCGTCATCTGCATCTGCGCCATGATTCTTCCGGGGATTTCCGGTTCATTCCTGCTGCTGGTGCTCGGACAGTATCAGTATGTATGGGGGGCCGTGGGGGATTTTGCCATGGGGCGGATCACTCTCGCGAATTTGAATACCTTATGGTGGCTGGGACTGGGAGCGGTGATCGGAGTGGGGGCGTTTTCGCACCTGCTCAACTATCTTTTCCGCCGGCAGCACGATTTGACCGTGGCTGCGCTGATCGGATTCATGGTCGGATCCATGCCGCGTCTCTGGCCCTGGCAGCAGATTGTTGAAGTTTCCGTAAAAACCCGGGAGACGCTGGTTCGGCTGCAGTTGCCGGCCGATGCGGGGCTGCTGGAGCAATACGAGTCGCTCGGCGCGGAGGTGACGCCGCTGGTGGTGCGCAACGTGGCGCCGGATGGATTCGGCGGATCGTTCTGGGCGGTAATCGGTTTGGCGGTATTCGGATTGCTGCTGGTGCTGGCGACGGAATACTTTGCGGCGCGCGGCAATCGGGAAAAGGTGACAGAACAGGAGTAGGTGTTAAGAATGCATCCCATTGCCTTTCAGCTCGGGGATCTTGCGGTTCGCTGGTACGGTGTGATGGCGGCGATTGGCTTTCTGGCCGCTACGGGACTGGTGTGCTGGAATCGCCGGATAGCGAAGATGAGCAGCGACCAGGCGACCGGCGTGGTGATGACGGCGATGATTGCCGGAGTGATCGGGGCGAGGATTTTTTATGTGATTCAGTTTTTTCCGAGTTTTCGGAATGACTGGCTGGGAATGATCCGCATCGATCGCGGTGGATTGGTGTTTTACGGTGGCTTTTTTCTGGCACTGATCGCGATCTGGGGATATTGTCGGTTGCAGCGGCTGGAGCTGTTGCGGGTATTTGATATAATGACGCCGGCGCTGGCGATCGGACATGCTGCGGGCCGGATCGGCTGTTTTCTGAATGGTTGTTGTTACGGCAAGCCGACGGAACTGGCCTGGGGAGTGCTGTATCCGGCGGGAAGCGCTCCTGCACAACAGTATCCGGGGCAGACGTTGCATCCAGTGCAGTTGTATGAGGCGGGATTGAATATTTTGATGTTCGGCGCGCTGGTGTGTTTGGTGCGTCGGGGGAAGCGGGGGATGGCCACCGCGGGATATTTGACACTGTACGGATTGATGCGTTTCGGAGATGAGTTTTTCCGGGGAGATCACCGACAGTTTTGGAATGGTTTCACGCCGGCTCAGGTAATCGGATTGGTTCTGGTGCCGGTGGGAATCGGTTTTCTGATTTATTTCTGGCGGCATGAAAAGCAATCAGCGTGAATGGACAATCGGGCCGGAGTTGGCCGGAGAGCGTTTGGATCGCATATTGGCGCGTCTGGCACCGGATTGGTCGCGAACCTGGCTGCAGCGACAGATCCGTGTAGGGGGTGTGCGAGTCAATGGCGAAGTGGTCGCGCTGCCGCGGATGCCGTTGGAAGCCGGCATGGCAGTTACCCTGGAAATACCGGAGCTGCAGAAAAAGGAGCTGTCGGCGGAAGCATTCGAGTTTCCGATTTTGTTCGAAGACGAATGGATGCTGGTGATCAACAAGCCTGCGGGAGTGGTGGTACATCCCGCTGCGGGCAATGATTCCGGTACGGTGGTGAATGCGTTGCTGAGTCGTTACCCGGAACTGGGAGCTCTGGCGGAAGAAACGGGAGACCGTCCGGGAATCGTGCACCGGCTGGACAAAGATACTTCCGGCTGCCTGATGGTGGCGAAAACCCCACAGGCGATGTTTCGGCTGACGGCCGCTCTGGCGGCGCGCGAGGTGCATAAGACCTATCTGGCGCTGGTACGCGGTGAGGTCCGGAAAAATACGGAAAAACTGGTCAGCCTGATCGGACGGCATCCGGTTCACCGGCAGAAAATGGCGGTAGTCTCCCGCAACGGCAAAGAGGCGATAACAATTTACCGGAAGATTGATGGAATGGCATCGGGCCGGGAGAAGGGAACCTTGCTGGAAGTGGATATTCTGACCGGGCGGACACATCAGATCCGAGTTCACCTGGCATCGATTGGACACCCGGTGCTGGGGGATGGGACTTACGGAGGGAAGTCTGAGGCATTTCCAGCATCCCGGCAGATGCTGCACGCATGGCGGATTGATTTTCCGCATCCGGTTTCCGGGGAACGGATCTGCTGCCGGGCCCCGGTACCGGAAGATATGCGTGAATGGATGCGATGCATGAAGGCGGGTGACAACTATGAATGACTCTTTCCCGAAAGTCGTGGCTGTAGCGGCGCCCTCCGGACCGTTATCCCGGGAGAGGGCGCTTGCCGGAATCCGGGCATTGGAATATCTGGGGGTGGAAGTCCGTATCGCACCTCACGTATTTGCAGGACATCCGGAATTGCCTTATCTTTCGGCATCGATTGCGGAACGGATGGCGGATTTGCACTGGAGCTGGCATGACGAGACCGTGGAGGCGGTGTGGTGTTTGCGCGGCGGATACGGTGCGGCACAACTGCTGCCCTTTCTGGATTGGGATTTGCTGCGACGGCGAAAGCTGCCGATAATTGGCTTCAGTGATATTACTGCGCTGCATTGGGCGATGGAGTGTCGGGAAGCGGGAATACCGGTAGCGGCTCCGATGATCGGACGCATGGCGGATGCGGTGCATGACGGATATGTGATGGAACAGTTGAGCGCGGCCTTTGCTCCGTCTCCGGCCGGAGGGCGACCGGTGGTGCCGGAGGGCGGTTGCTGGAAGGTATTGCGTTCCGGAACGGCCGTGGGGCGGCCGCTGGTGGGCAATCTGGCGGTGGCGGCGTCCTTATGCGGAACTGGTTTTCTTCCGTCTGCACGGGGGCGGATTGTAGTGTTTGAGGATTTGAACGAAGCGGTTTACCGGGTGGATCGCTATCTGACGCAGCTGGAGCAGAACGGTTTTTTTGCTGGTTGTGCGGCAGTGCTTTTCGGCGGGTTTCTTAATTGCGGCGAACCGGATGCGCTGAAGGTTCTGTTCCGGCGGGCATTGGGATGGACGGAGGGGCCGGTAGGCGCAGGATTTCCATTCAGTCACGGAGAACGTATCGGGTCTTTTTCCTTTGGACAGGAAATTCTGGTGGAGCTGGAGTAACGGAACAATGAGCGCAAATCAGGACTATTTGACACGGTTGCGGCAGATCATGCCGTGGGGAAGCAGTACCTGTTCCAAAGCGGTGGTGTGGCCGCCGGAGGAGCCGGCGGTATTGGTGCGTGGACGCGGTTGCCGGGTCTGGGATGCGGACGGTCGTGAGTTCATCGATTTCAAGAATGCGTTGGGGCCGGTGACACTGGGGTATGCGTTTACGGAAGTGGATGCGGCTATCCGGCGACAGTTGGAGAATGGAATTCTATTCAGTGCGCCCCATCCTCTGGAGGCGGAGACAGCAGAACTGCTGGCGTCTCTGGTGCCGTGGCTGGAACAGGTGCGCTTTCTCAAAACCGGTGGGGAAGCGATGGCGGCGTGTTTCAAAATCGCGAGAGCCTATACCGGACGGGACCGGATTATCCAAATCGGTTACAACGGCTGGCTGAACAGTCTGGCCGGTGGGGCCGCGGTTCTGCCGGGGCGTCCGGCTGTGGCGGTGCCCTGCGGAGTGCCGGTGGCGTTGGCGCAGTTGCATACGGCATTGCCGTGGAACCGGGCGGACGAGGTGGCCGCGGTGCTGGAGCGTCATGCCGGTGAAGTGGCTGCGATTGCAGTGGCTATGGATTATCCGGGGGCTGCGGCCGGGGTGACGTTTTATCCGGAATTGCGGCGTTTGGCGGACTGGCATGGTTGTCTTTTGATTTTTGACGAAATCGTGACCGGATTCCGGCTGGCCCACGGTGGCGTGGGAGAATATTTCAAGGTGCGTCCTGATCTGGCGGTTTTTGCCAAGGGAATTGCCAACGGGATGCCGTTGTCGGCCTACGGAGGGCGGCGGGAAGTAATGGCGGTGCTGGAACGGGCGATCGTTTCTTCCACGCATGGCGGGGAAACTTTGTCGCTGGCGGCGGGATCGGCGGTTCTGGCATTTTACCGGGATCATGACGTGATCGGCCATCTGTGGCGGATGGGAAAGCGGATGTGGGACGGCGTGGATGCGTTATTCCGGCATTATGGAGTTCCTGTACGGACGGCGGGGCTGGATCCGGTGCGGTTTTTCCAGTGGGAAGCTGGGAATGAAGAGGTTCGGGAACGGGTTATGCGTGCATTTTTTCGGGCAGGGGTTCTGTTATATAACGGCGGTTATGTCAATTATTCCCATACCGATGACGACATTGACGAGGCATTGGCGCGAATGGATGGAGCTTTGAAGCAGTTATGATTACCGACATGCATGTGCATCTGATGGGGGACAATGGTGCGCGGTTGCTGGCATCCGCGTCGCATTGTGGCATTGGGCGGCTGATTGTTTCCGATCTGGCGGACTGGTCTGAGTTTCCGGAGGAAAATGCGATTCGGGCGGGGAATGATCGGGCGGCGGCATTTGCAGCAGGAGCGCCGGGACGGGTGTTTTTTCTTGCTTATGTGAATCCGCAACTGGATTCGGCGGAAGAGGAGTTGCTGCGGTGTGTTCAGCAGGGGGCGGTAGGTGTCAAACTCTGGATTTCGCTTCGGGATGAAGCGAACCGCCTGGACCGGGCCGCAGAAATTCTGCATCTGGCCGCCCGGCAGGGGTTGCCGGTGCTCGTGCATACCTTCAGCCGTACGGACGCGCTGTTGCGGGGGGAACTGGATGCCGCCCGTTTTCTGGAATTGGCGCGTATGGCGCCGGAATGCACTCTGATTGGAGCACACCTTGGTGGGAATTGGCGCAGTACCCTGGCGTTGGCGGAAGATTTGCCGGATAATGTGTATTGGGATGTGTGTGGAGGGTATCCTGCCGCAGGCATGGTGGAGGCGGCGTTGGCGCAACTGGGGCCGGAACGATTGCTGTGGGGGTCGGATGCGCCGGGTCGGAGTTTTGGTTCGCAGCTGGCGAAGGTGTGGTTTGCCGAAATGTCGGCTGAGGCGAGGGCATTGATCTTGAACGGCAATGCCGAACGCATTTTCCATTTGCCTCCGGGAGGAGAGGCGATACTGCCGGAACCTCCGGAAGGGGGGCGCGAATTGCCGGACGAGGGGGAGGAACATTTTGTCTTCTGCGGCGATTCGCCGTTGGACGGGCGTTCCGGCGTGACACCGGAAGCGTTGGAGAAACTATTGATCAGGCATGGCGTGCGGTGTGCTTATGCCGTATCGCTGGATAGTTTCCGACGGCAGGATCTGCATCGGGTGAATGCGGCATTTCTGGCCGGATGCGCCGGTTTGACTCGAGTCGTGCCGCTGGCAGCGATCAATCCCCGGCAGACCGGCTGGCGCGGAGTGCTGGCTGCTGCGCGCAAAGATGGATTCCGGGGCTTATGGATATCGCCGTATGTTCATGCGTGGCGGCCGGATGCACCGGAGTTTGCGGAATTTCGTGCGGCGCTGGCGGCGAGCGGGCTGCCGGTCTGGCTTAATGCTGCGGTGGAGGATTACCGATTTCGTCCTTCCGGGTGGGAACCACGTCCGGTGATGCCGGGGGAACTGGCGGCATTTGCCGGGGAGTTGTCCGGTTGTCCGCTGGTGATTCAGGGGATGGAGGTGACGAAGGATTTGCTGGCGCTTCTGCCGGCGGGGGGAAACTGGCGGCTGGAGTATTCCCGGTTGACTGACCGGGAAGAACGGTTGCCGGAATTGTGTCGGCAAGGAGCGCGTGATCGGTTGGTTTGCGGGAGTGAATATCCGTTCCGGGCATTTGACGAGACCCGTCTGGCGGCACGGTGGTTAATGAAAGAAAGACATTCTGAAAAATAGGTGAAGAAACATCGGAAAGGAAATGAACATGACGAAAAAGATCACTTATGCGGGGACCCGGGACAAAGTATTTTTCCCGGAACTCTGGGGCCGGGAGAGTGAGGCGACTCTGCGGCGCTTGAACTACAAGGTGGAGATTCCGGATTTTTCAGAGGCGGAAGCAACGCCGGAAGTGTGGCGGGATTTTCTGGCCGGCAGCGATGCGATCATCACGACCTGGTGTTCGCCGCGTATCGACGCCGGCATTCTGGAACGGACGCCGAATCTGCAGATTGTGGGGCATGCTGCCGGATCCGTGGCGGATTATGTTTCTCCGGAACTCTTTGATTCCGGTGCGAAATTGGTTTCCGCCAACGACGACATGGCGCACGCGGTGGCTGAATGGTGTCTGCTCGGCGGCTTGATGGGACGGCGGAATGTGATGAGTTACACCTGCTTCGGGGGCAGCCGGAAACCGGATTTCCCGGGACGCAGCAAATGTTCTTCTTTCCGAGCGGCGACCGTCGGGATCTGGGGCTTTGGCGCGGTGGCGGCCCATCTGGTGTCCATGCTGCAGCCGCTTTTCCCGGAAGAAATTCTGGTGAACAGCAGCCACATGAGTGAAGAAGAAGCGGCTCGGCGTGGCGTGAAACTGGTGGAACTGGACGAGCTCCTGTCGCGCAGCGACGTGGTGTTTACACTGGCTGGATTGAGCGACAAGACCTTCGGGAAACTCGATGCCCGGCGTCTGGCTCTGCTTCGGGACGGAGCGGTGCTGGTCAATGCGGGACGGGGCCATCTGATTCAGGAACAGGCACTTTATGACGAATTGTCGAAGGGGCGGATTACCGGGGTACTGGATGTGTATCATAAGGAACCGCTGCCGGATGACAGTCCGCTGTTGTCTATGCCGAATGTGATTTTGACGCCGCATAACGCCGGTTATCCCAGTCGGTACAATTACATCAGTACGATCCTTACGGAAATCGACCGTCGGTTCCGCGGCGAACCGCTGCGGTACGAGGTGCGCCGGGAACAGGTGGCCTACATGACCACCGGCAAACTCAGCAAGTGAGCCGATGACCGCTGTTTTCTGTGCGAACAAATCCCCCCGTTGGTTGTGCGAGGAAGTGGAAAAGGTGATACCGCCCGACTTCGGGCGGGTGGTTCGCCGGCCGTTCAATCATTACACGCCGACCATGACCGACTGGTGGATGGTGCCGTCCCTGGAGCTGCCGTTTTTCAAATTCGGAAAATATGCTTTTTTCTGGGATGCGGACGTGCGTGACTCCATTGCCTGCGGGCTGTTTCTGTCCAAGGGGTTGGAGCCGGCGTTGCGCAGTGTGTATCCATCCCGGAAGGGGCGGCGGCTGATTATGGATGATACCTGGGCCTGGCATGAGTTCCTGCCGGCGGCGTTGAGTGGCGAGCTGACAAAGTTGATCCGCAGCGCGGCGGACAGCTGTCCGTTGCCCTGGCGGATGGTGTTCGACGGGGGATATGTGGATGATCCGGGATTGTTTGACCCCCGGAATGAAACCAATCGGCGAGACCGATATGAGCTGGAATATGATGTCGGGAATGATTCCTGGCGGGTACTTCGAGCGAAGCGGGAGGCGATGTGCCTGAAGTTTCTCAACCGGGTTCGGGACAGCCGCTCCCTGGCGGCGGCGTTTGAAACGTTGCGGGATGAGTCATTTCTCTGGTGCGATGTCTGGATCGGCGTTCGTCCGGCAGTGCGGGAGTATGGCGAATTTGCACCTGGCGAAACGGTTTGGGACGCCCGGGAGATTTACGAGCGGGTGCTGGCGCCGTTTCGCCGTTTCGTTCATTGAGGATGGGCGGAGGCGGAAACAATGTGGATCGCGGGAACTTATTTTGTGCCGGACAGTGAGCTGGAATGGCACTTTGTTCTCGCCGGCGGCCCCGGGGGGCAGCACGTCAACAAGTGCTCGACCGCGGTACGGCTGTCGTTCGACATCGCCGGAGCTGCCGCGTTGCCGGAGCAGGTGCGTTCCCGGTTGCTGACGCGCCTGAGTGACCGTCTTATCGCCGGGCGCATGATCGTGGTGCTGGCGCAGGGGGAGCGGTCGCAACTGCGGAACCGCCGGGAAGCGCTGGTCAAACTGGAACGGCTGCTCACCGCTGCGCTGGCGACATCGAAGCCGCGGCTGCCGACCCGCCCCGGTGCCGGAGCGGTCCGGCGCCGCCTGGAGGCGAAAAAACATCGTGCTGCCATCAAGCGCGACCGTTCCGGCGGTTTCCGGTATGAACGGGAATGAAAGAGGCCGACATGTACAAGATTCCTTTCAATAAGCCCTATATTGCGGGGCGGGAACTGCATTACATCGCGGAGGCGGTGGCGAACGAGCAGCTATCCGGAAACGGGCCTTTTACCCGCAGGTGCAATGCCTGGCTGGAACAGCGGTTGGGGGCGCGTAAAGTGCTGTTGACCCATTCCTGTTCCGCCGCGTTGGAAATGGCGGCGATTCTCTGTGATATCCGTCCGGGGGATGAATTTATTGTACCGAGTTACACTTTCGTTTCAACGGCGAATGCGTTTGTGCTGCGTGGCGGGGTTCCGGTTTTTGTGGACATCCGTCCGGATACCATGAACCTTGATGAACGGTTGATCGAACAGGCTCTTACCCCCCGGACCCGGGCAATCGTACCGGTGCATTATGCCGGCATCGGTTGTAATATGACCGCGATTATGGAAATTGCCCGGCGACACCGGCTGCTGGTGGTGGAAGATGCCGCACAGGGCGTATGTGCTTTCCGGGATGGGCGGGCGCTGGGGACGATCGGCCAGTTGGGCTGTTACAGTTTTCATGAGACAAAAAACTTCATTTCCGGCGAGGGCGGAGCGCTGGTCGTTAATGACGAAAGTCTGATCGAACGGGCGGAGATCGTTCTGGAAAAAGGCACGGATCGCAGCCGTTTTTTCCGCGGTATGGTGGACAAATATACCTGGGTGGATATCGGTTCGAGTTACCTTCCAAGCGAGATGATTGCAGCCTTTCTCTTCGGCCAGTTGGAAATGGCGGAAATTATTACTGAAAAACGGCTGGCCATCTGGAATGCCTATCATGCCGCACTGGCTCCGCTGGAGGCCGCCGGTCTGCTGCGGCGTCCGATCGTGCCGCCGGGATGCGTACAGAATGCCCATATGTATTACATTCTTCTGAACAGCGAAGAGGAGCGAACCCGGTTGACCGCGTTTCTGGCGAAATCAGGCATCCAGGCGGTCTTTCACTATGTACCGCTGCACACTTCGATCAAAGGTCTGGAGCTGGACGGAGGACGTTTCCAGTTACCGGTGACGGACAATATCGCCGCACGGCTGCTGCGGCTGCCCTGTTATTTTGAATTGACTCTGGATGAGGTGGCCTTCGTCTGCGACCGGGTAGCCGCCGGGCTGACGGCGTGAACCGGGATGGCGGTTTTCCGCCATCCCGGTCCGGAGAATGCCGTCAGCGCCAGGTGGTGATGGCGTCTACTGTGAATTTGGGGACATGAAGCACTCGGGCTTCATCCAGATAATAGGCGACGTTGCCGTTTTCCGGAATGTCTTCCATAACCGGTTGTTCAGCGGGATACCCCACTGCTACCAGATACAGCAGCAGCCGGTCATCCGGCAAAGCGAGAACCCGTCTTACTTCCGGTTCCTGAAAGGCGCCGATCCAGCAGCAGCCGATTCCCAGATTCCACGCGGCGAATTCTATACTCTGGATGGCTGCGCCCGCATCCGCGTGCAGGGTTTTTCGGTCTGGCGGCGTTGCCAGCACCGCGATAAAGGCCGGTGGCGCTGTTTTTCCGGGGATCGGATCGCGGCCCGGTTTCACCCGGGCGGCATAGGCGGTGAATGGGAAAATCGCCGCCACCAGTTCCGGATCGCGGATGACCTGATACCGCAGCTGCTGGGTATTGGCGCCGCAGGAGGCGCGCCGGGCGGCGTCGATCAATTGCCGAAACGCCGACTCTGGAACCGGACGCTGTTCGAAAAAACGAATGGTGCGTCGTTGCAGAATTTCTGAAAAATCCATGGTGTCTGTCCGTTTTTTGGGGTGTGGTTTATCGCGTGGTTTTGCGCGCGGTTTTCTGGCCTTCTTCGAAATAGGCCGCCAGATCCGGCGCCAGAGCCGGAATATGGCGCGGCTGATTGCCGTTGCGCATGGATTCGTGTCCCAGCACGCCGACCGCCACGGAGTTGCGCGCCGCCACCGGATTGGCGTTAGTCGGAGCTCCGTCCCGGACGAAGGCGAGGAAGTTGTCCACCACCTGCGGGTCTGAGCCGCCATGAGTACCGGACAGCGGCTTCAAATGGTGAATGATGTCCGGGGTTTTCCGGGGGCCGCGCCGGGTCCATACATGAATTTCGCAATCGCCACTGTCGCCGATGTTTTCGACGCGGCCACGGGTGCCGATGAAGGTGTAGTTGCGTTCTGCGTCCGGTGTGTAATGGCACTGCAGATAAGTGGCCTGTGCGCCGTTCGCCATCTGCATCATGATCATATTGTGGTCTTCTACGTCGATGATCGGCGAGAAGCCGGTCTGTTCCAGCGGCGGCCATTGCTCGTCATTAAAGGCAGCGCAGCCGGGGGTGTCCGGTGAGCGGCGGGCGCAGCGGTCGTAAACCGACAGCATCCCCATACCAACCACATCACGGGTGTAGGTACCCATGATGAAATGCATAACGTCGATATCGTGGGCTCCCTTCTGGAGCAGCAGACCGGTGGTGTTTTTCCGTTCCGAATGCCAGTCACGGAAATAGGCATCGCCACCGTAGTTGATGAAATGACGGCACCAGCCGACCTGAATATCGCCGATCAGACCGGAGTCGACGATTTCCTTCATTTTCAAGATGGCGGGGAAATAACGCATATTGTGACCGACGAACAACCGGGAACCGGTACGTCGGGCGGTTTCGAGAATCCGGTCGCAGCCTTCGATCGTGATGGCCATCGGTTTCTCCAGATAAATGTGCTTGCCGGCTTCCAGCGCGGCGAGGGCCATTCCCTCATGCAGATAATCCGGGGTCATGATGAAAACCACTTCAATACGGGGATCCGCCAGCACCTTCCGGTAAT
Source organism: uncultured Victivallaceae bacterium (assembly GCA_944389925.1). GTDB lineage: Bacteria > Verrucomicrobiota > Lentisphaeria > Victivallales > Victivallaceae > CALXOD01. Next base: position 20,076 of record CALXOD010000010.1, on the reverse strand, counting down.
CATCGGTGGTGGTGGCGTGGGGAAACTTTTCCCGGAACTCTGCGTTTGCTTCCTCACGAATATCTGCTCCCATCAGAATTTCCCAGCCGTTTTCCGGCTGATGGGCCAGCCAGGCATGGTGGCCGCGGCCGCCGGTACCGATTACTCCGATTCCAGTTGTTTTCATGTTGCATCCTTCCTGCTGTGAATGATTCTGTACAAAAATTCCGTTCCTGTCGGAACCTCTTTCTTTTTTGTCTCCATAGCTGCGGTCAAGGCAGCAACCGGAGGCTGACGATTGAATTCCAGGCGTTATCGCTGTTGCCGCGTCCGGTGAAGCGCAGGCGCCACACCGGGCGGCGACTGAATGTGACGTCTTCGAAATCTTCGGTTGTTCCGGAGCTTTCTCCGTCGAAAACAGTGTCGTATTGTCTGCCGTCGGGGGAGGTTTCCAATTTGAATCCGGCTTTGCGGGCACTGCCGAGCAGCCATTTGATGCCGACGCCGGAAAGCTCCACCGGCTGGAAAAAGACCAGTTCGAAAACGGCGTTTCTTCCGTTGGCGGCGAAGTAGCCGTTGCGCAGTTCAGCCGGCAGCAGCATGGCGCGGAATTCCTGTTGTGAATTTGCCAGCTTCGAATCAAACAGAAAGACTTCGGCGGCAAGCGGTGAATTGCATTCGTAGCGCTTCAGGATCAGCTGATCTTGCTCGTTCCAGAACGAGTCGCATCCGGAGAAAGAACAGAGAAAATCCCGCGGCAGCAGCCAGTCTTCATGCTGCCGCACCGGTGGGGTGGACAGTTTGATTTTCATGCCGTTGAGTTCTGCCTGCGTCTGCTGATGGAAAAGCCGGGCGATGTGCCGGCCGCGCCGCAGTGTTAAAGTGTTGCCGTCGACGTCAGCTTGAATGCCCAGTTGCGTCAGCTGCGGCAGAAGATAATTCAGACGGAGGGTGTCATCATCCGGCACCTGGCGCGAAGCCGGATTCGGAAGTTGTGGTGCTTCCGCGATAACAGCGGGCAGCACCGGTGCCCGGGGCGTGGATTGCGGCTCCGCCCGCCAGACTCCGGAGGGCAGCGTGGTCAGTAGTACGCCGCCGCCATGGTCGGCGACCCGGGCTCGGAATTGCCGGGTGCGGTCGGCGGAGACAATGGTCCAGTCTCCCGGACGCAGACCGGTAAGGAGCACTCGGGGAGCCGGTCCGCAAGCCGGGATGGCGAAGTCAAATCCGGCGGCGATGTCGACATGTTCCCGGGGCATGGCCACTGTCCATTCCTTGACCTGAAAAAGCAGGGCAGGGCCGTTTTCAACAAAATCGACCGGCAGTTTGTCCGCTCCGCTGTCGGCCAGCGTGATGGCTGTGGCGAAAACTTCGTCGCTGTGGTTTTGCTTTGGCGAAAACATCGCGCGGTAGCCGCGTCCTTCGGGAGAGTTCGGGGCAGGGGCACGGTAGTTTTTTCCGAAAACCTGTACATCCGGTTTACCGCCGGTAACAGTCAGTTGCCGTTCTTCCGGACGGGGCAGGAACATATCGACGTGCATAGTGCCGGCACGTCTGGTGGCGCGATTGGTTGCCCGGAGGCCGGTTGCGGTTGGAACCGGTTTGACTAGAGTATTGATCTGCCAGTATTTCTGAAATTCCGGTCGGGCGGTTGTTACGCGATCGCAGATCAGCAACGCCGCCGGATGCGCGGGATCACCGAGGTTGAGAAAGACGAAACGTCGGATGTAAGCCTTCACCTTGTCCGAATATGCCGGCGCGAGATCGACGTTGAAGAGACCGTAAAGAGGTCGCCGGATGGAGGGGCCGAAGGTGGAGGCGAGGACTTTTCCCACCTGATTTTCGGGGCGGTTGAGCATTTCCTCCCGGTTGGCGGGACTGTAGAGAACGAAACGCTGGCCTCCGTCATTGCCACCATAGCGGAAGTCTTCGGCAGGATCCATGATCAACAGCGTGTTTTTGGAGACGGAACGCTTGGCGAAATTGTAATCGTAGGGCGTTCCGTAGAAGTGATACTGGCCGAGATCAGCAGCCTGAATACCACGGTAAAAAATCTGAAAAGCGCCGCCGACACCGTGCATATGTCCGCCGAAATGGATGCCGCCGCCGCGCATTTCCACGACCACATCATCGTTAATCGGAGAGACTGTCCAGCCCGTGCGCATGATCAGAGAGCCGATGATGCTGCCGCTGTCGCGGGCCAGTGGCAGTTGATTCAAATCCGGGTCCGCCGGAAGCTCCGGATCGTTGACCAGCAAATAGAGCAGGGCGTTACTCTGCCAGTCGCTTCTGCGGTTGAATTCTCCTTTTAACAGGGGATCGGCAGCGTAACTGTACAGCAGCAGCATCGTGTCCGGCGCATTCCAGTTGTACTCGCAGATGCCATCGCCGTCACGCAGCATCTGAGAGTCGGGAAGTCGTGCGTAGAGCCAGTAACTGCCGAGGGTTTTTACGTTGGCGGGATAAATTTCGTATCCAGTCATCCGGCGCAGAAGCCAGGCTGCATGCAATTCCCAGCCGAAGCGGTAGGCCCCGTAGGAAATACCCTGGTTATGACGCGGGGACTGGTATTCGATCCGGCGCATCGGCACGACTTCTTCCAGCAGCCGGTAAGCACAATACTGATAAGGAACGGGATCGCGTTCGTAAAGGGCGATTGCCATGGAGAGCAGATCCCGATTGACTTGCGCTTCATTGCCGTGGCCGTTGACGATAATTTGTTTGAAGGGAGGCCAGCCGATTTCCATATCATCGGCCAGTCGCATCATATGACGGTGAAAAAGTTCGCGGTCCGGCTCGGCAAGGAGGGGATAACACCAGTCATAGACCAGTGCGGCCGAGTAAATGGCCGAACCAATTTCACGGGTGATGTCCAGGATGTTGCCGAATGAGACATACGGCAGGTAGGCTTTCTGCAGTGCCACGGCTTCCCGCCCGATGCTCTCATCTCCAGTCATCAGGTAATAAAAGGCCTTGTGTATGGCAGCATTTTCCAGTGCGGGATTGTGGGCGGCTTCGCGGGAGGGATCGGCCTGGTACGGGAAGGGTTTCCGAGCCTGTCGGGTGAGCCATTCCCAGACTTTGCGGTTTTCCGTCTGAGTGAGCCGCTTCCGGATGCGCGGCAGTTCCGCCGGCGTTACCCAGAGTCGCGGGTGAGCTGCGGGCGGGACGATTTTCGGCTGGTATTGCCGCACCTGGTCCGGGACTGCGGGTGGCGTGTAGGGGGTGATCTCCAGATAGCCGAGCCGGAGTCCGGCGGGAAGTTTCACGGTGAGGGTTTGTGCCTCTCCATTAAAATCGAATTTTCCCAGTACACTGCGGAAGGTCGGCTGATGGATCCAGGGGGAATAGGCGACGCGGCGGGTCGGTATGGCGCCGTCCAGTGACAGCTCCAGCATCAGGGACTGGAATTTGCTGCCGGCTTTGCGCATCAGTTCCTGTCCGAGGGGATCCAGAGAGGTACAGCTGACGAGTTGATAACGACCCGGCCGGGGAGCGCGAATGGTGAAGGTAAGATCCATATCGCGTGCGGTTTCCGCTGCGCCGGACTTCAGGGTAAGGACTCCGCCGGGGAAATCTTTATCTTCTTCCAGTACTGTAGTCACCGGGTTGGGCACAGCCGCTGCGGCATGGAGTCGAACCATGCGGTCGGTGCGGATTTCCGGGGGATCGGCAAAAGGGCGGTCGGAGCTTTCCAGTTGATAATTACGTACCAGAATTTCGCCCTGCGGCAGCTTTTGCGAATAGAAGAAAACCTGCAGGCGAGAGGCCTTTTCCGGGGCCTGTCCCCGAACTTCAACCGTCTGATATTTCCCGGTGGGGGCGAAAATGCGCGTCTGGAAACTTTTTCCCCCGGGGGAAAAGGTCAGTTGCAGATAGAAGACTGGCGGATTCCGGTCGACGGTGCCATCGGGACACTTGACCTCAACCGAAGCCCGGAAATATTGTCCGGGCTGGATGGAATAGGCTTTTGAGAAGCCGATTTCTCCGGTATTACTGTTGTCCGTCAGTTTGAGCGTCCGTCTGTTGTCATCCTGGACAGCGGAACGGAATCCGCCAAGCTTGTCCGGCGTGGGATAATGCTGGAAGGTGGCAGGAAGCGGCATTTCCTCCCCAACTGGTGTGAGGTCGTTACGGTCGATAATCGCGGCGGAGGTGAGCAGGGAGAAAGCAATGTTGCCACAGAGGAAAAAGGCGATTTGCAACCAGGTCATGCCGATATCCTTTCCGTTACGCGGTCATGGGAGAGATGCTTTGAAAAAAATCCCATTGCCGGTAATGTATAGAGTGACGGAAGAAAGTTCAATGTGTATTTTTGCGTTTTTAGCGGAAAATACATGGATAAAACGAAACAGGAGATGTAAAAAATTGATTGAAAGTATGCCATACCCGGAAGTCTTTCCTTTTCGACTCCTCAGTAATACGCTGGTGGTGGCGGATGCCCGGACTCCAGTGATCGCGCGGAATGATTATGATGTCTGTACCATTGAATATATCCAGCGTGGCAGTGGGGTTCTGGAGATTAATGGGGAATCCTTTCAACCGGAAACCGACGGGATTTATTTTCTGCATCAGCACAGTGTGCACCGATACTGGCCGTCCCGGGAACAGCCGTGGCATAAACTGTGTGTGGTGGTGGATGGACCGCTTGCGTATGAACTGCTGCGGATCTATCGATTGGATCGGGTGTATTATCTTGCGGAGGTGCCGCAGTTGCGTAAATATTTTGAGGCGTCGCTGTTGCTGGGCCACTCCGCTCCATGGCTGCATCAACGGGCGGCCGTGGTTTTTCATCAATTTGTGGAACACTGTTTCCGGTTATTGTACGAACCGGCGGCAGTATCTGCCGCACCGGAGGCGTTGGCGTTGAAAAAATATCTGGACCGTTCGCTGGATCGGAGATTTGTTCTGGAGCAGTATGCCCGTGAGACCGGTTTTTCGGCTGCGCATCTTATCCGGTCTTTCCGGGCGGCATTCGGGTGTCCGCCGGTGGAATACCGGTTGCGCCAGAAACTGGACGCTGCCCGGCGTCTGCTGCAATATACGGATTTGTCGATCAAGGAGATTGCTTCGGGGCTGGGGTTTGCGGATTCCTATCATTTCTCCAATTATTTCAAAAAGCATCTCGGGTATGCGCCTTCAGCTTTCCGCCGGCAGCGGGCGCTGGGAAAATAGGTAAAGAGCGCAATTGCATTCATATGAATGGGAGGATATATTAATCATTCTTAACTTCTTAAAAAACAACACGGGAATCCGGTATCATGTGGGAATGGTTTTTCGGTTCGTACGAGTGGTCCAGCATTGCGATTTTAATGGTCAGTGCGGTTTTGATCGGCATCAATAAAACGGGTGTTCCAGGGCTCGGTATGTTGCCGGTATTGCTGCTGGCTTCCTGTTTCCCTCCCCGGGAATCCACCGGTATTCAGCTGTTGTTGCTCGGGACGGCCGATATCATGGCCGTTGCCTATTATCGCCGTCATGCCGACTGGTCGATTGTATGCCGGCTGCTGCCCTGGGCACTGGGGGGAATTGTGCTGGGGGTGGTGGCGCTCCGGTTTATTCGGGATGAATGGATGCGCCCGGTTCTGGCGTGGATTATCTTGTTCATGGTAGCGTTCAGTTTTCTGGCGAAATACATCAAAAATGCCGATAAAATGCCGGAGCATTGGGCTTTTTCCGCTGTTTTCGGGCTGATGGCGGGATTTACCACGCAGGTGGCGAATGCAGCCGGGCCGGTGATGTCGATCTATTTGTTGTCGATGCGGCTGCCGAAAAATGCCTATATCGGCAGTGCCGCCTGGTATTTTCTGATTTTGAACTGGATTAAGATTCCGATTTTTGTTGCCGAAGGTCGCATTACTGGAGCCGCGGTTCGGGCGGATCTGGCGATGCTGCCGATGCTGGTAGTCGGTGCGGCGCTGGGAATTTTATTGCTGTCAAAATTGCCGCAGAAGCGGTTTGAACAGTTGATACAGGTTCTGATTGTCATTGCCGCCTTGAAGATGTTGATCTGGGGATGAACCTCGAATCCGGGGGCGGAGAATAAGGTTATCAGACTTTGTGGCGGTTGAGTTTTTCGTCCGGTCGGATGAAGCACGAAAAAAAGAGCGGTCACCAGATTATTCCGACCTTTGGAGGGGGGGGATGGTCGAAACAATGGTGACCGCAAAAAAACTTCTTTGTTACAACGGTGTATACTTTAGCACCGGATTTTTTTCTGTCAACCTGGTTTGAGGCGGTTTTTTAATAAAATTCTAAAAAAACGTTTTTTTTCAGGATTGTTTCCGGAAGCGAATGGATTCCGCAACCCGGTAGACCGCCGGGATAAAGAACAGTGTGACCAGCGTGGAGCTGGTCAACCCACCGATTACCGCGCGAGCCATCGGGGCCTGCATTTCCCCGCCGTCCCCGAGTCCGAGCGCCAGCGGCAACAGCCCCAGCACCGTGGTCAGCGTGGTCATCATGATCGGGCGCAACCGTCGCCGTCCAGCCTCCCGGATCGCCTGATCCAACGGCATTTTGTCCCGTTGCCGCAGAAGATTGGCGGTATCGACCAGCAGGATGGCGTTATTGACTACGATACCGGCCAGCATGATGCAACCGATGAAGGACTGCATGTTCATCGTGGTATCGGTCATCAGCAGCATGATGACCACGCCGGAACCGGCCAGCGGTACTGACAGCATGACCACCAGCGGATCTCGGAAGGATTCAAACTGACAGGCCATGACCATGTAGACCAGTACCAGGGCCAGCACGAAAGCCAGCATCAACTCCTGAAACGCCTTCTGCTGATCCTCATAGTCGCCGACGAAACTGATGTCGAATCCAGGTATTTTGGGCATTCGGTCGATTCGTTCCTGCAGATCGTTTACGACGGATCCCATGTCGCGGTTAAAGACGTTCACCCCGACGGTGAGGACCCGTTCCTGATTTTTCCGTTCAATGGCAACCGGACCGGAGACCCGCTGATAACTGATCAGGTTGCGCAACACAATCCGTTCTCCATCCTGATTGCGGACCGAATGGTCGAGAATCTGATCCAGTGTCATCAGGTCCGCGTCCTTGACCTTGACCAGAATGGTGTATTCATCGCCGTCTTCCCGGTAGTTGCCGGCCTCCGAGCCGGCCAGAATGGTTCGCAGCGTATCGGCGATGGTTTTGACCGAGACCTTCAGGTCGGCGGCCTTGCGACGGTCAATGTAGATTCGGTCTTCCGGGGTGCCGAGATCGCGGCTGAGTTTGGTGTCGGTTACGCCGGGGACGGTCAGCGCGGCATCCATAACCGCCTGGCCCAGTCGGGCCGCATCGCCGAAATCGTATCCGCGGATGTCCACTGTGACGGCTTCCTCATTACCGGCCCCCATGCTTCGGGAGAACATGCCGACACCAGCCCGGGCGCGGACGGTGACACCGGGAATATTTTTCAGCCGGGCGGCCAGCTCATTGGCAATCTGGGCATCGGAGCGGTCACGGTTGGCGCGGGAGGTCAGACGGATGGTATACGTTGCCTTATGACCGCCGTCGGCCCGCCAGCTGGAGCTGCCGGCAAAAGAGATCCAGCCGGTCATGTCGTTGCCGACGACCGAGGTGATGATGCTTTCGGTTTGTTTCACCACGTCATTGACGACCTCGGGACTGGTGCCGACCGCTGTTTCAAGATAGACACGGACTTCATTTTCGTCGGCTTTGGGCATCAGTTCGGTACCGAGGTAGCGTGCGGGATAAAAGGAGGCCCCCACCAGCAGCAGCGCCGCGCCGATGAACCAGTAGCGGTGTCGGAGTACACCGTCAAGGAGCGAGCCGTAGAAGCCTTCCACTGCCAGTTGCATGTTTTCCAGTCGGTTGAGAATCCGGGAAAGAATCGGATTGGCATGGCGGGTGTCGGAGCGGCGCAGCAGCCGGGCCGCCAGCATCGGCACCAGCGTGATTGCCGTCAGCAGAGAACACGCCAGCGAAAAGGTGACCACCGCCGAGAACTGGCGGAACATGATGCCCGCCATTTCCTGCATGAACAACATCGGCAGGAAGACCGCCAGGGTGGTCAACGTACTGGCGATGATGGCGACGACGACTTCATTGGTACCCTGGATGGAGGCTTTTTCAGCGTCCAAGCCCTCATCGTGGAGCCGGGTGATGTTTTCCAGTACGACGATGGAGTTGTCCACCAGCATCCCGATGCCGAGGGCCAGGCCGCCCATGGTCATGATATTCAAGGTGAATCCACAGAAATACACCAGTACGAATGTGGCGATAATCGACATCGGAATACTCACGGCAATGACCAGCGTGCTGCCGAAATTCCGCAGAAAGACCAGCAGCACCAGAATAGCCAGCACCCCGCCGGAGACAGCTGAATCCGAGACACCGTTCAGAGAGCGTTTGATGTAATCGGCCGTGTTGACCGTCGGCTGCAACTGCAGTTGCCCACGGTAATCCCGGTTGATTCTCTGCAATTCAGCCATGATCCGGTCGGCGATGGCGACGGTATTGGCGCCGGATTGTTTATAAATGGACATCATGATGCCGGGTTTCCCGTTGACACGGACGAAACGGGTGATTTTCTCGTAGGTATCCACCACTTCGGCAACATCGCGGATGCGGATCTGCTCGCCGTTTCGGCCGATGCCGATGACGGTGTCGCGGATTTCATCAAGGGAGGAGTAGGTGCCGGGAGTGCGAACCCGTACTTCCAGCCGGCCTTCCCGGACATTGCCGGCGGGCGTGGTGACGTTGCCGACGGAAATTTTCGAGAGCACGTCTTCCAGAGAGGTGTCGAGCGTTCGCGCTTTATCTGGGTCGAATAACACCTGGATTTCCCGGACCATCCCCCCGCCGATATCGGAGGAGGCGACGCCGTCGATCCGGTCCAGCCGGTATTGAATCTGGTCTTCCAGAATCCGGCGTGCTTCCAGAAGGTCGATATCCGTGGCTACACCGATCCGCATAATCGGCGAAGCTGCCGAGTCGAACTTGCGAATGACCGGGCGTTCGGCCTCGTCCGGCAGTCTTGCAATGACCCGGTCGAGACGGTCGCGTACATCGGCCACAGCGCTGTCGAGGTCGGTGGACCAGTTGAAGCTGACCCGGACCGAGCTGACGCCTTCGGTGGAAGAGGACGTGACTTCCTTGACGCCGGGAACGGCACTCATGGCGGATTCGATTTCCTTGGAGATGAGCTCCTCCACCTCTTCGGGGCTGGCATCTTCATAGTTGGTGGTAATGGAGACTGCCGGATAGGTAATATCCGGCATCAGATCCACCGGCAGATAGCGCAGAGCGATGCCGCCCAGAATCAGCACGATGCAGGAGAGCATCGAAATAAAAACCGGGCGCCGTACCGAAAATTCTGCCAGCGTCATGGTTTCACCGCAGCGGTTGCGTCAGTTGCCGGCACCTCGGCCTTTTTCGTAGTGGCGGGCGCGGAGCCGGCGAATGCTTCCGGCACCAGAACCGGGGCACCGTCACTCAGCAGGTGATTTCCGAGGGTGATGACCGGAGCGGTCAGTTCCGGGGAAATAATTTCGACCTCTTCGTCTGCGACGATGCCGGTTTGAACTTCCACGAAGTAAGCTTTGGCATCATTCGGGCTGAGTCGGAAGACGCCGGTTCTGCCGCCTCGTTTGATCAGAGCGCTGCGGGGAACGACGGTGGCACCGGTACGTCGGTCGAATTCCAGATAAACCCGAACGAACATGCCCGGTTTGAGAGCGAGGTCGGCATTGGGAATTTCCAGCAGCACATAGGCCTGACGGGAATTTTCCTGCAGGATCTGGGAAATTTTGGAAACCCGTGCCGTGAAGATTCGATCCGGATAGGCATCGGTAGTCAATTCCGCCGTCTGACCGACCCGCAGATGGGGATAGTCACGCTCAATTACGAAAATGGCAGCGCGCAGTCGGTCGATTTCAGCGACGCTGATGATCGGCTGATTGGTTTGAAGCAGGGCCCCCTCATCCACATAACGATCTCCGGTGTAGCGCGGAGCTCCGGTCCAATCGGCGAGGATGCCGGTATCCTGCAGTTTGATGGCGGCATTGGCGAGGGCGGCTTCGGCGCGTTTGACTTCGGCGCTTTTCATGGCGACGGTGGCTTCCTGAGAGAGCAGGGAGGACTGGGCTGACTCGAACTGGGCCTGCGAACCGATCTGTTTGCCGATCAAGGTGGATTGACGTTCGTATTCGGTACGGCGCAGTTGCAGAATGACTTCGGCTTCTTTGCGCTGGGCTTTGGCGACTTCGAGGTCGGCGGCGGCCTGGGCATACTGCTGCTTGTATTCGGTATCGTCGATTCGGGCGATCAGGGCGCCGGGAGGAATGGGATCACCGATATTGAATTCGAGTTCCTCCAGCCGACCGCTGACTTTCGGGGCTACGTCGAAAACGCTCCAGGGCTTGAGCGTACCACTGAACAGCCGCTGATCGCGCAAATCGGTTTTGCGTGGTAGAACCGCTTCCACGGCGACGGCTTCCTGGGCACGCTTTTTTTTCCCGGTGGCGGCGGCGGCCTGTTCCCGGGCCTTATGATAGGTTTTATAACCGACGGCGACTCCGCCGGTGACAAGAAGAAGGATGACAACGAACCAGAATAATTTTTTCATTTCCCTTGCAAGCAGGCTCTGCGTTGGTTTGAAAAAGCCGGGAAGCCATCAGCTGACTTCCGGCGATACTCACTCGGTTAACAGGCGAAAATAACGTAGGCTATAAGGTATGCCGCTTTCCGCATAATACAAATTTTTGAATAAAAAAAATTGGAAGAATACTCGAAAAAAACGGAAGAAGCGTTATTTTTCTGAATGCACAGGAAAGAGTATGAAAAATTGAAGAAGAAACATTCGACTCCGGCCATATCAGTTTCGGACCGGAAATTGCATACACAACTGCGAACCGCTGCAACTGCATTGCGGACGGTACTGTGTGCCGCATTCGGCGACCGGCGCCCGGCGGACCGGACGCTCTCGACGTTTTTTCGGGAAAATCGGCAATGCGGATCACGGGACCGGCAGTTTATCAGTGAAGAGGTGTTTGCCGTCTGGCGCGAATGGGGAACTTTGCGGCGGCTGTTGACCGATGAGCGGCGCGAGGCGGTGGAATCCGGTCGGAGCGGGCCGTCCGCACGGGAGCTGGAGCTGTTGCTGGCCGGTGCGGCGCGGCTGGAGAAAATGGATTTCCCGGCCGTGCATCTGCTGCTGGAGAAGCTGCCGGCGGAAACGATGCTGCAACGCATTCCGGGAGAAGAACTGCCGGAGTGGGTGGGGCCGCTGGTACCACCGGAGTTCCCGTTGGCACGCTATCGGGAACGGCTGTTGCTGCGTCCTCCCATGTGGCTGCGGGCACAGGTGGAGTCGGTGGATGAGCTGGCTTCTGCACTGACGGCGAGGGGAGTGCCGGTGCGTCGTCATGACCGGGTGCGCAAGGCTCTGGCGGTGGAGAATGCCCGGGTGAATTTGTTTACGCTTCCGGAATTCCGGGCCGGTCAGTTTGAAGTACAGGACCTGGCGTCTCAGGCAATCGGTCTGGCAGCGGCTCCCCGTGCGGGGGAACGCTGGCTGGATGCCTGTGCCGGAGCGGGTGGCAAAACGTTGCAGCTGGCCGATCTGATGGAGCGGCGGGGGACAGTGGTGGCCTCGGATATCCGGGCGTACAAGCTGGAAGATTTGCGGCGGCGTGCCCGCCGGGCGGGATTTTCCAATATCGTAACCCGGGAGTGGGATGGAAAACCTTTCCGGGGGCGGCGGAAGGAAAGTTTTGACGGGGTTCTGGTGGATGCCCCCTGCAGCTGCTCCGGGGTCTGGCGGCGCAATCCGGATGGACGATGGGTGTTGCGTCCGGAGGAGGTGGCGGAAACTGCGCGCTTGCAGTCTTCCCTGCTGTCGGCTGCGGCGACGGCGGTACGGCCGGGCGGAGTGTTGATTTATGCGACCTGTTCGATTTTTGCGATGGAAAATCGGGAACGGGTGCGGGAATTTCTGGTGGAACACGCGGATTTTTCACCGGAGGCGTTTGCACATCCGCTGACCGGGGCTCCGGTATCGGACGGCTGTCTGCAGCTGGGACCGGAGGATGGCGATTGCGATGCGATGTTTGTAGCCCGGCTGCGCCGCCGGCCCGTGCGGGAGGCAGAGAAGGGCGGAGAGGAGATACGCACGAAATGAAATACGATGCGATTCTGATTCGGGATCTGGAGGTTCAGGCTCTGATCGGGACTTTGCCGGAGGAGCGGTTGAAGCGCCAGACACTGATTTTTAATTTGGAGCTGACGACGGATCTGGAAGCTGCCGGAGTGAGTGACGACCTGCGCGACAGCGTCAATTATTCACTGGTAGAGGAAACGGTACGGCGGGTGGCGACGGAGTCGGAGTTTTTCCTGCTGGAAAAAATGGCGCGGGCGGTGTGCGATGCCGTGCTTGCGTTTGACGGGGTGGAGGCCGTGAGGGTCACGGTGGATAAACCTGCGGCGCCACGGTATGCGCGCTCGATAGCAGTGCGCATGTATCGGGAAAAAAATTCCGGAAAGCCATGTCACAAAGAGGTGAAAGATCATGAATGACCCCATGCAGTTGGAGGCAATCGACCCGGCGGATTTCGTCATTCCGGCGTTTGCCCGGTGGACGGAGCGGAATTTTCTGTTGACGGCCGGGGATTACGAGACGGGGTGCTATAATGTGATGACGGTGGGGTGGGGATTTTTCGGCGTGCTGTGGGCGAAGCCAACGGTGATTGTGCCGGTTCGTCCGCAACGGCATACGTTGAAGTTCCTGGAGGAATACGACACATTTACGCTGACTGCGTTGCCTGAGTCCTGCCGTGAAGCGGTATTGTGGTGCGGCCGCCACAGCGGCGCCGACGGTACGGATAAATTCGCAGCCAGCGGTCTTACGGCGATTCCCGCAACGGTGGTGGCGGCGCCGACGGTACAGGAGGCGGAGTTGTCGCTGGAATGCCGGAAAAGTTACGTCGACCAGTTGCGGGGGAAAAACTTCCCGGAAAAATCTCTGATTCGTGCTTTTTATCCGGAACGAGACTTCCACATGCTGATTTTCGGGGAGGTACTGGCAATTCGCGGTACGGCTGAATATCGCGGCGCATGAAGGGAAGGAGGGGAGATGGACGATCAACTGACCCCGATGATGCGGCAGTATCGGGAGGCGAAATCCCAGATTCCTCCGGATGCGATTCTGCTGTTCCGGCTGGGCGATTTTTACGAAATGTTCTTTGAGGACGCAGTCAAGGCCAGCGCCATTATGGAGCTGACTTTGACCAAGCGGAACGGATATCCCATGTGCGGATTTCCCTACCATGCTCTGCCGGTGCAGCTGCCGCGGCTGCTGGCGGCGAATGTGAAAGTTGCGATTGCCGAACAAATGGAGGATCCCCGGTTTGCCACAGGGATCGTCAAGCGTGAGATTACCCGGATCATCACGCCGGGAACGGTGATGGACAGTTCTGCTCTGCGGCCGGAAGCGCACAACTTTCTCTCGGCACTGGTCATATCGAAAGACGGGCGAACCCGGGCGCTGGCTTCTCTGGATATCAGTACCGGGGAGTTCAAGGTGAGCAGCTTTGACAGTGATGAGAAACTGCTGTCGGAATTTTCCCGGATAGACGCCCGGGAGTGCCTGATTTCCGAGGCGCAGGCAGCGGCCTGGGAAAAGGATGGCAATCGCCCCGTGCCGCGCAATCCTTTGTTGTGGACGACGTTGGAAAATCAGGTCTTTGCCGCGGATTCTGCCGAGGAGTTGTTGAAACGGCATTTCGGGGTGGCGACACTGGACGGATTTGGTTGCCGGGAACAGCCGGAGTGTATCCGGGCGGCGGGGGCAGTCCTGTTTTACGCAACGGAAAATCTGCGGCAGGACGCCACGCATGTGATCAAACTTGAATATTACACCCCCGGCGACATTCTGGAGCTGGATTCAGCCAGCCAGCGCAATCTGGAACTGGTGGAGCCGCTTCACGGTACCGGCAAAGCGGGTACCTTGCTCGGCGTGCTGGACTGCACCGTGACGCCGATGGGGGGACGGTTGATGCGGGATTGGATTCTGCGGCCGTTATATTCCCGGGAACGGATTGTCGCCCGGCTGGACGCTGTGGGGCAATTGCACGACGATCCGCTGACTCTGGCTGAACTGCGCGAAACCGTCGGAGCCATCCGTGACCTGGAACGGATCGTCGGCCGACTCAATATCGGCAGTGCCAATGCCCGCGATCTGCAGGCGCTTGCCGTCGGGTTGGAGACCTTGCCCGGCGTCAAGACGCTGTTGAGCGGATTTGATGCTCCGCTGCTGATGGAGTTGAATGCGGCGATCGGTGTTTTTCCGGAAATCACCGGGCGGATCGCGGCGGCGATTGCGGACGATCCTCCGGCGGTGTTGACCGACGGCGGCATCATTCGGGACGGCTATTCGGCAGTGCTGGATGAGTTGCGCCGGGCGGCGACGGAGGGAAAGAACTGGCTGTCCGATATTCAACGGCGCGAACAGGAGCGTACCGGTATTAAATCTCTGAAGGTGAAATACAACCAGGTGTTCGGATATTATATAGAAGTCAGCAAGGCAAATCTCTCGCTGATTCCCGAAGATTATGTCCGCAAACAAACCCTGGTCAATGCCGAGCGCTTTATCACGCCGGAACTCAAGGAACTGGAGAGTAAGATTCTCGGTGCCGAGGAGAAGTCCAAGGCTCTGGAATACCAGCTGTTTCAGGAGCTGCGTAATTTTGTGTTGCCGCATACTGCGGCGATTCAGCGGAGTGCCGCTGCGCTTGGTACGGTGGATGTTCTGGCGGCTCTGGCGGAATGTGCCCGCAAGTATCATTATCACCGGCCGCTGGTTACTGATGATGAACTGCTTTCCATCAAGGCCGGCCGCCATCCGGTACTGGATGCCCGGCCCGGTGGCGAAGGGTTTGTGCCCAATGATGTGCTTCTGGATGGCGGCGACCACCGGATGATGATTATTACCGGGCCGAACATGGCGGGAAAATCCACTTACATCCGTCAGACCGCGCTGTTGGTGATTATGGCGCAGATGGGGTCCTTCATTCCTGCCGATGAAGCGACGATCGGGCTGGTGGATCGGATTTTTACGCGGGTGGGGGCGGCGGACGATCTGTCGCGCGGGCAGAGTACTTTCATGGTGGAGATGATTGAAACCGCCAATATTCTCAACTGCGCCACCAACCGGAGTCTGGTGATTCTGGATGAAATCGGGCGCGGTACCAGTACCTTCGACGGGCTGTCGATCGCCTGGGCGGTGGCGGAATTTCTGCATGACGACCCCGTCAGCCGTTGTCGGACGCAGTTTGCGACGCACTACCATGAACTGACCGAGCTGGCGCGGACACGGCGCGGGGTGAACAATTACAATGTGGCGGTACGGGAATATGGGGACCGGATTATTTTCCTGCGGCAGATTGTTCCGGGGAGCACGGACCGCAGTTACGGGATCCATGTGGCGAAATTGGCCGGATTGCCGGCGGCGGTGATCCGGCGAGCCAACGAGATCCTGGAGACGCTGGAGAACTCCGCCGATACGCCGCGCGCTGCCATGCAGTCGCTGCCGCGTCAGGCGGTTCGTTCGAAAAGCCGCCGCAAAGGAGCTGCTTCGGATGAGAATCCCGAAGAGCTGTTTCAGCCTGGACTTTTTTAATACGGTATCAACAAGGGAGATTCATGTTGTTTCATACCGGTAATCTGGTGGTGTATCGCGGTCGTGGAGCGATCGTTTCTGCAGTCGGAGCAGAAAAAATAGAGATCCGGACTGAATCCGGCGATGTAAAAAGTGTCCGACCGAAAGATCTCGAACTGCTTCATGCCGGACCCGTTGCGCAGTTGCCCCCGACAGTTCTGCCGGAACCGGATTACGAGGAGTTGCTGGCGCTGATGGAAGCGGAAACGCTGTCGTTCCGGGATTTTCAGGAGCTGGCTTACGGCGAATCCTCGCCGGCGGCGGCCTGGAGTGCCCGGTTGCTGTTGGAGGCCGGGATTTACTTTACTGGTTCGGTGAGGGACGGGGTGCGGGCGCGGAGCGGGGAGGAGGTCGCCGCATCGCTGGCTGCCCGGGCCGCACGGGTTGAAGAGGCACAGCGTCGTGCCGCATTGCTGGAACGAATTCGTTCCGGTGTGCTGGAGGAGGGCGACCGGTCCGCCATGCGGGAAGTAGAACTGCTGGCGCTGGGCCGGAGTGCCTCCAGCCGTCTGATGCGGGATCTCGGACAGGAGGCAATTCCGGAAAAAGCCCATCAGCTGCTTTTGAAAACCGGTATCTGGGATGATTTTGTAGATCCGTGGCCGTCCCGTTCCGGAGTGGAGCTCGAGGAGCCGGCAGGGGTTCTGCCTCCGTTGCCGGAAGAAGTTCGGCGGGACCTGACGGGGCGGGCGGCGTTGGTGATCGACGATGCCGGCAGTCAGGATCCGGATGATGCGATCGACTTTGCCGATGGTCTGATCTGGGTGCATGTGGCGGATCCTGCAGCACTGGTGGCTTCTGATTCCGAGCTGGATCGGGAGGCGAGGCGGCGGGGCGCCAACTTGTACCTGCCGGAAGGTGTTCACCATATGTTGCCGCCGGAGGCCACGGAACGGCTGGGACTGGGACTGGCCGAAACCAGTCCGGCGCTCTCTCTGGCTATACGCATTGCAGACAATGGAGAGCCGGTGCTGGAAGATATGACTTTATCCCGGATTCGCGGTGTCCGGCTGGATTATGAAGGGGCGGAACCACTGTTGACGCAGTCGCCGTTGCGCGAACTGGCTGTGGAACTGGAACGTTTCCGGCGATTCCGGGCAGAGCGGGGGGCGTTGTTCATTCATTTGCCTGAGGTGAAAATCACGGTACAGGAACATCAGGTCCGGATGAAGCCGTTACCGCTCTCGCCGGTCCGGGAACTGGTGGCAAACGCCATGCTGGCCGCCGGTGCCGCGGTAGCGAAGTGGGCGGAGGAGCGGGAAATTCCCATGCCTTATGTGGTGCAGCCGCCCCCGGAGGAACGTCCGGACAGCACGACACTGCCGGGCATGTTTGCGCTGCGCCGGAGCTGCGCCCCCAGTGTCACCGGTATTCTTCCGGGATTGCACGCGGGGTTGGGGCTGCAGCCTTACGTGCGGGTGACCAGTCCGCTGCGGCGTTATTGCGACCTGCTGGCGCACCAGCAGTTGCGTCGGTATCTGGCCGGAGAGACATGTTGGAGTTCCGATGAAATGGATGCGCGGATTGCTGTTGCGGAAAACGCGGCCGCGGAACGTCGCCGTCTGGAACGGCAGGTGAATGAATTCTGGACGCTTGTTTATTTGCGGCATTGCGGGCAAAAGACCTTTGACGCGGTGCCGGTTTTTCGCCAGGATGACCGCATTACGTATTTGATTCCCGAGTTGGCCTATGAATTCAAAAACCGTTTCGGCGGGGACATCCGTCTGGGAGAGCCGGTGGTTGCCGAAGTTGCTGCTGTTGATCCCGTGACGCTGAGTGCCCGTTTCCTGATCCGCTGATCAAAAAAACAGATGCGGGACGACCGGCTGATCCGGTCCCCGCATCCGTTGTTTCCGGCATCCCCGTACGGGGACGCCGGTTCATGGAAGCAACTCTCAGCCGCACTTGCTGTAACCGCAGGAGAGGCATTTCAGACAGTTTTCCTGATTGACCAGTTCCCGTTCACTGCATTGCGGGCAGATCATCTTGCCGCTGTTGATGGAAGTTCTTTCCGCGGAGGCGGTCTGAACAGTTTTCTCCGCATCTTTGCGCGGATGGATTTCGCCGTCGGTAATCACGCCGCAGAGTCGCAGGTGATGTTCCAGAACGTAGCCGATTTCCGCAGCAAGCGAGGGGACATATTTCCCGTGGTTGAAGAACCCGCCGTTGGGATCGTAGATGCTCTTGAGCTCTTCCACCAGGAATTTCGGCTTCGGATCGTGGCGGAAGACCGCCGAAATCAACCGGGACATGGCGACGATCCAGCTGAAATGATGCAGGTTTTTGGTGTTGATGAAGATCTCATAGGGACGATGGCTGCCGTCTTCGTTGATCAGGTCGTTGATGGTGATGTAGAAAGCATCGGGCGATTGCGGCGTCTTGATCTTGTAGGTGGTGCCGGTCAATTCGTCCGGCCGTTTAGGCGGCTGGGCGGGAGCGGCGACGGGAGCGGGTTCCTTCTTCTTTTCTTCTTTGCGGATCAGGACACCGGCGATGTGCTCGGAGGGACGGAATGTGGTACATCCCTTCAAGCCCGCTTCATAAGCCTGCATGTAGATGTCCGCGAATTTTTCGAAGGGATAATCCGGCGGAATATTGATGGTCTTGGAGATCGAACTGTCAACATACTTCTGGAGTACCGCCTGAATTTTCAGATGTTCCATCGGCGTGATTGAATCCGCCGAGACGAAGGCCGGTGGCAGATCTTCCAGCGCCACCGACGGCAATGATTTGTACTGACAGTAGGCGCGGTAGGCGTAGTCGGCGATTTCAACTTCGGTATAATCGTTTTCGTGGGTGTTGCGGATACGGCGGTTATACTTGAAGGCGAAAACCGGTTCCAGGCCGCTGGATACATTGCCGGCGAGCAGACTGATGGTGCCGGTCGGGGCAATCGAGGTCAGGTGAGAGTTGCGGATGCCGTACTTGCGGATGTCGGAACGGATTTCTTCCGGGAGCGTGGCGATGAAATTGCCGGCGCAATATTTTTCCGCATCGAATTTCGGGAATGCACCACGTTCCTTAGCCAGTTCAATACTGGCGCGATAGGCTGCGTGCGTGATGGTCTGCATGATTTTTCCGGCGAGTGCCACGGATTCCGGAGAGCCGTATTTGACTCCGAGGAAAATAAAAGCGTCGGCCAGCCCGGTGAGACCGATACCCATACGGCGTTTTTCCGATGCTTCCTGCTTCTGGCGCGGGAGCGGATAACGGCTGAGGTCGATCACGTTGTCCAGAAGCCGGACGGCGATGGTGACGACTTCGGCAATCCGGTCGTAATCAATGCTCGCCCCGGACGTGAAGGGATCCCGGACAAAACGGGTCAGGTTGACTGAACCGAGCAGGCAGGCTCCGTAGGGCGGCAGCGGCTGTTCCCCGCAGGGATTGGTGGCGCAGATTTCCTCGCAGTAATACAGATTATTGAGCTGGTTGATTTTGTCGATCAGGATGAAGCCCGGCTCGGCATAGTCGTAGGTGGAATGCATGATCTGATCCCAGAGATCGCGGGCACGGATGGTTTTGTAGACTTTGCCCTTGAAGACCAGATCCCAGTCGGCGTCGGCCTTGACCGCCTGGATGAATTTTTCAGTGATCGCGACCGAGAGGTTGAACATCTGAAGCCGGGCGTTTTCCCGCTTGGCGCTGATGAATTCCTCGATGTCCGGGTGGTCGCAGCGCAGAATACCCATCTGGGCGCCGCGCCGCTGCCCGGCACTCATGATGGTGCGGCAAGTCGAGTCCAGCACCTGCATGAAACTGATCGGACCGGAGGCTGCGGCATCACATCCTTTGATATGGGATCCGCGCGGACGGATCGTGGAGAAGTCGAATCCCACGCCGCCGCCCTGTTTCTGCGTCATGGCAGATTCCTTGACGGTATCGAAAATACCTTCGATGGAGTCGTCGATCTTGTTCATGACATAGCAGTTGAACATGGTGACTTCATCCCGGTCGGTACCGGCGTTGGCGATAATTCGGCCGCCGGGGATGAATTCCAGAGTGGTCAGAATGGATTCAAACTGTCTGGCTGCCTGTTCCTTTTGCGGATCTTTGGCGGCGCAGGCGTGGGCGACCCGTTTCATTGTATCTTCAATGGAGGTGTCGGCGGGGTGGGTGCCGTGTCCGGAATAGCGGTACTTTCGCTGCCAGATGTCGGTAACTAAGTCATAGGATGTGGTTTCGGAAGCCATGACGTTCTCGGGGCCTTTCTGTAAAGGAGTTTTTTATGTGATTGGTACTATATATGGTATTGGTGAAAAAACGGCAATACTGTATATTGCGATTGCCGTTGCTCTCTAATTATAGTGGATTTTCGATGAAAAGCAACTGGATTCGGAATTTTTTCGAGAAAAAAAAAACGGAATTTTGTGTTGCCCCGCTCTTGACAAGTCAGGAAATGTATTTCACAA
>CALXOD010000009.1 GCA_944389925.1 uncultured Victivallaceae bacterium | reverse complement strand
CCGGAAAAGTTCCACGGGACATCGCCGCCGGAAACGCCGCCGCCGGCATGGCGATCGACACCTACGGTCTTTCCGAGCAGGAGTGGAGTGCAGCCCTGTTCGACGGACAGCCCAAAATTCTTTATGTTCCGCCGGCCGGGGGCACCTCGGTCTCCGCCGACCCGATTCAACTGCTGCGAGGGGCGCAAAACCAGCGTGCCGCCCGGGAATTTCTCGATTTCGTCCTATCCCGGGAAGGCCAGAAGCTCTGGGACTATCGGGCAGGGGAACCCGGTGGACCGGAAAAATACTCCCTGCGCCGACCGCCGATTCGACGTGACCTGTATCAGCCGGAATTTCAGAAACACTTTTCCGACCCGGATTACAATCCCTATGCCGCCGGTGCGGATTTTGTCTATCAGGGCGCCTGGACCGGGCCGCATTTCAGCCTGATCCGGATGCTGATCCGCTGTATTGCACTGGACGTACAGGAGGAATTGCGCGATGCCTGGGCGGCGATCATCGCAGCGGGCGGACCGGAAAAAGTACCGGAAGCAATGGCCGAATTCAACCGGCTGCCCTTCTCCTACGAGGAAGCTGCCGCCGCCGGACAGCTGCTGCGCACCGGCGAACACCGCAGTGTGCTGGACGTGGTGCGTACCTGCCGCCGGTGGAGCGAAGAGGCGGCCGCCCGTTACCGGCGCGCCGCCGAACTGGCCCGGCAGCAGCAGCTCCGGGATCAAACGCAAAAAGGAAACATGCCATGAGAAAAACCGGTCAGATCCTCACGATCACCGCCCTGCTGGCGTTTTTCGCCGTTTTTCTGGCGCTGCCGGTCTATACCGTCGTGGAACAGGGCATGCGCTGGGAGTTGCTGGGCGAAGTTTTTACCAACTTCCTCTACCTGGAAGGCTTGCTCAATTCCCTGAAAATTGCAATCGTCACCACATTCCTGGTTTTTCTGATTGCCCTGCCGCCGGCGCTGCTCTACGACCGCTTTGAATTTCCCGGAAAAAGCCTCAGCCATCTGGCGATCATGGTGCCGATGATCCTGCCGCCCTTCGTCGGTGCACTCGGTTTCCAGCAGCTGTTGGGACATTACGGAATTTTCAATACGCTGCTGACTTCCGCCGGACTGCCGCGAGTAGACTTTCTTGGCGGGTCGGGGCGTTTCTGGTCCGTCTGCGTCATGGAAGCGCTGCATCTCTATCCGATTCTTTATTTGAATCTGGTGACTGCGCTCGGCAATATCGATCCCGCCCTCAACGAAGCCGCAGCCAACCTCGGATCGGGCCGTTGGTATCGCTTCCGTCGCATTACGCTGCCGCTGATGAAGCCGGGACTGCTGGCCGGGGGCAGTATTGTGCTGATCTGGAGCTTCACGGAACTTGGCACCCCGCTGATGTTCGGCTATAACCGCATTACCGCGGTCCAGATCTTCAACGGCATCACCGAACTGGAAACCAACCCCCTGCCCTATGCCTTGGTAGTGGTGATGCTCCTGTTTTCCGCAGGCCTTTATGGGCTCAGCCGACTGGCGCTCGGCGGCGGAGCAACTTCTTCGCCGACCAAAGGAATTGCGGGAAGCAGTGCCGTGCAGCTTTCCGGAGGAAAACGCTGGGTGCCGACTGCGATTTTCGGGGGACTGACGCTGGTGGCGGGCCTGCCGCACCTGGCACTGATCCTCACGGCGTTTTCGCGCAACTGGTACGGCTCGCTGCTGCCGCACGGCTTCACTTTGCTGCATTTTGAAAATGCACTATCGAGTCCTGTCGTCGTCCCCAGTATCATCAACAGTCTGCGTTATTCCGCCCTGGCCATGCTGTTTGCACTGCTGGTGGGGCTGCTGACAGCAATCGTCACCACCCGTTGGCGCTGCCGGGGCAGCGCCCTCATCGATCTGACGGCCATGCTGCCCCTGGCAGTACCTGGGATCGTCATCGCCTTCGGCTATCTCGGCATGGCCGTGAAATACGATTGGGCACGGGGTTTTTTCAATCCGGAAAGCAACCCGGTCTTTCTCCTGGCCGCGGCCTATGCCATTCGGCGTCTGCCTTATGTCGTGCGTGCGGTAACTGCCGGACTGGAACAGACTCCCGTCGATCTGGAAAACGCCGCACGCAATCTCGGCGCAGGCTCCTGGACGACGCTGCGCCGAATCACCCTGCCGTTGATCAGTGCTAATCTGGTGGTCGGCGGCCTGCTGGCTTTCAGTTTCTCCATGCTGGAAGTTTCCGACTCGCTGATACTGGCACAGAAAGCGGAATATTACCCGATTACCAAGGCAATTTTTGAATTGTCCCAGATTCTCGGTTCCGGACCGTTCGTTGCCTGCGCCTTCGGCGTCTGGGCCATGGCGTTTCTCGCGGCTACGCTGGCTGCCGCCGGTGCCATTCTCGGCCGCCGCATTGGCACGATCTTCAAATTCTGAACAGCTCCTCTGGAACACAGCCAAAAAAGCCCCCGGCATTTCGCCGGGTTCCGTTTTCTTGTCTGGTTTCAACCGTCAGTTTTGTTCCGTCTGTTCACCCCAGTGAATCGGGTGGGTCAGCAACGACACGCGATCGCCGGGCTGAAAGGATTTCATCCGTTCAACCACTTCCCGACCGGTTTTGAAGCCGCTGATATCGCTGGTACCCCGATTGTGCCCGATGCGATATCCTTCATACAGGAACCCGAAATCTTTGAAGGAGTGTTTGCCGTATTCCACCGCAACCCCCTGATTGTTATAAACGCCCTTCTTTCCGAATTCGGAAAAGATCCAGGTATTGTTCAGCTTTCGGCTGAGCACCACGCCGGAGCCATGACTGACCACGCCGACAACGGGAAAACCGTTGGCGTGATAATAAGCCAGCTCCTGCTTCTGGAATTCCAGCGGATCAATGTCCCACAAAATCGCCATGGAAAGCAGGTCGTTGTGAACCCCAATATCATGGCCAAGCTCCTGTATTTTCCGGTAGAAGCGGTCCATGTCGGCATAACGCCGCACGCCGGTCGGCGTCTGTTCTCCATAATAACGGGCCGTGGGCAGAATGTAATAAGTGGCTTTCAAGCCGCGCTTATGTTCTTCTTCTGCCATGCGAAGTGCGGTAGATGGATCGATATCAATATCGTGTCGCATATAGACCACAACCTTCTCCGGGTCGAACGTCTTAATAAATTCCCGTCCCGGGCAGACAATATAACGATCAGAGTTTTTCAGTTCATCCAGAAGGGCAATGTAGTCCTCCCAGGCATACTTATGGCGATAGTTTTTCCGGATCCATTCATCATTTTCCCGCAGAACATCCTCGTATTTCCGGGTCCGATCCACAGAAAATCCGGCATGATTCTGACCGCCAGGTTTCAATTCGGAACCAGCGGAAGCAGCGGAATCGGCTTCCGCCGCATGTAAAGTAAAAGTTCCTGCAAGTACCGCAACAGACCACAAATGACGCCACATATTGTCAATTCTCCCGATTCGTTGAAGGTTGCATGGAAAGATATCATCTTTTCCTTCAAAAGCAAATCCCCCTCCCATACATTCTCATCCTCTTCTCCCGCAATGGAAATTCTGTCCTTTTTCCCTCCCGCCAGTTCCCGGAAATATTCCCCGCAAACAGAGTAAAAAAAACCGGAACCGCTCTGACTGCGGCTCCGGTTTCATCAGCTTCTGTCCTCCATCAGGCCCAGATGCTGTCCTCATCGGAGAAAGGCAGTTCGATCGCCTTCTTTTCCTTATCGGACTTGTACATACCCAGCGCGATTTCCAAGGTGCCGCGCACGGAGCTGCAGGGAATGCAGACTTCGCGGTTTTCCCGGATCGCATCCACGCAATCATCAATCACGAACTGGTGATCTTCGCTCGGCAAAGCCTTCGGATCGCCGCCGGCGGTTGCTGCGGCGGAACCGGCTTTGCGGGCGATTTCATCTTCCGGACGTTCATCTTTGAACTTCCAGGCGCTCATTGCGGTTCCGGACATGACAGCGGTGCCATCGGTACCGTAAACCTCGATGCGCACGTCATTTCCCGGCCACAACGCGGTACTCGCCTGAACGAATCCACGCACACCGTTGGCGAAGACGATTTCCGCATCCAGGGTGTCTTCCAGCGCCACTTCCGGATGAGCGAGGTTGCGCATTTCAGCATATACCTTGGCCCCGCGTCCCATCAGGTACTGCAGAATGTCAATATAGTGG
The DNA here is from genome assembly GCA_944389925.1 of uncultured Victivallaceae bacterium. GTDB lineage: Bacteria > Verrucomicrobiota > Lentisphaeria > Victivallales > Victivallaceae > CALXOD01. Next base: position 22,947 of record CALXOD010000009.1, on the reverse strand, counting down.
AAAGCATGCTGAATGGTAACACCCGCACCGCATTTACGATTGGAGCGCCATGCGTCCATCTTGTAGTAATCGGCATTGCGGAACCATTTCATCTGCACGTCGACACGCAGAATTTTTCCGAAACGCCCGGAATCCAGCGCAGACTTGATATAGCGCATCGGTTCGCGCATCCGGCTCTGAACGAAAATACCGAACTTCACGCCGGCCTTTTCGCAGGCAGCAATCATCTGATCCGTTTCCGCCAGCGACATGGCCGGGGGTTTCTCGCAGAGCACGTGCTTGCCTGCTGCCGCCGCTTTCAATACAAACTGGGTATGCAGGTGGTTCGGCGTGACGATATTGACCACTTCCACCCGCGGATCCGCCAGCATCGCGTCAAAGTCGGAATAGACTTTCGCCGTCGGCGCATAATCATTAACCAGTTTCTGAGCATTTTCCGTACGGACGTCGCAGACCGCGACCAATTCGGCCTTGGACGATTTGCGCAAGGCATCGGCGTGAATGCCGGAAATCATCCCGGCGCCGAGAATCCCGAATCCCACTTTTTTCATCAGGCAGTTTCTCCAGCGTTGATGGTTCTGAATAATCAATTGGACGGTATGATCATTATACCGCATTTTGCAGAAAAGAACAAGCTGTTTTTCCGCGATTTATTAGTAAAATCGACGATTCCGCACTTTCCTTTTCCACTTTCACAAAAAAAGGCCGCCCCGTCCCGCACCGCAGGGCGAAGCGACCCGTTCCTCATTTTGCTCCTGCCATCAGGGATGCAGAATGATCTTAAGCGCTCTCTGAGCATCCAGCTCGGCAAACGCCTTTTCCCAGTCGGCCAGCGGCATCCGGTGAGAAATCACCTTTTCAATCGGCATCAGACCGCGTTCAGCCAGGGCAATCGCCTTATTCCAGCTGGTGTAGCTCGTGGACATGCCGAAATGGATATCCAGGGACTTGCTCGAACAGGTGTTCCACGGGAAATCCACATTGCGACCACCCGTCAGACCGATGGCCTGAATGCGGCCTTTCTTGCGCACCAGATCCGGCAATCCGGCAATGGCGCGCGGCGCACCGGTGCAGTCGATCGCCATATCAGCGCCCACACCGTGCGTCAAGTCCATCACCAGCTCAGTCAGATTGGTCTTGGTGACATCAACCACACTGTCGAAGCCAAGTTCCCGCGCCTTGGGCAGACGCAATGCTTCGTCCGACGGCGCACCAGCCATCACAATGTAACGGGCTCCGGCGGCATTCGCGGCCATACCGGCCAGCAGTCCGATCGGACCGGGGCCGACAATCACCACAAAGTCAGCCGGTTCAATACGACCACGTTCAATCACGTCATGAACAACGTTGGCCGCCGGTTCCAGCACCGCGGCGGTATCGTAATCCATGCTGTCCGGAATCCGGTGCAGCAGAGCTTCCGGCATCACCAGATATTTGCAGAAGCTGCCATGAATCCCCCAGCCGGGACTGCGTTTTTCCGGACAGATCTGGGGATTGCCGGTCCGGCAGAGGTAGCAGACACCGCAGGCCTTGGTGTGCGGTTCCCCCACCACCCGTTCACCGAGCTTGTAATATTTACAATCCGGTCCGAGTTCAACGATTTCACCAGAAAATTCGTGACCGAGAATCACCGGCGGCCAGTACGGAAAACCGTCGTCGCGCACATGCAGGTCAGTCCCGCAAATCCCGGTTGCCTTGATTTCCAGCAGGACTTCGCCCGGACCCGGCTTGGGCTCCGGCATGTCCATATATTCCAGAAAGCCTTTTCCCTTCTGGGTCTTGACCAATGCTTTCATTGTCTGTCCCTTCCTTGCTTATTCCGCTTCACAGAATTCCGCAATATAATTGACCATCAGTTCCGCGGTCGCGCCAATGCTGGCGATTTCGATATTTTCGTTGATCGAATGCGCCACCTTGAGCGTACCGGCGCCGCAGACCACAGTCGGAATACCGAGCTGGTTGTTGTAAAACCAGGCATCACAGGACGCCGTCCAGGCATCGATGGTCTGCGGCACCCCGATCGCTTCGCCCAAACGCAGCAATCCCTGCGGCAGCTCGTGTTCCGGCTCAACCACACTGCAGTCATGCCGGTACATGAAGGTCAATTCGAATTCCTGTTCCTTGAGGCCGCCGGCAATCAGCGCCGCTTTCATTTCGGCACAGATATCTTCCTTGGTCTTATTCGGCAGGAAACCGAGTACGCCCTCAAGCACCGCGCTGTTCGGCGCGGCTGCGGGCCAGTTACCGGCCTGCAGCTTGCCGAAGGTAATCGGCATCGGATTGGCATACTTGTCGAACAGCGGGAATCCGCGCGAAGCCTTCAGCAGATCCGCGTGGTATTGCGTCAGAATGCTGATCGCCTGATGCGCCAGCAGCAACGCGCTCTTGGTCTGTCCGGCTTCACCGCTATGCCCGGCAACGCCCTTGAAGACCACCCGGAACCATACCGCACCGCGAATCGACGTCAAAATCCGCGCGTCGGTCGGCTCCAGCACAATGCAGGCATCAGCCTTCTCTCCGGTCCGGGCCATGGCCAGCGAACCGTTACCGCCGTTTTCTTCCTCATTGACCAGATGGCCGACCACGTCGCCTTTGAATTTGAGGCCAAGCTTCTGCATCACACGGCACATCAGATAGAAAACCGCCACCTGTCCCTTGTCGTCGCAGGCACCGCGTCCATAAATCCGACCATCTTCCACCCGGGGATTCCAGGCTTCGGTCATGCCGTCGGAAGGCGGCACGGCATCGGTATGGGCGTTGAACAGCAGTTTCCGACCGTTTCCGGTGCCCGGAATGCGTACACGCAGATTGAACCGCCCGTCGTAACGGATCCCCGGAACCGGATCACTGTAATCCGGATCCTGTTTGATCGCGTCGGACAGATTCACCCGGCTCACTTCAAACGGCAGTTTGGAAAAAGCCTTTTCCAAAAACAGCATTTCCTCATGCTCCTGTCCAGGAGTGGACGGGAAACGCATGATATCGCACAGGAACTGCTGCGCCTCCGGCAGCAGCTCCTTGACAGCGGCCTTGATTTGTTCACGCATGTCGTGCATTCCGTTCCGCTTAGAGGCTCTTGGCCACTTCTTCGAAGATTTCGCAGCTTTCGTCGATCAATTCCTTGGTCACGGTCAGCGGCGGCGCCACCCGGATCACGTTGCCGTAACGGCCGACGGATCCGACCAGCAGCCCCTTGGCCGCGCAACGATCGATCACCGCATGAATCATTTCGGCAGTCGCCGGTTCCTTCGTCGCCTTATCCTGGACGAATTCGACACCAACGATCAGTCCCATGCCGCGCACGTCGCCCACCTTCGGGCAGCGATCCTTCATCGCCATCAGCTTGGACTTGAGATATTCACCCATCTTCGCCGAATTTTCGACCAGCTTCTGTTCCTTGATGATGTCGAGAATGACCGGCACCACCGAAGTCGCCACCGGGTTCCCGCCAAGCGTCGAAGACATTTCGCCCCGGCCGAACGCATGGAACACATCTTCCGTACCAATCACCGCCGAAATCGAAGCGCCGCAGCCGATCCCCTTCCCGAGGGTGATGATATCCGGCGTCAGACCTTCATGTTCGCAGGCGAACATCTTGCCGGTCCGGCCGTAACCGGCCTGCACTTCGTCAAGCGTAAACAGAATGCCTTTGGCGCGGGCCCATTTTTCCAGAGACTTCAGCCAGCCCTTCGGCGGGAAGTTGAAGCCGCCCGACCCCTGATACGGTTCGATAATCAAACCGGCCAGGCTGCCGACGGAGTTCGCAGCAATCACGCTTTCGAGGTAGTTGAAATATTTCTTGAAATCCGGACCATCGTTGCAGAAACCGAGTTCATCGCGATAGGCGGACGGGTAGATCGCCCGGATCACGCCCGGCACCGTCGGACCAAACCCCTTCTTCGGGCCGGACAGACCACCGGCGGCAGCGGCCATGGCGGTCTTGCCGTGGAAGCCGTTTTCAAAGCAGAGAATTTCAAACTTTCCGGTCCGGCGCTTCATAATGCGCATTGCCACTTCGGTGGCTTCCGCGCCGGTGGAGAAGAAGAAGCACTTGCCCATGTGTTTGGGAGCCACTTCCATCAATGCCTTCGCCGCCTTGACACGATATTCAGTCGGGCATTCATAGCTGTTGATCAGCTTGCCCACGGCATCCTGCATGGCCTTGACCATTTTCGGGTGGCAGTGGCCGACGTTGGTAACCAGCACACCGCTGGTCCAGTCGATGAACTTGTTGCCGTCGACGTCAGTGATGATGCAGTCTTCCCCGCGATCCCAGACCACGGAGGCCTGATAACCGCAGGCGTCATACTCGTACTGGTGCCATTCCTTGATCAGGGCCGCACTCTTCGGACCGGGGATGGCGGTTTTCACACAGCTGTGTTTCATGATGAACTCCTGTTATTTGGTTGACCGTGCGGACCGAGGCAGCGTTTTCTCCGTCGGGGTCGGCCCGCGCGACCGGTTTTTATTTTTTCAGTTCCTTGATCGAATTGACAACGCACCGCGCGGAACGACCGTTGGCGGCGGCGATGATGTCGGAGAGAATGCTTTCGCGGATTTCCCATCCGGCTTCCTCGCTGGCCCACCCCATGTGGGGAGAAAGAATCGCGTTCTTCAGCGGGAACAGTTCGTATTCCGGCGGCGGCGGTTCGACGTCGAACACGTCAATCCCGGCTCCGGCGATCCGTTCTTCACGCAGCGCCGCGGCCAATGCCGGAATATCCACCATCGGACCGCGGGCGGTATTCACCAGATATGCGGTCGGCTTCATCAAGGCGATGGCTGCGGCATCAACAATCTTACGCGTTTCATTATTAAGCGGCGTGTGCACCGTAATGAAGTCGGAAGTCTTGAACAGCGTTTCCTTGTCCACGAAACGCAGCCCCTGTTCTTCCAGCTCCGTCTTGCGTTCAGCCGAAAGATACGGGTCGCAGGCGATGATCCGGAATCCGAAAGTCCGCAGTTTCCGGAAGACCCGGCTCCCGATCCGGCCACAGCCGAGAATCCCGAGCGTCTTGCCGTCCAGGCGGTAAACCGGGAACAAATCACTGAAATCCCACTGTCCGGATGCACTCGATTCGTCCAGCGTCCGACGCGCCCGGAACAACCGGCGGGCACAGGCAAAAATCAGAGCGATGGCGTGTTCCGCCACGTCTTCCTTGCAGTAATCCGGCTGATAGGCGAACTGAATGCCGTAACGGGTGCAGGCGTCCACATCCACATTGTCATACCCGATCCCGTGGCGGATGATCAGTTTGCAACGCGTCAACCGCTTGATCAGCGACTCCGGCATCTTGACCATGTTGACGACGACAACATCGGCATCCTTGATCGCCTCGTACACTTCATCTTCGGGACGGAACTTGAGCTGGTATGCGGCGAAATCAATGCCGAGTGCAGCAAGTTTCTCCGCTTCGTACTGAAGGTCGTTTTCGATATAGTCGGTAACGACCGCTTTGAAATTAGCCATGATTTTCAATCCTCGCGTACGTTGGTTTTGAAAAATCCATTCACTTATTTATACTGCACCTCAACCGCGCGATTGGCGGCATCGGCCCGGTAGATGGCTTCAACCACTTCCAGAACCTTGACCGCATCCTCGCCGCCGATAAAGGGCTTGTAGTTCCCGTCAATGATCTGCTGCGCGATTTCGTTGACGTATTCCAGACCGAGCGATCCGCAGTATCCCGGCACCGGATCCAATTCAAATTCAATGACCTGGCGGGGAGCACCACCGAATTTCGGATGGTTGCTGCAAATCATCATCGTCTGCCGGGTGCCTTCGAACGACGGGGCAAAGTTGATGCACCCTTCCGTACCCCGGATACCGAGATACAGATCCCGGCCATAGGGATAGCTGTCCGGCACGGTGTAACTGATATCGAGCGCCAGGGTCGCGCCGTTTTCAAACGTGGCGATGGCAAACGAATTGTCTTCAATCTCATAAGCCTGATTGACCCGGACATTTTTGCCGACGACTTCGCGGATTTCCGAGCCGAGAAGCCAGCGATACAGGTCGATCCAGTGTACCCCGAGATTGTACATCGGGCCGCCGCCGGATTTGGACGGATCGAGCATCCATTCGCTGTGGCCTTCGATGTAGCGATGCAGACCGCCGGCCGCGCAACGACCTTCGCAACCGACGATCCGGCCCAGCAGACCGGCATCGATCACTTCCTTCATCCGGCGGGTAACCGGATGGTAGCGCCAGAGATACGGGGTCGAGAAGAGCACCTGATTCTTGGCACAGGCGGCTGCTACCGCAGCGGCGGATTCGGAGGTATGGGCAACCGGCTTTTCGACTACCACATGAATCCCGCGCTCCGCACAGGCAATCCCGGCTGCGGCGCAGTCACAATGCGGCAGAAAAATATAGACCAGATCCAGTTTTTCATTGGCCAGCATCGATTCATAATCAGCATAGGTCTTCACCCCGAACTGATTGGAGAAGGTCTCCCGCAACGCGGCGTTGGGATCCATGGCCGCCACCACGTTGGTCAGTTTGCAGCTCTTGAAGTGAGGCATGTAGGTGAAGGGGTGCAGATGCCCCAGACCGATGATGCCGACATTGAGAACACGATTCATGACGCATTTCTCCTGTTGGTTTTGTATAAGTTGCTCAAACGAGTTCAATTTCCGTCTCTGCGCCGCGATTTTCATCCGACAGATAGGCGGAATAGATCGTCGACGTCGTATCAAATGCCAGCTCCAATCCGGACTGCGGTTCGCTCCCGGACGCGGCTGACATCACAAAATCCTGAATTTCCGCCTGATACCCCATCGTAAAGGATTCATCAGGCGCCGCCGGGGACCAGCCTTCCTGCGTGCTGACTTTTTCCATCAGATAAATGTCCCGGAACTCCTCACCACGCGGATTATACACATCCATCAGCCCCCCGGGACTCAAATGCGCCCGGGAACGATGATTGTTGGCAAAAACTTCAATATAATCATAGATGCCGCCCAGAACCACTTCGCTGGTCAGCACGTCGGCCACCGTGCCGTCCTCAAACGTCACATGCATGAAGCCGTAATCTTCCACATCCCGGTAATCAGTCCGAATCAGCCCCCGATCCCGGTAATTCGGCAAGCGGGTCAGCTGATGGGTCCGTGCCGACACCGATACCGGCCGGATGGGCCGTCCATCACGCGCCAGTCCCTCCACCCGTTTCAAATACAACATGCCGCCCAGCGGATGGCACCCCTTGCCGATCAGGGACCCGCCGCCGGCACAACTCCAGATACCGTACACCGGAGAAGCGGAGCCATTGTGGGATTCCTCACCAGTCATGCGCAGGATCTGGGCACCGGTCTTGCTTAAGATCTCCCGTTCCTTGACCACCCCGGGAGCGTACACGAAATTCTCGGCGTAACCGAAACTCCCCCCGCCCTTCTGCACCGCGTCACGAATGCGGCGCATAGTATCCAGCACGGCCCGGCGCATCGGTGATTTCGGGTCGCGGTCGCCGTAATACGCCGCAGGATCGCCGGCACCGAAGTAACCGGTCAGCGGCTTTTCGCAAATGACGTGCAATCCGGCAGCAGCGGCAGCAACAATATGTTCCTCATGAGCATAAGGAGGAGAGCAGACATCCAGCAGATCAATCTCCGCAAGCATGTCGGCGACAGAGTCAAACACGGGAATACCGTGCCGCCGCCCGAATGCCTCGCGGCTCTCCCGGCGCAGTGAAGTGACTCCCGCAAGCTCAACCTCGACGCCGTACACGCGGCGCAGAGCATTGACGTGAAATTCTCCGGCAAATCCGGTTCCGACAATCCCGACTCTGATTTTCTTATGCATAAACAGGCCCATCCCCATGTACAGGGCATACTGTAAGCCGCATTCGATAAAAAGTCAAGTCCGGAATGCACCGCTTTCCATTCGTCAGTGAATAAAAGTGATTCAATCCATGATCCGCCTGGAAACGGGGATTTTTTTGCCGGTTCCGGAATTTGACTTTCCAGATTTGACTGCGTATAGTAATTAGGGAAAGGACGCTTTTTTCAAAACTCTCCAACCATATACCGAAAGGCAGAAACTGACTATGAGCAAACTGGTCATCCGTCCGGCCGAAGAATGCCGTTACGACATTCTCTCCCTCGGCGAAATCATGCTCCGGTTCGATCCGGGCGACGAACGCATCCACACCACCCGTTCCTTCAAGGTCTGGGAGGGCGGCGGGGAATACAACGTGGCTCGCGGCCTGCGCCGCTGTTTCCGGCAGCGTGCAGCAGTGGTAACCGCGTTCGCCGACAACCCCGTCGGTCGCCTGCTGGAAGACTTCATCCTTCAGGGCGGCGTCGACACCTCGCTGATCAAGTGGGTTCCCTTTGACGGCATCGGCCGCAATGTCCGCAACGGACTGAACTTCACTGAACGCGGCTTCGGCGTGCGCGGCGCGCGCGGCTGCTCCGACCGCGGCAATACCGCGGCGTCCCAGCTCAAAGCCGGTGACATCGACTGGGAATACATTTTCGGCAAGCTCGGCGTGCGCTGGTTCCATACCGGCGGCATCTTCGCCGCGCTCTCCGAAACCACCCCGGACGTGGTCATTGAAGCGCTCAAGGCCGCCAAGAAATACGGCACCGTTACCAGCTACGACCTGAACTACCGCCCCTCTCTCTGGAAAGGCATCGGCGGGCAGGCCAAGGCTCAGGAAGTCAACAAGGAAATCGCCCGTTACGTCGACGTGATGATCGGCAATGAAGAGGACTTCACCGCCAGTCTCGGCTTTGAAGTCGAAGGTGTCGATGAAAACCTGACCAAGCTGGAAACCGACAGCTTCAAAGCGATGATCAAAAAGGCGGTTGCCACCTATCCGAACTTCAAAGTCGTTGCCACCACGCTGCGCGCAGTCAAGACTGCGACCTTCAACGACTGGGGCGCGATCTGCTATTACGACGGCGAATTCCATGAAGCCATTCACCGGCCGAATCTGGAAATCTTCGACCGCGTCGGCGGCGGTGACAGCTTTGCTTCCGGCCTCGTCTACGGCTTCCTCTCCACTGGAGATGCCGAAAAGGCGGTCAACTATGGCGCTGCCCATGGTGCATTGGCGATGACGACGCCGGGCGACACCTCCATGGCGTTGCGCGAAGAAGTGGAAAAACTCATGAAGGGCGGCGGCGCGCGCGTCGACCGCTGAGGATTTTCCTCGTCTTCAAGAGATATTTCTCCGGCGGCGGCCGTTTTCACGGTCCGCCGCCGTTTTTTTACCCCGCGTTTTCGTAATCCGGCAGCAGGAAGGAGAGGCGTTCCTGACGGAAAGCGGTGTTTTCGCATGACGCACGGGCGATCAGATCATCAGCCCCTCTCTGTCCGAGCCGGAAATCCGCAGTACCGATCAGCAGATCCAGAAACGGTGTCGGCAGCACCTCCTGCGGAAACATCTCCCGCCAGACTTCGAGCAGCTTCAATGCCGAGGCGACAGGCCGAAACACGTTACGTTCCGTCACATGAAGCTGTACCCCGGAACATAAAACTCCGGCATGTTTCGAAAAAGCCGGCGTAAAACAGACCGGCCGGAACCAGACTCCCGGCAAAGCCGCGGCATTCATCCGTTCCGCTATCTGCCGCCCGTCGGATCCGGGCGCCCCAATCAATTCAAACGGCCGACAGGTCCCCCTGCCCTCAGAAAGCGCCGTTCCTTCGAACATGCAGCTTCCCACGTAAATCAATGCACTTTCGGGAGTCGGCAAATTGGGGGACGGCATGATCCACGGCAGTCCGGTGTCGGGAAAATACTGATCACGCCGCCATCCGCGGCAGGGAATCACCTCCAATGCCAGCCCGGGACAGCTGCGTGCCCGCACATAACGCGCAAATTCCCCGATCGTCATCCCATGTCGTGCAGGAATGGGAAAGCGCCCCACACCGGAAAAACACTCTTCCTCCAGCAGAATCCCCTCCGTCTCCTCCCCGCCGAGCGGCGCCGGCCGATCCAGAACCACGACCGGGACCCCGCGCCCGGCACAGGCCGTCATGCAATCAGCCAGAGTGTACAAGTAGGTATAAAAACGGGCTCCGGCTTCCTGCAGATCGCAAAACAGAACATCAAATCGCGCAAAATCCTCCTCCTCCGGAAAACGGCGTCGTTGAAAAAGGCTGCGCACCGGCACCCCGGTCACCGAATCCAAGCAGTCGTCCACGGCGATTCCAGCCTGCAGCTCGCCGCGCACCCCGTGTTCCGGAGAAAACAGCATGCTCAAACATTGCCGTTCCGCCAACAGATCCGCCGTGGCGCGAAAATTCCGATTCACGCCGGTGGCATTGGTCAGCAATGCCGTCCGACCGCGTTTCGCCAGCGGCAGAAAGCATTCCGGAAGATCAGCCCCGGTCAGCACCTGACAAGGAAAATTTTTCATCATAACCATACTATGGCACAACAGGCGCCGGGATGCAAATGGGAGACCTTTTTTCATAAACTTCCCATAAAAAACTCTCTTTCCGGTCTGGCATCCATTGCCGGAAGTGCTATATTATGAAAGGACTGGTGGTGTCTTCCGGAAAAAACAGGGAAGCTGGAACCGGCTGTTCTTCGCAGATTCGTGGAATTCGGACGCTATCAGGCTCCGGGAAAAAACTTCCGGGTCCTGATACCGCGATTCCGCCCATTCTGCCGAACAGCGTTGTTCGTATTTTGACGTCTTCCCGTATTGCCTGGAAAATTCCGCCGGAATCGTCACTCCGGGATTTCCCACATGCTTTCCCGGAATAAGCAATTTGAATCGCAGCGGCGCTGATGAGCGTTGAAATCCGGACGCGCCGCGCAAAAAGCCAGCAAAGGATTGTATCATGGCTGAAGAAAAAATCACATTCCAGATCAGCGAAGGCAAGACCATGGAAATTTCCACCGGCAAGGTCGCCAACCTGGCCGCCGGTTCCTGTCTGGTCCGCCTCGGTGACACCATCGTACTGGCCGCAGCCTGTACCGGTCCGGCCCGGCCGGGTTCGGATTTCTTCCCGCTCCAGGTTGATTATCGGGAAAAATACAGCGCTGCGGGCAAATTCCCCGGCGGTTACATCAAACGGGAAGGCCGTCCCAGCGAAAAGGAAATTCTCACCTGCCGTGTCACCGACCGGCCGTTGCGTCCGCTGTTTCCCGCCGGTTTTTTTGACGAAGTCCAGATCCAGTGCCTGCTGCTCAGTGCCGACGGTAAAAACGAACCGGATGTGCTGGTTATGCTGGCGGCGTCTGCCGCATTGACTCTGTCGGATCTGCCCTTCCAGGGCCCGATCGGTGCAGTGCGGGTCGGCAAGGTGGATGGCAAACTGGTCGTCAACCCGACTCACGAAGAAATGGCGAAAAGCACAATCGACCTCATCTACGCCGGTCTGCCCGACAAGGTGATCATGATCGAAGGCGAAGCACAGGAATGCAGCGAAGCCGAACTGCGTGAGGCCATGTACCTGGCCAATGAAGTCGTAAAGATTCAGTGTGCCGCTCAGAACGATCTGGCCGCCCGCGCCGGCAAACCGAAGAAAACGCCGAAACTCTATCTGGTGCCGGAAGCGTTACAGCAGGCCCTGTCCGATTTCTGTGCGCCGCGTCTGGAAGCGGCCTGTACGGTGCCGGGCAAACAGGACCGGATGAATGCGCTGGATGCGCTGCGCGATGAAGCACGGACCGCCATCCGGGCGAATTTCGCGGACATGAGCGATGATGATTTCGCTCTGGAAACGGCCAAGGGGTTTGATTATCTGGTCAAATGCACCACCCGTTCGGTGATTTTGAACAAACACTTCCGTCCGGACGGCCGTTCGGTAACCGACATCCGGCCGTTGTCTGCGGAAGTCAACGTCCTGCCGGTGGTGCACGGCAGCGCCCTTTTCAGCCGCGGCGAAACCCAGGCACTGGTGATCGCCACGCTGGGCAATGAAAAGGATGCACAGGAGTTCGACCAGATCACCAGCCTCGAAGGGAATGGAATCAAACGTTTCTATCTGCATTACAACTTCCCCAACTTCAGCGTGGGCGAAGTGGGGCGGATTTCCGGTCCGGGACGTCGTGAAATCGGACACGGCGACCTTGCTGAACGTTCAGTCTCGAAAGTGGTTCCGAAAGATTTCCCCTATGTGGTCCGCTGCGTTTCGGAAATCATGAGCTCGAACGGTTCCACCTCCATGGCCACGGTCTGCGGCGCCACTCTGGCGCTGATGGATGCCGGCGTACCGATCACGGCACCGGTGGCGGGCATTTCCTGCGGTCTGGTGACCGATGACGATGGCCGCTATCTGCTGCTGACCGACATTCTCGGTGCGGAAGACCATTTCGGTGACATGGACTTCAAGGTCTGTGGTACGCGCAAGGGGATTACCGGTTTCCAGCTCGACCTGAAACTGCCGGGCATCGCCATTGATCTGCTCTGCGAAGGGATGGAGCGCAACCGCATCGCCCGCTTGAAAATCCTCGACGTAATGGAAAATTGCATCTCCACTCCGCGCGCAGAAATCAGCGAACGCGCTCCGCGTATGGAAGTCATTAAGATCAACCCGGAAAAGATCGGCGCCCTGATCGGTCCCGGCGGCAAGAATATCCGGGCCATCACCGAAGAAACTCAGGCTACCATTGATGTGGACGACGACGGAAATGTCAAAATCATGGCCGCTGACAAGGCCCATCTGGAAATGGCGAAAGAACGAGTGCTCGGTTCCACCGCCGAGGCGGAAATCGGCAAGATCTATCGCGGCAAGGTCGTAACGGTGCGTGACTTCGGGGCGTTCGTGGAAATTCTTCCAGGCGTCGACGGGCTTCTGCACATCTCCGAAATGGCCGATTACCGGGTAAACAAGGTGACCGATATCTGCCAGGAAGGCGATTATGTTTCGGTCAAGGTCATCGACATTGACCAGTCCGGCAAAATCCGCCTCAGCCGCAAAGCCGCGCTCAAGGAGATGGGCGAATAAAGCGGATCGTGACAAAGGGAGCAGATGCCGCAGCTTCTCCGGAAAGTCCGCGGCATTTCTCCCGGCAGAGTATGATATGCGGGAACCTCCGTACAATGCGGGGGAAACCCGCTTTTTCTATGCTCGGCCCATGCCCCGTCACCCGTTTTTACTTCACGCTGCTGGAACTACTGATCACCATGACGCTGATTGCCATCCTGGCGGCGCTCCTGCTGCCGGCCCTGCATACTGTCCGGACGCGAGCAAATGCGACACACTGTCTCGGTAATCTCCGTCAGATCGGAGTGGCCGCCGCACTTTATCTGAATGAATTTGGAGTATATCCATGTGCCCTGCTCTCCGGGACCAGGATCCGCTGGATGAATCAACTTTCCGGTACGCTGCCGGAGACAGCCGACGTTTTCCAATGTCCTGCCGATCCGGCCCCCGAAACCGTAGCGCCAGATTCCGGAACTCGGCTTTCCTACGGCATCAGCGCCGTAAACTTCCATGGCAATAAAAATTTCTGTTTCTGGTACCCGGTCTCGCCGGTACGCATCCGCCGGCCCTCCCGGACGATTTTTCTGGTTGACACAGAACCGGGAAAATACTATTTTGGAAGCGGCAGCAATTATCGAACCGGGGTGGAGCCACGCCATCCCCGCCTGAGTTTTTCGGCTTTGTTCGCGGACTTTCATGTGGAAAATCGGACATTCGCTGAAAGTCCGGCCCAGGACTTTGATGCCGCGGGAATCGGTCTGGCAGGTACCCCATGAACAAACTCCTGTTCTTTATTTTTTTCCTCGGCGCCCTCCTGACCCGGGCCGGCAACAATGATGGCAACGCAATCTCCAGCGCCCCGCCGCGGCGTATTCTCTCAACAGCCGCGGCAGCCACGGCCATCATTCTGGATCTCAATGCCGGAGAGCGTCTAGCCGCCATTGATGAGTACGGCAAGATCGTACCGGGGGCAGACCGCATTCCAGTGATCGGATACGCCGGTCGTTTTTCCCGGGAAGTCGTGCTGGCCGCCCGAATTGATTTTGCAATTCTCTGGGATTACCAGACGGAATGTGCCGCCATGCTGGAGAAACTGGATATTCCGGTTCTTCGTCTCCCGGCCGTTCGCCTGAGCACATACCGGGAAACGGTTCGACGTATTGCCGCGCATCTCCGGATTCCCGCGCCCCGGGCCGATGCATTGGCCGAGCGCCAGCCGAAACTCCCGCACCGCCCGCTGCCGGCAACCGCGCCCGCCGTCTACTTTGAACTCTACGCTCCGGAGAAAACCGTCGGCAAAAACTCTTATATCCATGAATTGCTGACAGCCGCGGGAGCCCGCAATATTGCCGCCGCCATGCCGGTGAGCGGGAAATTCAGTCGCGAACAACTGCTCCTTGCGGCACCCGAAATCATTTTTTTCGTGGAAGGATTCGGTTCAGCGGAAGAGATTGCCGCCCGGCCTGGCTATGAGGCGATCCCGGCGGTCCGGAACCGCCGGATTTATGCTGTCCCGCGCAACTACACGGTGGCGGGACTTGACGCAGCTGGAGCCGTGCGTTATCTTAAACGGCATATTTTTCCGGAGGCATTCTGAATTATGGCATTTTACCGCGTCACCTTCAACGAAAAACATCGTTTTGCAACCGTATACAATTACGGCTGCACCTTTCACTGTCCCTTCTGCAGCTACAAGCTCCGCAGTGGTGCCGGAGGACGTCCCGGATTGGCTTATCCCGCTCCCCGGCACTTTCTCTCTGATGAGGAAATCCGCACGGTTCTGCGCACTCTGCCGATCGATCAGCTGTTTTTCATGGGGGGAGAACCGACCGTGGCCCCCTCGCTGCCGGCACTGCTCCATTTCGCCCGACAGGAACTGGGCGTGCGGACAAAACTCGGCCATACCAACGGCAGTTTACTGCCCCTCCCCTGCCTGGATGCCGCCAATGTCGGCTTCAAAGCCTGGAGCGAGACGCTGCATCGGGAGCTGACCGGGCACTCCAAATCACTGATTTACGATAATTTTAGCCGGGCATTCGATGCTGGAATTAAGCTCTCAGCCAACATGGTGTTCGTGCCGGGGCTGGTGGATCTGGAGGAACTGCTGGGACTGGCCGGATTTCTGGCAAAGCTGGATCGGAACATCCCTTTTCACATCATGGGCTGCATTCCGGTGCCGGGACAGCCGTTTCGCCGACCGACGGAAGCGGAAATGACCGCCGTGGAAAATGCGGTTCGTACCCTGCTGCCCCAGGTACGCAGTTCCCGCCTCTCTCCGGAAGACGCCCTGACGCTTTCCGGGCGGGACGACCGCTTCCAAGTCCGCGTGATCGCCGGGGAACCGCTTCCCTTCTCCTCCGTTCAGGAAAATAGTCACTCCGGCTGACGAACGGCCTCCGGTACCGCGCGATTCCGGTAAAATCCGTCTTCCAGACGATCCAGATCCTCCGTCAAAACGAAAGAGCCGCCATTGGTCAGGCTTCTCCCCGATTCGTGCACCCGGTGGAATGCCCGCCGCAGCGACGTATCCGTCTGATAACGGCTCCAGTCTTTCTCCCCGTCCCGGCCGAAGACGAAAAACAACCCGTCTCGCCCCGAGGGCACATAGCCGGGCGTCAGATACAGCATCCGCATGAAACGAGCCAGGTTGGATCCCGGCAATTCCCGCTCCCACACCGGATTGAGAATCCATGAAGCACAGCTGAACACCCGGATGTCCCGGTGAAAGTACTTCCGGAAAAAACGCTTCGCCTCCTGCAGGGAGGCCAGAACCCGTTCCGGAGTCATCCCCCCTCCTCCGGGAATATGAATGCTCGGCACCCATTCCCAGGGGGTCACCACCGGTTCCCATTCCTCCGGCGATAATTCAACCACCCGTTCCGTCAAAGCCATCCCCAGCGGCGAAATCGGCGTTCCGAACACCCGGTTATCCCGTATTTCCAGTTTCGCGGTGAACGTCGCCTCCCCCTTCTGCGCCCGGAAGCCTTCCTGATTCAGTTCCCAACCGTCCCGGCACAAGGCCAGTACCGCCCCATCCCGACACCGTCGGTAGATCGCCGGAGACCATTCCTGCTGCGGATGAATGAGAAATTCAAAGCGACCGATGCGGAACAATTCTCCTTTGATATAATGTCGCATCCAATACAACTGCTGCAGCGAATGCCCCGGACGTCCACCGTGTCCTGCCGCATAAATATCGATCGTTCCCCGCAACCACTGGGCCATTTCCGCCAGCTGACTCTGTGGCATGCCCAACCGGTCGAGTGTCCGCCGGATCAGCGGAAACGTCCCCAGCGCCACCAGCAAATGCAGCAATCCGGCATTGTCACCGAAAAGGCTTTCCACCGGCGGCAATGCCGCCAATTCCCGCTGGTCGAACCGAATGAAATGCGCCTCAAACAGCAGCCAGGCGTAAAGCCGCGCCGCCGGAATCTCCGCCGCTGTCGCCGCCGTCGCCAGCAGTCTTGATTCCAGCGTCTCCTCGGCGCCGATCAGGGGGAAATTCTCCCGGATAAAAGACGGTTCCAGAAATTCCACATGAGCCGGCAACGAGGCCAGTGCCGATTCCCAGTGCGGCTCCAGAATCCGCTCCGTCTCCTCATCAAAGCCCAGAATCCGGCGAAATTGCTCCAGACGCATGGTGATTCCTCTTTTTTTTGTCATTCCGCATTTGAAAAATCGCTATGGAATGCTATCTTTATTACTTGATATTTCATTCCCGTAAAATACAGTTGAAACTGATTGAAAATATAACCTAAAATACGGAGTTATGCAAAGTGAAAAAGGATATCCATCCCAAGTACGGTGACGCCAAGATCATCTGCGCCTGCGGCGAAGTCTGGGAAGTCAAATCCACCCGCCCGGAAATCCGCGTCGGTATTTGCGCCAAATGCCACCCGTTCTTCACCGGCAAACAGAAATTCGTAGACACCGCGGGCCGGATCGACAAATTCAACCGCCGCTACAAAAAGAACGCCTGAACCGTTGCTTGAACAACGGCCGGAAACCCGCCGCGGGAAGCTGTATTCTTCGCTTCCGGTCGGCGGGTTTTTCATAACAGGGACCGCATTGCCATGACGCCAGAGGACATCGCCAACCATATTGACGGCCTTCGTGCCCGCCGGACTGAACTGGAGACAGCGCTGGCCGATCCCGGGCTTTATGCCCGACCGGATGAATTTCGCCGCGTTTCCCAGGAACACAGCAAACTGGAAAACCTATTCCGGAATTATAACGGCTGGACAGCGGCATTGCGGGAAATCGCCGATACCGAAGACCTCCTCGCTGCCGAGGAAGATCCCGAAATGCGGGAACTGGCGGAAACCGATCTCGTCGAATGGCGCCGCAAGGCGGCGGCACTGGAAAGTGCCGTGCAGATCGCTCTGCTGCCTCCCGATCCCAACGATGCGCGCAACATTATCGTGGAAATCAAACCGGCGGCCGGAGGTGACGAAGCCGCATTATTCGCCGCCGACCTATGCCGGGTATATACGCGGTATGCGGAAACCTGCGGCTGGCGGCTGGAAATTCTGGAACAAACCCACAGCGATCTCGGCGGCCTGAAGGGCATCTCCTTTTCCCTCAGCGGCGGCGAAGTCTATTCGCGTATGAAATACGAAAGCGGCGTTCACCGGGTGCAGCGGATTCCGGAAACAGAAGCCGGAGGAAGAATTCACACCTCCACCGTCACCGTCTCCGTCATGCCGGAAGCCGCACAGGTGGAGCTGGACGTGCGCCCGGAAGACCTGCGCTTCGACGTCTTCCGTTCCAGTGGTCCCGGCGGTCAGTGCGTCAACACCACCGACTCGGCAGTCCGGGTCACCCACATTCCCAGCGGGCTCTCCGTGGCCAGCCAGCAGGAAAAATCCCAACATCGCAATAAAGAAATCGCCCTGCGCATCCTCTTTGCCCGCCTGTTGGAAATCAAACAACGCGAAGAACAACAGAAATTTGCAGCGGACAAGCGTTCGCAAGTCGGCACCGGCGACCGCAGCGAACGCATCCGTACTTACAACTATCCGCAGAACCGGGTGACAGACCATCGTTTCGGCATCACCATTCACAGTCTGCCGGCCCTGATGGAAGGCGAACTCAATTTGATCCTCGACCCGATTCTGGCCGCCGTCTGCGAGCAGCAGCTGGATTCCCTGCGGGGCTGAACGCCCCGCAGACCCTCTTCATTTTCCCTGTTTGCAACACCGCAGCCGTTCACATTCCGGTCGAGCTTTGTAGAAAGGATCCAGCGGATAACATCCCGACACCAGTCCGTTGCGCGGAGCCGTCGTACAGTCGCCGAATGTCCGACAGATTTTCCGGACGTTCAACGGACGTCCGGCCAGAGTATCCGCGCAGATTTCCGGGTAGGAAAGCACCATGCGGCCGATCCCGACGAAATCCGTCATGCCGGTACGCACCGCATATTGCCCCACCTGCGGCAGAAATTCCTGAAGACAGGTGTATCCCGAACCAACCAGGGCCAGTTCCGGGAAACGGGCTTTCACCTCGCGCACCGCACCGATCTGACGCGCCGCGCCCTTCACCGGATCTTCCGGCGGCAGATAGCCGTCGGAAACCGGGTAATAAGCCGGCCGCTGAATGTGCGGATTGTAATACGGACTGCCCACGGTGGTACAAACCAGCTCGATCCCCAGCGACTGCACCAGTTCCAGGAAACGGAATGTTTCCGAAAGCTCATATCCCAGCCCGGTTCCGTCCCCGCCGAAAGCATAACGATAATTCCCGGGTTCGGCCACTCCCGGCAACGCCATCGGTATCCCCACTCGATCCGGTCCCGGCATGAACGGCAGAAAGTCGAAGAGGCTCAACCGGGTCGCCACATCCAGCCCCGGAGCAGCCGCACGGATGCCTTCAACGATCTCCCGGAAAAACCGCGTCCGGTTTTCAAAACTTCCTCCGAATTCGCCTGGCCGCTCATAGGCGCTCAGAAATTCATGCCCAAGATATCCGTGCGCCATTTTTACGTCAACAAAACTGAACCCGGCCCGCTGCGCCAGCACCGCCGCCGCGATGAAACGGTCGATGATCCGCTTCACCTCGTCGTCGGAAACCACATGCTGCGGTCCGCAACCGAATTTCCGGTCCAGCAGCGGATGCGCCCAGGCTGTCACCGGTTCCAAGACCGCATCATTGTGCGGATGGCTGAAGCGCCCCGAATGGGTCAGCTGCAACCCGATGTACAGATCGTCCGCGGTACCAAACCGCTCCGCATGTTCGCCGCGCATCTCCTCCAGCAGACGCGCCAGGGGATCCAGTGAAGCCGGACCGATCATCAGCTGCCGGGTATTGCTGCGACCGGACTCCATAACGGCGGCGGCTTCACAGCCGAACAGCAGTTTCGCTCCGCTCCGGGCAAAATGCAGCCAGCGCCGCCGGGTCAGCTCCCCGGGCTCGCCGCCGGGCAGACAATCCCAACCTTCCATCGGCAGAATACACCAACGGTTGCCGACCGTAAAATGTTTCAGCTGATACGGCGCGGCCAACGGAGACTCCGGCGCGGCCATGACGGCATCGTCCAGATCCAGATCCGGATTTTGTGCCTGCAAATGGGTACGGAAAGCAGCGGCGGTTTTGAACGACGTGATTTTGGGATAGTTGGCCATGGTATCAGACCCCTTTGTTTTTCTTGAGATGGATCACCAGCAATTCACTCTCTTCCAACGCCTCGTAGGTGTGTTCCAGCAAGGCGTCGAACTGCACCGATTCCCCGGATGCCAGGAAATATTCCTCATCCGGCAACTTCAGCCGAACCCGGCCGCGCAGGATCCAGCAGATTTCATAATCATCCCGGTGAATCTTCGGCCGGGAGACCCGCCCTCCCGCGGGTGCACGCCCGAAAAGACAGCGAATGTTACGATAACGCAATTCTTCAAAATGAAAATCTTCCGACTGGTGAAACGAAGCATCCAGACGCCGCGTCATCCCTGATTCCGCCAGATCCAGCAGCTCCGCCGCAGTCAGATCGAAAAGCCTTGCAAGTTTCCACACCGTCTCCAGTTCCGCCGTGGTCTGATTGCGCTCCAGCCGGGAAATCACCGCGGGAGACACGCCTGACCGCTCCGACGCCTCGCCGATGCTCAAACCGGCCCGCTTGCGCAACAGTCGTAAGATCCCGAAGTCAAACGCCTTCATAACCGGCCTCCCGATAAATCTCTTTTTCCCGGAACCGGCGCCAGACGGTTTCAAACCAACCATCGCATTCCGGCAGCGGCCGCCGCTCCGCCCACTGGGAAACAACGGTGGCACCATCCCACACTGTTTCCAGCACCTGTTCTCGAAAATGTTCATCTTCCGGAATCGGCTTCCCGTTTCGATCCAGCACCAGCGCCGAACCGCGCGAACCGCACCCGGACGCAGCCTGAAAGGCGATCGCCTCCAGATAAACCAAATGCGCCAGACACAACTGCACATTACGCAGTCCTTCGGCTGCCTCCGTCGCCGGATACCCTTCCCGCCGAATGGCTTCGTACTGGGCGCGGGCTGCAGCGACGGCTTCCGCCAGACGTTCCACATCGCGCAGCTGCGCACCGTATTCCGTCATGCGCCGCCGAAATTCCCGCCGATCTGCCTTCCAGTTGCGTTTTCCGTTCAGCATGCGCTGCAGTTCCCGACAGCACCGGCTCGCGGCCCGTTCCGCAGCAGCATGATCCAGCGTTGCATCGCGACAGCAGCCGGCAATGTATTCAGCAACGCGGAAAGCACCGACTTGTCCCGCATTCAACGCGGAACCACCCGGCCGGCAGACGCCGTGGGAACCGTTGACCTCGCCGATCGGAAAAAGCCGGCGGATATTTTCCGACTCATACCAGAGGTTCCCGGCAAGCCCCCCGTTGTTATGTTGTGCACAGACCGCAACCTCCAGCGGTTCGGTCGCCAGGTCAATTCCATGTTCCCGGTACAACGTCACCGCGCCGGGATTCATCCGCTTCAGCCGTTCCAGCGGCGTCCCGGACAATGCTTCCGAACGCCGCAGATATTCATACGCCTCCGGCTGCAAGGCGGCAAAATCCAGTCCCGTCCCGTTCCGGCGGAAATCCAGAAACACCCGCCGTCCCCGTTCCGTCGTCTCCCGGTGCACCAGAATGTCGATCAGCGAGGACCCGTCCAGATATTTACGCACATCGAAAGGCCACTGATA
Source organism: uncultured Victivallaceae bacterium (assembly GCA_944389925.1). Classification (GTDB taxonomy): domain Bacteria; phylum Verrucomicrobiota; class Lentisphaeria; order Victivallales; family Victivallaceae; genus CALXOD01. The sequence continues at coordinate 1,906 of CALXOD010000009.1, read as the reverse complement.
GCCCTTCAGAAAAATCATCGAATTCATCCGTCCCGCATCCCCGTCGAAAGCCAGCAGCAGGAATTCCCGTTCATCGCTCACCCCGTCGGCCGCGGTAGAGATGAAACGCGGCAGTACCTGCATATACGTTCCCGACACATTCCAGCGGAATTTCACGGACGCCAGGCCGAACTGCGATTCCGGCAGGTTCCGCGCCCGCGCCCCCGCCGCCAATGCCAGCCCGATCGCACCGGTCTGTACCGCAGGATAGACGCTGGCCGCATAAAGCCCCCCCGGACCGCCCACCGCAAATACCACATTTTCCGCAAGATATGCTTCAAAATCACCGCCGGTCCGAGGCACGGCAATGCAGCCGCAAACCCGTCTGCCCCGCTCTTCCTCCAGTACAGGAAGCGCCACTGCTACGCGCTTCTCCACCACTGGAATTTTCCGCCGCTCCAGTTCCTCCATCAAAACGCGGCACATTTCCCGAGACGTGTACGGCCCGCAACTGGTAGCCCGGCGCAAAGGATCATGATCGGTCTTGTATCCGATAAACTGACCGTATTCATCCCGGGGAAACGGCACACCGAGATTCGCCAGATGGGCGAAACACCGCGCCGACAGCGCCGCCTCCACCAGAGCCAGATCCCCGTGCATCGAACCGCCGTCAAAATAGGTCCGGGCCAGCCTTTCCGGAGAATCCCCTTCGGCCCCGTACATTCCCAGCTTGTAATAAGTCTGCTTATCACTGCCCGTGTTGATCGAAGTTCCGCAATACAGCCCTTCCGTCAACACCAGTACGTCGGTCACTCCTTCGGCATGCAGTCGTACCGCCGCGGCCAGTCCGGCCGCACCGCTGCCCAGGACCAGCGTATGTACCTGTACTGTCTTCACAGCCGCTGCACCTCCATGCCGCCGTCCACATTGATTACCTGCCCGGTGGAATAGGCCAGATCCCCGCGCAGCAGCATCGCCACGGCACGTCCGATGTCTTCCGGTTCTCCCCAGCGGGGTTGCAGCGTCAATCCTTCTGCAATCAACCGGTCGTATTTCTCCCGGACCACTCCGGTCATATCGCTGTGAATCACGCCGGGACGGATTTCGTAAACCGGCACGCCAAATTCCGCCATGCGCACGGCGAAAAGTCGCGTCAGCATCGCCACGGCCGCCTTGGATATGCAGTATTCGCCACGGCTGACACTCGCCACCGTCGCTGAGATACTGCCGATATTGACGATCGTCCCCTTTGTGCCGCTCTCGGCAAAATAACGGGCAATCCGCTGAGTCAGAAACAGCGGTCCCCGTACATTGATTCCCATGACCCGGTCAAAACTCTCCTCGGTCATCTCCAACAGATCCCGCCGAACCTCCGGCGCCACCCCCGCGTTGTTGACCAGTGCATCCAGCCTGCCGAAACGTGCCAGAATCGCCTCCAGCAATCCTGTTCGTTCCTCCGCCCGGGAAACGTCGCACTGCCAGTAGGCCACCCGATCCCCGGGATACCGATCCGTCAGTTCCTGCAGCCGCTCCGCCAGAGCCGCCGGTTCCCGGCGCCCGCAAAACGCCACCTGCCAGTTTTCCTGCAACAATTTCTCCACGATGCCGGCGCCGATACCGCGCCCGCCGCCGGTTACCAGTACGACTTTCTGCATGGAACTTCTCCTTTGTTTCTCTGTGAATAAATTTTACAAGAAAATATATCAACAAAGAAAAATATTGTCAACTTTTCTTCCTTTTTTTTGTTGTTTTTTTTCATATTTCCCGAGATGCTGCATTGTGAAATACATTTCCTGACTTGTCAAGAGCGGGGCAACACAAAAAACCGTTTTTTTTTTCTCGTAAAAATTCCGAATCCAGTTGCTTTTCATCTAAAATCCCCTATAATTAAATAGCAACGGCAATCACAATATACAGTATTGCCTTT
>CALXOD010000008.1 GCA_944389925.1 uncultured Victivallaceae bacterium | reverse complement strand
CGAAGTGACAGTATCCATCTGATTCCGAGGTATAAATATGCACCGCCACGCCGATCTGCTTGAGATTGTTGACGCAATGGATGGATTTGGCCGTTTCCCTGGCCCGTCCCAGAGCCGGGAGCAGCATCGCTGCCAGAATGGCGATGATCGCGATCACCACCAGCAGTTCGATCAGGGTAAAGCGGGGCGATGATGGGGACTTCATTTCGACATGCTCCTTTTGGGTTATGGTTCGGGAATGCTCCCGTTGCCTTCCTCTTTTTCCGGGGGAACTGGGCCGACGGTTTCCTCCTCGTGCAGCACAATGCTGCTGGTGCCGCCGGGGATGTTCAGCGTCCCTCCGGAAACCGCGGCACTGATCTGTCGGATCAATTCGCAGGCATCTCCTTCATGATCAATACAAACGGTCGTCAGATGCGGGTAAAAAAAGCGACAAGCATAGTTGGTCCCGATCCCGATCACGGAAACATCCCGGGGAACGTCCAGATTTCGCCGCAACAGCGCCTGCACGGCCTCCAGGCCGAGACCGTAATGGGTCGCAAAAAGCGCGGTAAACTTCAGCTCCCGCTGTTCCAGCAGAGCTTGATAGGTTCCTTCCATTCCCGGTTGAAAAAAAATCGATTGATGATCGATGAACAAGCCGTGTTCGATCATCCAGTCCACATACAGCTGCTTGCGGTAACGGAACACATCAAAATCGTCATACAGACAGCCGATCCGCCGGTGTCCGGCCTGATACAAATATTGCAGGATGGTATCTACTGTCTTTTTTTCGTCGTAGTAGAAACAATTCCGCTCTCCGAGCTCATCCCGATAACATGTGGAACCGTAAAAAACATTCAGAATGCCACGATGCTCAAGATTTTCCCGATATGCCGCAAACGCCGTTGCCGCACGGAAGAAAATGACCGCCACCGTATTTCGGAAAAACAGGTCAAAATCACTAAAATGCCGTTCAAATTCCGACACATGCACAAAGGTGATCCGGCAGTTCATATTGACCGGTACATTACTTTCCAATTGATAAAAGAAGGCATTCACCTCTGCGTTGTCCACACGGGTCTGTCGGCCAACCAGCAGAATCTGTCGGGTCTTCTGCGGCGGCGACACGTAAGTGCCGCTGCTCGGGCGCCGATACAGACGCCCCTCCATTTCCATGCGGTTGAGCGTTTCCACCACCGTGGCCTGACTGACGTTGTACAGAGCCTTCAGCTTGCCCACCGAGAAAAAACGCTGATGCGGCCGATATTCGCCGCTGTCAATAATCCGGGTCAGCTCCGCCAGAAGCCAATCGCATTTCTTCAGGTTGGATTTCTTCATCAAAACCATCACCATACAATCAAAAACCATATCGACACGGTTTAATTATAACAAAAATTTTTTTCCATGTCAAGACTTGAAACAAAAATTTCGTAAAAATATACGCCCCCATCTCGAATTCTTCCTTTTCCCCCTCTTATTATATTTTTCCCGTCTCATCCTCACGAAATAAAGCCGTGCCATACTTTCACTGAGGCTCCCCGCCCCTTTAAAAATTTAGACAAAACTAACTAATATCTCTTGACTTTCTTTCCATCTCCCACTATAGTACCACCATACACCATTATTTACACTATCAACCAACCATAAGAGCAGAGGAGTCATATATTTTTTAACTTAGACAAAACTAATTAATATCTATTTATCTTGCCTCTCCCCTCTCAACCTCGAAACAGAAAAAACAACCATCATGAATCCTCGACAATCTTTTTTCACCCTGATTGAACTGCTGGTCGTCATCGCCATCATCGCCATCCTGGCCTCCATGCTTCTGCCCAGTCTTAATAAAGCCCGGACCAGCGCCCGGCGCACCAACTGCCTGAGCAACATCCGTCAGGTCGCCCTCGCCAACGTCGCCTATGCCGCAGATTTCGAAGACTTTCTGGTCTGCGACAACATGGGCGGCACCAAACTGACCTCGGCCACCTACCCCAAGACCCGCTGGTTCGCAGTCGTAACCGGCAAGAGCGGCGACGTCACCTATCACGACTTCACCGACAAGCGCGCCCTGCTTCTCTCCTACGCCGGCAACAACGGCAAGGTCTTCTTCTGCCCCGAAGCTCACAAGTACGGCATCACCTGGGCCGATTTGACCAACGTCGCCCACGGCTGCGGTTACGGCTACAACGGCAAATGGCTCGGCGGCTACGGCACCAGCAGCAAACCCGGCAAAGCGGTCAAACTCACGCAGATCCGCCGCCCATCCGCCGTCATCGCCTTCGCCGACTCCGCCAAAGGTACCGCATCCGCGGCGGACGGGCATCAAACCGCCAACTACGTTTATCCGACCCTGAGTCCCCCCTACTCTCCCTATAATGGCAGCGTTACGAATGAAGGTTCGATTCACTTCGGCCGCCATGGAGGATACGCCGTCATCGGCTGGGCGGACGGACACGCCACGGCGGAACATTACAACAAGGGCACCATCAACGGCAATTTCTTCGCGGAAGCCAACCTCATCGGGCAATTCGGCAAGCCCAACGAAGATTATTTCCGGACCGACGGTCGCCGCGACCGGCTGCACTATCCCTTCTGATCCGGCGGTCAATGAAATGGCGTTGTACATTCTCTGCGTACTGGCGGCCGCCACGTTGCTCAGCGGCGGCAAACTCGCGCTGCTCCCCCGGCGCTGGCGCTGGAGTCTCACGCTCCCGGTAGCGGTCATCCCGTTCACGGCCTGCGGCTGGCTGCTCCGACAGAACCGCGGACAGCTGGAAAGACTCCTCAACGGCGCACCGGAACTCGAAACGCTCTGCGCCGTTGCCGTCACGCAGGAACTCTGTGCCCTGGCTCTCGGCTGGCCGCTCATTGCCGGGCGCTGTCGCTTTCACCGGCTTCGGCTGGCGACAGCGTTGGCGCCGTCGCTGCTGCTGATTCCCGGCGTACTGTACGCTCAGTTCTCGGCGTTTCTGCATCTGCCGGGGCGGAGTTTTCCGGTACTGACCGGCATCGTCGCCCTGGGCGGCTGGCTGCTGCCCCCCCTGCTCGCCGAAATCATGACACGGCTCCGCTCCGGACGCGAAGACCGATTACGGCTGGTGCTTTCGCTGGAATGGCTGACGCTGCTGCTGACCGTGGCGCTCCCGGCGGCGGCGCAATGCCGGGGATTGCCTGCGGAATGGGAGATGCCGGATCCCGTCACCTGGCCGGTATGGGGAGCCGTCGCGGCGGGATGCGTTCTCTTTGCCGCCGCGCATTATCTGTGGTATCATTGGAAAGGAAATACGATATGAATGTTCTGAATGAACTGATGAACTGGATTTCCATCAGTTTGCTGCTGCCGGTGGTGGTATTGCTGCTGATCGGATTTCTCGCCGCGCTGGCGACGCTGGGCGGTTTCTGCTCGTTTTACCTCGGTGTTCTGCGCCGCCGACGCGGCCGGGTGGAACTCATGCGCAAAATCCGTTCCGGCCGCCTCTCCGCGGCCGACCTGGAAGGCGCAGGCGCTTTCCGTCGCGCCCTCCGCGCCATGGAAAAACTGAACTGGGACGAACTGCATTGCGAAAAATTCCTCGCCGACCGTCACGCGGCGCAAATCGCCGAACTGGACCGGCTCCGCTTCCTCATCAAAATCGGACCGATGCTCGGTTTGATGGGCACCCTGATTCCGATGGGTCCGGCACTGGCGGGACTCGCTTCCGGCGACATCGGTTCCATGGCGTACAACATGCAGCTGGCGTTCGCCACCACCGTCATCGGCGTGACCATTGCCGGCGTGGACATGCTCGTGCTCAACGTCAAGAAACACTTCTACGAAGCCGAGCACTCCGATCTGTGTTACGCGCTGGACCTCCAGCTCCGGGAGCGGCGGCCATGACCCGGCGGGAACGTTTCCGCCACGGCGGCCGCACGATGGACGACATCGACCCGATGAGCGGTCTGGTCAATCTCTTCGACGTGGCGATGGTTTTCGCGGTGGCGCTGATGGTTGCATTCGTCATCCGCTCGCAGATGACCGAATTTCTGACGGCGCAGGATGTCACCTACGTCAAAAACGCCGGGAAACCCGATATGGAAATCATCGTCAAGAAAAACAACCGCGTCACCCGGTACAAATCCGAAAAAACCACCGGCTCCGGACGTGGACAACGCGTCGGCATCGCCTACCGCCTGGAAAACGGCGAAATCATTTACGTTCCGGAAAACGAGGAATCCCACCCATGAAACGGCATCGTCTTCGACTGATTCTATTAATTCTGCTTCCCGCCCTCCTGGCGATCCTTGCCGCCGCGGGGCTCGTTGTCCGGCACTTTGCCGCACCGACGAATATCGCGCTGGTCAATTTTTCCGGGTTCCGGCTCGCCCGCATGACCGAACCGGAAACCGGCCCGTTCATCCGCCTCACTCCGGTTGAGTGGAACGCCGAATCGGACGCCGCCGCTCTTGCCGGTTACGATGCCGTACTGGTACAGGGCATGGGCCTGGCCGTTTCCGGCGATCAGGAAGCGGCACTGCGGCGCCTGGCCGCCACGACACCGGTGCACGTCTGCAACGCCGGCCGACCGGGAACCGGTTTCGGCAATTTCGCGCCGGCAGACGCCGAAACCATCAATGCCTACGTCCGCCAGAACACGGTGGAAAATTATCTGCAGCTCTACCGTTTTCTCCGGCGCGACATCGACGGCAAACGCTGGTTCGCACCGGCGGCGGAACCGCCGGAAATCCTGCCGGAAGACGCCTTCTTTCATACGGTCCGGGCCTCTCTCCACACCGATTTCACTGCCTACCGCGCCTGGTGCGCCGCCAACGGCCACTGGCAGGAAGGTCGCCCGATTGCGGCTCTGGTTATCCCCGGCAACGGCGGTGCCTGGCGCGCCGCCCCCGGATATCTTTCAGACGCCATCCGGATTCTGGAGAAAACCGGTTTCAACGTGGTCGGCATCTCCGGTGGT
>CALXOD010000007.1 GCA_944389925.1 uncultured Victivallaceae bacterium | reverse complement strand
CAATTTTGAGCTGGACGCACAAACGATCGGCGACATCTATAAGGCTCGCTGGCAAATCGAAAGCTTTTTCAAGATGCTCAAGCAGAACTTCAAGATCAAAACGTTCATCGGCACCAGCGAAAATGCGGTTCGGATTCAAGTTTGGACAGCGCTTATCGCTATTTTACTGACCAAGTACCTGAAGTTTTTGTCGAAAGCGCAATGGCATTTTTCAACCCTGGTCACTTTCCTGAAATGGAATCTATTTGTTTACCGCGACTTGCGCCAATGGCTGGATCAACCATTTACCAAACCACCGGAGCCGGAATCATTTCAACCAGAGTTCGCTTTTTAGGATAGCTGATTTACAACAAAGGGGGCTACTTTTGAGAATTGGTGTGAAATAGATGAAAATGAGGGGGCGTAATCAGAAAATTACGCCATTTTGAAAATTGTTAGGACAGGTGTGATCCTTCATCAATACCCGAAAACGTTTCAAGTATGCGAAGACACCATTTCTGATTTTCCATATATTCTCTGGCACAATGATAGGTCTCGGAAACGTCAGCTGACGTTTTCTGAGCTGAATCCGCAATGGGAATAACGGAGGAAAAATCAATATCATCTTTATTATTCATTTCATTGCGCCTCGCCCTGAGGTGGTTAACGTGCCTTGATTTATATTATCCCGCAGTTTGTTGATTGCAAGTCTCGCGACAGATTTCCGGCATTTTCAAGCGTCATACGGGAAATTCCGCAGAACGATGTTCCCGACCTCCGCCATTCACTTGAAAACGTGATGCGGGCGGGGTAATTTGCTGATGTAACAGGGGGGGGCGCCTGCGCCTGCCGGCCTGTTTTTTCGGAGTTGCAGCAAGGGTGGAGACGCTCCGGCTTCGCCATGGGCGGTTCTTAATCCGTCAGCATCAGAGGAGGCGCACCAAAACATCGTACATAGCCTGATACAACGAATGATAAAGGGGCTTCTGTGCCGACTCAAGCGGAGTAGAAAATAAAATGATTCAGTAAGCAACTAAGTATCATCAGTATCTTAGGCCTTCTTGGACAGGACACGGCATTGTTGCTTTTTTTTGCTCGATTGGCCTTTGGCTGTTGCGTAACGGCGGATGGTTTTTCTGGGGTTTGGGACGGTGTCAGTTTCATTGTAATATTGATTGTGAGGTTGAAAAATAAATAAACATGTCTCTCGACCCCACCATCGTCATATATGTGGCAATTGCTGCCTATCTTGTTGCCCGGGCGGCGAGTATGGAGAACAGATCGCCCTGGCTATGGGGGATTATTGCTGGAATATCCGTGTATTGCCTGCCATATCCCTTTTCCTATTTCTGGCGAACATTCTGGGTCGTTATCTTATTGTTTGCTGTTATGACAATACACAAGGCAATCGCCAGTAAAAGGTAGTTTCCGGTATTGGGCGCACAGGCATCCTATGTGGGAATACAGGTTTCTGTTTTTCAGCCCCCAAAACGGTAACACTTTAATTTTTTCATTTGGTCGATATGGGATTTTACAGAACATCCTGAGGAGTTTGCTAGTCATTCTTTGTTGTTATTCTTAACATTTTGATGCCGAAAGTCTTATTGTTTTTTTATGTTCTGTCGGAAAGAGTAAAGTAACATGAAAAATTCTGGTAGCAAATCAGGCTTTCCGAATCACCATTCGAATGGGGCGATGCTTCCGGACCGACTTTTCATGGAAAGCAAGGCATAGTTTTTCGGTGGTTGTCCGATGGGGCCAGACAGAAGAAAGTGTGTCCGAACTTCAGGATAGAATTCGAAACGGGAAGAACTGCAGGCGTTCGGCAAAATCACGAACCATACGCTTGGCGGGCGCGTGTTATTTTTCTCCGACCCATTTCAGCCCCACAATTCCGGTCAGAATCAGAATCAGGCAGAAAATACGGAATACAGATGAGGATTCTCCCAGAAAAACCATTCCGAAAATGACCGTCCCGACCACTCCTATGCCGGTCCAGACCGCATAAGCCGTCCCCAGAGGAATGGTGCGCATGGCCAGCGCCAGCAGTACAAAGCTGGCCATCATGCTGACCAGGGTGCAAATAGACGGCCCGAGCCGGGTGAATCCATGGGCCTGTTTCATGCAGGATGCCCAGACGATTTCCAGAATTCCGGCGATTACTAATAAACCCCAATGCATTTTTTTCCCTTTTGATTCATCAATGGGGCCGTCCCCGGTGAGTTTTCTGCAAGGTCGTCCCTGCTGTGCAATAGCATAGCATCAATTGTCATAATAGCAAGGAGAGAATGTGGCCTGAGCTTCAGAAAATGTGATTCGAAGCTGTCGGACACGTTGAGCGTCTTGGGAACAGAGTCCGGTTTTTTCGAGGGATTGGAAAAGCTTCACGGACAAAAATGCTGCTCGTATGCTTGGGATGGGAAGAGGAGAATGAATTTTATTTGGCGGGAGAACTTGAAAAAATGTAAATGTAACGATATAGTAAATGACCATTTCGCTTTTTGGGGGAGGATGTAAAGGAGTCAGTTGAACCCATGATGGTGGAAAAGACCAGTCATAGCTTTCTACAGGGAGACATTACGCTCCCGCTGATACGTTTTACGATTCCGCTGGCACTGGCTTTGATCGTTCAAGCTCTGTACGGTGCGGTTGATATGGTCATTGTCGGCCAACTGGGGTCGACAGCTGACGTGGCGGCGGTGGGAACCGGCAGTTTGATCATACAGGCTATGGTGGCAGTGATTTCCGGGCTCTCCATGGGGATCACAGTGCGTCTGGGCTACTGCATCGGTGCGGGGGATAGATTGGGGGCAGGGCAGACACTGGGGGGGATGGTTCGGCTTTTTTCCGTAATCTGTGTCCTGATGACCATTCTGATGATTGGGTTTGCCCCCCGGATAGCCGGCTGGATGTCAACGCCGCCGGAGGCATTTGATCAGACGGTTGCCTACATGACGATTTGTTCGGCAGGAACCGTATTGATTGTTGTCTACAATGCGATTGCGGCAATTTTTCGAGGGTTGGGAGATTCGAAGTCGCCGTTGATTTTTGTCATGATTTCCTGTCTGCTGAATATCGGCGCGGATCTGTTTTTTGTCGGGATTTTGAAGATGGGGGCAGCCGGCGCGGCGTATGCGACGGTCATTTCGCAGGCGGTCAGTGTGGTTTTCTCGATTTTCTATATTCGCCGGGTTGGATTGCCGTTTCGTTTTTCTCTGCGTCATATCCGGTACTCTGGGAACGCGGTCGGAAAGATTCTCAAAATCGGTCTGCCGGTGGCCTCGCAGGACCTGCTGAATTATTTTTCGTTCATGATTCTTGCCTCCATCGTTAATTCACTGGGGCTGTTGGCTTCGGCGGCAATGGGCATTGAAGGAAAGGTTTTCTCGTTTTTTATCCTGGTGCCGGTCTCCTTCATGTCTGCCCTGTCCACTTTTGTGGCGCAGAATATCGGGGCCCGCCAGGAGAAAAGGGCGATCCGGGCGCTGCATCGCGGTATGGCAATTGCTTTTGCAATGGGGATGATTTCCTTTTGTCTGGCGTTTTTCTTCGGAGAATTTCTGGCCGGGCTATTTGAGAAAAATCCGGAATCGGTTTATGCTGCGTCCCGGTTGCTCAAGGGGGCTGCCTTTGAACATCTGCTGTATCCTTTCGTCTTCTGTCTGCTGGGGTATTTCAACGGGAAGGCATTGACTACATTCGTCATGATCCAGGGAGCTGTCTGTGCTTTTCTGGTGCGGGTGCCGCTGGCATGGTATCTGAGCCGGACCGGCAATGAGGATTTGTTTTGGGTCGGGATGGCACTTTCGCTTTCGGCACTGGTCAGTCTGATTTTGTGCGTGAGTTATTTCTTCCGCAAGAACGGGTTTCGTAAATACACGCTTCTTTACCGCTATCGCCAGTTCACGCGACTTTTTGAAAAGAAAGGAATCTCATGAGGCGGCAGAATCGAAAGCATCTTGACGAATGGATCATGCTCTGGCATTCTTTTGAGCTTTTCTACTACCGTTTTTTGCGAAAATATGACCTCTCGCTGCATTCTTTTCAAATCATGACGCTTCTGAGACGCCATCCGGAGGGGATAGAACCGAGCCTGATGGCCGGGAAGCTCGGTATCATGCGGCAGGCTCTTGCGCCTTTATTGAACGGATTGGAAAAGCGGGGGTTCATTGTTCGGCAGGAGCGGTGTGACGATCATCGCCGGAAACGCATTGTCATGACCTCCGATGGGGCTGCTTTCATTGAGAAGGTGGAAACGGAAATGAGTTCTCTCGAAATGAAGGCATTTTCGGCCATACCGGATGCTGAACTGAATCAGATGTTTGAAGCGATGAGTTGTTTTCTCAAACAGCTTTCCACAGCGAATTCCGATGCCGGAGCGGAATCTGTCTGACAATGGCGCGCACGTTCGTCGCCACCTGCAGGCACGTGCTGGCTGTTTTTTACGAAAAAAAACGGGAAAGTGCTTGACAGAAGATCTTTCCGGTATTTATTTCTCCTGCTGGCCGTGAAAGTACTGGCCACCGGCGTCAATAAGTCGGGAAAAATAACGGGGAGTCCATGCCGGAAGAACTCCGGACATGATGGCGGAGGAGCTTGTAAAAATAATTTTCTCTGATGGAGAGAGAAAGATGAAACTGCCGGATGAACGATCGCCATTTCGCCTGCCATTGAATTTTTTGTATTACCGTAACTGGACTGCGCCCGGTTTCCAGGAGGGGATGAGGTACATTGCCGAACATGCGGAGTTGCGCAATGAAGAGTCCCTGCTGAGCCGGACCGGCGGTAAAGAAGTCTGGAAAATCCCGCTTCCGGCCGAAACCGGAGGAAAGACTGCCATTTATAAAATCTGCCACGGCAAGAAGCCCTGGCGGTACTGGCTGGATCTTTCGCTGCCGGCCCGGGAGTTCCGCAACTATCAAGTGCTGTATCAGCTGGGGATTCCTGCCGCGAAAGTACTTGCATTCGGTGAGAGGAGAACATTCTGCCATCTGCACGATTCCTTTTTCATTACCGAATATATTCCCGATACGCAGGATGGCCGCAGTTTCATGCCCGGTGGAGCCTGGCGGGAGAATCGGGAGCTTCGGGAGCAGTTCTGGAAGATCAATATGCCGATCCTGGCGAAACTGCACCGGAATCATTTTTTTCATAAGGCGATTCATCCGCGCAACATTCTCTGGAGGTTGCGTCCTGACGGGAAGATGGAAGTTTTCTGGATTGACGTAGCCCGGTGCCGGATCGTTTTTCATGTTCGGCTGAAACGGGCGATTGCTTTTGATTTATATACCATTCTCAGCGACCTGCGCCTGCCTTCCGAAGAAGGAGAGCGGTTGCTGGCCTGTTATCTGGAGCATTATCCGGATTGTGGCTACACATACGAGTCGCTTTGTGCGGAGATGCGACGCTTTCACCGCCATTATGCGCGCAAAAGCGTGAATGTTCTCGACTGGTGAATCGAACTTCCGGAAGGGCGCAATGCAGGACGCCGCGGAATGACCGGCGTCCATTTCGGATCAATCGCAGCCTGACGAATCCGGCGGAAGGGCGGCGTGAGCTACGACTTCCTGATAGGAGAGCGGGCCTCCGAAAAGATCCAGCGCGGATCCGATGGTGTAATGAATTCGGCCCCGGCCCGCTTTTTCAATGACGGCAATGTCCTCAAACGAGACAATGCCGCCGGCGTAGACGCAATCGATTGGTGATTCCGCCGCCAGCAGCTCCAGCAACCTGTGATCGATACCGGTTTGCCTGCCCTCGACGTCCACGGCATGAATCAGGAATTCCGCCGCGCTGTCGGCCAGTTCCCGAAGCAAGCTGCCCTCTACCGTATGGCGGGTGAATTTCTGCCAGCGATTGGTTACGATATAATATTGCCCCTCCCGGAAACGGCAGCTCAGATCCAGAACCAGTCGTTCTCTCCCGACCAGACGGACCAGCTCCGCCAGTTTGTCGCGACGAAGCTCGCCATCGGCAAAGACACAACTGGTTACGATCAGATGGCTGGCACCAGCATCCAGCCAGTATTCGGCATTGCCGGGGTGAATGCCGCCGCCGAGCTGCAATCCGCCCGGCCATGCTGCCAGTGCCTGTTGGGCTGCCTGTTCATTGCCCGGACCGAGCTGAATGACGTGGCCGCCTTGCAACTGATCCCGGCGATAGAGTCGGGCAAAATAATCCGGACTCTGGGACGCGATGAAATTGGTACGCGGAGGACCGCCGTGATCAGAGAGTGTGCCCCCGACAATCTGTTTGACCACTCCGTCATGAAGGTCGATACAGGGGCGGAACTGGGCGCGCTTCATCATTCTCCGATCGCCTGCCGGAACTCCGGCATGGTCCCATAACGCTTGCGCAAAGCGGCTTTTTCCTGTTCATCCGCGATTTTCCAGCGTTCTGCAAAGACGGCAGTCAGCATTTCCGGCAGTGCTTTTTCCACCGAGGCATCGGGAGCCTTACCGCAGAATTGGTATTGTTCTGAGACCAGTGCCAGATAGAAGGGGGCATTTTTGATTTTGAATCTGCGGCCGAACCGTTCGGCAAAACGGGAGAATACCAGTTCATGATTCAAATCAAGTTTGATCTCCTGACCGGCAGAGGTGCGGGTTACCAGTACAGGGCCTTCCAGACGCACGGCACGCACCAGACGCCGCCGGGAAAGCTCCAGCGTGACTTGCGAGAGTTTTTCCGGGGTATTGAGAATTTCATGGATGGTCCGGGCCTGCTGTAAATCCCGGCCGAGGGCCTGAGCCAGCCGAGCGACTTCTTCAGCAGTCGAACGTTCTTCCGGCAGCGCGTTGACGGGGATGTTCTGATCTTCTGCTGCAAGTTTTTTCTGGAGTGCCATCCAGTTGGCAGGATCTGCTGCGGCAATGGCGGCCGGGAAGCCCGTCAGCATGGCTTGCCGTTCCGGTTTGACCCGGGCAAAATATGCATTGGCACGGACCATCAGTTCTTCCCGAAGTGCTTTCGCCTGTTCTGCGGCTTCTGCGGCGGTTGCCTGTACTGCCCGACGGGCGGCATCGGCGGTTTGCTGTTGAGCGGCCAGTCGGGCGGCGGCTTCCGCCTGTTCCTGTGCGGATTCGTTCTGACGGCGGGCGATGGCGGCTTCCCGTTGCTGTCGGGCATTGCTGCGCATCGGCACCATGCGGCAACGTTCGTCAATCCGGCCATAAAGATTCACCAGTTGCAGCAGGACAGTACGCTCCTCATCGGTTTCCGGACCGTCGGGATAGGCAGCGAAAAATTCATCGGCCATGTTCAGAAATTCGTTTTCTCCGGTAGGATTGGCGCGCAGTTGTGCCAGGCATTTTTCGACACCGGCCAGAAATTCGATCCGGGTGACCGGCTTCGGCGGTTCGGCAGGTTTGGCCGGTTCGGTCGTTGCTGCTGCGTTGCCGGAAGTGGCGGGTGGTTCGCTTTCCGTAGCGGTGGACTGGGCTCCCTTGATCGGACCGACGGCACCGTCCTTGGAAACCTGCAAATTGATCAATGCCAATGCCTTGTTGGCATGTGGCAGGTATTTTTCCGGTAACTTCCCGGAACGGAGCAGAGCATAGCCCCCCCCACCGAGCAGAAGAACCAAAACAATCAGAATTGCCGCAACTTTTAGAAATTTTTTCAGCGGTGTCCAATCCCGTTCCGGCTTCTGAGCGAGAGCCTGAGCCATTTTTTCTTCGGCGGGGAGCGGTGCGGGAGGCGGCATGGCATCGGCCGCTTTTTTAGCCAATCCCCCCCGTTTTTTCGGAGGTGTGATGCCGGCCCGGGGCGTTTCTGCCGCAGCTTCCGGTGCAGCTTCTGTTGTAGCAGTCGGTGCCGGAGTCGGAGCCGGTGCTGGTTTGGTTTGCTTGACGCCGAAAGAAGGTTTGGCACCGCCTTTGGGTGGCATCAACGTTGGTTTCGCTTCCGCGGGTGCCGACATGACGGCGGGTGCGGCAGCGGCCGGAGCGGATGGAGTCAGGCGAGGGCCTTCTTTCCGTGATTCTCCGAGTTTGGGTCCTTCCGTATGGGCCTGACCGAGTTTGGGGCCTTCATTGCGGGACTGGCCGAGTTTCAGACCGGCGCCGCTGCCGCCATTGGGGACCAGAACAATTTTAGGTTTGGGGTTTTCCGCATTGCCCGCGAGGAATTTTTTCAAATCGGCTGCGACTTCGGCGGCGGACTGGTAACGCTGATTGATGTCTTTTGCCATCATTTTAAGGATGATGCGGTTGACTTCATCGGGAAGATCTTTTACCAGCGTTTTGGGTTCAGTCAGAGTACCTTCCACATGTTGCCGGGCGATTTCGTTGCCGTCTTTCCCAAGATAAGGGAAGCGGCCTGTTACCAGATGGAAAAACGTGGCGCCAAGACTGTAGATGTCGCTGCGCACATCGGTGGGAGCACCGGTCAACTGTTCCGGGCTGATGTACTGCGGCGTACCCATGACTTCGTCGGCGTCGTTGTCCTCATGTGCTTCCGTGGCCACCCGCGCCAGTCCCAGATCGGCGAGCTTCGCCTGGCCGCGGTGGGTAAGCATGATATTGTCGGGTTTGATGTCCTGATGGACCAGCTTCTGTTCATTCCAGGCGCAGTCAAGGGCCTGGGCGATTTCGGAGATGATTTCAGCCGCCCGGCGTGGGGGGACGATTTTGTCCCGCTTGAGAACCTGCTTCATGGTATCGCCGTCCAGGTGCTCCATGGCGAAATAGTAGATGCCGTCTTCTTCACCCACGGCGTAGGCCTGAACGATATTGGGGTGGCTGATACGGGCCGCGGCGCGGGCTTCCCGCACGAAGTTATCCACAAATTCCTTGTCGCCGGTAAAACGTTCCTGCAGCAACTTCAAAGCCACCGGACGGTCAAGAGAAATCTGGCGGGCGAGGTAGACAATGCCGACGCCGCCCCGGGCGATTTCGCTGACAATGGCAAAATCCCCGATGACGGAGCCGGGAGCGGTCCGGCTTTCCGGAAATTTTACCTTTTCATGACAGTGTGTACATTCGACTTCCTCTCCGGTCGCTCCGGAGAGAACCGTTCGGCAATGCGGGCATAAAAAACGCATGAGTGTCCTGTAATTTTTTTGAGGCCGCGCGACAGCAGCCGTTTGAATCTGTTGTACCAACGTGTCGTCTGATTTCAGGCAAATCTCTGCTGGAACCGGTTCTTGTCGGGAACGTTTTGCTCCACGTTTGCGATTTGCGTCAACAACTGGAAATATATCTTGATATACGAAAAAAGTCAAGCTGTTTTCAAGTTGTTACGCCAATCTCCGGGCAGCCCGGCCGCCATTGCCAGCCGGTCATGGATTTCCTCATCCAGGCCGCCGGTGCGCTCCTGCTGCAGAAGCAGCTGGTCAAAAGTTGCCGGCAGGGTGGCAAGAAAATCCGGAATCGGCAGCTGTTCCAATTCCGAACGCAGCACTTTCAATGTTCCCGGGGTTGGACGACAGAGTTCTGCGAAGGGACTGTTGAACCAGGCCGTCAGGCGGAGCATGGAAATGTCCGGCAATGCGGAGATGATGAAATTGGCACTGTTTAAAGTCAGGCGGCCACAGGTGTCCCGGGCAAAGATCAGATGTTTCCCAATGAAACGGTAAACCAGTTTCTCCGGCGCTCGATAGAGTTCTTCCGGTGCCGTCTGCTGAAAAAGGGTACGGTCGAAATGCAAATACCCCGCCGGTTCTCCGAAATGAAATGGCTGCACTCCACTGCCTCGCCAGACCGGTTCCAGACCCGGTCCCGGCCGGGAATGGAGATGACGCCGGTTATCGCCGGTGACGATTCCCATGCCCCAGACGGCATGGCCGCGCAAGGTATGACATGGCAACTGTTTCAAGTGTGCAGCAAGTGGAGATTCTACCGTGTTGTTGCTCAGGTTAATTGTGGTGGTGCGGGGAGGGCGGTCGGGGCAGAGGCGCAGCTGGAGGTGTACTGCCCGACTCATGACTCCCGGAAAACTTTCTGACAGCAGTGTGGCTGTCGTTTCTCCGCCGTACCGGGTCAGCCAGGTTCGGGTGTCCCGGTGTCGGTGAACGCGGAACAATGCTTCCGGCAGCAGCAATTCCACTCTTCCATCTGGTGCCGCCAGTTCCAGAGCGAGTGCCAGAAACGCTGCTGCGGAATCTTCGATACGGAGTCCCGGGAAGCGGTGCCGAACCTGCTGCCGGTCGAATCGACCGCCCCATGGAGGATTCCCGATGATCAGCGGAAATTTTTCGCGGTAATGCTGTTTTAAAGCATCTCCGGTGCGGATGTCAGGGAGAACATTGCATTTCGGAAAACACAACAGCAGATTCAATCGGGCGAAATGAGCCGCAATCGGATTAATTTCGATACCGTGCAGGTGCTCCGGTGGCAGCAAGCCCTTGCGTGCTGCCGCCAGCAGAAATTCACCGGTACCACAGGCTGGGTCAAGGATCGCTCCCGTGGTGCCGGGGATGTCGGCCACTAAGCGCTCAATCAGGGGTGCTGGAGTGAAAAATCTGCCGTAACGCACACAATGCGAAAACGGACTCAGTACCGTCATACCTGCTGCGCCGGGAAATTCCGGCAGGCCGGGCCGTTCCAGTTCTGCCGCCAGAAGTTCGAGTCGTTCGACGTCGGGAGGGGTTTCGCCAAAGAGTCTGCGCCAGTGCTCCATCAGGACCGTGACTACCGGACGTCGAAAATGCCCCCGGCAGGCATCGGCAACGGAATCCGTTTCTCCGTTTTTCAGGCATTGCGCCACAGCAAGTTCGTACAGGCGCTTACGAATGCCCGGTCCTCCGGGACGGAGCCCCTCCCGGAGCAGGGCGGTCAGGCGGGTCAGACCCCGTCGGTCAGGCGGCGCAAAGCCGGTTCGGGCACTGCGATTGGCCCGCTGTCGGAGGTGGCCGCTCCGGCCGGCGGCAATGTCTGCGGCAAGCGCCGAAACCGCCTTGGGATCAAAACGGAGCGGCGATACGGCCGCCGGTACGAGGCGACCGTATCCGGCCCAGTTTCGGAGCGTCGAATCGCTGATGCCGAGCTGTTGAGCGGCTTCAGCGGTGCTGAGCAGCCGGGCACTCATGAAGGGGTCAGCCGGAGATGGTACCGGCACCGGATGCTGTCAGGAAAATTCCTTCGAAATTCATCTTCAGAGCATCCGGATTGTCCGAAGCTTCCAGCGCGTCTTCTTCCGAAATCTGTCCTTCATTGACCAGCTGCAGCAGACATTGATTGAAGGTGGACATGCCTTCGTTGGTGGCGCCGGCAATGGCGCCGGGGAGTTTTTCCAGCTTGTCTTCCAGGATCAGTTTCGAGATAACCGCGTTGTTGATCATGATTTCCCAGGCGGGTACCCGGCCATTTCCGAGCGCCCGGGTGACCAGGCGCTGCGAGATGATCGCGGCCAGGTTGTTGGAGAGCGATTCGCGAATCTGGTCCTGTTCATCCTTTTCATACAAGTCGACGATACGGTTGATCGACTGCCAGGCATTGGTGGCATGGAGAGTGGTGATCACCAGGTGGCCGGTGTCGGCCGCCTGCAACGCAGCCTCAAAACTGGTTTTGTCGCGCATTTCACCGACCATGATGATGTCCGGGTCCTGCCGCAGCGCATGCGTAAGAGCGGACTGGAAGGATTCGGTATCGATGCCGACTTCCCGCTGCTCGAAAATGGACAGATTATCGGTGAATTCGTATTCGATCGGGTCTTCAATAGTGATGATATGACGGCGATAGCGCTGGTTGATGTACTCCAGCATGGCGGCCATGGTGGTTGATTTCCCGGAACCGGTGGTGCCGGTCAGGAAAATAATGCCGCGGGGAACTTCCGAGATTTTTCCCAGCGTGTCAGGCAGTCCCAATTCCGCAAAAGTGCGAACGGTGTTTTTTACCCAGCGCAGGTTGATGCTGGTGGTGTTGCGTTGGCGGTGGACATTGACGCGGAACCGGCCGATCTCATCTTCCAGCAGGGACAGATCGAGGTCGCCGACCTGCATGAATTTATCCAGCTGTTCCTGCGTCGCGACCTGGTGGCAGAATTGGGCAATTAACGCCGCATCCGGCACAAAGCTGGTGTCGACGATGTCATTGCCGACTCGAAAAACGGATGGCGATCCGGTTTTGATGTGGATGTCGGAAGCGTCGGATTTGACCGCCAGCTCCAACAGATCGTGCAGTACGGTAACGGACATGAAACTTTCTCCTCCCTAGAAAAATAAGCGGTTCTGCCGCAGAATATAATAGAATCAATGTACATCGGAACGACGATTCCTGCAAGCGGCATCCGTTGTTTTTTTCAAAGAATCGTCAGGCGAGCGGTGAAACCACGGCAAATGCTTCCGGCAACCGGTCCGGGAGATCATCCGCACAGAATCCACGCCGCGGCCAGACTTCTCCGGCCAGTGCGTGCAGCAGTGCCGCCAGCCGGGCCGCGTCGTAGGCGGAAAGACCGCCCGCCAGCAGCGCGCCGGTCAAGCCGGTGAGCACGTCGCCGGAACCGGCCGTTGCCAGTGCCGGAGACCCGGCGGTGTTGTAAGAAGCGCGTCCATCCGGGGCGGCGACGACCGACTGAGGACCTTTCAGCAGGACCACTGCGCCGGTCAATTCGGCCAGTCGTATTGCTGCCGCCCGGCGGTCTGCGGGATACTCGGTGGCAAAAGCGGCGAAAAGCCGGGCCGCTTCTCCGGGATGAGGCGTGAGTACAATATCTGCCCGGCAGCGACGCGGCTGTTCCGCCAGCGTGTTGAGGGCGTCGGCATCCAATACCAGCGGCAGCTGCGAATTCAGCAGCCGTTCGAGGAAAAGCTGTCGCTCCGTTCCCCGACTCCATCCCGGGCCGGCGGCGACGGCATCGGATACCGTCAGAAGGTCATCCAGTTCCGCTGCAGCGGCGACTCCGAATCCACCGTCCGGAGCCGCAGTCAGGCGATGTCGGACCAGTGCCGCCGGCAGAGGGCCTTCCGGAGGGACGGGCGTGGCCAGTCGAACGAACCCGGCGCCGCCGCGCAGGGCCGCCCGCGCCGACAAGGTGGCCGCTCCCGGGTAGGCGGCAGACCCGGCGGCAAGGAGCAGTCGCCCCCGGGTGTTTTTGTGGGAATCATATGGCAGGCGTGGCAGGAACGCCCGGGCGTCGGCGGCGAAGAAGGCTTCCCCATCGCCGGGAACCTTTGCGAGCAGCTCCCGGGGGAGGCCGATTTCTCCTAAGCGGAGCGAGCCGCACAGTCGGGGGCCGTCGTTGCGGAATAAGCCGCTTTTGGGTAGACCGAAGGTGATGGTCAGGTCTGCATGAACCGCCTCCCGGCCCGCCCGCCCGCTGTCGCCGTCGAGACCGGAGGGAAGATCCAGTGCGACCACCGGACAGCCGGAGGCGTTGACGGCGCGGATAAATCCGGCCAGGGGTTCACGCGGATTACCGGTAAAGCCGGTGCCCAGCAGGGCGTCGACGATCAGCGTATCCGGCGGAAATTCCGGCGGCGTATCGGATTCCAGGACCGGAATGCGTCGCGGCACTCGAGCCGCGTGGGCGGCAGCATCTCCCCGCAGCGAATGCAGCGGTGCTGCGGCGTGGATCGTCACCGGAATGTCCGGGGGCAATGCGGCGGCGACGACCAGGCCGTCGCCGGCATTGTTGCCTTTGCCGGTGACAATCGCGATACGGTTTACGCCGGGGTGTTGGCGGAACATGGCGGCGATTTCCGCCGCGGCCGCCCGCCCTGCGGAGTCCATCAGGCGAAAGCCGGAGATGCCGGCGGCCATGGCTTGCGCCTCCAGTTCACGCATGGCGGCAATGGAGATGATTTTCATGAGAAATACCGGTTCCTTCCCTGATTCTCTGTGTCAGTGCATGATTTGATCCAGCGTCAATTCGGTGACCGGACCAAATTTTTCCAGTACCTTGCGGTCGATTCGGGAGGCATCTCCGACGACCAGCAGGACGTTGGGGACGGTACGTACTTCCCGTTCATAAAACGCCTTCAGCTGATTCAGCGTGGCGGCGTCGATGTCGTGATACGTCTTTTCCGTTGTATTGTCCGGCAAGCCTTTTTGTCGCAGGTCATCGGCCAGGGGCAGCAGGGCCTGATCGTGCCAGCGCATGGCGGCCCGGCGTTTCAGCAGGGAGGTCCGGGCGTCGGCGAAAGCCTTTTCGGACACGGGGAATCCCAGGGCTTCCACGGCCCGGAGCGCTTCGGCCAGTTTGTCAACCTGCGTGCTCAGGGCAATCAGAAAATAATGATGTTGGTCTGCTCGTTGCGGCGTGAGGAATGCTCCTCCGCAGCTGTAAGCCAGCGATTGGGATTCCCGCAGCTGCTGGAAGACGACCGAGGACATGCCGCTGCCGTAATATTCGTTGAAAATATGGCGCAGTGCGATGGCGGTCGGATCGAACACCCCCTTGCGTTCCAGAAACAGCAGCTGTACCTGCCGGATGTTGGGCAGATTGACCAGCAGTACCTGGCGCTGATCATGGGCCAGTTCCGGATATGGCCGGGGCGCGGGCGGCGGCGTTTCCACGGCGGGAAGCGGCAGGTCCTGCGTCAGCACCGCATCCAGCGCTTCCCGGGTGCGGGGGCCGAAATAGGCGATCCGGCAGGGGGCGCCCGGTACTCGGCGGAGCGCCGCGGTCAATTCTGCAGGGGAGAGCTTTTGGAGTTCCTGATTGGACGGTTCATCCATTTGCGGCGAATGTGCTCCGAACTGGGCGTAGTGGACCAGGCTGGAAAGCACCTCTCCCGGTTGTTCCCGGGAGACTTTCCGGGAGAGCTGAATGGTGTCGATCAATTTTTTCAGTGCTTCGGTATTGTCCCTGGTTTGGGTGAGGAGGTCGCCGGCCAGTTTCAGGAGCGGCACCATGTTTTTGTCCAGCCCGGAAATGGAGACTGTGGTCTGGTCCCGTTGGGCACGAATCGTGATCTTCCCGGACAATCGGTAGCATTCCACCTGGAACTGTGTGGCGGAGTAGGGGCCGGCGCCTGCCAGATCCGCGTATTCCCCGGCCAGGCCGAGCAGCCGGTCGTGATCGGTGCCGACGGCAAAGGTCAGCGTTAATTCAAACAGATCATGGCGGCGGTTGGCGACGGCGGCAACCGGAATGGTCCGCTGTCCGAATTTCAGATCGTAACGTTGCAGATCCCGGGCGAGATCCGGGAATTCCGGACGGAGTTCATCCACCGGCATCGCCTCCAGCCGGCGGGCGAAATCCGATTCCGCATCGCGGTTGACCGGCAGCGGGGTGATCGGCGGCTTTTCCAGTTTCTGCGCTGGTTCTGCCGGGCCGGAGTAACGATAGAAGACGAAGCGGTCTTTGCCGAGGCGGGCGCGGGCGAATGCGGCTATTTCCTGTGAGGTGATGCGGCTCAGTCGGTCGGTTTCGTTCAGAACCTCCAGCCAGTCCCGTCCCGCCATGGCCGCGTCGAGCATCTGTTCCGCCCGGGCATAATTGCTGGGAAGATTGTTCATCTGGTTCAGGAGCATATGATCGACAATCGCTCCGGGGAGCCAGTCGGGGAAGTCGCCGGCCTTCAGTTTTTCAATTTCCGCATCCAGGAGTTCCCGGGCGGCTTCCGGTTTCATGCCGGAAGCTGGAATGACACCAAGATAGAGCATGGCGCCGACGCCGGGTAGATCGTTTAAAACGCAGAAGGCGTCCGCCACTTTCTGGGGGATTTTTAAGTTCTGGTCCAGCAGTCCGGCGGCGTTGTTGTCCAGTACCTGGGCGATCAAGTTCAGCATATCCAGTTCCCGGCGGGTGGGGCGGTCGAAGCGCCAGACCAGGACTGCGAGTTCATAATCCGGCGCGGTCATGGTGCGGACAACTTCCCCCTTGACCGGATCGGGGTGACGGTCCGGGCGAACAGGTTTCGGGGCAGCGGGGAGTTTGCCGAAGGTGTTTTCCAGTTCCGCCATAGTCTGGGCCGGCGGGAAGTCACCGGACAGGATGATATACATGTTTTCCGTCGTGTAATACCGGCGGTAATGGTCCATGACCCGGCGTGGCGAGGGATTTTTCAGGTGTTCGGGCAGGCCGATCAGCGGCCGGGCTGCGGGATGGCCGGCGTAAACGGTGGCCATGAGTTCCTGCCAGAACCGGCTGTTGGGGCGGTCTTGATACATGTTGTACTCTTCGAAAACAGTTTCCAGTTCGGTGTGAAATCCCCGGAAGACCGGGTCGCGGAAGCGTTCCGCCTCCAGCTGCATCCATTTCCAGAGCTGGTTGGACGGAATGGTGTTGAGGTAGACCGTTCGATCAAAGGAGGTATAGGCGTTGGTACCGCTGCCGCCCATGCTTTGGATCAGGCGGGCAAATTCATTGGGCGCCGCGTAACGGGCGCTTTCACAGGAGAGACGGTCGATTTCACGGTATAACGCCTCCCGTTTTTCGGGGTCGGCGGTTTTTTCGTGTTCTTCATAAAGGGCGTCGATGCGATCCAGAAGCGGTTTTTCCGCCTGGTAATTGGTAGTGCCCAGCCGGGAACTTCCTTTGAACAACAGGTGCTCCAGATAATGTGCCAGCCCGGTTTTGTCGTCGGGGTCGTCAATGCCGCCGGTGCGGAAACCGATCCGGGCAACCACCTGCGGCAGCTCCGGATTGGGGGACAGATAAACAGTGATGCCGTTGGTGAGTCGGCCGATGCGGACGCCCATCGGGTCGGTGGCAGCGACCGGTGGCGGCGTCTGGATTCCGGCGGTGTCCCGGCAACCGGGGAACAACGGGAAAAGAAGGGCGAACAGCAGAAGTAGAACTGTTTTTTTCAGCATGACAAAAACCTTTCGACCATACAGCGTGGATGTTTTTGAACGCTACATTACACACCCTTGAAAAAGAATGCAACAGCTGAAAGACTCTTTGCCGTTTTTTTCCGGTCGTTTGCCGGGAAAAACTCTTTGCCGGACTGGAAAAGTCGCCCTGCGGGTATTATGGTATATATTGAAACAAATGATATTCTGATTTTATTCATGAGAGATTGCCGGGAGGAGGTTTTAATTCATGTCTTTTCGAGTCATTCCCTGGTTGGTGCCGGTGCTGTTGCTGGTGGCGACGTTTTATCCTGTCGGTCAGTGTGCCGGTGAGGAAATCCGTATTGTCGGTAAGGTGAAGGTCAATCCGACCATCCGCTTTACCGGTATTGCCGGCAGTGAACCGTTGACGCAGGAGGTGCGCTCTTTTCTGCGCAGTTGCGGGTGGTTCGATGTGGTGTCGGATGCCCAGTCGGATTACCTGCTGAGCGGGACGGCCGGAGGTGGACGCATGCGTTTCGAGTTGCGTATGGGCGGGGCGCCGGTTGGCGCCTGGAGCGTGCCGGCGGCGAATGCGCGCGCCGCGGCTAAGCTCGCCGTGGATACGATTCTGGAAAAATTGTTCAAGGTCAGAGGCCTTTGTCATACCCGGATCGTTTTCTGCGCCGACACCGCCCGCGGAGTGAAGAATATTTATGCCTGTGACATTGATGGCGGAGATGTCGAGCAGATTACGAATTTCAACAGCCTCTGTGTCGAGCCCTGCTGGTTTCCCGGAGGGGATTCCATCGGCTATACCAAATACGGGAAAGCCGTGACCGATGTGGTGCAGACCCGGATTTCTCCCCGGATGAGCCGGCGGTTGACTTCATTCCCGGGGTTGAATGTGGGGGTGTCCATCAGCCCGGACAGTCGGAACATGGCCTTGATTCTCAGTCCGGATCATCTGGTGGATTTGTATGTGAGGCCGGTCGCCGGCGGACAATTGCGGCGTCTGACTCGCGGACGGGCGGTGGAAGCCTCGCCCTGCTGGAGCCCGGATGGTACGAAAATCTGCTTCGTCAGCGATGAAAGCGGTCGGCCGCGTATTTACTCGATTGGGATCGACGGTTCGGGGCGCAAGCGTCTGCCCAGTGTCGGCAGCGAGGCCGTGACGCCTGACTGGTCGGAAGATGACCAGATCGTATACGCAACCCGGGTTAACGGCGTTTATACGCTGGCTGTACTGGACCTGAAAACCGGAGAAAATATCCGCGCCACCAACGTTCCCGGTACCTGGGAGTCTCCGGCCTGGGCGCCGGATAACCGTCAGGTGGTGTGCAAGCGTTCGGACGGGAAGCGCGCTTCTCTGTTTGTCGTGGACACCTGGACCGGAAAGGTGCGGCAGCTGCTGGCCACGGGCAATGCGCTCTCCATGCCCGCCTGGTCGAAAGGAGCAAAGTGATCCCGTCGGATTCCGAAAAATGCGTATATGAACGGAACCTCGCGGCGCTGGATTCTCTCCTGAGGTTCGGTATCAAGCTCGGATTGGAACAAACCTCCGAGCTTTTCAGTCTTTGCGGCGCGCCGTTGTCGCTGCGCTATCTGCATATTGCGGGGACCAATGGCAAGGGATCCGTGGGGGCCATGCTGGAGGCGGCATTGCGGGCATGCGGTTTCCGGACAGGCTTTTATTCTTCGCCGCATTTGGTGGATTTGCGGGAGCGGTTCCGGGTGAACGGCCGGGCTTTATCGATGGCGGATTTCAATGCGGCGTTTGGCGTGGTTCTGGCTGCGACGGAAAAAATGCGGCAGCAGGGGCGGTGTCCGACGTATTTTGAATTTCAGACAGCGCTGGCGGCGGTGGCATTTCAACGTGCGGGGGTGGATTTTACCATCTGGGAGACCGGGATGGGAGGGCGCTTCGATGCTACCAGCGTAGTGGAGCCGGAGGCGGCGATCATTACCGGAATTGCGCTGGATCACCAGCAGTATCTGGGGGATACCCTGGAGAAAATCGCCCGGGAGAAGGCCGGAATCATCCGTCCCGGAAAGCCGGTATTTACTGGAACGATGCCGGAAACGGCGGCCCGGGTCGTGGCTGAACAGGCGGCGGCGCTGGAGGCTCCGTTGTTTCTGCCGGATGCGGAAGTGCCGGAAACGGCGGAATACGGAAGGGACGAACAGGGGATTTTTCAACGCTTCCGGCATCGGGGACGGGAGATTCGTCTGCCTTTGATCGGGGCGATGCAGCGGCGGAATTTTCAGGTGGTGTATCCGGTGTTGCGGGAACTTGCCGGGCGTTATGGATTTTCTCTGGATCGGGCGCTGGATGCCTTGGCGCGAGTACGTTGGCCGGGGCGCTGTCAGGAGCTGGGAGGCTGGCTGCTGGTGGACGGCGGCCATAATCCGGACGGAGCGGCGGCACTTGCCGAGGCTTTGCGGGAAGGCTATCCTGGAGAACAGTTCACCTTCATTTTCGCCGGATTCAAGGATAAGGATGTGAAAAATAATTTGCGGTTTCTGGCGCCGCTGGCAGCGGAGTTTCTGTTCACGCCGCTTCGGGACGAACGACCGAGTTACCGGGGGGAGGAACTGGCGGCCTTGTTGCCGGAGGATTCGCACCCTGCGTGGCGTGCGGTGCCGGATGCTGCCGCGGCAGTGGAGCTGGCCCGGGCCACGGGACGGCGGACGGTGGCGGCCGGATCACTGTATCTGGTCGGAGAAATTCTGGAAGCGGTGGCCCCCGCCGCCGCTCTGGATCTGGTTTGAAACAGGAAGCGGGAGATGCGGTCGGAGGTATATAACACTGGCGCGCCGAGATCGGAGACGGAATCGCTGTTTCCCTGCGGCGCGGACGGTCTGGAGAAGGTATGAGCAATCAATTGAGTTTGACGATAGACAACAGCGGTCGCGATGTCGGGTTCCCGCTGCTGGCCCTGCGGGAGCCGGTGGTGTTTCCATACAGCCTGACGCCGGCGTTGATTGACGGGGAAATGAATGCCGAAGCGCTGAAGTTGGCGATGCGACGTGATCGTATGGTGGCGATTTTTTCGGAGCTGCCCGGCGAGGAAGAACTGGCGAATCGTGATTATCCCTGCGAATTTGAGACGTTTGAATGCTGCGGGCGTCGACTCTGCGTCAACGGAATACTGGCGCGGGTGGTCAAGGTTCTGAATTTTCCGGACGGGACGACGCGGGTGTTGCTGCGCGGCGTCCGGCGAACCCGTTTTACTGCGTTGGCGTATTCCGGAGGGGTGGCCTGTGCCCGGACGGAAGCCTTGCCGGATGGGGCGGAGGATCAACTGGAGCTGGAAGGTGCAGTGAAGGCCGCGACCCGGATGTTCCAGGAATACGCCGGCATGCAGCCGAATCTCCCGGATGAGTTGAAGGTGGCGGTAGTCAATACCGAGGCGCCGGAACGGCTGGCCGACCTGCTGGCGGATAATTTGAATTTTGACTATGTGGAAAAGCTGCTGATACTGACCTGTACTTCGGTGCTGGAGCGTTTCCGGCTGCTGATCACCCTGCTGAATCGGGAGATCGAAGTGACGCGCGTCGGCTTGAAAATCCAAAGCGATGTGCATCAGGCAATGAGCCAGTCGCAGCGGGAATATTTTCTGCGTGAGCAATTGCGTACCATTCAACAGGAACTCGGTGAGGAGTGCCGCAATCCGGACATCGTGGAAATCGAAAAACGTCTGGCGGAGAAAAAACTCCCGGAACGGGTTTCGGAAGTTGTGTCGAAAGAGCTGGCCCGGCTGGAAATCATTCCTCAGGCCGCTCCCGAATATCATATCGCCTACACCTATATCTGCTGGCTGCTGGATGTACCGTGGCTGGAATGCAGTGAAGACCGGCTGGATGTGGAACAGGCAGCCAAGGTGCTGGATGCCGATCATTACGGGTTGGAAGACGTCAAGGAGCGGATTCTGGAATTTCTGGCGGTGCTGCAGCTGAAGCCTGACCGCAAGGCGCCGATTCTCTGCCTGGTCGGTCCGCCGGGGGTGGGGAAGACGTCGCTTGGACAGTCCATCGCCCGGGCATTGAACCGCAAGTTCATTCGCGTCGCTCTCGGCGGGGTGCGGGATGAGGCGGAAATCCGCGGACATCGCCGCACCTATGTCGGAGCACTGCCCGGCAGAATCATTCAGGGAATGAAAAAAGCCGGTGTTGCCAATCCGGTCTTCATGCTGGATGAGATCGATAAACTGGCCAATGACGTGCGCGGCGATCCGGCTTCGGCGCTGCTGGAAGTGCTGGATCCGGAACAGAATGTGGCGTTCAATGACCATTATCTGGAACTGGATTACGATCTCAGCCGGGTATTTTTTCTGGCGACGGCAAATCTGCTGGATACGATTCCGGCTCCGTTGCGCGACCGCATGGAAATCATCCGGCTTCCCGGATATACGGCCTTTGAAAAACGGGAGATTGCCCGGCGCTATCTGGTTCCGCGCCAGATTCGGGAAAATGGTCTCAAAGCCCGCCAGATCCGGTTCAACCTGTCCGCTATCAATGAAATGATTGATCATTATACGCGGGAGGCCGGCGTCCGGGAACTGGAACGTACCGCCGCGCAGGTGTGCCGGAAGATCGCCCGCCGTATCGTGGAGGGAAAGCTGGACGGGAAAACGGTGATTTCGGTCAATGCCGCTCTGGTCCGGGAATTGCTCGGACCGCGTACTTACCTGATGGACGAGGCCGAATCCCGTCCGGAAGTCGGTACCGCCACCGGGATGGCATGGACCAGCTGCGGCGGCACGATTCTGCCGGTGGAGGTGCTTTCAGTGCCCGGCAAGGGAGACCTGAAGCTGACCGGTTCGCTGGGGAAGGTCATGCAGGAGAGCGCCGAAGCCGCCTTCAGTTTTGTACGCAGTCGTGCGAAAGACTGGAAGATTGCGCCGGAGACGTTCACCCAGTATAATTTCCACATTCACGTACCGGACGGCGCGACGCCGAAAGACGGACCTTCTGCGGGGATTACACTGGGGATTGCCCTGCTGTCGCTGTTGACCGGGCGGGCGGTGCGTCCGTATCTGGCGATGACCGGAGAAATTACGTTGCGCGGTAAAATTACCGCGGTCGGCGGCATCCGGGAAAAAGTCATTGCTGCACTCCGGGCGGGAATCCGTCAAGTGATTCTGCCGGAAGAGAACCGCAAGGATACCGAAGAGCTGCCGGAAGAGGTGTGGCAGAAACTGGAATTCTTTTTCGTCAGTCGCTTTGAGGCGGCGGCGAAACTTGCCTTGTTGCCGGCGGAATCCGATGGAGAGCACCGGGCATGAAACGAAGCTTACATTTTTTGCGATTGTTGTCGCTGGCGCTGGTGGGGGCGGGCGTTTTTTCCGGTAAGGTGGCCGGGGCGGAACTCTCCACCGGAGATTTCCTGGAGCGGGTGCGCCGTCCTGTGGCGGCGGAGAGTTACGCTCGGCTGAAAGGAATCATGCAGCATCGTCCGGACGGGGGACGGATGGAGACGTTACCGGTAGCGCTGACGGTGCTGATCCGGCGGGACGGCACCCGGGCCGAATTGCTGATCGACAGTCGGGAGGGGTATCGGATTCTGCAGAAGCGCACGGGAGAAACAAGCGTGGAACCGTTTGGCACGCCGTTGCCGTCGGAGCCGGCGGTTCAGCGGTTCGGGTTGCGTCCGACGGATCTGGCGATGAGTTTTCTCTTTTACGAGCTGGTCCGGGAGGAATCGGGGACGTTGGTGAAGGGGATTCCCTGCCGGGTGCTGGTGCTGAGGGCACCGGACCGGAGCGAGGTGGTGCGTGTGTATGTGGCGAGGAGTTACTTTTTCCCGTTGAAGGCGGAATTCTACACGTCGCAGGAAGCGCTGGAGGGGGATCCGGTGCGGACGCTGGAGACGGGGTCCTTCAGAAAGAAAAATGACTTATATTATGCGGAGATCTTGAACCTTTACGGTCCGGGCTGGCGTTCCCGGGTGCATTTTTCGGATGCGGAGCTGGGAACACCGGACGCCGCCGCTGAAGAGCGGTTGTTCGGCAAAGAAAAGGCGGCGGCTCCGACCGCGCAGCAGGGAGGCGTATGAGTATTCGAAAAATCAGTATGAAGGTAACAGCGGCGCTCCTGTTGCTGGTCGTGATGACAGGAGGCTGCGACGGCAATCGCCAGGAAACAGTCGTCAGCCGGGTCCGGGTGCTGCAGGGGGCGGAGCAGTGCGCTCTTCCCGGTGAGACGTTCGAAAAAGTTCTGCGGGTTGAATTGCAGGGACCGCAGCGACGGGGGATGCTTGGCGGCGCCGGAGAGCGGCCGCCGGTGACAGGGCGCACCGTACATTTTGTCCCGGTGGATCATTCCAAACTGACTGTGACGCCCGCGACGGCGGTTTCCGATGCCGGCGGCACGGTAGCGGTGAAGGTGACCGCCGGACATGAGACCGGGGACCATTATCTGAAAATCATTCCGGAAGGGGCGGAGGACAAAAGTGTTACCGTCCGCTTTATTACTGGAATCCGGATCTCCGGCGCCGAGCAGGAGCAGTCGGGGGGGGAATTGACCGCGGATCCGTTGACGGTGAAGGTGGTGGATCAGGCCGGACGCCCGGCGGCGGATGTCCCCGTTTTCTTCCGATTGGGGGTAACGCCGGAGGGAACGGCGCCTAAAGCGGAGATTCAGGGTGCAGACGGAAAAACCGATCAGAATGGCGAAGCACGATGCTTTGTGAAACTTGGAGACAAATCCGGAGAGTATCATGTCAATGTCGAGGTTGCGGATGCGGAGCGCGGGATTTTCATGCGCGGGAAGACGGTCCGGGTGCTCGGCATCAATGTGTGGAGCGTGGTCATCGCAGTTCTGGGGGGGCTGACGATCTTCGTTTTCGGGATGAAGCTGATGGGTGACGGTCTGCAGAAGGTGGCCGGCGAAAACATGCGGCGGATTCTTCAATTTTTCGCCCGCAATGGGATTGTGGCAGTGTTGGCGGGGACCCTGGTGACGGCAGTGATTCAGTCCTCCAGTGCGACGACGGTGATGGTGATCGGGTTCATTAACGCGGGTTTGCTGTCGCTGACACAGTCGATCGGAATTATTTTCGGTGCGAATGTGGGGACCACGGTGACGGCGCAGATCATCTCTTTCAATCTTTCCGGAATTGCGATGCCGGCCATTACATTGGGATTTATTATCACGCTGTTTCGGAAGGAGACGGTCAAGGGATGGGGGGAAACCATTCTCGGGTTTGGGCTGCTCTTTTTCGGCATGAGTACGATGAGCGATGAATTGAAGATGCTGGGGACGTTTCCCTCTTTTGTGAATGTTTTTCAGTCTTTCGACTGTACTCCGTCCGTGGCAGGTGGTCTCATGCCGTTCGGCGCGATTCTGGGCGCGATCGGGATCGGGATTGCGGCCACGGTAGTGATTCAGTCGAGTTCCGCGGCGATGGGCATTGTGCTGGCGTTGGCGGGGGGCGGATTGATCAACTTTTATACGGCGGTGCCGCTACTGCTGGGAACCAATATCGGGACAACGATCACTGCGTTCCTGGCGTCGCTGGCGGCGAACCGGGTGGCCAAACAGGCGGCGCTGGCGCATTCGTTGTTCAACGTGATCGGGACGGCGATCATGCTGGTGTTGTTCTATGTGCCTTACGGGCCGGACCGGATTCCAGTATTTTTGTACTTCATCAACGCGATTACGCCGGGCAATGTGTTTGCTGCGGTGCCGCAGGGGATGGAGCGTCATATCGCCATGGCCCATACCTTTTTCAATATTACGGTGACATTGATTCTGCTGCCGTTTATCGGCTGGTTTGCCCGGCTTTGTGAATTCCTTCTGCCGATCCGGGAGAAGGAAGAGGTGAAATTCCAGATGCTGGAACCGCACCTTCTGGCGACGCCGTCCATTGCCCTGGAACAGTCGATTTTCGCCATTCGCCGGATGGTGAAGGATTCCTGGAAAATGGTGGATCGGGCAGTCAATGAATATTTTATGGAGGGACGTACCGAAGCGGAGGGAATCAAAGCTCTTGCCGAAGCCGAGGAGCGGATTGACCGGATGCAGGAGGAGGTGACTGCTTATCTGGTGCAGATTACCCGGCGGGAACTTTCCGGACCGCAGTCTTCACTGGTGCCGTTGCTGATGCACTGTACCAATGACGCGGAACGGATTGCCGATCATACGGAAAACATTCTGCAGCTGACCGAGCGGCTGGTGAAGTTGGGGAAACCGATTTCCGATCAGGCCCGGAAGGATCTGCAGAAGATCTGGGCCTTGCTGGATGAAGAGGCGAAAAATGTTATTACCGCGCTCGGCAGCTCCGATCCGCGTGAGATTGAGCTGGCGCTGAAGAGTGAACAGAAGATCAATAAGCTGACTGACAAATACGAAAGCGCCCATATCGAACGTCTGCGCAAGGGCAGCTGCAATCTGGCAATCAGCGTGATTTTCATCGAAATGCTTGGAGAGCTGGAAAAGCTCGGCGACCATCTGTCGAAT
This sequence comes from uncultured Victivallaceae bacterium, assembly GCA_944389925.1. Lineage (GTDB taxonomy): Bacteria > Verrucomicrobiota > Lentisphaeria > Victivallales > Victivallaceae > CALXOD01. Next base: position 83,919 of record CALXOD010000007.1, on the reverse strand, counting down.
ATCGCGGAACGAACTCCGGAAATTCAGAAGCATTACATCAAACTTTAACGTGGAATTCATGGGAAGAGAAGAGTTGCAATGGAGATCAGGATCGATCGTCGGACCCCGTTGGAACGGATGCGGGTCATTCCGTTTCAGCAGGTGGTTGACGCGGTAACGAACTGCTGTTTCGAAGCCGCATTCCGGCTGCCGCCCGACGTGTTGCGGGCCATCCGGGAGGCAGCGGAACGGGAGTCAACCGCCGTTGGCCGGGAATTTCTCCGGCAGTATCTGGAAAACGCACGGATTGCGGAGACGGAGAATATGGCGATTTGCCAGGATACCGGATTTGCCGTCTACTTCGTGGAAATGGGGGAAAACCTTCGGATCGATGGCGGTTCCATCTACGAAGCAATCAGCGCCGGCACGGCTCGTGGATACCAGGAGGGGTTTCTGCGTAAATCCATTGTTTCGGATCCCCTGTTTGCCCGGCGCAATACCACAGACAACACCCCGCCGATCGTGCATCTGACCCTGGTGCCGGGAGACCGTCTGACCGTCATTCTGGCACCGAAGGGCGGCGGTTCGGAAAATATGAGTGCCCTGCGTATGCTCAAACCGTCGCAGGGACGCGCCGGCGTTGTGGAATTCGTCACGGAAACCGTGGTGAAGGCGGGGGGCAATCCCTGTCCTCCGACTATCGTCGGCGTCGGTATCGGCGGCACTTTCGAAAAAGCCGCATTTCTGGCGAAAAAGGCGTTGCTGCGGCCTTTGGGAGAACCGCACCCGGATGCGGAATACGCGGCATTGGAGCGGGAGATTCTGGAGCGGATCAATGCTTCCGGCGTCGGACCGCAGGGACTGGGAGGAGACGTGACCAGCCTGGCGGTACATATTGAACATTATCCCTGCCACATTGCCTCGCTGCCGGTGGCGGTCAATCTCAACTGTCATGCGGCGCGGCATGCGGGGTTTGAATTATGAGCGAAACAGCAATTTCATTGACAACTCCGATTTCCGAAGCGACCGCGCGGAAGCTGCGGGCCGGAGACCGGGTACTGCTGTCCGGCGTGATCTGGACGGGGCGGGACGCAGCGCATAAACGTCTGGTTGCGGCACTGGATGCGGGAGAACCACTGCCGGTACCATTGCGCGATCAGGTGATTTATTTTGTCGGCCCCTGTCCGGCGCCTCCGGGGCGGGTCATCGGCAGTGCGGGACCGACCACCAGCGGACGGATGGATGCGTATTCGCCGCGATTGCTGTGGGAAGCCGGCCTGCGGGGAATGATCGGCAAAGGAGAACGCGGGCCCGAGGTTACGGCGGCAATGCGGGAATGCGGCGGCATTTATTTCGCGGCGACCGGAGGGGCGGGCGCCCTGATCGCCCGTTCCATTGTCAAGGCGGAGGTGGTGGCGTATGAGGATCTTGGACCGGAGGCGATCTACCGTTTGGAAGTGAAGGAGTTGCCGTTGGTGGTGGCCATTGACGCGCAGGGCGGAAACCTGTATGAACGGAAATGATTTTTCCCCGATGAGGTGCCGGAAAGACGACAATGGATTTGAGTGAACGAGCAATGGATTTTCGGGGGGAACGTCATTTCTGGGAGGCAGCGCGGGCGATGTTCCTGCGGCGCCTCATGCGGGATTATCCGGTTTTTCCCGAGGGGGCGTTGCTGGATTTCGGCTGTGGTGACGGATATTTGCTGAACGGGATGATGGCGGATTTTCCGAAGCGGAGCTATACGGCGCTGGATATTGCGTTGGACGACGAAACGGCGGCGCGAATGAGCCATGCCGGCGGCGCGCGGGTGGTGAATCGGCCGGAGGCGGTGCGGGAATCGGAATTCCAGGTGGTCACGATGTTTGATGTGTTGGAGCATCTGGAGGATGACGAGGGAACCGTGAACCGTTTGGGACAGGCGTTGCCGGAGGGGGCCATGCTGTTTTTGTCGGTGCCGGCGTTTCAGTGTTTGTTCGGGGAACATGACCGGGAACTGCGGCATTTTCGACGATATGAACGGAGGAAATTGACGGATTTGCTGCAGCGGAATGGTTTTCAAGTATTGGAATCCGGGTATTTTTTTGCGATTCTTCCGGTGGTTCGGCTGTTGCTGCATCTGGCTGGAAGGAGAGACGGCATCGGGAATGGAGCGGTGCGCCCGCTCTGGCTGAACCGATTGCTGGAGAAATGGTTGCGTGCGGATGCGGCCATTTGTCGGTGGCTGGCGCGGCGTGGCGTGATTCTGCCCGGACTTTCGGGGTATGCGGTATGTGTCAGGCGATCATAGTAGTTCCCTGTTATAATGAACGGGAACGGTTGGGTGGGAAAGCGTTACGGGGGTTTTCAGAAAAACACCCGGAAATTCTTCTGCTGCTGGTGGACGACGGCAGTTCCGATGAAACCGGTGCCTTGCTGGAACGCCTGGCGGTGGAGCTGCCGCGCACTGTGCGGTCGTTGCTGCTGCCCATCAACCGCGGTAAAGCGGAGGCAGTGCGCGCCGGGATGCTGGAGGCAGTCCGTATTGGTGCTCCACTGTTGGGGTACTGGGATGCCGACTGGGCGACACCACTGGAAGAAATTCCGAATTTTATTGCGTTATTGCAGAAGGAGCCTGGACGGGAAGTGGTAACCGGTTGCCGCCTGCAACGGCTGGGGGCGAAAATTCAGCGGTCGACGTTGCGCCATTTGATTGGACGTGTCATGGCGACCATTTTTTCTCTTTATTTAAAATTGCCGGTCTATGACACCCAGTGTGGGGCGAAGCTGTTCCGCCGGGAGACGGCGGAACGACTTTTTGCAGAGTCGTTTGTGAGTCGCTGGCTGTTCGACGTGGAATTGTTTCGCCGGATGCCGCGGGAACGGGCATGCGATGCCATTTATGAGTATCCCTTACCGGTCTGGCGGGACGTCGGCGGGTCCAAGCTGAAATTGCGGCATGCATTCCGGATTTTTCTGGAACTGTGGCGGGTGATGCGGCACTATCGTTGAAATTCGTTACAACACCATACCGGCGATCCAGCCGGCAGCCAGCAGAGGCAGGTTGTAGTGCAAAAAGGTTGGGATGACCGAATCCCGAATGTGATCATGTTGGCCATCCGCATTCAGCCCTGCCGTCGGGCCCAGCACCGATTCCGAAACCGGAGATCCCGCGTCTCCCAGCGCTCCGGCGGTGCCGACAATCGCCAGCGTAGCCAGAGGAGACAAGCCCATTTCCCGGCATAGCGGGACATAGATCATTGCCAGGATCGGGATCGTGGCGAATGAGGATCCGATGCCCATCGTGACGATCAGGCCGACCAGCAGCATCAGAAAGACCAGCAGGGCCCGGCTGCCGCCCGCACCGGAACCAAGTACCCCCACCAGTGCATCCACGCCGCCGGTAGCGGTAATGACGCCTGCGAACCCGGATGCCGCGATCATGACTACGCCGATGCCGCCCATCATCTGAACCCCCCGGGTAAAGAGGTCCTGCGTGGCCGCCAATTTCAGCTGTCCCGTTATCAGAAATACCAGGATGCCGGCCAGTGCGGCGAACGCCATTTTATCCAGAATGCATTGTCCGGCCAACGCCGTCAGAATGGCTGCGATGCCGACGAGAAGTCCGCTTTTGCGGAATTGCGGCGGTTCCTGTACCAGCAGCAGAGTCCGATCCATATTGTAAGTACGCGGTTTTCGATAGGAGAGGAATACGGCGATCAGCAATCCTGCAACCATCCCGCCGGCAGGAATCAGCATGGCGGGCATGACCATGGCGGCAGTGGCTTCGGGAAGACCGAATTTTACAACGTTCTTGAGCAGCAGGTCATTGAGGTAGATCTTGCCGAAGCCGAAAGGAAGCACCATGTAAGGTGTGATCAGGCCGAATGTCAGAATGCAGGCGACGGCGCGCCGGTCGATTCGCATTCTGTCGAAGAGCGCCAGCAGGGGCGGGATCAAAATCGGGATAAAGGCAATATGGACCGGAATCAGGTTCTGCGACGACATGGAGATCAGCGTAAGCACGCCGAAGAGCGCGTATTTCAACAGGAAATTCTGCTGCCCGGAGAATTCCATTTTTCCACTGCGCTCTGCTCTGCGAAACAGTGCGTCGGCCAGCCATTCGATGACGCCCGACTGGGCGATGGCTACGGAAAGCGCCCCCAGCATGACGTAATTGAGCGCCAGCACCGCCCCTCCGGTAAGATCGGCAAAAAAGGCGTTCACGGTTTTTTCCAGTCCCATGCCTCCGGCAAGTCCGCCGATCAGCGCTGCCAGAATCAGGGAAAAGACCACGTTCAGCCGCATCGCCGCCAGCAGCAGCAGTGCTGCTACCGCCAACAAAACCGGATTGAGCAGAATGTCCATCGGTGCAAACTCCTGTTGTTATGGCGTCCGGGAAGGGAGGGACTTCTTTCCGAATCGGACGCGGTGGTTCGAGACGGCTCAGCGCCGTCGTTCGGCTTTCAGCCGCTCGGTCAATTGTGAATATCGCGGCGCCAGCCGGGTGTTGCGGACCGCTATTTCCAGTGCGCGGCGGCTGCCGATCAACACCAGCAAGCGCCGAGCTCGGGTCATGGCTGTATAAAGCAGATTTCGCTGCAGCATGACGAAATGCTGACTCAGCATCGGCAAGATAACCGCCGGGAATTCACTGCCTTGAGATTTATGAACGGTGATGGCATAGGCGGAAGCAATCTGTTCCGCTTCGTCCCATGTATATTCCACCGTCCGATTGCCGTCAAATACTACCTGAAAGGTTTTTCGCGCGGTATTGATCTGACTGACTCGGCCGAGGTCGCCGTTGAAGACCAGTTTTTCATAATTATTGCAGGTCTGCATAACCTTGTCTCCGGAACGGATCAGGCGTTCTCCGGAACGGAATTGCGGCTTATCGCCGCCGTTGAGCGCCTGCTGAAGCCGGGTATTGACGGCAATCGTACCGCATACGCCGCGGTTCATCGGAGTCAGTACCTGGATGTCGTCAATGGGATTCAACCGAAAGCGCCGGGGAATGCGCTCCGCCGCCAGCCGGACGATCAGCTCCAGTACCTTATCGGGATCATCCTGTTCGATCCAGTAGAAGTCAGAGAGACGATCTTCGCGTTCATTTTTTTCCGGAAGCAGGCCGTGGTTGACTCGATGGGCATTACGGATAATCCGACTGTTCTGCGCCTGTCGGAAAACTTCGGTCAGTTCCGTGGTCAGGAACCAGCCGGATTCAATGAAACTGGCCAGCACCGTTCCCGGGCCAACCGACGGCAGCTGATCCCGGTCCCCCACCAGTACGACACCGGCTCCCGGAGGCACTGCCCGGAAAAGTGCTAATGCCAGCAGTAAATCCAGCATGGAAACCTCGTCTACGATCAACAGGTCACAGGGGAGCGGATTGGTGTCGTCATAACCGAATCGTCCGCTCTGGGGGTCAAAGGCCAACAGCCGATGCAGTGTTTTTGCAGTGATGCCGGTGGCTTCTCCCAGCCGCTTGGCTGCGCGTCCGGTGGGGGCGGCGGCGGCGATCCGTAATCCGGCTTTTTGGGCGCGCCGGACAATTTCACCGACAACGGTGGTTTTGCCGACGCCGGGGCCGCCGGTGATGATGGTAAGGGGACTTTGAGCGACTCTTTCGACGGCAAGCTGCTGGGCTGCATTGAGGCGCAGCCGGGCCGGTCCGGCGTCACGGCAGCGGCGTCCGGCGAAATCGGCGGCTTCCGCCAGCAGCCGGATGCGTTCAGGCAGTTCCCGTTCCGCCCGGGCCAGCGGCGGCGAATAAATCATGCCGTCCTGGCGGACCAGCATGCGTCGGGTTACTGCCCGATCAATACCCGCCATGGCCAGTTCCACCGGCTGGCCGGCCAGTTCGGCGACACAGCGGGCAAATGCAGATTCCGGATAGCCGGCATGACCATTGCCGATGGCCTGATTCATTTCATAAACAGCAGCGGCAGTCAGGCGCTCGGGGGAGTTGCGGGCGATGCCGATTTCGGCGGCGATTTCGTCGGCTTTGAGGAACCCGATGCCGTCCACCTCTTCCGCCAGTCGATAGGGATTGGCGCGCACGATCTCGGCAGTTTTATCTCCGTAGCGCTTATACAGTTTCTGGCAATACCCCGGGGTGATGCCCAATCCCTGCAGGTAGATGAAAATATCCCGCCGGGAAGCGCTTTCTTTCCATTTTTCGATGATGGCAGCGGCTTTTTTGCGTCCGATGCCGGGGACGTCGCAGAGGCGTTTCGGATAATGCTCCAGCATCTGCAGCGTCTCCTCACCGAAGTAGTCTACGATCATCCGGGCGGTCTTTTCGCCGATTCCGGGGATGGCCCCGGAGCCGAGAAAGCGGATGATTCCGTCGTGGGTGGAGGGCAGTACCGGGCGGAAGCGGATCGCGCGGAACTGCGTGCCGTACTCGGCATGTTTTTCCCAGCGGCCGGTTGCTTCGATGCATTGTCCCGGTTCAATTCCATTGAGGGCGCCGACGACGGTTTTCTCTTCATTCCGGGAATCGCGCAGCCGGAGAACGGCGTAAGTGCCCTCCCGGTTTTCATAAATGATCCGGGTGACTTCCCCCCGCAAAGTCGCGGAAAATAATGTGTCTTCCTGAGGCATGCGCCGATCCGGGGCGGGAACCGACATGATGCCGGTCCCGCCGGTGAGCGTTTTGGTTTTTATTTCCGCGGGCGCATGTGCGGAAACAGGACGACGTCACGAATCGATTCCGCGCCGGTGAGAAGCATGACCAGTCGGTCGATGCCGACCCCCATGCCGCCGGCGGGGGGCATGCCGTATTCCAGGGCGACGAGGAAATCTTCGTCGACTTTGTCGGCAAGGGTATCGCCGGGTTGCTTTTCCCGTTCAAATTGTTCCATGAAGCGGCGGCGCTGTTCGATCGGGTCGTTGAGCTCCGTATAAGCCGGAGCAATTTCCTGACCGTTGATTTCAAGCTCGAAGACGTCGACAACGGAGGGGTCGTCCTTGCAGCCTCGCGCCAGCGGGAGCAGGACGGCGGGCATACGCATGACGAAGGTCGGCTGAATCAGCGTGTGTTCAATCAGTTTTTCATAGACTTCGTTGGTCACTTCGAAATCCGGCGTGGATTCATCCACCGCCAGTCCGAGTTCCCGAGCCCGGGCGAGCCGTTCCGCCGGAGTGACGTCAAACCAGTCCGCGCCGGCTTTTTCCCGGACGAGGTCATGGTAGGTGACGCGTCGCCAGGGTTTTTCGAGATTAATTACTTTCCCGTTGCCGTGATCAATCTTCAGCGTACCGATGACGTTCTGGGCGATGGTGGTAATGAGATCTTCGATCAGCTCCATCATGGAGGCGCAGTCGCCGTAGGCCTGATAAACCTCCATCATGGTGAATTCCGGACTGTGCCGGCGGTCGATCCCTTCGTTGCGGAAGTTCCGGTTGATTTCGAAAACCCGCTCGAAACCGCCGACCAGCAGCCGCTTGAGGAAGAGTTCCGGTGCAATGCGCAGGTACATCGGCGCGTTGAGCGCTTCGTAATAGGTTTTGAAGGGATTGGCCGAGGCGCCGCCGGCAAGCGTCTGGAGCATGGGGGTTTCGACTTCCATGAAGCCGCGTGATTCCATGAACTTCCGCAGTTCGCTGATGATCCGGATGCGCTGGCGGAAGACGCGGCGGCTGTCGTCGTTCGTGATAAGGTCGAGATAGCGTTGCCGGTAGCGTTGTTCGATGTCGGTAAGACCGTGGAATTTTTCGGGCAGCGGGCGCAGCGATTTGCACAGCAGCGTGCATTCGTGCACCCGGACGGTCAGTTCGCCCATGCGGGTGACGAAAAGTTCGCCCCGTATGCCGACAATGTCGCCGATGTCCAGTTTCTTGAACGCCGCGAACGCTTCATCCCCGAGTTCTCCTCGACCGGCAAAAAGCTGGATCCGGCCGGTGCTGTCGCGCAGGTCGGCGAAAATAGATTTGCCCATGACCCGCATGGCGGTCAAACGTCCGGCGACCACCGCAGGCTGGGGGGTGTCGCAATCAGGACGGAAGCCGGCACGGTATTCTTCGATCCGGTGGTCGCCGTCGAAACGTTCTCCGAAAGGATTAATGCCGGCGGCGGCGAGTTCTTCGGCCTTGGCCTGACGCTGGAGGAACAAGGCGTTGATCCGGGCGGTCTCCTCGGCGGTGGTATCGCCGCCGGGAACGGTCTGATTTTCTTCATTCATTATGTGTGTGTCTCCCTGGTCATGCATGATCGGTATGATCCGGTCAATATGCCCCGGTTTGCCGCGGAAGGCAAGCGCGGGAACGCAGTTTCTCAATATTATTAATGTACTCCCGGAAAAAAATCTTGCAATTGTATTTTTTTAAACTATTTTATAATGACCATGTTTTTTTTAACAGTCGTCGTAAAAAGTTTTTCAACCATCAAAAAAAGGATAACAGGACCATGAAAAGAGCTTTCACGCTCGTCTGCCTGTCCGTGCTCGGTGTGCTCAGCGCCGCGGCGGAAGAGGCGGCAGGGGCCGTTGCCCCTGTACAAGAAGCCGGAGAAACGATTCTGGGTCTGCCTGCCCTCTGGTGGGCGGCGCCGTTCGCTTCCATTCTGGCATTGCTGATGGCCGCCAAATTCTATCAGATGATGATGAAGGCGGACCAGGGAAATGAAACCATGCGGGAAATCGCGGGATATGTCCGCGAGGGCGCAATGGCTTACCTTTTCCGTCAGTACAAAATCGTATCGATTGTATTTGTGGTTCTGTTTGTAATCTTTGCGGTATTGGCGTTCCTGGGGATTCAGAACCCCTTCGTGCCGGTGGCGTTTTTGACCGGTGGTTTCTTCTCCGGTCTCTGCGGTTACATCGGCATGCGCACTGCAACGGCGGCATCCAGCCGTACAGCCCAGGCTGCCAGCGAAGGTTTGAATCGCGGACTGCAGGTCGCGTTTCGTTCTGGTGCGGTCATGGGGCTGGTGGTAGTCGGTCTCGGATTGCTGGACATCTGCATCTGGTATTGGGTGCTGGATCAGCTGATCTATACGCCGGAACATATGGCCGAAGGGCTTAAGTTCCTCGGGATGACCGTGGTGGAGCCGAATTGCTCGGAAGTGGCCAAGTATACGCACATTACCACGACGATGCTCACCTTCGGTATGGGGGCTTCCACGCAGGCGCTCTTCGCCCGTGTCGGCGGCGGGATCTACACCAAGGCTGCTGACGTCGGTGCTGACCTGGTGGGCAAGGTCGAAGCCGGGATTCCGGAAGACGACCCGCGCAACCCCGCCACTATCGCGGACAACGTCGGCGACAACGTCGGCGACGTGGCCGGTATGGGGGCGGACCTTTACGAATCCTATTGCGGCTCCATCCTGGCTACGGCTTCGCTCGGTGCTGCGGTGGCCGCGGAAGCTGCGCCCGGAACGGTCGATCCGCTCCGGATGGTGCTGGCTCCGATGATCGTGGCCGGTTTCGGTACGGTTCTTTCGATTATCGGTATGAACATGGTCAAGTGCCGGGAAGGCGCGAGCCAGAAGCAGCTGCTGCGCAGCTTGCTGACCGGGACGCTCGGCAGCTCGATTCTGATTCTGGTGGCAGTGGTGTTCCTGGTCTGGCTGGACTTCATCTCCTGGGGGGTGTTCGGATCGATCATTGCCGGTCTGCTGGCGGGTGTGATTATCGGACAGGGTACGGAATATTACACGTCTGACGAATATGCTCCGACCCGGGGCATTGCGGACCAGGCGAAAATGGGACCGGCGACCACGATCATCGATGGTCTGGCTACCGGGATGTATTCCGCCGGGATTCCGGTGGTGACGATTGTGCTCGGCATTCTCTTCTCGTTCGGTCTGGCGGGTGGTTTCTCGAACTTCTCGATGGGACTCTATGGTGTTGGTTTCGCCGCGGTAGGGATGCTCTCGACGCTGGGGATTACGCTGGCAACCGACGCTTATGGCCCGATTGCCGACAATGCCGGTGGTAATGCCGAAATGTCCGGCCTTCCGCCGGAAGTCCGGCAGCGTACCGACGCGCTTGACTCGCTCGGCAATACGACGGCTGCTACTGGAAAAGGTTTTGCGATCGGCTCCGCCGCTTTGACGGCGATGGCGCTGCTGGCCGCCTTCCTCGAAGAAGCCCGGATCTGGGGTGAAAAGCTCGGCGTTTCGGAAAAGATCGCCGATGGTGTCAATCAGGTGGCGTCGGTTTCGGTTGCCACAGTGCAGAAGACCATTGATGTGGCGGCTCAGACGGTGACTGAGACGGCAGAAGTTGTGACCACCAATGCCGTGGCACCTTCTGCGATTGAACGGCTGGTGAGTCAGTATCAGTTGCATCTGATGAATCCGTTGCTGCTCAGTGGTTTGTTCCTGGGCGGTATGATGGCGTTCGTCTTCTGCGCGATGACGATGAAGGCCGTGGGTCGCGCCGCTGGTTCGATGGTGGAGGAAGTCCGCCGTCAGTTCAAGGAAAAACCCGGCATCATGGATGGAACCGAAAAACCGGATTATGCCCGTTGCGTGGCTATCTCCACTGCTGGCGCCCAGCGTGAAATGCTGCTGCCTTCGGTGATGGCGATCGTCGTACCGGTGGTGACCGGTTTGATTCTCGGTGTGCCCGGCGTGGTCGGTATTCTGGCCGGTGGTCTGGTGTGCAGCTTCCTGCTGGCTACCATGTTGAATAACGCCGGTGGTGCCTGGGACAATGCCAAGAAATATATCGAAAAAGGCGCTCATGGCGGCAAGCGGCTGCCGGACGGCAGCAAGAACCCGGTGCATGCGGCTGCGGTGATCGGAGACACGGTCGGCGACCCCTGCAAGGATACTTCCGGGCCGTCGCTGAACATTCTGATCAAATTGATGAGTATGGTGGCGATCGTGTTCACTCCGGTGATCGTCAAATTCTCGCCGATGATTCAGAAAATGCTCGGTTTCATCGATTGATGGATTACATGTCCGTCTGAATAGGACGGAACAGGAGAAACGCTCCGGAAATTTCAATTTCCGGAGCGTTTTTTTTATGTAAAATTCTGATTGCGGATAGGGGAATGCGGCGGAATCAATCAGAGTTGCCGGAGCAGGTTTTTTGCGAAGCACGCCATCCCTTGATCATTCGGATGCAGGCCGTCCGCGAAGCACGCTTCTTCCGCTGGTACGAGTTTCCTCCCGTCTACTACGGTAACCCCGTCATAAGCGGTCGCCACCTCATGCAGAGTGTGACGAAAATCATCCAATGTATCACCGTTGCTGTTTTTGCCGGGATCCCGGAGCCATGGAATCGGTGTAATGAGTCGGACCGGTGCACTTCGGCGGCGGCGTAACAGGCGGAGCAATTTCGCGCAGTCTTCACGGAATTCCGCCAGCGGTCGTCCCTGATGATAGTCATTGACGCCAAATGCGACTATGGCATTGTTCCAGTCATATCGGGCGGCAAATGAGCCGAGTTCTCGATGGAGTGTGGCGCCGCCGACCGCGAGGTTGACGAAATCGGCATTCCGAGCGGCAGCAACCCGGGCCGGATACGCGGCCGTGGGGCAAGAGGTGGTCATCCCCTGCGTGATGGAGTCTCCAAGGAAAAGCCAACGCTCGGCACAGCGTGCTGCCGGACGCAGGCTGCAGCCTGATTCAAGAGCCAGGTTCTGCAGGCGGATTTCACAAAGATGCGGCAGGTGAATTTCTATTTCCCGTTCGCCACTGCCGGGTAGTTCTGTGAAAAAAGCGTATTCCTTTTCTCCGGGTTCCGGAGAAAAGGTTTCGATCACTTCCTGATTGATTCGGATATCCACTGCGTATACCGGGCGTGCTTCCCGGAGATAACGTAAGCGCATGGCAAGGGCTTCGCTATTGGAACGAAATGCGATGCGGATCCCCGAGGGGCACGCCGCCCGGATGGCTGCATTTTCATTGTCATGATAAAAGTCAAGCAGTTGCGGTGTCATCCGGACCGGGATCCAGCCCAATTCATCCTCGCTCCAGGCAGCTGCGCCGCGAATCAGTCCGGGGTATGCTGCGACATTCAGTTCCATTAGTTCCTTCATGGTTTACCCTTATTTCAATCAGGTTGGGAAGAGTTTTCGATAATGTGCGGGTCGGGCACGGAAAATGCCAGTGATTTCCGGAAAAAAACGAAAAAAACTTGAAAAAATCAAAATCCCGATTATTTTATACAGCACGGAAAACCGGCGTCGTGTTTCATATCGTTATTCCACCGCTCGTGAAACAGGGGGCCGACCAGAGAAAAGCTTAGTGTGGTTCGTAGTGTTCGTGTTAGATACGGCAGTACGGAATACGCTCGGTTTTTGTTTTGTCTTTTTGATGCAGAAACGCGAATTTCATGAGGTCGGAAAATGAAAGTGAGAGCATCGGTCAAACGCAGATGCGAGTTCTGCCAGATCGTCAAGCGTAATGGTGTGATCCGGGTCATCTGCTCCCGCAACACCCGTCACAAACAGAGACAGGGCTGAGCCCCGCAACCGGTAAAAAGCAAGGATCGAAAAGTATGCCGAGAATCATTGGTGTCGATATTCCGGGAAATAAACGCATTGAATATTCGCTGCGTTACATCTATGGTGTGGGACCGGCGAAAGCCCTGGAAATCATCGAAAAACTGAACATTCCCCGTGAAATCAAGGCGAAGGATCTCACCGGCGAACAGATTGCCGCGATCAACAGCCTTCTGCAGAACGAAATGATGGTGGAAGGGGATCTGCGCCGCGTTGTGGCCGCGGATATCCGCCGGCTCCAGCAGATCAACTGCTACCGGGGTATCCGTCATCGCCGCAATTTGCCGTGCCACGGCCAGCGGACGAAAACCAACGCCCGTACCCGTAAGGGTAAGAAGGTTACAATCGGCGCCATCCGCGACAAGACTCAGCGCCGTCTGGCGGCGAAGGGCTGATCACGGAAGATCGGTCTTTCTGGAGCGCCGCCCGTCGGCGTCTCCGTGTGACCCAATGGAGATTTTACGTAGGAAACAGTGAATTATGGCTGAAGATCAGGTAGTGAATATTGACGGCGCCGAAGCTCCGGCGACTGCCGCCCCCGCGGCCAAGGAAGTGAAACAGCGCGGCAAGAGCGGCCGCTATGTGCCCTCCGGCATTGCCTATGTGCTGGCGACGTTCAACAATACCAAGGTTACCTTTACCGACCTGCACGGCAATGTGCTGTGCTGGTCCACCGGTGGGAAAAATGGTTTCAAGGGCTCCCGCAAGAGCACCGCATATGCCGCGCAGGTGATTGCCGGTGATGCCGCCAAGAAGGCGCAGTTACTCGGTATGAAAGAAGTGGAAGTGCGGATTAAGGGACCCGGCGCCGGACGCGAATCCGCTGTGCGCGGCATTGTCGCGGCTGGAATGGAAGTGAATGCAATTAAGGATATTACGCCGGTTCCGCATAATGGTTGCCGTCCGCCGAAGCGTCGGCGTGTCTGATTCCTCTTCCGGGAATGGATGCATGCGGACCGCTGTCCCTGGACGGTTGGTCCGGCAATGGTGGAAGTTCAATGCTGTAAAGCATAATAAAATTTTGGAGGAAGAATTATGACTGCTGCAATCGGTTTCCCGATGCCCAAGGCGCTGGCGGTGGACGAAAGTACGGCTACTGCCACTTATGCCAAATTCATTGCCGCTCCGTTTCAGAGCGGTTTCGGGCATACTCTGGGGAATTCGCTGCGCCGGGTGCTGCTTTCCTCGCTGGAAGGCGCTGCCATTTCCGCCGTGCGGATTGACGGAGCCAGTCATGAGTTTGACGAGCTTGAGAATGTGGTGGAGGATGTGACCGAGATCGTATTGAATCTCAAGTGCGTCCGTCTCAATCTGCATAGTGATTCGGTCAAGACTCTGGAAATCCGCAAGGACAAGGCCGGCCCGGTCACTGCCGCCGATATCATTTGCGACAGCACCGTCGAAGTGCTGAATCCGGATCAGATCATCTGTACGCTGGATAAATCCGTCCCCTTCCGGGCCGAGATTGAAGTGATTCGCGGCAAAGGCTATCTTCCCGCGGAAAAGAGTACCGTTCAGCGCGCGATTGGAACGATTCCGGTGGACTGTCTGTTCAGCCCGGTTACCCGGGTGAACTATCAGGTCGGTGCTGCCCGTGTCGGTGAAGAAACGGAAATGGACAGCCTGGAGCTGGAAATCTGGACCGACGGTCGGATCAAGCCTCAGGATGCCTTGGAAGCGGCGGCCCGGATTCTCCGGGATCACCTGCAGCCGTTCCTCGGCGGACAGGTTGCCGAAAAAGACGTCATGTCCATGATGAATGAAGAAGAGCTCAAGCTTTTCAAACAGCTGTCGCAGGACGTGGATGTGCTGGATCTTTCGGTACGGGCGATGAACTGCCTGAACAGTGCGGATATCCGCCTGATCGGCGAACTCTGCACCAAGACTGAACAGCGCATGCTGAAATACCGTAACTTCGGTAAAAAATCGCTGGACGAAATCAAAGAGAAAATCGAGAAACTCGGTCTGTTCCTGGGAATGGCCTTCTCCGAGCCGGTAATGACCGCGCTCGAAGCTGAATCGCAGCGGGTGCGCGCCGAGAATGAGGAGACTAAATAAATGCGTCATCGGGTAGATACTTTCAAAATCGGGCGTTCCGGCGCTCATCGCCGCAGCATGCTGGCGAACATGGTGAGCAGCCTGTTCCTCAACGGCCAGATCAAGACTACGCTGGTCAAGGCCAAGGAAGCCCGTCGTTTTGCGGAAAAACTGATTACCCTCGGCAAGCAGGGGGATCTGCACCGTCGGCGTCTGGCTGCGGCCCGGCTCCGTAACAAGGATGCCGTCAAGATGCTGTTTGGGGAAATCGCTCCGCGTTATGCCGGTCGTGCCGGTGGTTACACCCGGATCTACAAGCTGGGGCAGCGGATCGGTGATGGTGCGGAAGTCTGTCTGTTGCAGTTGGTGGAAGGCGCCGAAACTGCGGAAAAGGCGGCTCCGGCCGAAGCCAAGGCGGAGTAAGAAACCATCTTGCTTGGTTGAAAAAAGCGGAACGGATTACTCCGTTCCGCTTTTTTTATCGGCCTGCATGGTGATGAATCAGATACATTCGGCAGAGAGCGAAGGAGAAAAAGAGGATGAAGCGGATTCTGACAAGGCGATGGTATGGACTGTTGCTGTTGGCAGGCATGATTGCAGTGGCGTGGTCTCCGCGCACGGTTGCGGCAGAGTCCGGACGGTTGCGGCAGGCAGATCTGGCTGCTGTCATTCAAAGTCGAACTCTTTTTGACTGGAACATTGCTGAAGAGATTCATCCCGGGATGCGGTATCATCAGTGGGTGTGGACCCTTCCCCGACCGATACGGATGCATGCGGTACGGGTCGATTTAAAAACGCCTGGCTTATTTTTTAAAGTAACCGGGCGGGCCGATGATGCCGAATGGGGCAGTGTTATGCCGGACTGTCCGGAATATCAGGTTCGGACCAGACGCGAAACGACCCGTTCCTTCCTGACCCGGATGCATGAGGCGGCGAATCGGAGTGAGATACCGGGGGAACTGCTGCTGGTGGTAAACGCTTCACCATGGAAGCCGTGGCAGAAACCATTTACCCACCGGTATGCTGATCGGATGGGACTGGTGATGGCGGATGGCGTGGAGGTTTCTCCGCCGGATGGTCGGCCTGCCATGATCGTGAATGACGACGGGAAGGTGGAATTTCGGAAAATCGCATCCGGCGAGAGCCTTGCTGGAATCCGGCATGCGGTCGGGGCTTTTTTCTTTGTGCTGGAAGGCGGCAGGATTACACCGGAATATGCCGCCGGAAAGTCTCTGGCACCGCGAACCGGATTCGGGTTATCCGGAGACGGACGTTACTGGTATATTCTGGTGGTGGATGGGCGGCAGAAAAATTTCAGTATGGGCTGTACACATCGGGAAGTTGCCGAGTTTTTGAAGTATTTGGGGGCTCAGGACGGATTGAATATGGACGGCGGCGGTTCGACAACCCTGCTTGCCTGGGAACCGGTACTGGATGGCCGGAGAATCGAAGGCATTTTTAAATTCAACCATCAACCCGGCAATGCTGAACGCTCCAACGGCTGTCATATCGGAGTGGGGATTGCACGGTAATTTTCAGCGATTGTGATCCCAGTCGCGGCAGGCGTCGCCACAGGCGGATTTTCGGCAGGATTCCTTGCAGTGCCGTACCAGCAGGGCGTGATATTCATTAAAGATCCGGGCATCGCGGGGAAGTTCCCGGGTGAAACGGGCTTGCAACTCATCATAGGGCAGGGCGGCGTCCCATCCCAGATGTCTTGCCGCTATCCGGCGAGTGTAGGCGTCAATGACAAATATCGGTTGATTAAAGGCGTAGAGGAGAATGGAGTCGGCGGTTTCCCGACCGATCCCCCGGCGGGAGAGCAACAATTCCCGTTTGCGGCGCAAATCTTCCGGCGTCGACGGGGCGAGTAACTCTGCCTCACAATTTGGAAAAAATGCAGCGGCTTCCCGCAGATAAAGGCTTTTTTGCCGGAAAAATCCAGCCGGCCGAATTGCTTGTTCCAGGAGTTCCGGCGCAGTGGATAATATGGTTTCCGGGGTGTCCAACCGGGCTTGCTCCAACTGATACAGCGCTCGCTCCACATTGCGCCAGGCGCAGTTCTGGGTCAAGATGGCACCGACGATGATTTCCCATCTGCGCCCGGTTCGACACGGCCACCAGTGCTGCGCACCATAACGGTTGAAAAGAAAATCATACAGTTTCCGGATCATAAATCAAAGTCTCCAGTACCCGGGCAGGTGCGAGTTGGCCCCGGAGAAATTTTTCCCACTGTGCCGCTCCTTCTGCCAGATCATCACCAGTCAAGCGCGCGGCCTGGTGTCGAAAACGGCGGAAATTCACAGTATCCCAGACCACATTTTCCCAGGTCAGCAGAATTTTCGGAGCCCTTCCGCTGTCCCAGAGCAGCCGGAGAATTCGCGCCAGCATGACTCGGTCAAACGGGCAGCGATCAAACCACAGGCGGACAGTGCCGGAGGAAGCGCGTTCAAGAAGAATCCGATTCATCGTTTCCAGTTCCGCAAAAATTTCGGCAGCATCGCGTTCCGGCGCGCTTCGGTGCAGCACGGTAGCGCGTTCCCTGGAAAAGGTTGTAAGATCAGCGATTTCCGGCAAGGGCCCGAGCAAGTAGTTTTCCCGCCATACCAAGCGGTCTTCCTGCCACTCCGGCGGCCAGGCATCCAGGGCGCAGTCACCATTCAAAAGATGCAGGGGCGGAGCGGGGGATGAGGTTGCAGTGCTTTTCATTTGCCGGTATCCCGCTTCTCTCCGGCGGGCTGTTGCGGCCGGGTCAAACCGGTCAGCACCCGGAAAATATAATCGCGTCCGGTGATGATTTCCGCTTCTCCGGTGGAGCCGAGGCGCAGTGGATAGCGGGAATCCTCCAGGAGAATGCGTACAGCGTAACAATTACGGGTGCCGACTGGCTGCGGCAGCTCGTCAATGGCGTACACTTTGCCGTAGAAATAACCATATTCGAAGTAATTGTACTGGCTGCTCGCAATACGCACCCGTTGCTTTTCCCGAACTTTGTAGATGTATTTTTCATCGATGTAAGCGATGAATTTTTTCGGGCCGGAAGCCGCCAGCACCACCATCACCTGGCCGGGTTCGACATATACGCCGGTTTTGGTCGGAATCATGCCGATGGTACCGTCTTCCGGGGCGACGAAGCGATAATCTTCAACGTGTTTTTCCAGCATGGCCAATTCGCTGCGGCGACTTTCCAGGCGGCGCTTCAGCAAATCCAGACCGGTTTCCGCTTCAGAAATAATCTTCTGGGCGAGACCGGACTGTAATTTGACCAGATCGTCTTCCAGTTTTTTCAGACCGGCTTTGTTTTTGACGAACTCCAGTTCCTTCTGCTCGAATTCCAGGGGAGAGACCACGCCTTTATCCCGGAGCCCGCGAAAAATTTCAACCTCATGGGCGCTTTTGAGTACCCGTTCGCGATACTCATCCAGTTCAATGGCAGTGTGACGATATTCTTTGGGGAGGGGGTCATGGCGGAGGACAGCGAGTTTCCAGGTATCGACTTCGATTTCCGCTTCCAGTTCCCGGATGGTATTGCGCAGCTTCTGCAGTTCTTCCTGCAGATCCCGGTCATCAAGTTCGAGCAGGAGTGTGCCTTTTTTCACTACGTCACCGGTGCGGTGATGGATGGCGGTGATCCGGCTGGTGACCGGGGATTTTAGTTCATATTCCCGCAGACCGTAGACCGCACCGCGGCCTTCGACGGTGTCTTCCATCTTACCGAGCAGCAGCATGCCGGCGCCGAGCAGAATCAAAAAGAGCAACACCATAACCAGGCGTCGGAAGATTTTCAGCTGTCGGTGGAAACTGTTTCTGCCTTGAGACATGGTTTCTATTCCCGGTTATTCTGGAGCTGAGTGGTATAGAGGTCGTGATAAATGCCGGGCTCCGCCATAAGTTCGTCATGTTTCCCCAGCTGCATGATCCGACCTTCCCGCAGGACCACGATTTTGTCGGCGTTGCGGATGGTTGAGAGCCGGTGGGCGATGATGATGGTGGTGCGGTCCTGCATAACGGTGTCCAGTGCCTGTTGCACGAGCATTTCTGAAACGGTATCCAGAGCGCTGGTTGCCTCGTCGAGAATCAGAATTGCCGGGTTTTTCAAAATCGCCCGGGCAATGGCCAGCCGTTGCTTCTGGCCACCGGACAAACTGGAACCGTTTTCTCCGATGACCGTATCGAAGCCGCGTGGCAGCTTTGACACGAATTCCTCGACATTGGCGAGTCTGGCTGCATGTTCGACCTCTTCACGGGTAGCGTCTTTTTTGGCGTAGGCGATGTTGTCCCGGATGGTGCCGCTGAAGAGGAATGGTTCCTGCAGCACAACTCCGATATTGCCGCGGTACCCCTCCAGCGAATAGCGACGCACATCGACGCCGTCCACCGTCACCCGTCCGGAGGTGACGTCATAAAAACGCATGATCAGGTTGCTGGCGGTGGATTTTCCACAGCCGGAGGGGCCGACGAAGGCCACTTTTTCTCCAGGAAGAATATCCAGGTTGAAGTTCCGCAGAACCGGCGTATCCTTGTACTTGAATTCCACCTGCTCGAAGGTGATGTGGCCTTTGAGCCGTCCGGGATGAATGGGATTGGGATCTTCCTTAATTTCCGGGATGACGCTGAGCAGTCGGGTGATGCGGGCGGCACCGGCCAGTCCCTGAGAAATGGCTGCCGCGCTGCCGGAGAGGGCGTTGATCGGATTGAGCAGAATCCCGACATAGGCATAGAAGGCCGCGAAATCTCCGTAGGTCAGACCGCCGTTGCGAACCAGAGAGATTCCGGCTCCGATCAGCAGCAGGTAATTCATGGCGCAGAGTACGTCGCAAATGCTCCAGCAGAAATTGGAATTGATATTAAGCTGAATATGGAGATCCAGCGTCGGGCGCATGGTATTGAAGAAGTTCCGGCAGGCGGACCGTTCTCGTGCAAAGGATTTGACAACTTTAATGCCGTTGATGTTTTCGGAGAGATTGGCGGAGATCTCCGACATCTTTTCCTGAATCAGCAGCGCGTCCCGACGCAGGATTTTTTTGAAGTGCAGAAAGTTGAAGAAATGCAGCGGCAATACGCATACCACAATCAGCGCCAGTTGGACATTGATGAAGAACAACAGGATGACGATCGTCAGGGCCGTCAGGATCTGGTCGGACATCGAAATCATCAGGCTGACCAGTTGCTGCAGAAGGGATACGTCGCTGATGACGTTGGAGATCAATTTCCCGGTCCGGTATTCGTCGTAGAACCGAAGCGACAGACTCTGCAGATGGCGGAAAAGGCGACTGCGAACGTCCAGCAGAACCCGCATGATGGTATAGGTCCCGAGGTATCCGGAAATGTACCGGATGATGCAGCGGAAGGCGTAGATAATGGCGATAGCTGCGCAGAGCAGATAGAACAGATTATAATCCGCCGCCGGCAGGATTTTGTCGATGGCGATTTTGAGCATCCACGGTGTGGCCAGACCGAGGAGGGAGAAGAGAATCTGTACGATAATCGCGCCTGCGAGCAGACCGCGATAGGGCCGGATCAGGTCGATGAATCTGAAATCGGTCATGATAATGTATCTGTGCGAGTCTTCTTTTTTTGTTTTGAGTCACAGGCTGAAAAAAGATTCCTGCTATTAATGTATTGCGCTTCATTGTAAAAACCAGCGATCGCCGGAAAAAAAGTGAAAAATCCACACTCCTGTTCCGCTTGACAAAATCGGGTCAGACGGGTATCTTGACAACCAGTAGTTATCCTACAATCAGTTGTGAAAAGAGAGGATTGCCTGTGACAGTCGAAATCAGAAAATTGGAGACGCCGGAATCGCTGGAGATCATTCGGAACATTGCGGCTGACGTCTGGCCGAAAACCTTTCGGAACATTCTTTCTCCGGAACAGATCGCTTATATGATGAAAATGATGTATGCGCCCGAAGTGATGGAGCGGGAACTGGCGCAGGGGTTTTATTTCGAAGCGTTGTTGCTGGATGGCGAACCGGCGGGGTACGTCTCCTATTCGGCATACGGCGAACCGGGCGAGGCCAAACTGCACAAGGTGTATCTGCTGGAGAAATATCAGGGCCGAGGGTATGGTTCACTTCTGCTCCGCCATGTGGCCGATCGCTGTCGGGAACTGGGATTCCGGGGACTGCGGTTGAATGTCAACAAACACAATGAACGCGCCCGCCGCGCGTATCTGCGCAACGGCTATCAGGAAATCGAAGCGGTCAAGATTGATATCGGCGACGGCTTTTTTATGGACGATTTTGTGATGCGTCGGGAGCTGTAACGAGGTCGTCGGGCCGTTCCAGAGTCAATTCCAGCAGCCGGATTTCCCCCAGAAAAAATCCGGTGGTCCGGTAATAACTGACGTATTCGATCTGACCGTTGTCCCGGGCAAGTTCCCCATGACCGCAGCCGGCATAACTCCAGGTGACACCGGATTCCGTTTCCGGTTTCAACGTTTCTGCGAAGACCAATGGCGCTGACCATGGACCTTCCGGCGCAGGCGCGGTGCGCAGCGCGAGACGGTTTTGCATTTGCAGACTGTAAATGGCCAGGTAACATCCGAGATAGCGGTTGTAATGCACACTCAGGATGGGCGCCGCCTCCATAACCGGAACCGCTCGGGAGGCGTCCTGACTCCATGTCCCGTTGCCGCAGAAAAAGGTCCAGACTTCGCGTTTGTCCGCCCGGTCGAACGGAGCTCGTCCCAGCAGGATCGGCCAGGAAAATCCCTCCTGGCGGCAGCCGTAGGCGTAGAGCATGCCGTCCACCGCCAGCGCGCCGTGTCCCAACTGGATGTCGCCAGCAGGAAAGAGGAGCGGCGGGCGTTCAGGGGGCTGATCCGGATCTTGCCAGCTGGCGATGGACATCCCCAGCGGGTGAAAATCCCAGGGGCCGTTTGATCCGCAGCGCAGCAAGGTGTAAAATATCCAGGCCCGGCTGTCATCCGGCGCAGCAACCAGCGGGCCGGGCCAGGTGGAGTAACGGCTGCGTTGTTTTTCCGGAAGTTGCGGCGAGAAGTGCTGATGATTATAGGCAGCTTCTTCCGGTAACAGGGGCAGCACCTCCCGGGAAACACCGGAATCGTCGGTATAGTCTCGAAAACACCAGCTCTCGGGGGCAGATTTCGGGTTGGTTAAGATACTGATGGTGTTGCTTCTCCAATTGCTGCCGTCAGTTCCCGGGCGGGTCGTAACGGTATCTCCGAAAAGCCAGAAGGCTTTTCCACGCCAGCCGCCGCTGTATCCTCCGTCCCGACAGCGGACCGATTCATCGAAATGCAACGGTCCCAGATCCCGCACTCCGGCTATGATGACTGCGGGTGATGTTTCGGCAGGTACGCTGCACCCTGAAAACAATCCGGTTGCAACGGCAGCCAGTACCAAGCTCAGAATAGATGACCGGCACATGAAAAACATTCGCTGCGCATTTTCAGTTCTGGCGGCGTCGGACCCCGAGCAGAACCGCGTCCCGCAATTGCGGCGGCGTCATCAATTTCTGCCAATTCGTTTCAAAGTCCGGCGAGGAGATAATCTGGGCAATCGCCGCCAGGGCTTTCAGGTGGAAATTCCGCTGGTCCCGGCTTCCTGCCAGTACGAAGATCGCATGCACCGGAGGTTCGTCCGGATCGAAAGTGACGCCATCCGGGCATTTGACCAGAAACAGTGCGAACCGATTCGTTCCCGGTACGATCAGATGGGGCAGGGCAACGCCGGGGGCGATGACCGTACTTCCTTCGGCTTCCCGTTCCTGCAGCAGCCGCAGAGTTTCTTCCTGGCTGATGTTCAGTTTGCGGGAGAAATCACGTGCCGCCAGGCCCAGAAATTCCTCCAGCGTCATCGGACCTTCATAAATGGCGGCATCCGCATCCTCCACCAGTCGGTCAAATGCATCTTCGACAATTTCATCACGTGTACGGATGATATCGCGCAGTTCGCTTTCCAGCCGGTGATCGGTCAATTGCCGGTTGGTGATCCGCTCGACCAGATGCATCAAGGCGTATTCCCGGCGGACCCGCCGCCCGCAGCAGAGAAAGATGATCAGAGCCGCGGCAATGATACCCAGGCAAATCTGGATGACTTCCGCCCCCATGTCCACGATCAGCACCGTAAAACCGAGGATGCAGCAGATCTGCAAATAGGGGTAGCCGGGAGATTTGAAGGTGGGCCGATAGTTCTGAATCCGGCTTTCCCGCAGAATAATCACCGCGAGATTGATTAGAACATAGGAGGCCATGATGACGGCCGAAGCTGCTTTTACCAGGGTTTCCAGCGGCAGCTGCAACACCAGCAGCATCAGAATGCCGGTTACGACCACGGCCACAATCGGTGTTTCTTTTTTGCCGGCAGTACTCGCCAGAAATTCCGGCAGCAGCTGGTCGCGGCCCATGGCCACCGGATAGCGGGAGGCCGCCATGATGCCGGCGTTGATGGTCGTGATGAAAGCCAGCAAGGCGGCAGCCGTTACCAGCCAGTAACCGGTCGATCCATAATACTTTTTCGCCGCATCTGCCAGTGGAGTCAGAGAACCGGAAAATTCATCCGGTGGCAGAATCCCGGTGGTAACCAGCAGAATCAGCACATACAGCAGGGTAACCGTGAAAATGGAACTGAGAATGCCCAATGGGATGCTGCGTCGGGGAGTTTTTACCTCTTCCGCCACGCTGCTGACTTTGAGCAGCCCGCCGAACGACACGAAAACCAGCGCTGCAACCGGAAGTACCGTGGAAAGACTTTTCCCTTCCAGAAAGAACGGTTGATAGCGGGCAGGTTCAATATACGGGACCCCCGCGGCAATGTAACCGAACATGATCAGCAGCAGCGCGAATACCATCAGAACCTCCAGCACCGCCGCTTCTTTGGTACCGATCAGATTGACCACCAGAAAAAAAATGGTCGAGACAGAGGCTACCAGCACCAGATTGAGACCGAACATGTCACTCAGTACCGCTCCCAGCCCGTAGGCGGCAAAGGAGGTTTTCAGCACCAGAGCCAGCCAGCTTAATATCCCCGAGACGGTGCCGATTCCCGGCCCCAGACTGCGCTCAATGAAGTAATAAGTGCCGCCCGCCTTGGGCATGGCGGTGGAGAGTTCGATCACTGCCAGCGCGCCGATCATCGCCGCAATACCGGCGAAACCGTAGGATAGGAAAACCGCCGGGCCGATTTGCTTGAAGGCCACTCCGGGAAGAATGAAAATCCCGGAGCTGATCATGGCACCGGTGGCGATGCAGAACAAATCCAGCCCGGTCAATGTTTTCGCCAGATTGAATTTATTGATCAACGTGGAGGGTTTCATTGTCCGGGCCTCCTCTGTCAGATCTGGTCAAGGGTTTTCCCGATGTAAATCTGGCGCGGCCGTACGATTTTGGTGTTGCCGCCGATCATTTCCTTCCAATGCGCGATCCAGCCGGGGAGCCGTGCCAGCGCGAACATGACCGTAAACATGTCTTCCGGAATCCCCAGAGCCCGGTACAGAATGCCGGTGTAGAAATCCACGTTCGGATACAGGTTGCGGGTGATGAAATATTCATCTTCCAACGCGGCTTTTTCCACTTCCCAGGCGACTTCCAGCAGCGAATCCTGAATGTCCATCGCCTGCAGGAAGGCGTGACATTCCTTTTTAATGATCGCGGCCCGGGGGTCATAGGTTTTGTAGACCCGATGTCCGAAGCCCATCAACCGGAACGGGGAATTTTTATCCTTGGCCATATTGATGTATTTTTTGACGTTTCCGTCGGCTTCGATCATCTTCAGCATTTCGATGACCTCCTGGTTGGCGCCGCCATGCAGCGGACCGGAAAGGGCGGACATGCCCGCGGAGATCGTCGCATAAAGGTTGACCTGGGCGCTGCCTACCGTGCGGATTGCGGTGGTCGAGCAGTTCTGTTCATGATCCGCATGGAGGATGAACAGAATATTCAGTACCCGTTCCGCCTCCGGCCGCACCGAGTAAGGCGCTACCGGAGAGTCGAACATCATGTTGAGGAAGTTCGCACAGTATTTGAGGTCATGACGCGGGTAGACGATCGGTTCTCCAATGGATTTTTTGTACGCCACGGCCGCCATGGTGCGAACGATGGAAATCAGCCGGGCGGTGGAGGTATCGATGTCTTCGGTCATGGAACGCAGGTCGACGTTGGGATAAAATGCCGCCAGTGCATTGATCATCGTAGAGAGAATGTGCATCGGGTGCGCCCCCTGCGGGAAGTGGTCGAAAAAGTGACGCATGTCTTCATGCAGCAGGGAGTTTACATTCAGCAACTGGGAGAATTTCCGGCTCTGCTCCGGTGTCGGCAGATTGCCGTTGACCAGCAGATAGGCGACTTTGACGAAAGAACCGAGTTTGACCAGCTCCTCGATCGGAATGCCGCGGTAACGCAGAATCCCCTGTTCGCCATCGACGAAGGTGATTTTGCTGAAACAGGCAGCGGTATTCATAAAGCTCGGGTCCAGCGTCACATACCCGGTTTCCTTGCGCAGACCGGCGATGTCGATGGCTTTTTCTCCTTCGGTGCCCTCCACCACGGGAAGTTTGATTTCGCGGCCGCCGACTTTCAGAATGGCATATTCCGGAACATTGCTCATAATTGTTCCTTCTCTCTTTGTATGGTTGACAAAATCACGGTACAGAACCGTATCCGCGGCTGCGTCTATGGATTTTTCCGCTCTTTACAGCAAAGAACGGGCAGTGCATGCCGCCAGCCCGATAATATAGAGTGAGTTCCGGTGCTTTGCAAGCGAAAGGCCGGATTTTTCCCTAATGTTTCCGGCCGTTTCCGGAGTGACGGGGCGGGGCGGCAGGGGGGCGTTTGTCCCGGGGGCCGTTGCGGCGTTTTTTCAGAACCCGGATCTGGGGGCGGCGTTCCGCCAGCCCCCGGTTGACCGGAATGGGATGGCCGTCGGGAGCTTTGCCGCAGTAATACATGGCCGCGCCCATGGTCATCGGCAGCGGAATGTAATCCTGTACCTGTTGCAGACTCCAGCGGTGGCGCGAGAGGAAATCATCCACGGTTTTCATATGTTCGGCCGTGCATCCCGGAAAGTTGGAAATAAACAGCGGCACCAGATACTGTTCTTTGCCGCAGCGACGGCTTTCTTCCTCGAAAATTTCCTGAATGCGGTAAAATTCTTCCGCCGGATTCTTCCGCATCAGTTTCAATACCTCCGGGTGGAGGTGTTCCGGCGCCACCTTCAGATGGCCGGAGACGTGTCGAGTAACGATTTCCCGGAAAAGTTCCGGCTGCCGCAGCGCCAGATCCAGGCGGATGCCGGAATTGATGTACAGATGTTTGACGCCGGGGATGCGGCTTGCTTTGCGCAGCAGATCCAGGAGTTTTTTCCCATCGCAGCGGTAATGGGGACAGATGTGGGGAAAAAGACAACTGGAACGGCGGCATTTTGCACAGAATTCCCGGTCAGTTTCGCTGCCGAAGATGTTGCCTGCGGCTCCGCCGATGTCGCTGACCGTGCCTTTGAACCACGGTTTTTTCGTCATGGCGGTAATTTCCCGGAGGATGGATTCGGGGGATCGGCTCATAACCTGCCGTCCCTGATGGGTCACCAGACCGCAGAAGGCACAACCGCCGGGACACCCACGGATGGCGGGGACCGAGTCGCGGATGGTTTCATAGGCGGGGATCCGGCCTTTGCAGGAGGGGTGGGGGCGACCGGCGTATCCCAGTTCGTGCACCCGGTCCAGCTCTTCCGAAGTTAACGGTTCCGGTGGCGGTTCAACGACCAGAAGTCGTTCGCCGCAGCGCTGGAGAAGACCGTGGCCGCCGAAGGGATTCATCTCGGCTTCCAGCATTTTGGTTGAGGTCATCAGCGCGTCTCGGCTGGTCAGGTGTTCTTCGTAGGAGGGCAGTTCCAGATAGCGGTCGCCGGGGGAGAAGGCGGCGGCGTCCTGCTTGCCCAGAAGTACCGCAGTGCCGCGGATGCCGGCGAGTGATTCGCCCCGTTCCAGGCGGCGGAAGATTTCGGGCATGGGTTTTTCGCCCATACCGTAACAGAGAATATCGGCTTTGGAGTCGACCAGGACGGACGGGCGGATCTTGTCCTGCCAGTAATCGTAATGGGCCACCCGGCGCAGGCTGGCTTCCAGACCGCCCAGCACTACCGGGATTTTCGGGAACGCCTGCCGGGCCAGCTGGGCATACACCACCAGTGCATGCGGCGGGCGTTTGCCGGGAACGCCGTCTTCACTGTAGGCGTCTTCCCGCCGGAGACGACGGCCGGCGGTATAGAGATTGACCATGGAATCCAGATTACCGCTGGTTACGCCGACGCCCAGCCGGGGGCGGCCCATTGCGCGCAACGATTCCGGCGTCTTCCAGTCCGGCTGGAAAATCAAACCGACCCGGTAGCCGCAGGCAGTCAGCCAGCGCCCGATCACGGCAACCCCGAAAGAGGGGTGGTCTACATAAAAGTCTCCGGTGATCAGCAGGATATCCAGCTCATCATACCCGGCTTTCTTCATTTCATCGGCGTTGGTCGGCAGAAACTCCATGATCTGGAAATCCTATTTTTGCGGGAATGTACCCGTTTCCGGAATTCCGGATGCGGCAGTGAAGGTGCGGGTACGGAGATTGCTGAATGGCAGCGTAACGGCGGGGTAAGTACCGGGAGCATTGCATTTCAGGGTGATTTTTTCCGTTGTCCCCTTGCCGACGGCATTGCCGTCAACGATAAACAACATGCCCAGCCGGGTGCCGGGAGCAATGTCGCGAATTTCCCACTGGTCTGCATCGAAACCGCCGTCACCGGTCCGGATGGCGACACAGGGATAGCTGCGGCCGAACAACTCCAGTGAGTAGTCGTATGTGCTGAGATTGCGGCCGGGGGATAGTTTGACGGTTACCAGGGCATAGCATTTGTTTTCAAACTGGAAATCGAAGTCGAACCGGTCGAGATGGACGATTTCCGGTGCCTTGGAGGTCAATTCCGCCGCGAGGATCTCTCCCCCGCGGAAAGGGACGACGGCTGCTGAAAGTGTCATTGTCCCGGTCAGCAGCAGACCGGTAAAAAAGGAGTAAAGCAGTGTTTTCATAATGAAGATTCCTTGATGATCAATGAGATGAGATTTCTTCCTTTAGCCGCGGATCAGATGCAGCAGTTCATCACGTTTTGCCGCCATCAGCGCGGGATTTTTCGCTTCGACGATTAATCGGAGCAGGGGTTCGGTATTCGAGGCGCGCACGTTGAAATGCCAATCCGGATATTCAACAGAGAGTCCGTCCAGTTCATATTGACGGCCATCCGCATAACGCTCTTTGATGGCAGAGAGGATCGACTGGACATCGGCGACCTTCGAATTGATTTCGCCACTGGAGGCATAGCGACGCAGCGGGGCTACCAGCTCATGGAGTTTCCGGTTTTTCTTGCAGATCAAATTGGCCAGTTTGAGCATGGCCAACGCCTGGGATTCCGCGGTGAAATTCTCCTTGAAGTAGTAATGTCCGGATAGTTCTCCAGCGAAAACCGCACCGGTTTCCCGCATTTGCGCCTTGATAAAAGCGTGTCCCACCCGGGACATGACGGCTTTGCCGCCGTTTTCCTCGATACATTCGGGTACTGCCCGGCTGCTGCGCAAATCGTACAGGATCGTCGCCGGGCCGTCGGCGAGAATATCCTGGGCAATCAACGCCGTGAAGAGGTCCATCGGAATCACTTCTCCCAGATCGTCGATGAACCCGCAGCGATCAGCATCGCCGTCGAAGGCCGCACCGAAATCCGCGCCGGTTTCCCGGACCTTTGCCCGGATCGCATCCAGCGTTGCCACATGCAGCGGATTGGCTTCGTGATTGGGAAAGGTGCCATCCAGTTGGTCATAGAGGGGGATGATGTGGAAGAGATCGGCAATTCCCGCTATTTCATAAAGTCCCATGGCGTTGGCGTAGTCCACAACGACTTTCAGTTTGCGGTCCATCCGGGCGAAGGAACGCAGAAACTTGCCGTACTCCGGTGCGATGTCATAAGAAGAAACAGTGCCGTTACGGGAAGGTGCCGGCCAGTTTCCTGCTTCGACGAGACGCTGGATGTCGGCAATCCCGGTGGCGCCGCTGATCGGCACGGCATCGGCACGGCAGAGTTTGAAGCCGTTCCATTCTCCCGGATTATGGCTGGCTGTGATCATGATGCTGCCGTCAGCTCGGAGGGTGCCGTTGGCGAAGTAGGACATCGGTGTGGAGCAGAGACCGATATCGATCACATCGGCGCCCTGTCCGGTCAAGCCCCGGGCCAGCCCCTGAAAGAGTGCGTCGGAATGGGGACGCATGTCGCGTCCCACCACGATCCTCCGGGCGCCGGTGAAGAGCACGAAGGCCCGACCGATGGCTTCCGCCATATCGGCGTCCAGATCCGTGGGGTAGATGCCTCGGATGTCATAGGCTTTGAAGATTCCGGACATGACAATTTCTCCTTATGCAGTTGCTCCGATTATGGTTCAGCGGCAGAACAGCCGGACCAGCCATCGCTTCCAGTCAGTGACAGGCGGATAGCGCAGGGGCAGTTCGAAGCCGTTCCATTTCAGCAATTCCGGTTTATAGTGGGTGAAGGTATCGAATCCATACTGTCCGTGATAGGCTCCCATGCCGCTGGCACCGACGCCACCGAACGGCATGGAGGGGTTGACCAGGTGCATGACGGTTTCATTGACGCATACGCCGCCGGAGCTGGTGGCGGACAGCAGTTTTTCCCGGTTTTTTCTGGACCCGAAATAATAGAGGGCCAAAGGTTTGGGGCGGTCGTTGATAAACGCGGCAGCCTCTTCGACCGATGAGATTTCCAGTACCGGCAGGATGGGACCGAAAATTTCCTGCTGCATGACCGGATCCTCCGGCGTGATCTGGTCGATCACCGTAGGCGCGATGTAGAGAGTGGTCCGGTTTTTTTCGCCGCCGGTAATCAGGCGGCCTTTTTCCATCAGCGGCAGGAGACGTTCGAAGTGAGTATCGTTGACAATCCTTGGAAAATCCTTGTTTTCCGCCGGGTTGTCTCCGTAAAAGCGTTTGACGCATGCGCGAATTTCGTTCAAAAGTTCGCTTTTGACGCGACTGTGCACCAACAGATAATCCGGGGCGACGCAGGTTTGCCCGGCATTGAGGAATTTTCCCCAGACGATGCGACGGGCCGCCGTCGGAATGTGGGCGGAGCGGTCAACGACGCAGGGACTTTTCCCGCCGAGTTCCAGCGTTACCGGGGTCAGGTTTTCTGCCGCGCGCCGCAGAACCTCCCGGCCGGCCTGGGGATTCCCGGTGAAAAAAATGTAGTCAAATGGTTCTCCGAGAATGGTGTCAAAATCCAATTCGCGGGGCAGCACGGTTACTTCTCCGCCGGAAAAGCTGTTTTCCACCAGTTCGGTAATGATCTGGGCAGTGGCGGGCGCCTGAGGCGACAGTTTCAGCAGCACCCGGTTCCCCGCCGCCACCGCGGCAGCCAGCGGATCAAGCGCCAGCAGCAGCGGATAATTCCAGGTGCCGAATATCAATACCTGACCATAGGGCTCCGGCCGCAACCGGCCGCGTCCCGGCCAGTTGAAAAGGGAGAGGCCGACCCGCCGCAACCGTGCCAGTCGGGGCAGGCGGCGAATCAGAAACTTCAGTGCTTCCAGCAACGGAATGATTTCCGTGATCCGGGCTTCAAAATCGGATTTTCCCAGGTCGGCATACAACGCGGCACAGATCCGATCCTGATTGCGCACCAGCTGGTCGTGCAGCCGCCGCAGACCGGATTGCCGCTGCAGGACGGAGTAGCGGTTCCCCGCCCGGAAGAATGCCCGGCCTTCTTCGAGCTGGGCGCGCAGAACAGAGAGATCAGCCATGGCGATACACCCTCCCCACGCGGGTCCCGAATGAGCACAGCAGATCATATACATGCGTGCCCTTCAACTGCGCCCAGTCTTCGAGCGTGACGGCGGCGTCGCCCTGGGCCCCGATACAGACCACCTCATCGCCCGGCGCCGCATCCGGGACGTTTTCCAGCGAGATGGTGGTGTAATCCATGGAGATCCGTCCCAGAACCGGACAGAGGGTGCCGCGTACCAGTACATAACCGCGATTGGACAGTGCCAGCGGCAGGCCGTCTGCGTATCCGGCTGCGATGGTGCCGACCCGGGTCGGTTTGAGCAACCGGTGCATCCGACCGTATCCGATGGCGGCTCCTGCGTCCAGCATGCGGACGGCCGCCAGACGGGTCTTCAGCGTCACTGCCGGAGTAAGGCGCATGGATGGCGTAACTTCCGGGTCATAATAGCCATACAGGTTGATGCCGCAGCGTGCCAGCGTGAACGGTTCCCGGCAGCTTTCCGGAAAATTGTTCAGCGCATTGCTGGCCGCCATGTGGACGTCCTCAAAGGTCAAGCCCTGCGCCTGCAACTGCATCAGCAGGGTTTTGAATTTCGCCAGCTGTCGGCAGTTGTAATCGTCGTAACGGAGAAAGGCCGAAGAAAAATGGGAATAAATGCCGCGCAGTTCCAGGTTCGGCAGTCGGCGGATTTCCAGAATTTCGGCAGCGGCGCGTTCCGCGACCATCCCGAGCCGCCCCATACCGGTGTCGATGGTCAGTTGAATCGCGGCGCGGCGATTCTGGCGGACGGCTTCGGCACTGATGCGCCGGGCTGATTCCAGGTCGTTGACCGGACACCACAATCCTGCCTCTACTGCCGGAGCGACTTCATCCGGCAGGAGATTGCCGAGAATCTGCACCGGCAATCCGAGTGGAGCCAGTTCCAGCGCTTCATTGATTTCCGCCACGCCGAAGGCGGCAGCCCCGGCATCCCGGAGCATGGCGCCGATGCGTTGTCCGCCGAGTCCGTAGGCATTGGCTTTCAGCACCGGCATCAGCCGACAGGGAGACACCCGGCGTCGGATCTCCTGAAAATTGGCAGCGATGGCGGCCAGATTGATTTCCAGACGGACTCGATTTTCAAACGGTTTCATGGCTATGCCTCAACATATCCGGAGAACTTCCGTCGAAACACATCTGCCCCGACCAAGGCCTGGGAGGGATGTGTTTGGTACAGTGTCCGGTTTCGATTCCTTATTTTGCGTATTCCACGGAACGGGTTTCGCGGATGATGGTCACCTTGATCTGTCCCGGGTAACTCATTTCCTTTTCGATGCGCTGACAGATATCTTTGGCGAGGATCTGGGCTTCGCCTTCGCTGATCTTTTCCGGCATGACTACGACGCGGACTTCGCGTCCGGCCTGCAGGGCAAAACAGGATTCGACGCCCGGGAAATCGTGGGCGATCTGCTCCAGCTGCTCCAGGCGTTTCAGGTAAAGCTCCGTGGTTTCGCTGCGGGCGCCGGGGCGCGAGGCACTCAACGTGTCACAGGCGTTGATCAGAATATCATACATGCTGGTCGGTTCGACTTCGCCGTGGTGGGCGGCAACGGCGGCAATGACATCCTTGGCTTCGTTGTGTTTGCGCAGCACGTCCGCACCGATCTGGGCGTGGGGCCCTTCCACTTCGTGGTCGATGGCCTTGCCGATGTCGTGGAAAAGACCGATGCGTTTCGCCTTCTGCTCATCCAGGCCGATTTCTGCGGCGATCATTCCCATGAAGTAAGCGGTTTCCAGCGAATGCTGCAGCACATTCTGAGAGAAACTGTAGCGATATTTCAGGCGTCCGAGCAGACGGATGACCTGCGGAGCCACGCCCTGTATGCCGGTTTCCAGCACGGCGGCTTCACCCACGGCATAGAGTTCTTCATCCAGTTCCTTGGCGATCTTTTTAGCCAGCTCTTCAATCCGGGTGGGATGGATACGGCCGTCGGCGATGAGTCGTTCCATCAACTGACGGGCCACCTCCTTGCGGATCGGGTCGAAACAGGAGATCACCACGGCTTCGGGCGTGTCGTCGATGAGAATGCTGACCCCGGTGGCGGCTTCCAGCGCGCGGATGTTGCGGCCTTCCCGACCGATGATCCGACCTTTGAGTTCGTCGGTCGGCAGCGGAATCGTCGCGGTAGTCCGTTCATAGGTGCAGTCCGAAGCGTAACGCTGAATGGCGTAAGTTAAAATACGGCGCGCTTCTTTTTCGGATCTTTCGCGTGCCTCCTCCAGGACGTTGCGTACGAGCAGACCGGACTCGTTGCGCACTTCATTTTTCAGTTTTTCCAGCAGGATTTCCCGAGCGCTGTCCCGATCCATCTGGGCAATGCGTTCCAGTTCATCAATTTGTCGGGAGATGCTTTTCTGGAGCTCCTGTTCCCGGTTGGAAACACGTTCCCGCAGCGTTTCCAGTTCTTTTTCCTGCCGTTCGATATGCTTGATTTTTCCGTCGAGCAATTCGGCACGTTTGTCGAGGGTTTCTTCGCGCTGGACCAGCCGTTTTTCATTGTTGCCCTGTTCCCGGCGTCGCTCTTTCAGTTCCTGTTCACACTCTTCCCGCATTTTCAGCACCTCGCTCTTGGCGCTGACCCGGGCCTCCCGGAGGATATGTTCGGCGTCTTTTTCCGCATCCTCCCGGATTTTTTCGGCGCTTTTGTTGGCGGCGTCTTTCTGCACGCGCTGCACCCAGTTTCCAATCATCAACCCGATGGCGATGCCGATCACACCGGCAATCGCCCCGAGGGCAACCAATACCGCCCAATGTTCCATTCCTGCGATCCTTTCAAACTTTCTATCTGGAAAATATGATATTTGTTTCTGAATTCACAATGCCGCGGTGTGTCGGGCCGCATCATTATGAAAAATCCACACCTTTTCTTCCGTTACCGCCAGATCCATCCGGCGGTCGTATTGCTCTTCCGGCAGGGCATCCGCCTGCTGACCGGCATAAAACACCCCCGCGATCACGCCGCTGGTTTCCGCCAGCAGCCGGTCATAATAACCGCCGCCGCGTCCGAGACGTACGCCACGCTCATCAAACGCTACTCCGGGAATGAGAAACAGAAATTCATCATGCATTTCCGCCGGGGTCGCCGCCGGACATTCCGGGATCGGCTCCGCCAGCCCGTAACGGGCAATATGCAATTCCGTTGCCGGGTTATGCACCTCCGCCAGTTCGTATTGACCAGTGCTTTTCACATAACGCGGCAGAAAAAAACGTTTGTCCGGATCCGCCGCAGTCAGCGGCAGCAGGTCCGGCTCCGTGCCGTCTCCGGCATAAATCGCCACCAGTCTGGCTTGCCGGTATTCCAGAAGTTCCCGGATCCGTTCCCGGATGGTCGCATCCGCCTGGTTTCGTTCGGCATCGGACAGACCGCGGCGTTGCGCCAGATAATGTTTGCGAAGCGTTTGCTTGTCCCGGCTCATGGCTGTGCCTCCGTGGCCGCCGCGACTTTTCGGCATTGTTTCCAGTAATCAAGTCGTTCACTGATTTTGCTTTCGTAGCCGATTTTACCGGGACGGTAATAGGTTTTCGGAACAGTCAGGTAATCCTGTACCACGAAACCACCGAAATCATGCGGATAACGGTAATCGCGACCATGTCCGGCGGCTTTCCCCCCGGCAGAGTTGGGGTCGCGCAACGGCAGCGGGATCGGTTGAATCCGATCGTGTGCAATATCCGCCGCCGCTTCTTCGATAGCGGTATAGGAGGCGTTGCTCTTGGGGGCGGTTGCGCAGTAGGTAACCGCCTGGGCCAGAATGATCCGTGCTTCCGGCATGCCGACCATTTCCACGGCCTGTGCCGCCGCCGCGGCCAGTTCCAGAGCCCGGGGATCCGCGTTGCCGACGTCCTCGGAGGCGAAAATCATAATCCGACGGGCAATGAACCGGATATCTTCTCCGGCATGGAGCATTTTTGCCAGGTAATAGATGGCGGCATCGGGATCGCTGCCCCGCATGCTTTTGATGAAGGCGCTGGCGGTGTCATAATGGTTATCATCATCGTAATGAACCATCTTTTTCTGAATGGAGCTTTCCGCTTCTTTCGTATCGACAACGATGACGCCGGCCTCGTTTTCGGGCGTGGTAAGCACGGCGATTTCGAAGGCGTTAAGCGCTCGGCGCGCGTCGCCTTCGCAGGCCTGTGCCAGAAATTCGGCAGCCTCGGGCGTCAATTCAATCGTTCGATCCGGGAAGCCCCGTTCATCGGTCCGCGCCCGCTCCAGAATGGCCAGAATATCTTCTCTGCTCAGCGGTTGAAGCTGAAATGCCAAGGAACGGGATAGCAGCGCCCCGACCACGTAAAATTGCGGATTGTGGGTCGTCGCGCCGATCAGTCGGATATTGCCGTTTTCGACATCAGGCAGCAAGGCGTCCTGCTGGGCCCGGTTGAAGCGGTGAATCTCGTCGATGAACAGAACGGTTCGACGTCCATTTACCTGGCGGCGCTTCAAGGCCACGGCAATTTCCCGGCGAATGTCCGCAACGGACGAGGTGACGCCGGAAAGACGGACAAAAGCGGAGTTGGTACTGCGGGCAATCAGTTCTGATAAACTGGTTTTTCCGGTGCCGGGGGGGCCGGAGAGGATAATGGAGGTGAACCGGTCGGCGTCAATAGCGCGGCGGAGCAACATGCCGGGAGAAAGCAGATGTTTCTGTCCCGCGTATTCTTCGATCGAACGCGGACGCAGACGTGCAGCAAGCGGCATGGCTTTGGCCGCCGCCGCCAGTCCTCCGGCGCCGGATGCCGGCGCCTCGTTCGATTCGAAAAGATCGTCGCTCATGCTCCCGTCCGTATCTTCAACGGACGGCCGGTGATCGGTCATTCCGTTTCAGTCGGAAACCACCGGAAAGGATACGATTCCGTCAGTCTTTGCACTCGGTACAAGCGAATGACTCAGTGCGATTTTATGCGAAGTCGCCATGGACGCCGGAACTCCTTCTCTTTCCGCAGGTTATCCAACCGGAACCCATTCCGGTCGTCCCTTTTCAAGAAAATGCTTTACCATATATGAAAAACAGCAAACTGCCGTTATATAAGTATAGCATGGATTTTGCGGGAATGAAAGCCTGTTTTGCTTTTTTTTCAGGATATTTTTACCAGCACCGCGGCTCGGAAACGGTCGCCGCGTTCCTGGTAATTCCGGAACATATCCATGCTGGCGCAGGCAGGAGCCAGCAGCACGGTTTCGCCCGGCCGGGCGGCCTGCGCGGCAGCCTGAACCGCACCTTCGAAATCCCTTCCGAAATCGACACATTCAATGACGTCAGAAAGGGCGTTTCGGATTTTCTCCCGACATTCACCAAACAGATAGGCACGGCGGATTTGTTCCGCGAAGGTCCGCAGTTCCCGGAAATCCATCCCCTTGTCCAGACCGCCGAGCAGCCAGTGCACGGAGTGCGGCGGCGCATCCAGGGTACGCAGCGCGGCGGCCGCGGCATGGGGATTGGTCGCCTTGGAGTCGTTGATGTAACGAACTCCGTTGTGTTCGGCAACGGTTTCAATCCGGTGACGGCCGGTGCTGAATGTGGTCGCGCCGTCCCGGAATGCGGCGGTGGCAAATGCTTCAGCGGGCAGCAGTCGGGCGCAGAGCTCAATGGCGGCAATGAGGTTTTCCAGATTGTGCGCGCCGCTCAAACGGGTCTCGGAAAATCGCAGAATTTCCTGTCCGTCCAGTAAAATACGGTCGCCGTCCGTGACAACGCGACGCCGGGCGTCCGGTTCGTTCATGCTGATTCCGAAAATCCGGTTTCCCGGAGTGACATGCCGGAAGATCCGGCGTTTCACCGCTTCATATTCCGCCGGACTGCCGTGGTAGCGGTCCAGATGGTCGGAGCCGATGTTGAGCAGTACTGCCGCTTCCGGGGCGAAACGATCGATTCGTTCCAGTTGAAAGGAGCTGGTTTCGACGACGGCCACAGTATCGGGGGGAAGCAGGCCTTCCCGGAGGTCCGCGGCAATGGCGGAGAGCGGAACTCCGATGTTGCCCGCTTCTGCCGGATGCAGACCGAGAACGCGCAGAAGATGACAGGTTAGTTCAGTGGTGGTGGTTTTGCCGTCTGTGCCGGTAATTGCGACGACTTTTCCCGGAAAATGGCGGAATCCAAACTCCATTTCGCCAATGAATTCGGCTCTGCCGTCCAAGGCCGCCCGGTACAGGGGGGACCACGGCTTGACGCCGGGGCTGGTGACGACGAGATCGGCGGCGGCCACCTGTCGAGCGGCGGCCTCGCCGTCTCCGTCTTCCACGACGGTGACTTCATAACCGGCCAGGCGGCCCAGTCGTTCGGCGGCGCGGCCACTGGTGCCGCGTCCGATGATGATCAGGCGGGGAGAAGCGGGCATGGCGTCAGTCTCCGCTGGCACGGCGGTCCGGCACCAGCCGATACTGGCCCGGGGGCAGGGTGTCGGTGATCGTTTCCCGTCCCGGGAGAACGGTGTGGCTGCGCTGCCGGCCGTCGGCATTCTCCAGATACCATACCCCCGGTTCCAGGCCTGCGGCAACCAGCTGGGCCGGTGAGCCGTCCGGCACCTGAAAAGTCAGCGATTCGTGAATCGGCGTTTCGCCGGTACCGAGAAACAGTACGCGTCCGGGAAGCGTGATCCGGCAACATTCCTGCAGAGCCTCCCAATCTATTGGCAGCGGCGTCGCTGATTCGGCACCGATCTGCATGCAGGCGACGAAGCAGTCGGTGGCCGCCGGAGTGCGGGGAGAAATCATGGTACGGAACCCGTTGGATTCGGGTGATTCCGGTTTCGGGGATTCCAGCTGTACACCGAATACCTGGTGCAGGGCTTCCCCTTCGGCCAGATGCCATTCGCAGTCACGCGGCAGCAGCATGGAGAGCGTCAGCTTGCCGGGATCCCGGTCGCGGTCGGAACGGACCTGCAAGCCGTTGTCGATGAACTCCGGCCGGCGGAATGTGTTGAGCAGCCAGTATTTTTTGAATTCCGGCCGGGCGGTGGTCATGCGGTCGGCCACCAGCAGCAATCCCGGTGTGCCGGGGGTGTCGAGCCGGACAAAGAGGAAGCTGCGGCAGTATGCCCGCAGTTTTTCGGAATAGGCAGCGCGCAGATCCGTTTTCAGATAAGTGAACAGAGGACGCACCGGGTCGGGTCCGAAGTCCGCCGCCAGAGTGGCCCCGTTTTGAAACCATGGTTCATGCAGGGCCATTTCCGGCGTGAGCGGCAGTTCCTGATTGAAGCGCTGCCCGCCGTCGTTCACGGCCTGGCGGGGAACAATCTCTTCCGGATCGTAGGCCAGCATGACGTTGTGACAGATGGAGCGTTTGTTGTATCCGAAATCATAAGGTGTTCCGTAGAAAACGTACATTCCGAGATCCGCCGCCAGCATGCCCCGGTAAAAAATCTGGAAATTCCCGGCATCGCCGTGCTGATGATTGCCGAAATGCACGCCGCCTCCCTTCATTTCCACCTGTACGGCATCGGAGTCCCAGCCGGTTCGGGCGATCATGGAGCCGATCACACCCTCAAAATAATGCGTTTCCGGCAGGCCTTCCGGCGTGGAGACCGGCATCAGGTCGGGATCGTTCAACGCCAGAAACAGGGTTCGGTCGGGAATCGCACCGCCGTGTTTCAGAAAATCTCCTTTGATGCGTGGATTGCCGGAGTAGGTGTAGCACATGAAGCTCAGCAGCGGCGCACTCCATGCGCCTTCTCCGGAGATGCCGTCGCCGTCCTGCAGCATCCGCCCGTCCGGACGCAGGTAATAACGCCAGAAATTGTATACGTTTTTGATTTCCGGGGCAAACACTTCGCGCCCGCACATCCGACGCAGCATCCAGACTCCGTGCATTTCGAAGGCGAAGCGATAGGCACCATATCCAACGCCCTGATTATGGCGGTCACACCGGTATTCCAGAGCACGCAGCGGCGCCAGATCTTCCAGCATCAGCCAGGAGCAATACCGGTACGGTTCGTCGTCTTCTCCAAAAAGTGCGATGGCCATGGCCAGCAGGTCCCGGTTGACCTGTGCTTCGTTGCCGTGACCGTTGACCACCGGTTGACCGAAGGGGGGCCAGGCGATTTCCATGCCGTCTGCCAGGCGCAGCAGGTGGTCGCGAAAACATTTACGTTCCGTTTCCGTCATCCAGGCGTAGCACCAGTCGTATACACGTGCTCCCGAATAGATGACTTCGCCCAGTTCCCGGGTGATGTCCAGCAGATTGTCGAATTCCACGGCGGCAAGATAATCGTTCATCAGCCGCACGGCTTTCAAGCCGGTTTCGCGATCATCGGTCATCAATGCGGTGAAAGCTTGATGCACTGCGAGTTCCAGCAGTTCCGGCAGATGCCCGACCACAGTGTGGGGCGGTGGCGCAAACGACATGGTTTCTGCGGCCGAGCGGCGGACGGCATCCCACACCGGGCGGTTTTCCGGTTTTTCCAGATTGGCCCGAATGGCCGGAAGAGTTTCCGGGGTTATCCAGATCCGGGGATGGGGACCGGGTGTGATCGGTGCATGGTAGTTGCGTGCCTTTTCCGGAACCTCCGGAGGAAGATAGGGATGGATTTCCAATCGATTCAAGCCGACTTCCCGGGGCAGGCGGATACGGACCGTATGGCGCCCGGCGGAAAATTCACAGCGTTGCAGCTCCTGCATGGCCAGAGCCTGATCCTGCCAGGGGGAAACGATGACCCGACTGCGGGCAAAGTCGTCATCCACGGAAAGCATGATCCGTAAAGAATCGTATTTGCTGTGGGATTCATTCATTTTTTTTCGGGCTTTTCCGCAGGTATCGGCATAGCTGACCAGCAGATAGCGTCCCGGGCGGGAAATGTCGAAGTGAAACGTCAAATCGGCGTCACCGAACGGTCCGTCCGGCAGCGGTTCGGCGTTGGGGGCCAGCATGACGCCACTGCCGCCGGCGAATCGGGAACGTTCAATGACGGTGACCCGGTCGGCGGAAAAATCCGCTCCGGCGGCAGGCAGAACAAGCGGCAGATCGGTATTCATGTTTTTTCTCTGATGATATTGAATGGTGGAAATGAATGTTGCCACCTACAATAGCATGAGCTCCGCCGCTTTGCCAGCGACGGAGCCCGAAAAAATACATTGCCCACGCCATCTGTTTCCGAAAGATCCCGCCCGGTCAACTGAAATCGGCAAAGAAAATATAAATGGCCACCACCACGACCAACAGTGCCAGGGAAACCGGCCAGAGATAACGGTAGGGGGTCATTTCAATCACCCGGGCATCCGGTTGCACAAAAGGAGTTTCCAGGCCGCGGACCTGTCCCCATACATACATCATGGCCATCAATGCGACAAAGACCAGACCAAGAAAATGGTATTCGCGCATGAGCGAAAGCAGCCCATTGAACGGTGGCACGAAATAACACAGCGCAATGATTACAACGCCGCCCACCAGCGCGGTTTTGGCCGCGGCGGCAGGCACCCGGTGGAAAAGCATCCCTGCCGCCACCACTGCCAGGATCGGAATAAAGTAAATGCCGTTCATCTTCTGCAAGTAAGAGAAAATCCCTCCCGTTTCCGCCAGCAGTGGCGCGGTAATCATGGCGATCAGAGTGATGATCCAGCCGAACCAGCGACCGGAACGCACCACCCGGGCATCGTCTGCTTCCGGATGAATCAGGGGTTTGTAAATCCCGAGGCTGAACAGAGTGCAGGTGCTGTTTAACGCCGAATTGAAGCTCGACAGAATCGCTCCCAGAAGCGCCGCGGCGAAGAATCCCGCCAGCGGTCCCGGCAGCACCCGGTTGACCAACGCACCGTAGGCAAGGTCGGATTTCAGGTTTTCACCGGCAAACATGACGGCGGCGATGATTCCCGGAAGTACCAGGTAGAACGGACCGAAGAGTTTCAAGGCACCGGTAAGGAGGACGCCTTTCTGACCTTCCGCCAGAGATTTCGCACCGAGGGTGCGCTGGATGATCTGCTGGTTGGTGCACCAGTAGAAGACATTGAGCAGCAGGACGCCGGTGAACAGAGTGCTGAATGGCACCGAGCTGTCGGGTCCCCCCACCGAGTTGAAGGTACCTTCCGGCGCCTGCCGCAATCGGGAGATACCTTCAGCCAGGCTGCCGTCCCCCAGTGCCGACAGTCCGAAATAGGTGATGAGAAAGCCGCCGGTCAGCAGACCGATTCCATTGAGCATATCGGAAAAGGCTACGGATTTCAACCCGCCCCAGAGTGCATACAGTGCACCGATCAACCCCACGCCGAAGACAATCAACCACAAGGCTGTCGTTTCGGACTCAATTCCCAGAAGTGCACCGAGGTCCAGCACTCCCATCATGCCGGTCGCTCCGGTATAGAGAATGATCGGCAGCAGGATGACCGCATAGGCGACAAGGAAGATGATATTGGTGATCAGTTCAGTCCGCCGGTCGAAGCGGATGGCCAGATATTGCGGGACGGTGGTGACACCGCTTTTCAGGAAGCGGGGCAGGAAGAACAAGGCCATCAGCACCAGGCCGACCACGGCGACCACTTCCCAGGCCATGACACACAGACCGTCGGTGAAGGCACCGCCGTTCAATCCTACCATCTGTTCCGTGGAAAGGTTGGTAAGCAGAAGGGAGCCGGCAATCAGCGGGAAACTCAGGGATCGGCCTGCCAGGAAAAAGCCGTCTTTGCTGTCATGATCAGATTTTCGGGTGTAATACCACGTGAGAAAACCGACTGCTGCCGTGAAGCCGAAAAACGATGCCAATGTCCAGATCAACATGATGTATCCCGTATTCAATGCAT
The DNA here is from genome assembly GCA_944389925.1 of uncultured Victivallaceae bacterium. Lineage (GTDB taxonomy): Bacteria > Verrucomicrobiota > Lentisphaeria > Victivallales > Victivallaceae > CALXOD01. The sequence goes on along the minus strand of CALXOD010000007.1, from coordinate 42,912 downwards.
TGACTGAAAAACAAGTGTTCTGAATGAAAAAATAATGTTGTTTCCGGGATTGTCAAGCAGGATCTGGAAAAATGATTTTTCCGGAAAATATCCTTGACAAATTTTCTATTTTTGGTTATAACTATAAGGAGAAGGGGATTATGGTTTCCAGGAAAGCAGTTATTTTTTTAACGTAAAAAAAAAGAAGGAGCCATTATGAACAGAAAATTTACCCTGATTGAATTGCTGGTGGTCATTGCAATCATCGCGATTCTGGCGGCGATGCTGCTTCCGGCTCTGAATCAGGCCCGGGAGCAGGCCCGGCGCAGTTCGTGTGCCAGTATTCTCAAGCAGATCGCTACTGCGGAACAGCTGTATACTGTCGATTACAACGAATGGTTGGCTGCTTGCTACAACGCGCCTGCCAAATTCAACTGGCATATTGGATTGGCTCCTTATGCGACGCCGCTTTTCACCCGGCGCTTTCCGGTATATTTGAAAAATGCGGTGCCGATGTGTCCATCTGCAGTTGGAGAGGACAACCAGACTTTTCAGTATGAAGTCAAGCATGAGATTGCCAGTTACGGTGGCTATGCGCACAATCGCTCTTCCGGTTATATCTCCGGATCCGGAGCCTGGAATCAACTGACCAAGTTGAGTCGGGTACGCAATGCCGGACAGAAAATTTCCTCCCTGGACGGTATGTATTACGAGCTCGGGGCGCTGAGCACCTCTTGGGACGGTTCGCCCAACAGCAATGTACGCTGGACTCGCCACGGGAATCGCAACAGTGTCAACGCCGCCTTTTATGACGGCCACGTTGCACCGATTACCTATATCAGTTCCACCGCAACTGTGGATGGTGTGTTGACCCCGCAGGATTACTATTTTACGCTGGATAAATAACGGTTTTCAGGGACGGAACGGCGCTCCGCGCCGTTTTTTCCGCCGGATACAGATGGCATTGCAGCGAGGGCAGCGGGTCAGATTGACCTCTTCCTTGGTTAAGAAGGCATAATGGCAGTTGTCACAGTCAAAGAGGCGGCTGTTGGTCAACTGCCATTGAAAACGCTTCCGCCGCAACAGCGACCGGCACCACAGTACCAGCAGCAAGGCCAGCCACAAGGTCATATAAACGAATATTGCATGGGCATAACTGATGGCGATCATAGCTGTTCTCCTGCCGCCGGATTCCAGAGAATTTGAAATTCCACCGGTTCGGTCTCGATTTTCAGTCGCGTGGCATCCCCTATCAGAAGCCGGGCTGCCAGCAGATCCAGCTTGGCGCTGCCGCCGGTTTGCAGGATGGTGAACCGGATCTGGCCATCTCTGGTTTCTCTACGAAGCAACAGCCGAGTACAGGTGGCATGAATGGAGCGGCTCAGTTCCAGCGCTTCCGGAGGCAAATCCAGGGAGATCGGACGCCCGTCCTGCAAGACCTGTGGCGGCAGCTGTGCCGCTGTTTGGGGAATTTTAAGGGCAAATACGGCTTCCGGATAAAGCGGGATTCCCGGTGCCGGCGACGCAAGCAAGTGTTCCGGCGGAGTCGGGGAATGCGGCGGCAAAGATACCCCGGGTTCCGGTCTCGGACGGTCTGCGGGCAGATTCCGGAGCGGCTGCGGCAACCGGGCGGTGGGAGACGCGACCGTGTCACTGCGGGCAATATGGGAAGGATCGTGGATGGCCATCCAGTTTTCCATGCGCGCCACGCCTTCCGGAGACGCGTTGTTCAGGTTGAATAACGCTATACCGGCGGTTCGGGGCGGAGTCCCTGCGGGTACCGGAGGCGCTGGCACGAACAGAAACAACAGCAAGGCGTGTCCCAGCAGGGTTGCCAGGATCGCCTCCAGCACGATCAGACGATAAGGATGTCTGGCCGGCACATGGGATGTTTCCGGGGATTCCGACATGAGTGCAGACTCCAGATCAGGGTTGACTGAATACCGCATCCGGCTTCAGTTTTTGAGGCATGACGGCGATGAAGGAGGCCAGCCCGGCCCGTTCTGCCAGCGTCATGACGCGGGCCACGGTTTCAAACGGAACCCGGCTGTCGGCACGGATTACGACCGTGGCGGTTTTGGACATGCCGCTGACTTCGGCGAGTTTTTCCTTGAGGTTCTCCCAGGAAACCTGCTGATCGTTGAAGTAGACCAGACTTTCTTTTTCCGACCAGGCAATGGAAATGATGAACTTTTCGATATCCGCGACCGTGGAAGCGTTCGCCTGCGGTAAATCCACCCGGATCCCGGAAACCTGGACGAAAGAACTGGAGATCATGAAAAAGATCAGCGCCAGAAACATTACGTCCACCAGCGGTGTCAGATCGGGACGTCCCGACAGCGGTTGCAGGCGGGTCCGGTAACGGCGGGCACCGATGCGTCGCTGGCTGTTATTCGATGATATCATCTTCGTCGAGATCCTGTTCCTGCTGTTTCCGGCGGCGTTCGAAAAAGGAAATGATTTCCGAGGCCGCTTTTTCCATGTCCAGCGTAATCGAATTGACTCGGGACACCAGATAGTTATAGGCCACATAACTGGGAATTGCCACCGCCAGTCCTGCCGCCGTCGTGATCAGGGCCATATTAATGGATCCTGAAAGCTGTGCCGCAGAGAGATACACGCTACTGGTATCGTGGATGGTTTGAAACGTCTGCATCATGCCCAGCACCGTTCCCAGCAGTCCCAGCAACGGGGCGATGAAACCGATGGTGCCGAGTGCGCCGATATGGCGTTCCAATTTCGGCAGTTCCTCCAGACATGCGTCATCAACCGCCTGCCGGATATCCTCATCCCCCCGTTCCCAGGCGAGAATGGCTGCCCCCAGTACCCGGGCCACCGGTCCGGGGGTGGTGTCACAGAGGCTGATTGCTGCCACATAGCCGTCTCGTTTGAGAACATTGACCAGTCCTTTGACCAGTTCCCGCACGTTGATTTCCTCGCGATGGAACTGGAAGGTTTTCGCCAGAAATACGAATACTGCGATCAGGCTGCATACCAGAATCAGCCACATTACCGGACCTCCGTCCGTCATCAGGTCATAAAAAAGCATGGCAGATTTCCTTTCGATCCGCTCTGTGCCGCCGGGATAGCCACGGCGGTCGATTGTCAAATTTTATATCGGGCGCGAATATCCGCGGCCATTTTGTCAAAATCTTCGCCGGTACGCAGATCCAGCTGCCGGGCGATTTCCAGAATCCGGAGTGCTTCCCGGGCTGCCGCTGGCGAGGCCTTTTTCAAATGCAGCATGGCAGCGGCATAAACACCTTTGCCGACCCAGACCGTATCGAAGTAACGGTTTTGACGGCGAGCTTCCACCGCCCGGTAGAGTAATTCCCCGTAGGCTGCCAGGGCCCCCCGGGCATTGCCGGCGAATTCCCGGCTGCGTCCCAACTTATACAAACAGGAATAGATGGAGCCGGGATCATTTTTTTCCACCAGTTTCCGATAACGTTCCGCGGCGTTTTTGAAAAGCTTCCGGTCGTGAGTGGCTGCCGCGCGGCTGAATTCACAATCCGCGATTCGTTCTTCGCAGACATCGGCAAACCGTCCGCCCGGCCGAAGCTTTTTCGCTCGTTCATAGAGTTCTGCCGCACGTTGATAATCGCCATGATCAGAATACAGGTTGGCCGCCAGCAAGGCCGCGTCGGCGGCCACCGGGGTGGCGAGGTGTTTTTCCAGAAGTTGCGTCAACAGCTGGAGCGCCTTTTCCGTGTGGTCCAGCCGGGCGTTGATCCGCGCCTGATCATAATAACATTGTGCCAGTCGGTCCGGATGCTCTTTGGCCAGAGCGGCGATTCGATCCAGTACGGACAATGCCGCCTGAAAGCGGTTTTCTCCCGCCAGAAAGTCCACTTGCAGGAACAGGGCGGAAATCGTATACTCCGAATCCGGGTAATTTTGCGTCAGCGTATCCGAAGTCCGCCGCATCAGCGTGTCGTCGCGGGAGACGAATGCCGCCTGCATGGCTTTAAACAGGGCGTTGGCGGCAAGAATGTGAGTGGGGAAACGACTGACGAAGTCGGCGTATCGTTCTGCTGCAACCCGATGATTGTTCTGTTTTTCGGCAATCAGTGCCGCATCGAAAACGGCTTGGGGGGCGAATTCTGATTCCGGGTGCGCCGCAGCGAATTTCAGGTAAGCGTCGGCTGCTTCCGCGATTTTTCCGGTCCGATCGAGCAGAACGGCAAGAAAGTATTCCGCTGCTGCGCGTAATTCCGGATCCTCCGCCTTGCGGAGTCTTTCTCCGACCGGCATGGCGGCAGTGTAATTCCCAGCTTTCAGCAGGGCCTGGAGTTGCCAGAAAACCGCTTTCTCCTGCAGCACTGCCGGTTCTTCTGCGGCAGTGGCGAAGGCTTCGGCCGCCCGGCCGTATTCCTGCCGTCGGTAATAGTGTTCGCCCAGCAGATAATAGCCGTCCTGCCGTTGTGCAGCATCGGCGGCATGGTCGATGAGGTACCGAAGAAACCGCATGGCCTCCTGATCCAGTTTCCCCTGTTCCGCGGTCAAGGCGGCTTCCCGGGCGCTTTCCAGACGGGTGGTCAAAGGTAATTGTTCATTGCCGGTCAGTTTTTCAAAGCAGCGGATCGCCTCCCGGTGTTTTCCGGCGGCGGCAAAAAGTCGCCCCGCCTGCATTTCCAGATTGACAGAATCCGGATCATTCGGGTAAAACGCAAGGTATTTGAGAAGGGTTTCCGCCGCATCCGCCTGGCGTCCTGCATTCATCTGTACATTGGCCAGCTCAAGCAGGGCGCCTCGCCGGTCGTCTTCCCGGGTGGCAGTACGAAATGCGATCTGATAGCTGGCAATCGCTTCATCCGGCTGCTCTCCTGCGGCGAACAGTTCGCCGGCGGCGCGGCTGAGACGATGAGTGAGAAAATCGGCTTTTTCAAAAGAACGGCCGGTAATGAACGCCGTATATTGTTTTTTGAAATCACTGATTTTCCGCGAAAGCAGCAGCTGGAGCAAGTCCAGTTTTGTTTTCACATCCTGCTGGGAGGCATTCTGGAACGGGGCTGCGTCGGCAAGAAGAGCTGCGCTTTCCTGCAATTTTCCGGCGGCTTGGAGCGCATAGATACGCCGAACCCGTGCGGCAAATTCCGTCTCCGGGGTGGCTGCGATTTTTTCCAGCCGTTCTCCTATTTCGGCGGCCTCCTCGTATTTTTCCTCGCCGAGCCGGGCGGTGATCAGCCGGGTCATGACGCTGTCCATCTGGGTTTTACTCAAACCGGCGGAGGTCGTCAGTTCATTATAAAGACGAGCCGCGGGACCGAACTGATCCCGAGCCAGCAGAATGTCGGCACGGAGAATTTTTCGCTCAGTCAAATTGTGGTCCGGATAGCGCAACTCGAACTCCGCCAGCAATCGTTCCGCCCGGTCCGGTTCCCCGGAGCGGAGGCGCAGTTCCGCAGTCTCAAGAGCCATCGGCCGCCATTGTTCCGGGCCTGCTGTTTCCAGGGCCCGTTCCAGCAGATCGGCAGCTCCCCGGAAATCTCCAGCGGCCAGGGCGTGACGGCTCAGCGCCGGATAATCCGGTCTTACATGGGCCGGATCCACCGTCTGTGCAGCAGAGAGCCCGTGCATGCCAAGCATGCCGGGCAGCAGACAACGCACAATAAACAGTCGGAGAGCTCCCATGATTACAAATTTCCGTTGGATTTACCGGGTTATTCCGCAGAATCTGCCGGAGTCTCATCTCCCATGGCAGTCGCCGCAGCAGGGGCGGCACCGGGGACACCGGCAATGCCGGTTTTTTCCCGGATCCGTTCCAGCAGTTTCAACTGCAGTTCAGGGTTTTTCTCCAGTTCGGCCTTGGTCTGGTCGCGCCCTTGTCCGAGCTGTTGCCCTTCAAAGGAGAACCACGAACCGCGTTTTTCCAGCAGATTCAGCTCGGTGGCCACATCCAGAATGGAACCGACCTTGGAAATGCCTTCCGCGTAATTGATGTCGAATTCGGCAGTACGGAACGGCGGCGCCATTTTGTTTTTGATGACTTTGACCCGGGCCCGGTTGCCGGTGATATTGCCGGCAGCGTCTTTGAGCGTACCGGTTTTGCGGATGTCAAGCCGGATTGACGCGTAGAACTTGAGGGCGTTGCCGCCGGTGGTGGTTTCGGGATTGCCGAACATGACGCCGATTTTTTCCCGGATCTGGTTGGTAAAGATGATGCAGGTCCGGCTGCGGCTGGCCGCACCGGTCAGTTTCCGCAGTGCCTGGGACATCAGACGTGCCTGAAGTCCGACATGGGAATCACCCATCTGACCTTCGATTTCGGCTTTGGGAACCAGGGCGGCAACCGAGTCGATCACCAGTACGTCGATGGAATTGCTGCGCACCAGAGCGTCGGCGATGTTCAACGCGTCTTCACCGCAGTCCGGCTGGGAGATCAGCAGTTCTTCCAGCTTGACGCCGATTTTCGCCGCATACCCGGGATCAATGGCGTGTTCGGCGTCGATGATGGCGCACCGGCCTCCCGCGGCCTGGGAGTTGGCGATGACATGCAGGCAGAGCGTGGTTTTGCCGGAAGATTCCGGTCCGAAGACTTCCACGATGCGTCCGGCGGGCAGTCCGCCGATGCCGAGTGCGATGTCCAGCGCCAGACTGCCGGTACTGGTTACAGGAATGTCGGAATAGAGGGCGGCGGTATCGCCGAGGCGCATGATGGAGCCTTTTCCGAATTCTTTTTCGATCTGGCTGATGGCAATTTCAAGATTTTTATTGCGATCGACCTGCTTGTTGTCCTTTTCTGCGGGCATGGGAGTGTATTCCTTCGTTGAAGATGTGCTTAAATATCAAGATCTTTGACACCGGCGGCATGTTGTTCGATATATTCGCGCCGGGGTTCGACGACGTCGCCCATAAGCAGAGTGAACATCCGTTCCGCTTCAACGGCGTCTTCCATGGTGACCTTGATCATTTTCCGGGTTTCGGGATTCATGGTAGTTTCCCACAGCTGTTCGGCATTCATTTCACCCAGCCCTTTGTAGCGCTGGATACGCAGGCCTTGGGTCCCGTTTTCCCGGACGGCCTCAAAAAGTCCCTGCAGCGACGCAGCTGCCACAGTGCGACCGTCGGAACCGGTAATCTCAAAAAGAAGATCGCCGTCGGTGAAAACCTGAGGTGCCTCCAGACCGTGTTGCCGCAGATCCGTCAGCAACCGGTTACAGTTTTCCGCCTCGAAGATATTGATGATGTCAAATCTCCGACCACGCCCATCCGCATCCGGCTGTTCATTGCCGTTTTCAATTGCTTCAATATCGGGCGCGGAGAAGCCGAGCCGTTTTTCGGTTTCCGCCAGAAAAGCGGCTTCTTCTTCGGCGGAATAGACATAGCGTGCCGTTGTCGAACCGTCCTGTTCCCGGACATTGACCAGCGCCGTCGGGAAGCGGCCGTCCGCGGAGACGGCGCCGAAGTAGGCTGCCGGATCAATGCCGCAGCGGCGGATGCCGACTGCCGCCTGGGTGGCGCGTCCGTAAAGATCCAGCAGAGACCGGACCTCTTCTGCGGGGACCGGCGTACCGGCGGCGCTACGGACGGAGAGGTCTTCGCTGCCGAGCTCGATCAGATGGCGGTCAAGCTGTTCTTCGGTATCGATGTAGCGTTCCTTTTTGCGTCGGCTGACCTTGAACAACGGCGGCTTGGCAATATAGACATAACCGGCATCAATCAGCGGACGCATCTGACGGTAAAAGAACGTCAACAGCAGAGTACGAATATGCGAACCGTCGACGTCGGCATCGGTCATGATGATGATCCGGTGATAACGGGCCTTTTCAATATGAAAATCTTCGTCGCCGATACCGCATCCGAAAGCGGCGGTCATGGCCTGGATTTCCTTGTTTTCCAGCACTTTGTCCAAACGGGCCTTTTCTACGTTGAGGAGTTTTCCGCGGATGGGAAGAATGGCCTGGAAACTGCTGTCCCGGCCCTGTTTGGCGGAGCCGCCGGCGGAATCTCCTTCGACGATGTAGATTTCGCACTGGGCGGGATCGCGTCCAGAGCAGTCGGCGAGCTTGCCGGGCAGTGAGAAGCCTTCGAGCGCGCCTTTGCGCTGCACCAGTTCCCGAGCCTTGCGGGCGGCTTCGCGGGCGCGGGCCGCGGTCATGGCCTTGAGTACGACATCCTTGGCCGCTGCCGGGTTCTGTTCGAGATAAGCGCCGAGTTCGTCGTTGATGACGGATTCGACGATGCCGCGCACTTCGCTGTTGCCGAGTTTGGTTTTGGTCTGCCCTTCGAACTGGGGATCGGGTACTTTGACGCTGATGACGGCAGCCAGACCTTCCCGGGTATCGTTACCGGTCATGGATTTGTCATTTTTCAGCTCATTTTTCGCATAGGCGTTGATGGTGCGGGTCAGGGCGGTCTGGAATCCGGTCAGGTGGGTGCCGCCTTCGATGGTGTTGATGTTGTTTGCGTAGGAGAAGATGGTTTCGGAGAAACCGTCGTTGTATTGCATGGCGACTTCCACATCGATTCCGTCGCGTTCACGATGGAAATAGATGACCGGCGTCATGGTCGGCTTGTTGACATTGATGTGGCTGACGAACTCCTGAATGCCGCCTTCATAATGGAACGTTTCCCGGCGTGGCTGTTCGTTTTCCGGGGTGCGTTCATCGACCAGGGTAATGGTGATTCCCCGGTTCAGAAACGCCAGTTCGCGCAACCGGTTTGCCAGCGTGTCCCATACATAAACCGTGTCCGGGAAAATGGTCCCGTCCGGTTTGAACGTTACCCGGGTACCGCGCTTGTCAGTGTCGCCGAGCCGTTTCAGCGGGGCGACGGTATTGCCGCGTTCAAATTTAATGAGGTAGGCGGAATGATCGCGCCAGACCTCGACTTCGAGCCGGTCGCTGAGGGCGTTGACGCAGGAGACCCCGACGCCGTGGAGACCACCGGAAACCTTGTAGGCGTTATGGTCGAATTTCCCGCCGGCATGCAGGATGGTAAGCACGACTTCCACCGCCGGTTTGCCTTCGCCTTCATGGATATCTACCGGGATGCCGCGGCCGTCGTCAATGACGGTAATGGAGTTGTCCCGGTGAATGAAAACCTGAATATGACTGGCATACCCGGCCAGTGCTTCGTCGATGCTGTTGTCCACGACTTCGTAGACCAGGTGATGCAAGCCGCGGATGCCGGTGTCGCCGATGTACATGGATGGACGTTTGCGGACAGCTTCAAGTCCCTCCAGTACGGTGATTTTGCTGGCGCCGTATTCGGTGGCGGAAGAACTCGGGACGGCGGCTGGGTCAAGATTGGATTCGCTCATAAAAACACTTTCCTCCGAAAGGGATGCGCATTGTCGGCGCCCCGCTGGTATGAAAACACATTTACATTCAATTAACATACACCCGTGAATGTGATTTTCAAGGAAGGCGGATGTTTTTTTGGCTTTTGTCACGCCGTATCTTGCAAAAGCGTCGGCATGGTGTTATTTTATGGTATGATGAAAGTTATCCGCAGTCAATGGCATCGAATTAGTTCGGGGCGCGCTGTTTCGATGGCGCGGCCCCCGACCGTCTGTGCGGGTTGAGCTGGAAGGCGCCTTGCCTTCCGGGTGCAACAGGAATCGACAGCCGTGCCTCCGCCCGCCCTAATCGGTGAGTCCTTGCACGGCTTTTTTTATTGGTATTGCGGATCAGCATTTTCAGGAAGAAAGAACCCATGAAAGATAAAAATCGACACGGCTCTGCCGTCGAAATTCTCGATACGACTCTGCGCGACGGTGAACAGACACCGGGGGTTGCCTTCACCCCCGCCGAAAAACTGCAGGTGGCCCGACTGCTTCTCGGGCAGATGCGGATCGACCGTATGGAGGTCGGGTCCGCCCGGGTTTCCGATGGAGAACGCGATGCAGTGCGTACCATCATCGATTGGGCCGAAGGACGCGGCTGCCGGGATGCGGTGGAAATCCTCGGCTTCATCGACGGCGGAAAATCCGCCGACTGGGTTGCCGACGTCGGCGGCAAAACTATCAATCTGCTGGCCAAAGGATCGAAGAGACATTGCCGCATTCAGCTGCGCAAATCGCCGCGGCAGCATTTTGACGACGTCGCCCGCGAAGTGCAGTACGCCGCGGAGCGCGGACTGGCCGTCAATGTTTATCTGGAAGACTGGTCCAACGGTATGCGGGACTCCTTTGCCTATGTGCATGAATTCATGACGGTGCTCGGGACGCTTCCGGTGGCGCGTATTATGCTGCCGGACACGCTGGGGGTGCTGGCGCCGGACGAACTGACGCGATATCTGGACTGGCTGTATGCCGCATTTCCCGGTGTCCGACTGGATTTTCACGGGCATAATGACTATGGACTGGTGACAGCCAACAGCCTTGCGGCGGTCAAAGCCGGAGTCAGCGGCATTCATGCTACGATTAATGGACTTGGCGAACGGACCGGAAATCAACCGCTGGCGCAGATCGTGGTTGCCATCAACGACCTGACCACCCGGCATACCCATGTGGTGGAAAAACTTCTGGGGCGGGCCTCCGAACTGCTGCAGACTCTTTCCGGTAAACGGTGCGCCTGGAACGCTCCGGTCACTGGCGGCGATGTTTTTACCCAGACCTGCGGGGTACATGCCGACGGTGACAAGAAAGGGAATTTGTATGCGAACGCTCTGTTGCCGGAGCGTTTCGGGCGTGAACGGCATTATGCATTGGGCAAGCTTTCCGGGAAAGCTTCGATCGACCAGAATCTGGAGGCGCTCGGGGTGGAACTTGAACCGGAAGTACGCGCCCGGGTGCTGGATGCCGTGGTTCGGCTGGGCGACAAGAAAAAACAGGTGTCGCCGGCCGATCTGCCTTTCCTGATTGCCGACGTGCTGAACCGTCCGGTGAGCAGTCGGTTGCGGATTGCCGACTATCAGGTGGAGAATCGCGGCGGCAAGCTGCCGCGTGCTGCCGTAAGTGTGGAGTTTGACGGCAGTCTGATTGAAGGTACTGCGACTGGAGACGGTGGATATGACGCTTTCGTAAAAGCGCTCCGGCGGATCCTGCGACGACTCGGGTTTACCATGCCGAAGCTGATGGATTACGAGGTGCGCATTCCTCCCGGGGGGAAAACCGATGCCCTGGTGGAAGCCACCATTACCTGGAATACCGGCGGCGGTCGTCCATTGACCACCACCGGTGTGGACAGCGACCAGCTCGCCGCCGCCATCATCGCCACGGAAAAAATGCTTAATTCCATTATCAAATGAGCGTGAATCCCAGAGAGACGGCCATTGCCGCAGCCATGATCCTGGTGGTGGTATTGCTGCTGCTGAGGTTCTGCTCATGTTGACGCGCCTGGCGGGCAGATCATTGCGCTGGCTGGCCGTCATCGTACTGACGGCGGGGTGCCTCCTTGTCGTTGCGTTGTGGCTGGCTACGCCGCTCCGGCGCATGCTGGATACGGCTGCTCTGGCGTGGCATCAGGAAGAAAAAACGACGCTGATGCTGAATGTGCTGCGCAGTGAGTCCATGAATTTCCTCGTTACCCGGCGGCTTTTTTCGACGGTGGTGCTGGAAAAGGATGATCACAGTCTGCTTTTCGGAGAACGCCGGGGGCTGCTGGTCGCGGATGTTGAACAATTTTACGGTTTTGATCTTCGAAAGTTGACGCGCGACGCCATCCGCCGGGAAGGGGATCGCCTGGTCGTCCGGCTGCCGGATCCAGAATTGCTGGGCAGTTCCGTGGATCTTGCCGGGATGCGTACCTTTACCCGGCAGAGCGGTTTATCGCTTATCCGGGATAAGTGGAGCGGCCGTGATCTGGAAGATGAATTGCGTCGGGATTTTGCCCGGAGTGCTGGAAAATATTTCGCCGACCGGGACCTGATTCCATCCCGGGCGGAGATGATAGAAACGTTGAACCGCTGGGCTGTCCCGCTGCTTTCTGCACAGGGAATCCCAGTTCGATTCGAGTAGCAGAAATGTATGGAACAGCGCTGTTTGATCCGGAAAAACGCAGGCCGGTTTCCGCCGGTGATGCCGATTCCGAAGCGGCAGTCTGGAGGGAGGATATGCGAGGATGAGCACGGCCTGGTTTCTTGCCGGAAAGTATTTGCGACCGCGTCGGAATGCGGTTTCGGTGATCACCCTGATTTCGGTGATCGGCGTGACGCTGGGGGTGGCGGTTCTGGTCATTGTGCTGGCGGTGATGACGGGCTTCACGGATTTGATGAAGAGCAAGCTGCTGGACACGCAGGCGCATTTTCATGTGCGCGGTTACGGCGGCATCAGCGATCCGGAAAGCGTGCTGGCGCGGATTCGCGAGGCGGGAGCGGAAGGCGCGCCGGTGGTGCAGTCTCCGGCGCTGGTGCAGCTGGGACAGATGTTGGACGCGCAGATAGTGGTGTTCGGCGTGGACGAACAGGACGTGCGAAAATATATGAAGGTGGATGGCGCGCTCAAGAGTGGAACGTTGAAACTGGGGCGCGGCGAGGTGATCATCAGTTCTGAGATGGCACGGCGCTGGGGAGTCCAGCTGGGCGACAGGATTCTGCTGCATGCACCGAACCGGTTGACGGGACTGGTCCGGTTCAAGCCGGAAGGGGGGGTGGAGCTGAATCCGGACAGCCCGGTGTATCTGCCGACAGAATTTCGGGTGACGGGGATTTATTCCTTCGGGAAATATGATTTCGACCGCAGCGTGATTTTTGTAGGGCGCGATGATGCTGCGGAGCTTTTCGGGCTGCCGTGGGGGGGGGCGTCGATCATTTACGGCTGGGTCCGGGAACCGTTCAATATGGAAGCCGATTTAGAAAAACTGCGCGACGCATTGGACGGACTGGTGGTGACGTCCTGGCAGGAGGAGAACCGGCAGTTGCTGGGGGTGCTGGAAGTGGAAAAACGCATGATGTTTTTCCTGCTGGTGTTCATCGTGCTGGTGGCGGCATTCAGTATTGCCAATACGCTGATTACGTCGGTATACCAGAAAACCCGTGAAATCGGAATTCTCAAGGCGCTGGGAGCCGGGGATGGAATGGTGATGCAGATTTTTGTGTTGCAGGGGTTGCTGGTGGGAGTGATCGGGTCGCTTTGCGGAACCGGACTGGGGGCGCTGGTGCTCTGGTTGCGCAATGATATTTTGAATGCGGCTTCCCGGTTGACGGGACAGACATTGTTTCCGAAGGAGTTTTATTATTTCAATGAACTGCCGTCGCATATGGTACCGGGAGATGTGCTGATTGTGGTGTTGTGCGCCGTGATGCTGTGTACGATTGGTGCGGTGATTCCGGCGCTTCGGGCGGCGAAACTGGATCCGGCAAAGGCGTTGCGTTATGAGTGATCGGGAATGGATTCTGGAAGTGGAGGACGTGGCGAAAGCCTATACGCTCGGCTCGGTGCGTCTGGAGGTGTTGCGCAACATCCAGTGGCGGGTGCGGCGCGGAGAATGGGCGGCGCTGCTCGGCGCTTCAGGCAGCGGGAAAACCACTTTGCTCAATTTGCTCGGAGCTCTTGAACGACCGGACTGCGGGCGGATTTGTGCGGCAGGGACGGATTATCGTACATTGAATGGGCGCCGGGCGGCGGTTTTCCGGAACCGGAAAATCGGTTTTGTATTTCAATCCTACTGTCTGCTGCCGGAACTTTCCATATGGGAGAATGTATTATTACCCGCCAGAATGGCGGGGATGACGTCGGGAGCCTCGGCGGCACGGGCGCGGGAGCTGCTGGAGCGGGTCGGTCTGGCCGACCGGTTGCGGCATCGGCCGGGGGAACTTTCCGGAGGCGAACAACAGCGGGCGTCGATTGCCCGAGCACTGATCAACGATCCGGAACTGTTGCTGGCGGATGAACCCACGGGTAATCTGGACGCTGCGACCGGCGAAGAGATTCTGGCGCTCTTTCATGAGTTGCGGCGAAGCCGTCCGAATCGGGCGATCATCATGATTACCCACAATGAAGCGATTGCCGCTCAGGCGGATACCGCTATGATCCTGCGCAATGGAGTATTGACCGCTGGATGAAACCGCCCGCGTGAAACAGAAACGACAGGGACGGAGAATGGAAAAATTGGAAAAAATCTGTTGCATTTATCGGAGATGGTTTTTATATTATAGCAACAGGTGAATATCTTGGAATGATTTCGGGTTCAGGAGGACAGAAAATGAACAGAACAGTGGTATTGTCAGGCATGGCGGCGGCACTGGGCGGGCTGGTGCTCGCCGGCGGGTGCAGCACGGAAGTTATGGGCGAACGTCGTTATATTCCCGCTCCAGTAGAGGAAACTGCGGTGCCGATGACGCCGGTGGCGCCGGTGCAGCAGGAAACCGTTACAATTGTCGAAACGGAACAGACAGCCTCTGCCGAATTGCCGCGGTTCGATGAATTTGTCGGCAGTACCTCTTCCTCGACGGTAGAAAAAGAGACCCCGTCGGCTCCTTCCGTGTCGGTTGCTCCCGTAGCCAAGGGCGGGGTTTACGTTGTGAAGGCCGGTGATTCCTGCTACAAGATCGCCCGGGCCCACAAAGTAAGTCTGCGCGCTCTGATGGCGGCGAACGGTTTGACCGCTGCGACGGCTTCCCGGATCCAGATCGGTCAGAAACTGACGATTCCTGAAGGTGGAAAATTCGTAGCGCCGCAGACTTCCAGCAAGAAATCCACTTCCCGGACCGCTGCGTCCAGCAGCAGCAGTGGCAAAGTGACGTTGAGCTCCGATGGGTATTATATTGTGCAAGCCGGCGACAACGTGCCCAAGATCGCCCGCAAACTGGGGGTCAAATGGTCGGAGCTGATGAAGGTGAATAATATTACCGAGGAATCGGCCAAGCGGCTCCAGATTGGTCAGAAACTGGTGGTCCCCGGTCGGGCTCCGGTGGGTATAGCTGCTGTAGCTGTCGCTCCGGAACAGAAGGCGGAAGACAAGAAGACCGCCGACGCGCTTGATGCAGTGAGCAATGTGCTGGACGATGTGAAGAATACGCCTCCGGTTGCTGGCCCGGCAACGGACGGCGGCGCGACGGCAGAGCCGATGAATGATGCTGCGACGAATCCTGTTTCGGGGACGACCGAAACGGAGCAGACGACGGTGCAGGAAGAAGTGGTGGACGGGTCCTCGATTCCGGTGGAAATCAAGGCGGATGTCACGATTGAAAAATTTGCCGCGGACAACAAGATTTCCGCCGATACGTTCAAAAAGTTGAACAAGGATAGTTTGCCGCCGGACGGTATGTTGCGTACTGGCAGCATTGTCTTCATCCCGAGCGCCGAATAAAGAAACGGTTCGGAGAGCAAGGATGCGGAAACGGATGGAGAGTGGTCTCCATCCGTTTTTTGTTTGACACCGGCAAGATTGCCGAAGGAAGTTGCAACAAAGGATGTGAGACATCCGGTATCGGTTGCAATGGGAACGATTTTCAGAGGACGTGGTACGGGGGAGGTCCCCCATCGGCGGAATGCGTCGGTACGCTCTGTGAGAGGAGGCGCCACTGAGAATGTTCGGTTTCTTGTGCGCGTTCGGAAATGCTATTGGATTAAAAAAAAATATCAATATTTTCATTCAAAAGAAGGAGTTGGTCTATCATGTCCGCCATCAAAGCCGCTTTTTTTACCGGCAATCCCGGCAATATTGACTATGTATACGGAAAGGGCCGGCGGGAGCTGGTCGCCAGAGAGACGGAACTTTATCCGGAAGTGATTACACCGGAGAACTTTCATCAGCACCGGGAGGCGTTGACGGAGGTGGAGGTGATTTTTTCCACATGGGGCTTCTGGGCGTTTTCCGAAGAGGAATTTGCAGCGATGCCGCATTTGAAGGCGGTGTTTTACAGTGCAGGGGCGACGGATTATTTTGCCCGGCCGTTTCTGGCACGGGGGATTGAAATTTTCAGTGCCTGGCAGGCGAATGCCATTCCTGTGGCGGAATACTGTACAGCCCAGATTGTGCTGGCCATGAAAGGTTTTTTCCGGAATACCCGGGAATATACCGGGCCGGAGATGTACGGACACCGTCCGCCGGCTTTTGTCGGACCGGGAAATTATGGTGAAACCGTTGCGTTGATCGGGGCCGGAGCGATTGCCACTCGAACCCGGGAACTGTTGAAACCGTATCATCTGAATGTGTTGGTGGTTCCTTCCCGGGCGGAGCGTCGGACGGTCTCGCTGGAGGAGGCGTTCCGGACGGCGTTTGTCATCAGCAACCATCTGCCGAACCGGGAGGACAATCGCGGCGTGTTGAACGGCGACCTTTTCCGGTTGATGCGGCCCGGCGCGGTGTTTATCAATACCGGTCGTGGGGCGCAGGTGAATGAGGCGGATCTGGTGACTGTTTTCCGGAGCCGTCCTGATTTGACAGCGCTGCTGGATGTGACCGATCCCGAGCCGCCCGCTGCGGATTCCGAACTTTACCGGTTGCCGAATGTGCAGTTGACCGGTCACATCGCAGGTTCGCTGAATGATGAGGTGGTACGCATGGCCGATTACATGCTCGAGGAATTCCGCAACTGGCGTGCCGGGGCTCCGACGCGGTACCGGATTACTCCGGAACTGTTGATGACCAACTAAGAGGGCGGGAGATAGCATGCGTTTGCTGAAGCGGCTGGCCGGCTGGGGAATGCGATTGCCGTTCACGGTGGTGGCGCTGGTGCTCTGGCTGTGGTGCATAGGGGCATTGGCATATTGCGGTGGCGGCGGCACATGGGGCCGGAGTGCGGCGGTGCTGCTGTTTTCGGGAGTGTACCTGGGCATCTGGATTTTTGCTCCGCGTTATCGGAAATTTCCGGGGTTGCTGCTGACAGCCATGCCGGTTATGCTGTGGTTTGCTGCCATCCGTCCCGATCCGGATACGGTGTATCAAACTCCCTGGGCGCGGCAATGCCGGGTGACGATTGAAGGAAACCGGGTGACACTGGACGGCATCAGGGATTTTCATTACCGCAGCGAGCAGGATTATGACGTGCGGTATCGTACCGAAACGTATGATCTTGATCAGGCGGAAAGTTTGTATCTTGCCGTGTCGCATTGGGATGGCTTGCAGGCGATTGCGCACACGATGCTGTCTTTCGGCTTCACGGACGGGCGACATGTGGTGTTGTCGGTAGAGACGCGGGTGCCGGAGGGGCGCGAACAGGGGACGATCGCGGGACTGTTTAAACAGTACGGTCTGGGGATGATTTTCGGGACTGAATCCGATCTTCTGAAACTGCGGGCCACCCATCGTGGCGAGACTTTGTACCTTTATCCGACCACTGCCTCTCCGGAGATGGTGCGAACGGCGTTTCTCAATCTGGTACGGCGGGCGCGGAAACTGGAGCGGCAGCCGGAGTTTTACAATACACTGACCAGCAACTGCACCACGGTGCTGATTCCGCCGCTGCGGCCGATTCTATTGGGATTTCGGGTGGATTACCGGGCAATTTTCAATGGTCTCATTGATGGTCTGGCGTTTGAGAAAGGTTACCTGGCCGGTGGTGATGCCGATAAGGAGAATTTCGACAATGTGAAAAACCGGCATCGAATTCGTGCCGGTCATCCTGAGGAGGGGGCTGCATACTCCGCGGCGATCCGCCGGGACATCGGCGAAGCCAATACGGCGGATTGAAAGAAGCCCCGGTGCAGTCTATCCGGCGTGCAGAGAATATAAGAGAATTTTTTCAGGCTGGGTTTGACATTGCCCCGGTCGGGGTATAGGTTGTTGACGGATGGGGGGAAACGGAGTTCCGCGTTCGGGAAAAAACGTTGCGCAGTCGGCAATCAGCAACCGCCGGGACCCATTGGAAACAGAAACGGACGCCCCTCGGGGACAGTCTGAAAATATCAAATTCCGGAGGCGATATGAAGCAGGTGACGATGCCCGGAGAAGTGCGCGGCCAATGGATCTGGAAATCTTCGTTGTCAGGACGGGAAGATACTTTCCTGTTGATGCGGAAAAATTTCCGATTGGATTCTCCGGGATTGGAAAATACGCTCTGGATTTCCGCGAACTGTTCCTATCAGTTATTTGTCAATGAGCGTTTCGCTGGTTTTGGTCCCCGCGCCAACCATGGCCTTTCCTCCTATGTGGACTGCTATGACATCACACGCTATCTGCAGAGCGGCAGCAATACCGTCGGAGTGATCGTGTATCACTGTCCATCATTCCGTCAGAGCCGGATTCAGGTGCCCGGCTTATGGTGTCAGATGGAGTCGGATGGACATCCGGTTTTCTGCTCCGATCACAGCTGGCAGTTGCGTGAGGCGCCGGAGTTGACGGTGCCGAGGCCGCGCGCCGCAGTCAATCAGTTAATGACGGAATACGCCGATAACCGGACGCTGCCGGCCAACTGGAGTTCTCCGATGTTTCAGCCGGGGCTGGAGTGGACGACGCCCGACCGGTTGTTTCGATTGGATGAACCGGGGGCGGAGTTGGAAATTTATCCTCTGGAGCCGGCCACGGTGGAAGCGTTGGAGGAGTTTCAGGCGCTGGATGCCGGGCGGGTGGAGAATGGTGCGGCGTGGACAGAGGTCTGTTTCGGTGCCCGGCACCGGAATCGGCTGGCGGTTTGTGCGGCCAGCACCTGGCTGTTCAGTGCGGCGGAGCAGGAGGTGCCGGTTCGGTTGTACGCGGATGATCCGTTCCGTTTTTTCTGTAACCGCACGCTGGTGGCCGGAGCGGAGCGTGTCGCCGGAGAGCATTTGCACATGTTGTCGCTGAAGAAGGGATGGAACCGTCTGCTGCTGGCACAGACTCCGGGACACCATTCGATGGGATTCTTTCTGTTGTTTCCAGGCTTGCAGCCGGAAGAACTGGCGACCTACCGGGAGCCGGATGAAAAGGCCGGCCGAGGCTGGAAAGTCGCCGGACCGCTGAAGCTGCCGTTGCACGACACAACTCCATCTCTTCGGTTGCGGAATCTGGAAATCGGAACGTATGTGCCGGATAGCGACAATCCGGTGGATGTGTCCAGTGTCCTGCGGGCGGCGAGGCTGAATGTGACCGGACCGGTGCCGGAGTCCCGCGTCTTGCATGCCGGAGAATTTTTCCGTTACCGGCTGGATATTCTGCGTTATGGTTTCCCGGTACTGGAGCTGGAGGCGTCCCAGGGGGATGTGATTGATGTTACCCTGGGCTACCGACTTGGGGAAAATGGTCTTCCGTCGCGGGGCAAACATGTCCGGGCCACGCATACGTTCCGTTGTCGTCAGGGGATGAATCGTTTTATGCTCTTCAATCCGCGTGAAGGGCTGTTTCTGATGGTGTCGGTACGACAGGCCGCGGGCGAGGTGAGAATCATTAATTGCGGTTTTGAAGAGCTGGTCCGGATGCCGACCCGGGAAACGCTGTTCAGCAGTTCCGACGAGACACTGAATCTGCTCTGGAAGATCGGCGTGCACACTTTGCGGCGGTCTTCGGCATTCATTCCTCAGGTGGAACCTTTCGCGGAATATGACAGTTATCTCTTTGACGCCTATATTGATGCAGTAAATATGGTGGTGACCTTCGGGGATCATGCTTATGCGGCGACCCGGTTGCGGCAGTTTATCGATGCCCAGTTTGAGAACGGCGACATTCCTGTGCTGACTTTCGGGGCGCGGCATCGTTCTCAGGTGCATCACCTGTTTTTTCTGCCGGTGTGGATGATGTACAATTACCGGACCAGCGGAGATCTGGAGGAACTCAAAAGACTGCTGCCGCATCTGGAGCTGCTGGAAGACTTTTTCCTCTCGCTGGTGGACGAGTCGCTCGGATTGATGGAGGATATTGACACCCGGTTCCGTCTGGAAAGCCGCCTGAGCAACGGGGTGTTCGGCAAGGGCAGTGTGCCGACTTATCTGAATGCGTTGTATTGCCGCTTTCTGCTTTCGGCGGCAGAAGCTTATCTGGCGGGGGGGAATCCGGAAGCGGCGGAACGCAGCCGACGGCAGGCCGATCGGATTGCAAGCCGGCTGCGGGAGCTCAATTACGATCCGAAACTCCGGCTGTTCGTGCGTAAGACCGAGGGAGGAAAGGATTTCTGTCATTCACTGGAAACGGATCGAAATTTGTTTGCCAACTTCAGTGCGTTGCAGAGCGGGGTGATGGGCGCAGAAGATTTCGAACACTTTTTCTTCACATTTTTCCGCTACGAACCACCCTTTGATCGGAGTGAGGAGGCGCGGAATCCGTATTTTCATTTCCTGTTTCTGGAGACCATGTTTGCGTTGGGGCAGGGGGAATGGACGGTACGTTATTTCCGCGAATACTGGGAAAAACGCATCTGTAAACAGTCCGGTTCGTGGCTGAGCTGGCGGGACGGAGAAGATCCGGCGCCGTTGCGGCTTCGGGACGGTAACGCTCTGTCGCCGAACGTGTTTCTGGTGCGGGAGATTGCCGGAGTTCGGACCGCTGACGCCGGTCATGCCTCGATTTACTTCAATCCCGCGCTGTCGCAGGCGGACTGGGTGGATCTATTGCTGCCGACGGCATTCGGCAAGATCCGGGTACGCTGGGAAAAGAAGGAAGATGGCATGCTGGATGTGATTCTGGATGCCAATTATCCGGTAAAAGTACTGCCGGAAATGAGTGCCGAGCAGTTGAAGAAAACCGCGTTTGCGTTAAGCGACAACGTCGTACTGCTCCAGCCGCCGTCCCGGCATTGAGGAGGCGTGAGGGAGAAGTTCGCTGCAGAAGGGAAGGGGCCGGAGCGGACGATTCTCATAAGGCAGCACAACCTCCCAGTGCGGGGGTAATTGGGGTTGAGATTTCCCGGTTCGTTTCTGTCTGCTGTTTTTTGAGGGGAAAGCGCAGGGACGAGTCGGGAAAGACTTGAAAAAGTTCTGTTTTGCCGTTATATTAAGGGGGCAAAACCCCGGAGATACGGAACTATGGCAAGAGCAATTGATGAGTTTATGGCGGCCTTCCCGTTTGAAGGCCTGACGTTCGACGACATCTCACTGGTGACGCAATACGCGGATTTTCTTCCGGCTGAAGCCGATGTGCGCAGCAATTTCACCCGACATGTGAAATTGAACATTCCTTTCGTCAGCGCGGCAATGGATACGGTGACGGAAAGCCGCATGGCCATCGCTATGGCACGGCTCGGCGGGATTGGCGTGATTCACAAGAATCTGTCGATTGAACGCCAGGTGGAAGAAGTTCGCAAGGTTAAATATTATTTGAACGGCGTTATCCGTAAGCCGGTGGTTTTTTCTCCGGAACAGACCGTCGAGGAAATGCTCCGGGAAAAACGGGTCCGGAAATATTCCTTCTCCGGTTTCCCCATTGTGGATAAAGACAATCGTCTGGTCGGGATCATTACATCGCGGGATATCAAATTCCTAACCGACTGCAGTGTCCGGATTTCGGAAGTGATGAATCAGGCACCGGTCTTTGCCCACGACGGGATCTCCATGCAGGACGCTTATCGGATGATGCTGGAACACAAGGTGGGAAAACTGCCGCTGGTGGATGATCAGGGCCGCTTGACCGGCTTGTACAGTTTTCTGGACGTGAAGACCTTGATTGACAAGGAGGAACCGGATTATAACCGCGATGAACGGCATCAGCTTCGGGTGGCCGCCGCTGTCGGGCCTTACGATGAAGCCCGGATTGAAGCGCTGGTCGGCGCCGGGGTGGATGTGCTGGTGGTGGATACCGCGCACGCCCATAGTAAAGGTGTGCTCGAAACCGTGACGCTGATCAAGAAACAGTATGGCGATCGTGTGGATGTGGTCGGGGGCAATATTGCCACCGGAGAAGCTGCCCGGGCTCTGGCGGATGCCGGTGCTGATGGAATCAAGGTCGGTATTGGACCCGGTTCCATTTGCACGACCCGTGTGGTGGCTGGGGTTGGCGTTCCGCAGGTGACTGCGGTTTACGAAGCGGCGAAAGCTGTTCCCTCCGACTTGCCGATTATTGCCGACGGCGGGATCAAACAGTCCGGCGACGTGGCCAAAGCGCTGGCGGTCGGGGCATCTTCCGTCATGATGGGGTCGGCGCTGGCCGGTACTTCCGAAAGCACTGGAGAAGTGGTTTTGCATCAGGGCCGCAGCTATGTGGTGTACCGCGGGATGGGCAGTCTGGAGGCGATGAAGACCGGGAAGGGCAGCCGGGAACGCTACGGACAGCCTGATGTCGAGGATGATACCAAGCTTGTGCCGCAGGGGATCGAAGGCCTGGTACCGTTCCGCGGGCCGGTGCAGAATGTGGTGCACCAGTTTGTGGGCGGAGTGCGTTACAGCTTCGGCTACTGCGGGGCCCGCAACATGGAGGAATTTCACGCGAAGGCCCGGTTGGTGCGAGTGACTGCTGCCGGTCTGCGGGAAGCGCATCCGCACGATGTAACCATGCTGAAGGACGCACCCAATTATTCCGGCACGAACTGATCGGATGGTGTGCACAGCAGTCGCTTGGGCGACGGCGGGGGAGGAAAGGAGAAGGATGAGAGATCCGGACTTTCTTCCCCCTTTTTCATGGTAGCGAGAGCATTCGGGTGCGGATGAGGAGGGTGCGATGATCGAAGACGGAGCACTGGTAATCGTCGGTGGTGGTTCCGGCCGTCGGTTCGGGGGGGATAAGCTGCTGGTGGAACTGGACGGGATGCCGTTGTTTCTGCATGCCATGCGGGAACTGGGGCCTTTGTTTTCCAGTCATAGGCGGGTGATGGTTGCGCCGGCGGCGGCGATGGAACATTTTCAACAGGCAGCAATGGAATATTTGCCGGAAATTCCTTTCCGCTGGGTGGCCGGGGGAGCGCAGCGTACGGACTCGGTTCGGTCCGGTCTGGCGGCGCTGGATGGCGCGGTACGGTTGGTGGCGATTCATGATGCGGCCCGGCCGCTGGCTTCAGCTGCATTGCTGGAGCAGGTCGTAATGCGGGCCAGGGAGGTCGGGGCGGCAATTCCGGGAAGGCCGGTGCCGGATACGCTGAAGCGGGTGGATGATCAGGGATTGATTGTCGAAACGGTAGCCCGGGAGGGACTGTTTCGGGTGGAGACGCCGCAATGTTTTCTGCTCCAACCGTTGCTGGCGGCGTATGAATTTGCGGGGGACAAAGTGTTTACGGATGACGCGGCGGTAATGGAATATGCCGGACACCCGGTAGCGGTTGTGGCGCACGACGAGGATAACTTCAAGCTCACCTGGCCGGCGGATCTGGAACGTCTGCGCCGTGCGCTGGCGATGCGGAAGTGACGGTTGTGAGTGTTTTCGGGAAAAGACGAGCCGCCCATCTGGCATTGGGGGAGGCCGGCGAAAAGGATGCAGTCCGGTTGCTGCAGGAGCATGGTCTGGAAATTCTCGCCCGTGACTGGCGTTGCCGGCATGGGGAACTGGATATTGTGGCTCGAGACGGAGACTGTCTGGTGTTTGTCGAAGTCAAGACCCGACGGCAGGTGGATCGGTATCGACCGTCGGATAATCTTTCGCCCCGGCAGTTGCGGCGAAATGTCCGTGCGGCACGCGAATATCTGGCCGAATACGGGCCCTCGGGCTGCCGTTTTCGTTTTGATCTGATTGAAGTGGTACGCACAAAGCGGGAACTGCTGGAGGTGCGGCGACATATTGATTTTGTCGATGCGGATTTGATTCAAGATACATTTTGAAGTATATTGCACTGTCGTTACAAACCAAACCGGAAATTCCAACTGGAAGGAAAAACGAAAAATGGAACAGATCCGCATCGGTACTCTGGTCCGCGGCAATCGGAACAGCGCGGGGTATATTCGGCAGATCCTGCCTCACGGTTTTGAGAGTTTCGCCATCAACTACTGGCAGCAGTTCGGTGATGCTCCGCCGACGACGATTGTGGACGATGTCAACCGGGCACTGGAAGGTTCCGGTGCGGTGATCAGTACCGTGGGCGTGTACGGAAATCCGTTGGCGGACGACGAACTGGGGGAACTGACACGGAAGGCGTTGTGGGAGGCCGTGGAACGGGTGGGGGAATTTGGCGCGGATCTGGTGTCCGGATTTGCCGGCCGGGTGCCGGACCGGCCGGTGCCGGAGAGTATTGAAGCCTTCAAGGCATTCTGGACACCGCTGGCGGAACGCGCGGCAGCCAAAGGGGTACGGATCGCATTTGAAAACTGCACCATGGGCGGAGACTGGCAGCGTGGCAGTTTTAACATTGCCTTTAATCCGGATGCCTGGCATCTGATGTTCGAAGCGCTGGATGCTCCGAATGTCGGTTTGCAGTGGGAGCCGTGCCATCAGATGACGCAGCTGATCGATCCGCTGCCGCAGATTCGGGAGTGGGGGAAACGGTTTTTCAATCTGCATGGGAAAGATGCCACCATCCGGCATGATGTGATTGCGCGGCATGGGATGTTCGGCGCGGAGAAACCGGTCTGGCATCGGACGCCGGGCTTCGGAGATACCAACTGGTGTGATGTTTTTTCCGAACTGCGTCTGATAGGGTATCGCGGTTCAGTGGAAATCGAAGGCTGGCACGATCCGGTGTATCGGGATGAACTGGAAATGACCGGACAGGTGCGTGCGCTGCATTACCTCAAGGAGTGCCGGGGTGGAGACTGGGTGGAAAATCCCGCCTGAGTTCCTGAAACACTTTCTGGTCCGCTGGTCTGCTGCGTGGAATCTGCTGCCCTGTCCAGTCTGCGGCAGCGGGGACGGTGGCGGTGTCAACGGATTTTGTGAAGAATGTCGGGCGCGCCTGCCGTTTGTCCGGGGAGATCGTTGCCCCGGGTGCGGCGGTGCGCTCGACGGCGTGCTGGCCAGCTGTTCCAAATGTCTGCGGGAAAAACCACGGCCATGGGTTTACGCACTGGCGTTGCTGGAATACCGCGGAGCCGGACGGGAGCTGATTCGTGATTTCAAATTTCACCGGCAGCCGGAACTGGCAAGGCCGCTGGCCGCATTGGCGGCCCCGATGCTACAGAATTGCGGCGAACCAGTGGATATGCTGGTGCCCGTACCGTTGCATTGGCGGCGGCAGTGGAGTCGTTCCTATAATCAGGCGGAGTTGTTTGCCCGGTTGGTGGCCGATGCACTGGGGGTTCCTTGTGTGGCGGCCTTAAAACGGGTGCGGGCGACGCCGCATCAGGCGGGAATGGATCGAGAGGCGCGGTTGCGCAATCTCCGGGGCGCTTTTCAAACGACGCGTGCGGTCGCGAAGTGTTACGGTCGGCATGTGTGGTTGGTGGATGACGTACTGACTACCGGAAGCACTTTGACTGCTGCGGCAGAAATACTTTTGCGTGCCGGTACCGGACCGGTCCGGATTCTGACGATTGGCCGGGCGTGAAAATGGTAAAAAATGAGTCGAGGATGATGAAATGGTATCACAGCGCCGCGGAGGCGCATCGCCGACTGGGGTTGGCATCCGATCCGGCCGCCGCGGCCGTGGAAGAACGGTATCCGGTACTGGTCAACGATTATTATCTGGGATTGATTGATCCGAAGCAGGGCGCAGCGGATCCGATTTACCGGCAATGCCTGCCGGCCATCGCCGAGCTGGATGATCCGGAGGCGGAATATGATCCTCTAGCCGAAGAGGAGCAGATGCCGGTTCCACGGTTGATTCACCGGTTTGACGACCGGGTTGTGCTTCTGGTGACAGGGCATTGCGCCGTACGTTGCCGGTTCTGCTTTCGCAAAAGGACCTGGGCATCGGATGGAACGGAGCTGCCGGATTTGGAGGAGGAAAATCTGACAGCAGCAGCGGCTTATCTGCAGGCTCATCCGGCAATTCGGGAAGTTCTGGTCTCCGGTGGGGATCCGCTGATGTTGCCGGAAGAAAGGCTGTTCCATATTCTGGATGTATTGGAGACCATTCCATCGCTGGAGATTTTGCGCATCGGAACCCGGGTGCCGGTGGTCTGGCCGCAACGGATGACGGCGGAACTGGCCGCCCGCCTGGGGCGGGTGCGCGGGTTGTGGCTGGCAACTCATTTCAATCATCCCCGGGAATTGACGCCGGCGGCGGAGAAGGCGCTGGGATTGCTGGTGCGCTCCGGAGTGCCGGTGGTCAATCAAACTGTGCTGCTGAAAGGCGTGAACGATTCGGCGGAGGTGCTGGAGGCTCTATTTCGCCGTCTGGTGGCGCTGCGGGTGAAGCCGCATTATTTGTTTCATGTCGATCCGGTGCGGGGCGTGCGGCACTTTGCGACGGGGATTGAATGTGGACTGGAGATATTGCGGCAATTCCGGCCGCGGCTGTCTTCGCTGGCGGTGCCGACGTTCGCGATCGACCTGCCGGAGGGGGGGGGGAAAGTCGCGCTTCAGCCGGATTACCGGTGCGGCGACTGTTTCCCCGATATTCACAATCGCAAATGGATTGCTTATCCCGGAGCTTCCGGGAAAACAGAAAAGGAGTCGAAATGAATCTGTTGCGGCAATTTGTCATTGGGACGGCCGTGGTGTTGCTGGGACTGAGCGGCGGTTGTCAGAGCATCCGTGAGATGCTCAATCCTCCGGAGGAAGCAGGGAAGGCCAATAGCCGGTCAGATGTATTTTCGCTGAGTTCAAAGCCCCGTCGTCCGCCTTCCATGTTGGAGGAAGAGCTTTCGGCGAAGGAGCAGGAGGTTTTGCGGTCTCATGAGCGGGAGGGGGATATTGCGACTCCCACCTACGGGCCGGGGGTTTATGATAAGGACAGCCGAGGCCGGAAGGACTGGGTTTTCGGCCGCTGAATAAATGGCACCCGTCTGGCCAAGGGCGATGCTCCGGACATTGTTCGGAGGATTCAGTCAGAGGAAAATCAGGATTAATAACTATAGAGGGAGCCTAAAAGGTGCAGCAGGTTTTTTCTCTGCTGGTAAAGCCGGTTGCCTGTGACTGCAATCTGCGCTGCCGTTATTGTTTCTATCTGCCGACGGAGGCGTATTTCGGACGGGGCGCCCACCGCATGAGTGACGCGGTGCTGGAACGGATGATTGCCGGTTATCTGCGTACTCCCCAGCCGCACTGGACTATCGGTTGGCAGGGGGGGGAGCCGACGCTGGCGGGCGTGGATTTTTTTCGCCGCGCCGTCGCATGGATGCGGCAGTATGCGCCGCCGGGGGCGACGGTTGCCAATGCGCTTCAGACGAACGGAACATTGCTGGATGACGAATGGGGAGCATTTCTTGCGTCCCACCGTTTTCTGGTTGGTCTGAGTATTGACGGACCGCCGGAACTGCATGATGCCAATCGCGTGACTGCAACCGGTGCCGGAAGCCACGAAGCGGTGTTGCGTGGCATGGACGTATTGCGGCGGAACCGGGTGGAGTTCAATGTGCTGACGCTGGTGAATTCGCTCAATGTCCGGCATCCTCTGGAGGTGTACCGGTATTTGCGGGATGAATTGCAGGTGCTGTTTCACCAATATATTGAGTGTGTGGAGTATGAACCGGATGGAACGCTGCGGCCGTTTGCGGTCGGAGGACGGGAGTGGGGGGAATTTCTCTGCACGATCTTTGACGAATGGTATGCGCATGATGTCCGGAAGGTGTCGGTGCGGCTGTTTGATTCCATCCTGCACCGGATCCTGTATGGCGTACCGAATACCTGTGCGATGGGACGGCGCTGTGGTACATATCTGGTGGTCGAGCATGATGGCGGAGTATATCCCTGTGATTTCTTTGTCCGGCCGGAATGGCGGTTGGGACGGATCGGGGATCGGGAAATGGGGCGTTTTTTTGAACATCCGGTGCTGCGGGCGCTGGCCCGGCGCAAAGAAAAGACTCCGGCGGAATGTCGCAGCTGCCGCTGGTTCCGGTTTTGTGCCGGGGATTGTGTGAAAAACCGGAACACGGAAAATCGCAGTGCGCTTTGTTCCGGCTGGAAGATGTTTTACGAGCACGCCTGCGACCGGCTCGAAGCGTTGGCGGAGACGTTGAAATGATGGAATATTGGATGGGCAACTGGCCGTTGCTGGGGGGCGGAATGTTGCTGGGTGCTTTGGTCGGAAGTTTGACGGGATTGTTCGGAGCAGGAGGCGGATTCATCATCACGCCGGCTTTGAATGTGTTTCTCGGAGTCGGTATGAATTTTTCAGTGGGAACCAGTTCGTGCCAGATTCTGGGAGCGTCGTTATTCGCGATGGCGGGCAGTTTTGACCGGCGGTGGTCCGGGGCCCGGGTGGTGCTGTGGGTGGCCGTCGGCGTGCCGTTCGGCAGTGCGCTGGGAACCTGGGTGGTGCGCCGCTTGAAGACCATTCCAGCATGGCATTGCGGGGGGCGGGATCTTCCGGTGGTGGATTTGACGCTGTTGGGTTTTTTTGCGGTGTTTCTGCTGCTGATTGCCGGTTGGATGTTATATGACACGATGGTGTTGGCACGCCGGAGGTCAGAGGATGAAGTCCCTCCCGGGCTGCTGGCCGGATGGAAAATTCCTCCGTGTCGCCGGTTTGAGAGCATCCCTGCCGGGGCATTCAGTCTGCCGGTGCTGGCCATGCTGGGCGGAGGCATGGGGTTTTTGAGCGGATTGCTCGGCATCGGCGGCGGGGTGGTGATGTTGCCCGCGCTGTATTATCTGGTGGGCCAGGAGACCCGGGCAGCGATTCGAACCGGGATGTTGCTGATTTTCATTTCCGGGGCATTCGGAACGTTGTTTCATGCGGTGGAGGGGAATATTCATTACGGACTTGCCGGCGCACTGGTGGCCGGCGCTTTTTTCGGAGCCCGGATGGGAGTACGGCTGCAGAAACGGCTGCACGCGGAGGCGCTGCGACGTTATTTCGCCTGGGTGGTGCTGGGGGCCTGGTGCATGGTGATGGGAAAGTTGTGGACCCTGTTCCAGCAGGCCTGATCGAATCCGGAAAAAAATGAATTATGACTTGTAATTTTTTTATAACGCATTATTTTATAAAAATGTGCGGATTTTCCGAAAAACGGAAGATCAGAAGAAAAACAATCGTAACAAACCAAACAACTCAAAAAGAAACAACATGGCAGAAGAAACCAAACTCGTAGACGGCGGCAGCTTTGTCGACCTGAGCAACATGCCCTCCATGGACGAACTGCTCCAGTCCGCCGGTACCGGCAGCGAATTCACCAAAGGCAAGATCCGTGAAGGCGTGATCGTCGCCAAGCGTCCGGACGGCGCATTGGTGGACATCGGCTACAAGGCCGAGGGATTCGTTCCCGCTTCGGAATTCCTCAAGTATGACGAAGCAAAAGTCGGCGACAAAATCGACGTTCTGCTCGAAGAAGTCGAAAATGAACACAACATGCCGAGCATCAGTTTGGAAAAAGCCTACTCGATCAAGGCCTGGAACAAAATCACTACCGAGTATGGCGAAGGCTATGTGACCAAGGGTTTCATGCGGCACCGCGTCAAAGGCGGGATCATGGTCGATGTCGAAGGCTTTCCGGCCTTCCTGCCCGGTTCTCAGCTGGACATCGGGCCGGTGCGCAATATGGATGACTACATCGGCAAGGAATTCGATGTAAAGATCATCAAGATCAATCTGGAACGCCGCAACATCGTGGTTTCCCGGCGGGAACTGCTGGAAGAATCGCTGCGCGAACGCCGCAGCGCGCTGCTGAAGACCATGACCGTCGGCGAATTGCGTCAGGGCGTGGTCAAGAACATCACCGATTTCGGGGCGTTCATCGATCTCGGCGGGGTGGACGGACTGTTGCATATCACCGATATTTCGTGGGGACGGATTTCGCATCCCTCCGAAGTGCTGGAAGTCGGCCAGCCGATTGAAGTGGTGATCCTCAGCATCGACGATGTCAAGGAACGGGTTTCTCTGGGTTACAAGCAGAAGACCCCGAATCCGTGGGACGACATCGCCGCGAAATATCCGGTCGGCAGCAAGATTACCGGTCGTGTGGTCAACATCATGCCTTACGGTGCTTTTGTGGAAATCGAAAGCGGCGTCGAAGGCCTGATCCATGTGTCCGAAATGAGCTGGACCAAACGCATCGCCAAGGCCGGTGACGTGGTCCAGGTCGGCGAAACGGTGGAAGCCGTCATTCTCGACATTGACCGCGAAAGCCGCAAGATCTCGCTCGGTCTGCGCCAGAAGGATCCGAATCCGTGGGAAGTGCTGGCGGCGAAGTATCCGGTCGGCAGCCGGATCAAGGGCAAGGTGCGGAACATGACCAGCTACGGTGCCTTCGTGGAAATCGAAAACGACATCGACGGGATGATTCACGTTTCCGATATGAGCTGGACCCGCAAGATCAACAACCCGAATGAAATTCTCAAGCCGGGCATGGAAGTCGAAGCGGTCATTCTGGATATCAATCCGGAACAGCAGCGCATTTCGCTCGGCCTGAAGCAGGCCGAAAGCGATCCCTGGTCGGAAATCAATAACCTGTACAAGGTCGGTGATGTGGTCAAGGGCAAAGTTACCAAGATTGCCGCATTCGGTGCGTTTGTGGAACTGAGCAACAAGATCGATGGTTTGATTCACATTTCGCAGCTCAGCCGCGACCATGTGGAAAAAGTCAAAGATGTGCTCTCCGTCGGCGACGAAGTCGAAGCCCGCGTCATCAAGGTGGATACCGAAGAACGCCGGATCGGTCTGTCGATCAAGGCCGTCAGCGAAGGATTCTCTGAAGCGGACCTCAAGGCTGCCGAAGAAGAATACACCGCCGCCCTCAAACCGGGCGAATCCATGGTGGATATGGGCGAAGTCTTCAGCAACGAAGCACTCTCCGAGCTCAAGCTCAACTAATCCGGTCCAGCCACTGGAAAAACGGCACAAATTGTGCTATATTGAAGACAGGAACTTCGGTTCCTGTCTTTTTTCGTATACTTGCCGGGACAGGATAAGAATCAGATGAGCAAAAACAGAGAGCAGCCGGAACTGGACTTGTTTTTTTCGATCTCCGACGAGACGCCTCCCGAAGCAGAAGTATCTGCTGCGGAGCCTCTGTCGGAACCGGTGCCGACCGTGGAGCCTTCTGTAAC
Organism: uncultured Victivallaceae bacterium; assembly: GCA_944389925.1. Lineage (GTDB taxonomy): Bacteria > Verrucomicrobiota > Lentisphaeria > Victivallales > Victivallaceae > CALXOD01. The sequence continues at coordinate 12,190 of CALXOD010000007.1, read as the reverse complement.
GGTGCCGGTGGTTGTGCCGCGCCTGGGGCCGCAGGAAATGCGGCAGGCGGCACTGGGATTCCTTGCCGCCAGACGCCCGGCGGGAGTTGCGGGATATGTGCCGGCTCGTTTTCGGAAATACCAGGTGGCGGCGGCGGCATTCTGGACCCGGGACGCGGGCAAGGTTAAACAGGTGGTGAAAACCGCTATTGTGGAAATCTATGACCACCGGGATCGCTGCTTTGTGGAATGCGCTGATCGGCGGGCTTTGCTGGAGGCAATCCATGAGCTGCGGGGGGAACGGGAGCGTCTGGAGGCGCGGATCCGGGAACGGGAGCCGCATTTGGCGGACAGTGATGATCTTTTCAGTGAATTTCGGACCTGGCATTATGAACGCAGTACGGATGGCGAATATCGGAAGTTGCGTCGCCGTCTTGAAAAACTGCAGCGTGCCCTGCATCATGGCAGCCGGTTGGAGCGGATCCGCCGGGCAGGGGTGGCGGATGAGCTCTATCTGGCAGTTCCGGCCGGTACCTTGGAGGCGGACGAAACGGCATTGGGCTGGGGGCTGCTGTATGTATTCCCTGACGGAACGATCTCGGTGATCCGGGAGCCGGATCCGCAACCTTGCGAACCGGCAGCGCGGAATCATCTGGCCTTGAATATTGCCGCGGCAGCGGCTCATAGTGTGCTGTTCGCTGCCGGAGTGGGGGTTTCGTCGGGAGGGGAGTTGCGCTTTTATCGTCCGCCTCGTCGGCGTCAGAAGAGGACGTTGCAGCCATTGCCCTGAAAATATGGAACAGGAATGGGAAATTTTTTTGGACTGGAAGTGACGGGGGGCGCCGGGAGAGCGTGAAGTGAAGGATTTCTTTTTGAACATTCGATACCGGATCGAATATGTTGCCGTGCTGGTACTGTACGGAATGATTCGGCTGCTGCCGCATGGCGCCTTGCGCATTCCGGCAATTCTGGGGGGAGCGGGAGTCTGGCTGATGCCGACTTTTCGGCGGATGATCATTGCGAATATCCGTACCGCCATGCCGGAGAAAAGCGAGGCAGAGGCGGTCCGGATCGGGCGACGCAGTTGTTATCATGTGATCTTCAATCTATTTGAATTCATCTGGCTGAGTGGAAATCCCCGCCGGATTGAACGCTGGTACGAGTTGCCGGAAGACATTACCGCTCGATTGAAGGCGCATGTGGCGGCAGGTGAACGGATCATTTTCGTCAATCCCCATCTCGGCAGCTGGGAGGCATCCGGGCTGATGGCCCCCTATTATGCCGGCGTGCGCATGGTGGCGATCGCCAAGCCAGTGCGTAATCCCTATCTCAATCGGCTGCTGAACCACGGAAACCGCGAGAAAGAAGCAGGACTGCATATTATTTTCGCCCGTGGCGCAATCCGGGCGGCGACGCGGGCCTTGCGGGAAGGTCTGGGGGTGGGAACTCTGATTGATCAGAATACCCGGGTGCGGGATGGCGGAGTTTTTGTGCGCTTTTTCGGTATGCCGGTAGCGAGCAGCAAGGCTCCGGCAAGTTTGAAACACTATTGCAATGCGCATGGTATCCCATCGGTGATTATTTACGGTACGTCCGTGCGGATGCCGGATGGGCGGGTGCGGGCGCATGCCGAATGGCTGTCCCGGCCCTTTGATCAATATGAAAGCGAGGAGGCGGTCATCCAGGAGTTGATGGATATTTCCGCCGGTTATATTCGCCGTTTTCCGGAACAATATTTGTGGTTTTACCGGAGGTTCCGGTATATTCCGCCGGAGTGTCCGGAGGAGTTGCTCCGCCGCTACCCGTACTATGCCCGGGTGGTGAAGCCGAGTTTTTTCAATCGGCGCGGACGTTGAGGGCATATGAGAAAATCGGAATCAAATATGGATCATAAGAGAACCAAGATCGTCGCCACCATTTCCAGTTTGAATTGCAGCGTGGAGCTGCTGCGGCAGCTTTATGATGCCGGGATGAATGTGGCACGGCTCAACACCGCCCATATGTCGCTGGAGGATGCGGCGATGGTGGTGCACAATATTCGTCAGGTGTCCGACCAGATCGGTATCATGATTGACACCAAAGGTCCCAATATCCGAACCTGCAACTTGGCGGAACCGCTGGATTTGAAACTGGCGCAGACCATACTGGTCAGTGGGAACCCGGTCCCGGCGGGAGAAGGCTTTCAGGTCAACTATTCCCGCTTTGTGGCGGAGGTGAAAATCGGCCAGAGAATCGTGGTGGACGACGGTGTGGCCGAGCTGGAAATTGTCGGGCGGAATCCGGAGAAGCTGCTGTGCCGCGTTACCCGGGCCGGGACGGTGCTGGACAAGAAGTCGGTCAACGTGCCGGATGCGGAGCTGCGTACACCGGCATTGACCCGGAAGGACCGGGAGTTCGTGGATTTTGCTATTGCCAATCAGCTGGATTTTATCGCACATTCCTTTGTGCGGGATCGGGATGATGTGATGGCATTGCAGAGTATTCTGGATACGCATGACAGCCCGATCAGTATCATTGCAAAAATAGAGAACCGGCAGGGCGTGAAGAATTTATCTTCGATTCTCGACGTGGTGGCGGGGGTGATGGTTGCACGCGGCGATCTCGGCATTGAGATCCCGCTGGAAGAGGTGCCGTTGATTCAGAAAAACATCATTTATGAATGCATGCGCCGGCATAAGCAGGTGATCACTGCCACACAGATGCTGCAGAGTATGATTCATGCGCCGCGTCCCACCCGGGCGGAAGTCAGTGACATTGCCAACGCCGTGCTTGACGGTACTGATGCAGTCATGCTCAGCGGAGAGACCGCCCAGGGAGATTATCCGGTGGAGTCGGTGGCGATGATGAGCAGCATCATCCGGCAGACGGAGACCTCACCGGAGAATCTTTTTACCCGGCTGACTCGCATTGACGATGAAAACAACCCGGTGCGCAGCTGCATTGTGCGTTCCGCGATGGAGACATCCCGGACGTTGCCGGTTCGGGCCGTGATCTGCAATACGAGCAATGGCCGGTCCTGCAATCTTTGTTCCGCCTATCGCGGAAAGGTGCCGATTTTCGGACTGACTTACCGGCCCGGTGTCGCGCGTCGGCTTTCCCTGACATACGGGGTTCAGACCGATGTGATGGATTATGTGGAGAATCCGCACCATCTGCTTAAGGCCTCCCTGCGGCATCTGCTTGCCAAAAATATGATCAAGGACGATGATCTGGTTGTAATTCTTGGGCAGTTTTCGCCGGATTCTCCCTCAACCGACCTTTATTGTATTGTGCGGCCCTGTGAAGTATTGGCAGAGGAGGCTCGGACGAACTAATGCCGGATAAGGGCGGCGGAATGAAAAAAACGCCGGCGGCACCTGTCGCCGGCGTTTTTTATATTTATATTTGCTGTTGTTTCAGCGATAGAGGGGGCCGAAGTTACCGCATGCGCGATAGTCGGAGCCTTCAGAATCCATGCCGAAGGCGGCCCAGGCGCTTGGCCGGTAGATCTTTTCCTCCGGTACGTTGTGCATACAGACCGGAATGCGCAGCATGGAGGCCAGAGTAATCAGCTCCGCGCCGATATGGCCGAAAGAGAATGCTCCGTGATTCGCACCCCAGTTGGCCATGACTGTGTATACGTCCTGGAAGGCGCCTTTCCCGGTCAGGCGCGGCGCGAACCAGGTAGTCGGCCAGGCGGGATCGGTGCGCAGATCCAGTATTTCATGAACTTTTTCCGGAAGTTCGCAGGTCCAGCCCTCTGCAATCTGCAGGACGGGACCGAGGCCTTTGATTCGATTCAGTCGGCACAAGGTCAACGGCATGCCGCCACGCGACAGGAATCGGGAGGAAAAGCCTCCGCCACGGAAATAGCCGCGGTTGGCCGGGATCCATTCGACCGCGTCCAGACAGGCCTGGGCTTCTTCCGGAGTGATTTCCCGGTAGGGTTTCATGACAGGTTTCCCGTCACGGCTCTGGCGTCCGGTGGCATCCATGGTGGTGGCGCCGGAATTGATCAGGTGGATGAGTCCGCCGGCGGCGGCTCCGGTCAGTTCATAACCGGTCACCCGCTTGACTGCTTCCGGACTCCAGTAGGTGCGGACGTCCGAAAAGCCCTGGGCGGTTCCGGTCAGCAGATGGCCGAACAGCATGGACATTCCGTTCAATGCATCGTTTTCCGTTGCGACGATGTAGGGTTGACGGATTCCTGTCCAATCAAAGGAGGAGTTGAGGATGGTTTCGAGGAAATCTCCGTTGGGCATGTGGTCGGTCCATTGGCGCTGCCCCTGGAATCCGGCGGCGATGGCGTTATGGCCGAGAGCCTCTTCCGCGAAGCCGAGCTCCGCCAGACGGGGATTGCCAACCATGAGGTCGCGAGCGATCATCGCCATTTTCACCACATATTCCCAGATCCGGCGGTTTTCTTCATTGGTGACGCCGGAATGGGTGAAGTCTCTGCCCACTTTGCAATTTTTTACCACCCATGCCAGGGCTTGTTCGTACTCTGCCGGGTCGTAAATTCTTTCATTGACACGGCGGATAAATTCACTCATGTCCACCGAGATACAGCGCATGCCGAAATAATCTTCAAACATTTCCGGATCGACGATGGAGCCGGCGATGCCCATGGACACGCTGCCCATGGAGAGATAGGACTTCCCGCGCATGGTTGCCACCGCAAGGCCCGCACGAACGAAACGAAGAATCTTTTCCCGTACATCCGCCGGTACGCTGCGGTCATCTGCATCCTGAACGTCATGACCGTAAATTCCAAAGGCAGGCAGGCCTTTCTGGTTGTGCGCCGCCAGAACTGCCGCCAGATAGACGGCACCCGGGCGTTCGGTGCCGTTGAAGCCCCACACAGCTTTCGGAATCAGGGGGTCCATATCCATGGTTTCGGAACCGTAGCACCAGCAGGGAGTTACAGAGAGCGAAACCCCGACATCGTGCCGGGCGAATTTGTCCGCACAGGCGGCGGCTTCCGCACTGCCTGCGATGGTGGTGTCGGCGATGACACATTCTACCGGAGCGCCATTCGGATGGCGAAGGGTACCGGTAATCAGCTCGGCAGCAGCGTGGGCCATTCCCATGGTCTGGTCTTCAAGGGATTCTCGGACGCCGCGACGACGACCGTCGATGATGGGGCGGATTCCGACTTTCGGCAGAGCGTTGCGGAAACGGTTGACAGGGGGATTCTGGTTCATGGTCAATCCTCTCTTGCTTGAAGCTCGTGTGGTTGCCGTTGTTCAAGATAACGATGAGCTTTGAAAAATACAAGTCGAAGAGAGACTGGGCGAACCAGATTTTTCACTTTTTCAACCGTCGGGAGAGCGTGCAGCATAATTGCGGAGCAAGCCAGGACAGTTGTAGAACCTGTGGTGTCAGAACCGTACCGGATCAGCCGCGCTGTTGTTCCCGGACGACGTCGTCGATGATGTTTTCCAGAGAAAATTCCGGTTGCCAACCGGTCAGATTTCGAAGCGCCGCTGTATCGGGGGCCCGGTGCAGCATGTCCTCGAATCCTTTTTCATAGGCTTCGTCGTAGGGAATGTTGCGGATTTCGGATTGGCTGCCGGTGCGGGCGATCACGAACCGGGCAAGTTCTCCAATGGAAATCTGATGGTTGCTGCCGATATTGAAGATGCGTCCACAGGATTCAGGGCGTTCCAGCAAAAGCAGCAGAGCACGGACGACATCCAGTACATGACAGAAGCACCGGGTCTGTCTGCCGCTGCCGTAAACCGGAAGCGGTTCTCCGCGGAGTGCCTTTTCCACGAAACGGGGAATGACCATCCCGTAACGGCCGGTCTGGCGTGGGCCTACCGTATTGAAAAAACGAACTACGGTTCCCGGCAATCCCGACTGACGGTGGTGAGCCATCAGAAAAAACTCATCCAGCAGCTTGCTGCAGGCGTAAGACCAGCGGGCATGCAGCGGGTTGCCGATCAGCAGGTCGTCACTTTCCGCAAAAAGGGGTTTTGTGGACTTTCCGTATACCTCGCTGGTGGAGGCGATAATGGTACGTTTGCCGTATCGTGCGGCGGGGACAAGTACGTTCTCCGTACCGTGAACATTGGTGGTGATGGTGCGTACCGGGTCGTGAATGACCAACTCCACTCCAACGGCGGCAGCCAGATGAATTACCCGGTCAGCATCATGGATTTCCCGGTCCAGCAGTTCGGCAGCAGAGACAACATCGGCTTCGATCACCCGGAGTTTTCCGGTGGTCAGAGTTGCTGCCGTCTGGAGGTTTCTGCGGCTGCCGGTAGAGAAATTATCAACGACGACCACTTCATGGCCATCCCGCAACAGCCGTTCCGTCAAATGGCCGCCGATAAAGCCAGCACCGCCGGTGATCAGATAACGCATTATGCTGCTCCTTTCCCGTCGGCTTCCGATGGTTCCGACCGGTGAATCAGATGAAAAAGATAAGCTGCCGGACCGGAGAAAATATACAGCGTAACCAGCAGCAGGAGACCGTTCGCCTGAAATAGAAGAATGATCAGCAGCATCACAATCAGCAGCAGCAACCGTTTCCGGTTGCGCCGGATGGAAAGCAGCCATTTACCGAAATGAAGATAGGGAATATTGCTGACCATCAGCAGCCCCAGCACCGCCGCATACGCCGGCAGCACCAGTGCCAGCCGGGCAATATCGATCGAGGTGTGTTCCGCGAACATGACCACGCTACAGATGGCAGCCGCACCGCCGGGAGAGGGCAAGCCGGTAAACTTATCGCCACTCTTCTTATTCAGAATGGCGTGCACGTTATAAGTCGCCAGCCGGAGGGCGGCACACCCCAGATAAACCGAACAGAGCAGATAAACGACAATTTCCTGAGTCCGGCTTAATTCCCGAAGAGAATGGGTCATGATCGCTACCACTGTGGCCGGAGCCACTCCGAAAGTGACCATGTCCGCCAAAGAGTCCATCTGCACGCCATGCATGCTGGCGGCATTGAAAATCCGAGCGGCAAATCCGTCCAGTGCGTCAAAGACCATGGCAAACAAAATAATCCAGGCACTGGCAGCGAAGATTTCCGCTCCGGTGTCCGGCATCATTCCGCGTTCATACGCCCGCAACGTGAAGAGAATCGCGGCAAAGCCGCAGAGCGAATTGCACAAAGTCAAAGAATTCGGTGCCGCTTTCAGCCAGCGGTTCCGCTCAATCAGTCGTTTGAATCGTTCCTTCATGGGGACTCCTGTTCGCTGGGCGGCATCAGGGGCGAATGGCGGCGATGACGGTTTTGCCGCCGTATACCCGGTCTCCGGGCCGTACCCGGATTTCCACGCCTTCCAGCGGCAGATACAGCTCAGTACGGGAGCCGAATTTGATCATGCCGTAAATCTCGCCGCGCCGCAACCGCCGTTCCGGCTGTACCGGGCAGACAATTCGTCGTGCGATCGCTCCGGAAATCTGACGGATGCCCATCGGGAACGTATGCCCCGCAGCGGAAGCGATCCCGGCAATGGTCATAGCTTCATTTTCCGTCGCGCAACCGGCGCTGCGCGCATCCAGATAGCGACCTTCGCGGTAGACGACGCTTTGCACCTCCAGATCAGCGGGGGCCCGGTTAACATGGACATTCAGGACCGAAAGAAAAATACCGATTCTCTGTGCTTTTCCATCGAATGGCGGCTGGTCGAAATCCACTTCGCCGATGTCACGCACGACTCCATCCGCCGGGCTGACCAGCAGGGCCGGATCCATCGGAGGACGCCGGACGGGATTCCGGAAAAAAGCCGCCAACCCCAACCAGCAGAGCACTACAAGTCCGGTGCCGATGCCGCCTGTTACCGGAAAACCGGCGAGAATCAAGAGAATGAACCCCGCTGCCAGAAGCAGTGCCACAATTCCTCCGCCCCCCCATTCCCGGAGACCATATCGAGTCAACGTCATCATAGACGGTGTTCCTTCGTTTTAGCCGTGAAAAAAAGCGTTTCTGCCGACATTTCTGCACATCGGCGATGTCTAATATATCATGGTCATGAGTGGTTTTCAACCTTTTTTGCAGCAGCAAAGAGACGGTTTTTTGCTTGTTCCCGGTGATTCGGGTGCAACCGGCGTCCGGGAGGGTGGAAAAAAGAGAAAGCGGAACTATATTAATAAGTCCCGGGGGAATTACTGCTGATTTTTGCTTCACGGGGGGTGTGAATGGAAAAGTTTTGGAAAGGATTCAGACATATGAGCAGAAAATCTGAGAAGAAAAAGACGGTGAACCCTCCTGAGCCGGAGACGGTCGGCCCGGATACTGCCGCCGCTGAACCGGTTCCGGAAGCGGATGCTGCTGAAACAGCTGCGCATGACAAAGCGGGCGGTGCGGAAGTCGAGGCCTTGAAAAAAGAACTGGCCGAACTCAAGGAAAAGATGCTTTATCTTCAGGCCGATTATCAGAATTACCGCAAGCGTACACTCAAGGATATTGCCGATGCCCGGATGCTGGGAGTGACCAGTACGCTGGATCCCTTTCTCCGGGTGTTTGATTTCCTCGGCATGGCTCAGACCGCAGCGGCGAAATCCGACAATATCGAAGCGATCCGGCAGGGCGTGGAGATGATTATTCAGGAATATATCAAGGCCTTCGAGGATCTCGGCGTGAAGAAACAGGAAAGTATTCACCAGCCGTTTGATCCCGAATGGCAGGAAGCTGTGGCCCAGGAACCCTCGGAAACCGTTCCAGAGGGCCATGTGCTCAGAGAATGGACCTCCGCCTACCGGATCGGAGACCGGTTGCTCCGTCCGGCCAAGGTGGTGGTTTCAACCGGGAAACCGGTACCGGAAGCTCCGGCGCCGGAAACCGGGAAAATCGACGAATAAGGCAGGATCAGGTGGATCAAAATGGCCAAACAGGATTATTATGAACTGCTCGGCGTGGCGCGTACCGCATCCGCCGATGAAATCAAAAAAGCCTACCGCAAGCTGGCGATCAAATACCACCCGGATAAGAATCCGGGCGACAAGGCGGCGGAGGAGAAATTCAAGGATATTTCTCAGGCATACGAAGTGCTCAGCGATCCCGACAAGCGGGCGCGCTATGACCAGTTCGGACCCGATGCTTTTGCTCCCGGAGCCGGCGGCGGGCGGCCGGGAGGGGGGTTCCAGGATCCCTTCGATATTTTCAGCCAGGTGTTTGGCGGAGGAGCCGGGGGCGGGAGTATTTTTGAGGAATTTTTCGGCGGCGGCAGACGGCAGAACCCCAACGGGGCCATGGACGGTGCCGATCTCCGTTATGATCTGGAAATCGATTTCGAAGATGCTGTTTATGGTGCTGATACGAAGATCACCATTCCGCGGTTGACAACTTGCGACAGCTGCGGCGGTTCCGGCTGCGAGCCCGGTTCCGGCAAGAGCCGTTGCGTTCGCTGCGGCGGCACCGGGCAGGTTACGGCGACCAATGGCTTTTTCAGTGTCCGCCAGGCCTGTCCGGCCTGTCGCGGTACCGGCGAGGTAATCGATAAACCCTGTCGCAAATGTCGTGGGGAAGGGCGTGTACGGATCGAGAAAACCTTGCAGCTCCACATTCCCCCAGGAGTGGATACCGGATCCCGCCTGCGGGTCTCCGGCGAAGGGGAAAGTGGGCGCCGGGGGGGCGCACCGGGAGATTTGTATGTGGTGATTCATGTGCGGCCGCATGCGGTGTTCGTGCGGGAAGGCAATGACTTGCTCTGCGAAATGCCCGTGCCGTTCATGACTGCGGCGCTGGGGGGAATTGTCGTGGTGCCGACCATCGCCGGTCCCGCCAAGATGAAGGTGCCGGAAGGGACCCAGAATGGAACTCTGTTGCGGCTCAAAGGCAAAGGTGTGCCGGCCTTGCGCGGCGGAGGGCGCGGCGATCTGCATATCAGGGTGCAGGTGGAGGTGCCGACCCGGCTCAGTGCCGAACAGCGTGATTTGCTGGGAAAATTCGAAAAATCCCTGACCAGTGCCAATTATCCGAAGCGGCGTCAGTTTGAGGAAAAAGCCAGCAATTTCCTCAAGGAAAGTAAATAGGTTTTTGCCATGCCGAGACGCAATCCCGATGATCCGGTGCTCGCAACCAACAAGAAGGCGTTCCACGACTATACCATTCTGGAACGCTATGAAGCGGGCATTAAGCTCACCGGCACCGAGGTGAAAAGCTGCCGTGAACGTGCCGTGACGCTGACCGACTCCTTTGTCCGGATCAGCGATGGTGAGGCCTGGCTGCATAATGCTCATATTGCCGTTTATGGCCAGGGGAACCGATTCAACCATCCCCCGAAACAGCAGCGGAAGCTCCTGTTGCACGCCGCGGAGATCCGCAAACTGGCGCAGATGCTCGGCGAAAAAGGGGGAACTGTGGTGCCGTTGCGGTTTTACCTGAAACAGGGACTGGTGAAGGTCGAGATCGCTTATTGCAAAGGTAAGACTCACGGCGATAAACGCGAAGACCTGCGTCGAAAACAGGACGATCTGGAAGCCAGACGCGCCATGCGCCGCTGAAAAAATACGGCCGAAAGGAAACGGCAGCATGCGATTTGACGGAAAAACCGTATTGGTTACCGGAGGGGCGGTCCGGGTGGGGGCGGCCGTTGCCCGTGCCTTTGCTGCGGAAGGGGCTGCCCTGATCGTGCATTGCCGATATTCCCGGGCGGCAGCGGAAGCACTGGTGGCGGAGCTGCCCGGACGGAATCACCGGATTGTAGAAGCCGATCTGGAAAAGCCCGGGGCGGCCGAAACATTGTTCCGACAGATCGAAGGTCCGGTGGATATTCTGATCAATAACGCCTCCCGTTACCGGCGCTTTGAGTCGGTGCTGAAGGACAGCGAAGAGGAAGATCGACGTTTTTTTCAAGTCAACTACCTGGCGCCGGTGGCGCTGATGCGGGAATTTGCAGTACGGCGCCAGACCTTGTCGGGAGAAGGCGCGATCGTCAATCTGCTGGATCAGGAGGTTGACGCCGTTGTTCCGCATGGGGGGGCTTATGCTCACAGCCGCCGGGCGCTGCGTGACGCCACGCTGGAGTTTGCCCGGGAACTGGCGCCTCGGATCCGGGTGAACGGCATTGCGCCGGGGCCGGTATTGCCGCCACCATGGCTGCCGCCGGGGGGGCGTATGGAAAAAACGCTGCAGCGGGTGCCGCTGGCGCGTCCGGTGGCGTTGACGGATCTGGTGGAGGCAGTCTTGTTTCTGGCGGGTAACCGGTCGGTGACCGGGACAATCCTGCTGGTGGATTGCGGACAGCATCTGGGACGGTTGGACTGTCCGCAGATTCAAAACTAAAGGGGATGAAATATGGCTCTGATTCATTGCAATTTTCACTCGGATGCGCTTGCCAAAGCCTGTGGTATGAATGTGATTATTCCGCAGAAAGTCAGTACCCAGATCGGGCAGGCTTCCAGCGGCGGTACGAAACACCTGTATCCGGTGTTGTATCTGCTGCACGGCATGAGCGATGATTACACCATCTGGATGCGGCGGACTTCGATTGAACGGTATGTGGCGTCGCTGGGACTGGTGGTGGTGATGCCGGATGGCGGACGTTCGTTTTATACGGATATGGTTTGCGGAGCGGATTACTGGACGTTTCTTTCGGAGGAACTGCCGCGGATCGTGGAAGGGTTTTTCCCGGTGAGTCCCCGGCGGGAGGATACGTTTGCCGCGGGATTGTCCATGGGGGGGTACGGCGCTTTGAAGCTGGCGCTGCGACGGCCGGACAAATTCTGTTTTGCAGGGGCTTTGTCGGCAGTGACGGATCTTGCAAAATTTCTGGTGCGTCTCCGGACCGAATATCATCGCGAAAAGGAGGCGGACAGCTTTTTCGGAGCGGGTAAACCCGTGCCGCCGGAAGATGATCTTTGGCAGTTGCTGGATAAAACCGCCGCTCTGCCGCCCTCCCAGCGTCCCCAGTTGTTCCAGGCCTGTGGTACGGAAGATTCCCTGTATGCAGACAATCTGGCCTTCCGCAGCCGGGTGGAAGCGTTGGGGGCGTTCAAATATCATTATCAGGAATCACCCGGAGGCCATACCTGGGAATTCTGGGACGCCAATATTCAAGATATCCTCAAGGCACTTCCACTGAAACGGGAGATTCCCGGTGCGTGAAATCACTATACGTACGCATGCGCGCTGTGAAATGGTCGATATTACCGCTGAAGTAGCAGCGCTGACGCCGTCGGATCTTTCCTGCGGCGTCTGCCATGTCGTCTCGCAGCATACCACGTCAGGACTGCCCGTCAATTAGAATTCCGATCCGGATGTCCGGCACGATCT
>CALXOD010000006.1 GCA_944389925.1 uncultured Victivallaceae bacterium | reverse complement strand
CAACATAGCCGTACTGGTTTCCTGGAATCCCCACGGGATTGCCATCCGCAATGCCCTGGCCCGTTGCGGTATTCCCGCCATTCCCCGTAAAACCGGCAACGTTTTCGACAGCATGGAAGCTGAAAATCTGCTCCGTCTGACCGCCGCACTGGATCAGTGGGAATCCGCCCGGCTGGTCCGGGCCGCCATGGCACTGGATCTTTTCGGAGAACAGGCGGAAGCCCTGCTGAGGGATGAAACCGTTTCCCGTTATCGCGAGCGTTTCCGCCAGGCGCGCGAAGAATGGCGGAACAGCGGTTTTATCACCGCCTTCTATCGGCTGGCAGCGGAGTTCGGCATCCGCGAACGGCTGGTGACGCTCCCGGGCGGGGAGCGTCGCCTGACCAATTACCTCCAGCTGGCCGAACTGCTTCATGGATACGACCGCACCCGGCACGCTGAATTCGGCGAAATCGTTCGTTTTTTCCGGGAAAGCCGCGATGCAGCCAACGAAGAAGACAATGAAATCCGCCTGGAGAGCGACCGCGATGCCGTGACCATTATCACCATTCACAAAAGCAAGGGGCTGCAGTACCCCATTACCTTCGTCCCGTATCTGTTCTGCGATTTGAAGAAACGCGAAGAGCTCGTCCGCTGGCACCTCCCGGAGACCGGTGCGCCCCGCCTGACGGTCAACCCGGATGAATCCATCCGTGCCGCCGCTGATGCAGAAGCCTTTTCCGAAAAACTCCGGCTGCTTTACGTCGCCCTCACCCGGGCAGAGAATCGCTGTTACGTCCTTCAATACCCGGTAAACCGGAACCAGCGAAACAGTCTGGACTACCTCTTCGGCCCCTGGCCCCCTGTGCTTCCCGAACGACCGGATCATTCGGCCGTGGAGAAAATCGCAATTGCCGCATTGCCGAAGCCGGCTTCCTGGCAACCGGAAATTTCAGACTCTCCCCTGGTTCCGCCATCTATTCCCAGCCGGGTTCAGTCGTCCTGGCAGATGCTGAGCTTCACAACGCTGGCAGGACATGCGGATTTTCCGGAATACGCGGCAGAACTGCTGGACTACGACGATGCCGACGAAATGCCGGAAGTGGATAGTCTTTCCCATACGGATGTTACTGACAGCGACCACCTGCCGCCTTCGGAAGAGAACATTCCACAGCTTTTCCCGCCAGGAGCAGTGACCGGCAACTGCTGGCATCAATTTTTCGAAGAAATGGATTTCCGGAATGCGACCTCAAAGGATCTCCGGGAACTTGCCGATACCATGCTGAACCGCTTCGGTTTGACCGGCGAATCCCCGCAGGAACAGTCCGAACGTCAAAAAGCCATGGTGTCCATGGCGGAAACCGTCCGGAATCTGACGCTGCTGCCCGGTCTCCGTCTGGCGGATATTCCGCGGCAGGATACATTGCGCGAACTCCGTTTTTTATATCCCACAGGCGCTGCAGCACCGCAACAAAAGGAACTGGCGACTCTGCTGAACCGTTATGCCGGTCCCGACCGCCCCTATCAACCGGGCGAGTCGTTCTCCAGTGGAATCCCGCCGGAATCCATTATGACCGGCGCCGCTGACTTGATATTCCGATGCAAGGGGAAATTTTATCTACTGGACTGGAAATCCAACCGTCTGGACGATCGCTATTCCTCTTTTCTTTCCCGGGGCCTGGCAGAAGAAATGAGACGCAACCACTACTGTCTGCAATATCTGCTTTACATCGTCGCGCTGAACCGACATCTGGCGCGCACGATGCCGGATTACCGTTATGAACGCGATTTCGGCGGAGTTTTCTACGTCTTCCTGCGCGGCATCCGGGCCGGACAACCGGAATACGGAATTTTCCGTGATGTGATCCCACCACCGGCATTGGTACGGGAACTGGAACAACGCATCCCAGAGGCGCAGCCATGAACAACTCAGTTTTTCCATTGGTATTCAATCGGTTCGAACAAAATTTCGCAAATTTTCTGTACCATCTGTCCCCCGGTGCGCCGGAATCTCTGCGGACAGCGGCGGCACTGGCCGCACGTGCGGTATCTCAGCAACATGTCTGCTGCCGTCTGGATATGCCGCAACTGTATTTCGATGGTCGGGTTCCCGCCTTCATCCCGTCGGTGGAATCCTGGCGGGCAGACCTGTTGCGCTGTCCCGCCGTCGTCTCGTCTGAAGCCGCGACCCCGCTGGTGCTGCAAGGAAACCGTCTGTATTTGCAGCGTTATTATCTGTGCGAACGGGAACTGGCGGAAACAATCCGACGCTTCGCCACCCGGAAATCCGATTTCGATCCGGTCGCGACCGGAGCCGCCCTGCAACCGCTTTTTCCCCATGCGGAACAACCCGGCTCCCCAGAATTCCGGCAGCGGCTGGCGGCTTTTGCCGCAGTGCGCGGACGGCTGGCGGTTATTTCCGGCGGCCCCGGTACCGGCAAAACCTACACCGCAGCCCGGATTCTGGCTCTGCATGCGGAACTTGCGCAGATTGCCCACCGCCCTGCGCCCCGCCTCATGCTGGCCGCCCCCACCGGCAAAGCCGCCGCCAGATTGACTCAATCCATTGCCGCAGCCGCCATGACACCGACACCGCCTGCCGCAGTCACGCTGCATCGCCTGCTCGGCATCACGCCTGAATTTCCGGAAGGCCGGAGAAACCACCGGCAACCGCTTCCAGTCGACGTGGCGGTCGTGGACGAGGTGTCGATGGTGCCGCTGACATTGCTGAATGCATTTTTTTCGGCCTTGCCGGATCACGCCTCGGTCATTCTGCTTGGTGACATGCATCAACTCAGCTCGGTGGAGCCCGGCTGTGTCTTCGGTGACCTCTGCCGGGCAGGACAGCCGGAGGCATATACCATGGAGTTTTTCAACGACTACCGATCTGCTTTCGGCAATGGATTGGAAGATTTCTCTCAGACAACCGCCCGGCTGGCCGATGCGACTGTGGAATTGACCGTCAGTCGCCGCTTCAACGCCACTGGAGGCATTGGACGCCTGGCCGAAGTCGTCAAAAATGCCCGTACGCGCCATGATGTCGACAATATCCGACAGCTCATTCGCCAATTTTCCAACGAATTGACGGAACTCCCCTGCCCCGAAAACAGCGATTCGTTCCGGCGTAGCGGCACCACGGAGCTCCGCCGTCTGATCCGGGAACATTACCGGCCACTCCTGCTTGCCGAAACTGCGGAGGCTGCTCTGGCCGCCCTCGACCGGTTCCGGATCCTGACCGCCACCCGGGTCGGCCCATTCGGCAGCGAAACCCTCAACCGTCTGGTATACGAATGGCTCGGAAAACCTCAGTCGGAAAATGGTACCACCGCCTTTTTCCGCGGTCGTCCGCTTCTGATTGTTGAAAATGACCGGGATGCTGATCTCTTCAACGGTGACACCGGAATAGTTTTTCCCGCCCCGGACGGTCGTCTTGCCGCCTGTTTTCCCGCCCGGGACGGACAGGGGGGAGTCCGCTTTGTTCCGTTATCGCTGCTGCCGCGGCACGAAACCGCATTCGCCATGACCGTTCATAAATCCCAGGGATCGGAATTCGACGAGCTGCTGCTGTTGCTGCCGGACCGCCCGGAACTCTTTAACCGGGAATTGGTTTACACTGCCATCACGCGCACTCGCCGCCATCTGTTTATGCAGTTCCTCCCGGAAGCCCTGAGCGCCGGAATCCTGCATGACGCCATGCGCACTTCCGGCCTGGTGGAGCAGTTGACGGCACAGGAAGCCGCGACCAGTGGTTCCCCTTCCTTGCGATCTGAATAAAATTCCCTGTTTTTTACTGAAAAAGTATTTGATAAACCTTCTTATTCGTGTTATTTTTATAAAACCGGATCGCCTCCGCGCTCCGGCAAAAAGCACATTCTGATAAACCCGCGAAGACAAGCTGAATTTCCGGAGGGGGAATGGCATGGCCAAAAGTTTTGAAAGCAAGCTGATTGAAGCCTCCAGCGAAGAAAAACTGAAAGCGGCCAAGCAGCTGTTGAAAACAGATGCGCTCACTTGTGCCTGGCGCGACGCCGAAGGCAGAATCAATGCAACCTTTCAAGACCGCAATACCTATGCCCATACCGAAGTCTCCCCCGGAGATCCCGGTATTTCCCAATGCAGCTGCCGGGAAAACTCCGGCAAACTGTGCGAACATGCTGTGGCAGCCATCATGTACTGCGGCCGTTTCCGCCAGGAAAACCATCCCCTCGATGATGGAATCTCGAATTATGCCGGCCTCAAATACGAAAGTCTGGACGCGCTCGCTTCCCGGGAAAAACCCCATGCGCCGGCACAGTTGACGCTGGAAGCAGCCTCCGCCTTTCCCCATGTGCCCAGCAAATGGGAAAATGCCGTTCTCAATGTCCGGTTGCGCAATGCGGAACGGGAATACCTCGGCAATGTCAATAATCTGCGCCAGCTCTTTTTTGAGAAAACCTTGAGTATTTCTCTCAAGCTCGACGATTTTTCACTCCAGGACCAGCAGATCATTCGTTACCTCGCAATCAACGGGGAACCGGATAACTCCAGCGTGTTGCTCAATTCTGAACAGACGGCGGAATTTTTTCACTGTCTGATCGGATTTGAACGCTTCCGTCGGGATGGTCGGAGACTTTTTATACGCGGAGACCAGTGCGAAGCGGTCATTCTCCGGAAAAAAGACGGCGACTCCAGCCGCCTCTCTCCGGGTATCCGCGTCGGCAACACCCTGTTGCCGATCCGCCATGCCAAGGTTATTACCGGTCGGGCCGGCTGCTGGATCGGACGCCAGGGGGAATATTACTTTGTGCCTGCAACCGTGGATGTCGGCTGGCTGCGCAGTTTCTTCCGTACCGGAGAACAGGATCTGCCCGGCAAAGGGATGGAAAAATTCATGCAGGACGGCCATTTTCCGCTGCCGGTGGTACAGACGACAACTCTGGAAGTCCGCAAAGCTCCATGCCAGGTCCTTCTGGGAGGGCTCTTCGATGCGGAAAAACAATTCCACCTGCGGGTGCATTATCTTTATGACAATCATATTTTTCCCGTCGATTCCGGTCGTCTCGCCCGGATTGGAGACGAGTTTCTGCAACGGGACGAATGCGCGGAACTCCGACTGGAAAAGGAACTGGAAATGTTCGGCTTCCGTCGCAACGGCAAGTTGTTCTCCCTGAAAAACCCGGAAGCCGCCGGAGAGTTTCTCGACCGGCTGCTGCCCGTCTGGATGACCTCCCGCAACAATGTTTGTCTGGAAGCCCCCCTCGCCCGCCTGGCCGCCGGCGGAAACGGATTGGAACCGATTTCGTTCTCCTGCCGGGTACGCGCGACCGGCAAGGATCATTACCTGATCGAGTATGACCTCCAGGCTGCCGGAGAAGCTTTACCCTTCAAACGGGTTTCCGCCGCCGCGCGGACCGGGAAAATGTACTTTTCCACAGCAAACGGCATGCAGGCGCGTATTAGTGAACCGTTGCGCGGTTTCATGAAAGGGGCGGAAAATATCCTCCGGATGGTTTCGGAAAAAGAACATACGTTTGAACTGCCGTTTCACTCTGCCCAATATTTCCTGCATCTCACTGAGAAACTGCCGGCGGCCAGGCCACCGGAGCTGGTCGCGGCGGCAGCCCCCGCTTCACTGCCCTGTGAACCGCCTGCACATCCGTTCCAGGGGACTCTGCGCCCCTACCAGCAGGAAGGCGTAGATTGGCTCCGCCGGATGACCGACGCCGGATTTAACGTGATTCTTGCGGATGAAATGGGCCTGGGCAAAACCATTCAGCTTCTGGCCCTGCTGGCCGCCCGGAAATCGCCGCAACGCCCCCCGGCCCTGGTCATTTGCCCGGCCAGCCTCGTCACCAACTGGGAACGCGAATGCCGGAAATTCATCCCTGATTTCCAGGTCGCGGCTCTTGCCGGGAGCGGCCGCGAAAACGTCTGGGAAAATCCCAACGGCTATGATTTAATCGTCACGTCCTACGCTACCGCCCGCCGGGATGCGGAATATCTGAAGAAACATCACTTCAGTTACCTGATCCTTGACGAGGCTCAGCATATCAAAAATCCGGGAACCGTAAACGCCCAGAGCTGCAAGGCCATCGCTGCGGATCATCGAATCGTGCTGACCGGTACGCCGCTGGAAAACTCCACCGAGGATTTATGGAGCATCTTTGACTTTCTTCATCCCGGCATGCTCGGCAGTTTTAATGCCTTCCGCCATTATTACGCGGACATCCGGGACAACCGGGAGTTGCAGGAGGATCTTGCCGCTCGCGTTGCCCCGTTTCTGAAGCGCCGTACCAAAGCGGAAGTCGGCCAGGAACTGCCACCGAAACAGGAGCGGATGCTCTTCTGCGTCATGGATCCACAACAGCGTCAGCTGTACGAATCAGTACGGGAATCGGGCTGGAAACAACTCTCCCGTATGGCCAAGGGGGATCCCCGGGCCAATGCCGAAATATTCACCACATTGCTGCGGCTGCGGCAGATCTGCTGTCACCCGGGGTTGCTGCCCGATCCCGCAGCGCATCAGATTCCATCGGCCAAATTTGAACTGCTTCAGGAACTGGTGCTGGAACACATCGACAGTGGTCACAAGTTGCTGCTTTTCAGCCAATTCACAACACTTCTAGGAAAAATTACCGAATGGCTGGATGCGGCAGCAATCCGCTACGAATATCTGGATGGAACCACCCGCAACCGTCAGACCCGGGTTGATCATTTCAACAATGATCCGGAAATACCGCTCTTTCTGCTGAGTCTGAAGGCCGGCGGAACGGGACTGAATCTGACCTCTGCCGATACAGTGGTAATCTGCGATCCCTGGTGGAATCCGGCAGTGGAGCTGCAGGCTACGGACCGGACACACCGAATCGGCCAGACGCGTCCGGTATCCAGCCTGAAGCTGCTGGTAAAAGATTCCATTGAGGAAAAAATTCTGAACCTTCAGGAACAGAAACAGGAAATTTTCGATCACGTCATCGATAATCCGAATGCGGCCGCCAACAAGCTTTCTATCGAAGAGCTGCAGTTCCTTCTGAGTTGACGCTGCAGGGAACCGGCCGCATTCCAGCCCAGCCTTCACGGCAGTCATGAAGGTACGACAAAAAGATTTATAAAAAATGTTCCGCCGCCCCCGAACGGGTGGAATCCGGAATGCTGATGGAAGGAGTATTTTTCAACCATGCGTCAAACCATCTGCCAGGAATGCGGCGCCGTCAATAAGGCGGAAGCCGTTGTCTGTTCCAGTTGCGGAGTACAGCTGGATCATGCCGAAAAACGGTTATTCAATCGCTTGAAGGAACAGGGTTTTTTCAGCCGGATCGCATCTGCCCCGTTCCGGCTTATCCGCTGGATTCTGAAAAAGATCAAGCTGGTACTTTCTATTCTTGCTGTCAGCCTGGTGGTGGGGGGCGGCTTCATTCTGTTTCTGATTTTCGCTCCTATGGGGTGGCCGGATTACAGCGATATTCCCCAAAGTGACGCCACTCACAAGGAGGCAGCAAAAGCCCTGGCCGCCATGAAACGGGATGAAAGTCCGGTAGCCTTTACCCCGGAATCCGCCTGCGTTGTCGCCAATGAGTTGCTCTTCCCCCCCACCCGAACGGAAAAAGCCGATGACGAAAATGTATCCGGCCCAGAAAAAATGAACGGTCGAGCTGCCGTCGAAAAATACGACGACAATCGCTTTGAGTTTGCCCTGACCGGTAGAATCTATGGCAAAATCCGCTGGCGACTCAGTGCTGTTTTCCAGGGTAACCGGGAAAAGGAAGGTGAATTTGAAATCGAGCGTTTCCGGCTCGGCAATCTTGCCATCCCGCAATCCCTGATGCGCCCCCTCGCCATCCGGATTCTGCGCGCCCTCAACCCGGAAGAAGAATTGTCCTCCTGGCTGACTCGCGTCCGTAGCGGCCGCATGCAACTGCGCCAGGGGCAGAATGACCACTTCTCCCTCACCTTTGCGGAAAAGAGGAAGTGAAAAAATCCTCCGGACCACTTGAAAAAATGAGACTTTGAGTATAAGGTACCGTTATTTGAACAGTCAATACCAAGGATTGATGAAAGGAAGTCGCACCCGCTTCCCCGGGTGAAAGATATCGCCGGCCAACTGCGACCGACCGTCCCCCGGGAATGACGGATGGAATTTTTTTGACAATCAGACCGGGAAAAACTTCCTCCCGACCGGCGATGCCCAGGTATCTCCGGCGTTTGTCTTTTTCTCCGGTACAAAACGGGCATTGTGAAACATCCCGATACCGCACTGCCTATCATTCTAACGAACTACGGACATAGGATCATGGAAAAGAAAACGATTCAGAACGTGCCTCCCGCCATCCGGGAAGCCTACAGCCGTGCCAACCGAACCCGCGACCTTGAAACTCAGATTGAACTGCTGAAAGAGGCCCTCAAAGAAGAACCGGCCTTCATCAATGCCCGGGAAAAACTTCGCGGTCTGGAACGGCGGAAAGCTATGACCGACGGGTTCTTCACGAAATTTATGGCACAGATCGGCGCCAGTTTCAAACTGGCAAAAATCAAGGCCCTCACCAACCGGGATCCTCTCGCCGCCATGGCTTTGTGCGAAGATGTCCTGGCAAAATCGCTCGACAACCCGCCTGTATTGAATGCTCTGGCAGAAGCAGCGGAAAATGCCGGTGCCATGTTCATCGCCGTCGATGCCTTGAGCCTGATTCGGGAATTTCACCCCAAAAACGAAGCCAATGCCTGGAAGCTGGCCCGTTGCATGCAGGCTAATAATCAAGCCCGGGAAGCCCTGCGGATCATTCAGGAAATCGCCGCCCGCTATCCCAATGACATGAATACCCAGTCGGAACTGCGCGCCGCTCTCGCTCTGGCCAGTATGGAAAAAGGCAAATGGGAGGAAAGCGGCAGTACTCAGGAAAAAACCGTGGATGCCAAGGCTGCTGTCGCCCAGCAGCTGATCGACGGAACCATCCACGATGCAGATCAGGCAAAGTTGCTGGTGGAAAAATTCCAGGAAGACCTCAAGGAAAACGATTCCATCGACATCCGCCGCAAACTGGCCGACGCCTACATGATCATGGAAGATTATGACGCCGCTATCGCCGAACTGGAAAAAGTGGTAAAAACTCTCGGCACCATGGACCCCCTGCTGGATAAGAGCATTGAAGAAGCCGTGATCGCCCGCTATAACAAGCAAATCCGCCAGATCCGGGAAAATCCTGCCGCCGGCGAAGAAGCCAAACAGCAGATCGCCGACATAGAAGCCCAGCGGGAAGCTTACCGAATGCAGAGAGCTCAGGAACGTGCCCAGAATTATCCCAACGACGCACAACTCAACTTCGAATTGGCGGAACTGCTGTTTGCCAACGGAAAGATCAACGATGCGATCGCTTACTTCCAGGTGGCTCGGCGCAGTCCGCAGCGGCGACTTGCCTGCATGGTCTACCTGGGGCGCTGCTTCGCTGCCAACAAGCAATTTGATATGGCGGTCGAACAGCTGGAAGGAGCATTGGCGGAGATGGACCGCATGGATAAAACCAAACTGGAAACATTGTATTATCTGGCTACCACTCTGGAAGAAGCTGGCAATACAGAAGCTGCTATTGAAAAATATAAGGAAATTTACCAGAATCAGGCCAATTTCCTGGATGTGGCGGATCGCATTCAGCAGTATTACAATCGCCAGAAACAGGGATAAGAGCGGCACACTCGGGAAAAAACATGAAAAAAAGCCGTATTTTTTTTTCGGAGAAACATTTTCATTGTTGCATTTCCTGAATTTCCGGTTTACATTGAACTGTGCTTGTGTGTATGGATTTTTCAATATAAAATATTCGAGCGAAAGGGAACGAAATGGCTGACTTGGATAAAACCCCGGTTGCCGGAAATGCCTCCGCTGATGCGGAAAATACCCAGACCCGCAAAACCGTGAAGCTGAAAGCACCGGCCGCCCCGATACCTTCCGGATTGAATCCCGGAGCGGCGAAACCTTCACCGATCGCCGATCCACTCAGCGGTCGGGACACCGACACCGGCAATCTGGATGTTCTGTCCGACACCCAGACCCGTAAAACGATCAAACTGAAACCGGTGATGCCGGTTTCGGAAAAACATCCCATCAACATTGACGCTGCCCGAAAATCGGCAACGCCGGAAGCTGCCGCAAGCGCTACCGGTACCCAGACCCGCAAGGTCGTCATGCTGAAACCGACCCCGGCACGGCATACCCCGGTAGACCCGACTCTGGCAGCAAAACAAACTGTGGTACTGAATCCTTCGGCGGAAAGCAGTGACGATGAAACCGTCAAAGTTCAGAAAGTGGCTCCGATAAAACCAGCGGCCAGTATTCAGACGGCAATTTCCGCCGACAACGACGAAACCGTCAAAGTCCAGAAAGTCGGCGCCCCCGCCAAACCCGGTGCCAGCATTGAAGCCGCCATGGATGAAGATAATACGGTGAAAATGCAACGTCCGGCTCCGGTTGCGCCGCAGGCTGCAACCGATAAACCGACGGTCAGAATGGCGGCACGCCCGGTCGCGCCGAAACCGGCGCCCGTTCCGGCAGCCCCGGCAGCCCCGGCGGCTCCGGCAGTCGAGAAAAAAACCGAGGAGGAAAACGCAGACGGCGGTCTTGCCCTGAAAAAGGATGACAAGGAAAAAAGCATGCCGCAGAGTGCATTGGACCAGATGGAAGAACTGGGCCTGGCCGAAGGCGTGAAAATCAAAAAGAAAAGCGATCAGGCGCCATCCGCAGTTTATACGGTACTGGCTGTACTTACCTTGCTCTTTCTGATCGCTGCAGCGGTCATCACCTCTGTGCAGTATCTCAATGTTCACGAGTCGGAACGAATCGGTACGGAAATCCGTCTGCCGGTACTCTCCGATGCTGTGAAATAAAGAGATTCGAAACGTTTCAGGTTTCCAGAAAAGAGAAGGTGGTTGCACCTTCTCTTCTTTTTTTTACACTTCAACTGTTCTAAAAAGGATCCAGTTGCGCTTTGACGGCGTCCCGAAGAGGTATTTGAGAGTTTTTATAAGGCGCCCCTCGCTCAATCAATTGTCTCAGCGTCATAGTCAGTCCACCGCTTCCGGCCAGATAATAGTCTGTTACCGCAACCCGGATACGCCCGTCCTGCCGAGGCGACGGCAACTTATGGAGAATAATTTCGCCTCGGTTCGTAATATCTGCCTCCATGCCGGCAAGCAGCACTGCACGCCGTCGATTTCGCCGCAGCAATCGGGATTCCTCCTCCAGAACGGCCCGCAGTTCTTCCGGGGTCAAAGCCACCGTACAAATGCGATTCTCGAAGGGAAATAAATCAAAAAGATCCTGCTCTCTTAATGCCGACGGATAAAGACGCTGTCTGGAATTTCCTGCATAAATCGCAGCATCCGCTGCCCCGGCCTGCATCATAGCCCGCCCGATCAGTGTCGCCAGATTTCCCCCCAAGCACTTGCCTGCCGGTTCCTGCAAAGGCCCCGGAGCCCGTCCCGCCGGATGAGTCCGCTGAGCTTCCGCATGCCGTAAGGCGACAGCCATATCTGCCGGCATATCCTGGTCATCCAGTACAGAACCAGCAGCTTCCGGATGCAGCAATTCCGAAGTAATACGCCGTATGGACTTTTCGCACTCATCAAAATCAATGCGAACAGCTGCGACGGCCTCCGCATAACACCCCGGCTGAACAAACCAGGCGTCTCCAATCCGTGTTCCTGCATTTTCCTGATGAGTATGGGCGCCGATCACCAGATCAATCTCAGGAAACTCCCGCAGACGGTATCGCAAACTGCCACCACGGAAATATTCCCCGTCATGTTGCACCAGCACTATCACATCAGGATCGACGGCACGAACCTCCGGCATGATCCGGCGCAGGGCAGCCTCCGGAGGCTCCCACCTCAGCGTTCCCGGTAATACCCGATAAAGCAGTTGCCCCTCAGTTAAACCGATCACGGCAATCCGGACCCCGTTGCGAGTCACCAGACGCCACGATTCAGGCTGGAATTCCCGACTGTGCCAGTTCGCCCCCAGCACCGTTCCGGTGAAATCCTGAAATCGCCACGGGACCTGTTCAAAATCATGGTTTCCGGGAACCCAGAAATCATAGCCCATCGCCCGCAGCATGGCCATCGGCAATACTCCCGTCTCATAGCAAGCCAGAAAGCTCCCCTGCAAAGTGTCGCCGGCATCAATCAGAAGCACTCTTTCCGGACCTCCAGCCCGTTGCCGCTCCTGCGCAATGAGCAACCGCAACCGATTCATCTTCTCCATAGTCCCGTGCATATCGGCGGTGGCTAAAATCAGCACCTCGCCGGCCCAGACGGGAATCCGGCAAAGAAAGTATATCCAGCAAAAAAACAACCATATCTTCTTCATGAAGGAAAGTTTGCCTCCATTAGCTGGAATTACAAGCAAAAAGCGGAAAAAAAGCGCAAAAATCTCCTGTATACAACTTGACGAATCGACAATGAAAGCGCATATTAATAAATATTCATTATTGTATACAACAAAAATAACATATGAGGTAGTATCATGTCCCAGCATCCGAGTCTCCGCGTCGGCGGCAAAGTCCGTAAACAACGGAATGTTATGAAACGGTTTGAACGTATTGACCTTCTTCGCGCAGAAGGGCGGATCCCGGAAGATAAGGTTCTGGGACTTCCGAAAACCAAAGCGATCGAAGGAATGTGATTGTTTCACTTCCTGTTGCGATAAAAAAGACGGCGCTTTTTCTTTAGAAAGCGCCGTTTTTTTATCTACTCCGCCCAACCGTCTCTGTATGGATTTTTTTCACAAAAAAAATGCAATCCGCTGTTTTTCCGAAAATGCCGTGTATATTATGTCGGACATAGTGGCTGCGAAATAACCGGTTCCATTATAGAAAAAACGCAATACAAAAAGCGTAAGCACATGCGAATCAATGGGGCGTGATGAATCGACGGCAGACTTCCCCCTCATCCGTCATCGTTCATAGCGTCCATTTCATGACTCTTCATCCAATAAGCAAAGGATTCTTATGAAAAAATCACAAATTGCGGCTCAGATGTACACGTTGCGGGATTTTCTTAAAACTCCGTCCGACATTGCTGATTCGCTGAAAAAAGTCCGGAAAATCGGTTTCGAAGCCGTGCAGTTATCGGGGCTCGGCCCTATCGATGACCAGGAGTTGGCCACAATTCTTGCCGGTGAAGGCCTGTTTTGCTGTGCCACACATGAGAAAGCCGTGGACATCGTGGAACGCACCCAGATGGTCATTGAACATTTGCAACGTCTGGGATGCCGCCACACTGCCTATCCCTTCCCGCATGAAAAACCAACCAACTATGCAGAAGCGGTCCGTCTGGCAGAAAAAATCAATGCCGCGGCTGAAACCATGGCAGCCGCCGGTATCACCCTTTCCTACCACAATCATGCCCACGAATTCGAACGATTCGACGGCCACATCTGGCTGGACATTCTGTACGATCACGCCCCTGCCCTGCGGGCGGAGCTGGATACATTCTGGGTTCAGGCCGGAGGCTGTAATCCGGCAGCATGGATTAAAAAATTCCCGGGCAGACAGCCGCTGCTGCATTTAAAGGATTTCGGCATCATCCAGGGGGAACGGGCAATGCGCCCGATCGGCCAGGGGAATCTCAACTGGTCGGAAATCATCGCCGCTGGAGAGGCGGCGGGCGTGGAATATTTCATTATTGAACAGGATGTCTGTCAGAAGAGTCCGTTTGATTCGCTGAGCGACAGTCTGGCGTTTCTGACGGAACACTTTGTACGTTAAGCCATCAAAGGAAGCGAAGCACAGTACAGGCGACACAGGTTTGTGCCGCCTGTATTCTTGTTTTATTTAACGCAACTTCAGCGTGGCGATTGCCAGCAGAGCAAACACGCCGGAGAGGATCCAGAACCGTACCACAATCTGGGTTTCTGTCCACCCTTTCCGTTCAAAATGGTGGTGAATCGGTGCACATAGAAAAATACGCCGTCCGGTCAACTTGAATGACCCGACCTGCAAAATCACCGACAATGCTTCCATCACGAACACCCCCCCCACCAGCACCAGCAGAATCTCCTGTCGCGCCAGCACAGCCAGCAACCCGACCGCTCCCCCCAGCGCCAGACTGCCGGTATCCCCCATAAACATGGAAGCCGGATGGCAGTTGTGCCATAAAAACCCGATACAGCTGCCGATCAACGCCGCCGCAAACACAACCGCTTCGCTGATCCCGGGAATAAAGGGAATGTTCAAATATTCCGCGAACACCTTATGCCCCATCAGGTAGGCAAATACCAGATAGGTCATGGTACAGAAAATCGTACAGCCGGTCGCCAATCCGTCCTTGCCGTCGGTCAAGTTCACCGCATTCGATGCTCCGACAATCACCACCACAGCAAACAACGGTACCAAAATCTGATTACTCCAAACCGGTGCCTTGAAAAACGGCACCATCAACTGGCTCATATATTCGCCAATCCCGGGCTGCGCACAAAGATACCAGACCGCCAGACCAGCGACCAGAAACTGACCACATAACTTCAGTTTTCCGGGAAGGCCGTCCCGATCCTTTTTCACCACCTTCCGGTAATCGTCCACAAAACCGATCGCCGCAAATGCCGTCGTTGCTCCACTCAAAGCCAGAAAAATCGGATGCCAGACCAGCGACCACAGCAAAGAACTGAAAAGCAGCGCCCCGATGATCAACAGTCCCCCCATGCAGGGAGTACGCTCCTTCTCCTTATCCACCCATTCCGGCGGAAACAAATCAGCATAACGGCTGGCCGCACGGGCGTTGAGCTTCCGCAGCCATCGTGCAGTACTTCCCCCCAGAAGCAGAACCAGCAAAAAGGCGGTCACAGCAGCCCCTCCCGCCCGGAACGTCACATATTCAAACAGTCGCAATGGACCAAAACAATCACTGAAATTCGACAACCAGAACAGCATGAAACAACCTCTCTTATCATTCGCTTGCAAATCGCGCTATAACATACCGCTTTTTTCCGCTTTTTCACATGAATTTGAGAAAAAACCCCTTTATTCCTGATTCTCCACCTGTTCCCAGGCAGAACGAAAATCTTCCGGCAACGGTGATTCCACATGCACCTCTCGCCCGGTGAACGGATGGCGAAATGTCAAAGCCGCTGAATGGAGCGCCTGCCGCGGCATCCGCAGCAATGCCCGGTCCACGGCATCAATCCGATTGTCGCGGATTTTCAAATAGATCCGTTCATCCGGTCCGTACAGCTTGTCGCCCAGCAGCGGAAATCCCAGTGAATACAATGTGGCACGGATCTGATGCAGTCGTCCGGTCCGCGGCAATGCCCGGACCAGCGAAACACCGGCACGCACCGCCACAGGTTCCAACCGGGTCGAAGCCCATTCTCCCCCCATCTCCCGAGATACTGCCCCAACTGATACAAAACGCCGTTTCTTGCGCACCACACTGGTGGAATCAGGCAGCAGCACCCCTTCCGCTTCCACCGCATCGGTAAACCCACCGAAAACCATCGCCAAATACTCTTTCCGGAAAATTGTCCGGGCAAGTTTCCGTGCTGCCTCCGCATGTCCTGCAACCAGCAGCAGTCCCGAGGTCTCCCGGTCAAGACGATTGACAAGATGGATATTGCCGAAAGCGCGCCGCAGTTCAAACCACAGCGTATGCCGATAAAAAGGACCGGCCGGGTGCACCGGCAGATCTCCGGATTTCTCAATGATCCGGAAATGCTCATCCTCGTAAACCACCTGCCAGGTAAGATCAACCGGCGGCTCCGGCAGGTCGCCGGGATGGTAACTTAAAACTTCTCCCTCCGCGAGCACCTGTTCCGGCATAGCCGTAACGCCATTGATCCGCAACTCACCGGCGCTGATCCGCTCCTGCCATCCATCACGATCCCGATAGGTAAAACGGACAGTCAAGTAATCCAGCAATGTCATCCCGGCGCCGCGATGCCGGGAAATACGGGTGGAAATCACCCGCTTTTCCAATGTGTCCCATTCCGTCATAAATGCTGCAGCAGCTCTCCAGCATGAGCCAGGGCCGCCGTCCCTCCTCCGAGCATCCGGGCAATTTCCTTCTGCCTCGCCTCGCTATCCAGCCGGACAATATGAGAAACCGTACGTCCATGCTCCACCGCCTTGGTCACGGCAAAATGGGCATCGCCCCGTGCCGCCACCTGGGGCAGATGGGAAATCGCCAGCAATTGTCGCTTTTTCCCCAGCGCCCGTAATTCCGCCCCTACCCGAGCCGCAGTTTCACCGCCGATGTTGACGTCTATTTCATCAAAAACCGCTACCGGCACCCGGTCGGCGTCGCAAAGCACTGTTTTCAAAGCCAGCATCAGCCGGGATAATTCTCCGCTGCTGGCGATTTTTCGCAACGGTTGCGCCGGTTCACCGGGATTGGCGGAAAACAGCAGATCCAGCTGATCCTGTCCGTTTGCGCCCGGTTCCTGGCGGGTAAATTCCGCCGTCAGCGTCCCTGCGGTAAATCCGATTGCCCGTAGTTTGGCACCAACTTCCATCGTAAAATCAGCAGCCCGTATCCGGCGGCGCTCCGTCAACCGATCGGCAGCGCCCTGGAGACGCTCCAGCAAATCCCGTTCCCGTCGATCCCATTCCTCCCGCCGCGCATCTCCGCCGCGATAAGCCGCCAGGCGACTCCGGGCATCCTCCAGTGTCGCCAGCACCTGCTC
This sequence comes from uncultured Victivallaceae bacterium, assembly GCA_944389925.1. GTDB lineage: Bacteria > Verrucomicrobiota > Lentisphaeria > Victivallales > Victivallaceae > CALXOD01. Next base: position 7,668 of record CALXOD010000006.1, on the reverse strand, counting down.
CAGCGACGGTCCATAACGCCGTTTGAGGGAATGCAACGCGCTCAGACGGCTCTCCAGCTCCTGAAATTCCGCTTCGTTCATCTCCACACCACCGCCGAAATCGGCGATGTCTGCCGCCAGTTCCCGGATGGATTCCGCGGCAAGGCCGCAACGTTCCAGAAGTTCACCACCTTTTTTCTCATCCAAACGCGCCAGATTCTGCAACATCCGGTAGGCTTCCGACAGCCGATCGGCCACCGAATCCTCCGCATCGCTCAACAGCGCCGACAGTCGGGCACTCTCCTCCATGATTTCCCGGGAATTGGCCGCCAGACGATGGCGGGCCGCCAATTCCTCATCCTCGCCGGGCCGGGGAGAAACCCGTTCAATCTCTTCTACAAGCATTTCCAGATGCCCGGCTTCCGCAGCAGACGGCTGCGACGCGGCAAAAGCGGCACGTTCTTCCCGGAGAGCTGCCAGTTCCGCACAGATTTCCGCACAAGCCTCCCGCAGCGACTCGACTTCAGCATACCGGTCCAGCAGCTCAAGCTGGCGCGTCCGGGACGTCAGGGATTGATGCTCGTTAGCCCCGTGAACGTCAATGAGAAGTTCACCGATCTCCCGCAGAACCCGGACTGTCACCGGCACGTTATTCACATGGCAACGTCCGCCGGAAGCGGTAATGATACGCCGCAGATGCAGTTCCGGCTGATCGGGATCGAAGGGGATTTCCGCTGTTTCCAGCACCGGGATCAATTCGGCGGCAGTCTCCGGGGCCAGCAAAAAAATGCCGCAGATCTCGCAACGGTCGGTACCGGCACGAATCACCGTCCGGTCGGCACGGTCTCCGAGCAGCAGGGAAACCGCCTCCAACAGGATCGATTTGCCCGCGCCGCTCTCGCCGGTGATCACATTAAAACCATGTTCGAACTCCACTTCGGAGCGCTCGATCAACGCCAGATTTTCAATTTTCAGATATGAAAGCATAACAAAATTTCCGAATCAGCTTCTTTACAATTTACATTCGGAACCGGAGAGCTGCAAGCCGAAAAACATTTGACAAAATGAAAATGACGGAATATCTTTTCCCCATGAAAATATTCCGATTGCTTTTCTGTCTGTGTCCGCTTTTTTCCGCGTTTGGCGCGGAGGCCCCCCTCGTGCCGACGCCGGCCCAAGCCCCCGCCGCTGGCGCGGATACCGCAACGACCGCAACGCAGATGTCCCATGCAGAACCAGTCGTGGAAAAACCGTTGCCGCATACCCCGCCGCCCCGGCCTGTATCGCAGAAAACGTTCCGAACAGAACCGTCCTCCGTCCTGGCCGGTTCCGGCAGCAATACCGCCAACAGTCCGGGCATCCGGCATACCTGGCTCGGCCCCGGTCCGTCCGGCTATGCCCCATGGTATTGGTGGAAAATTCCGCCGCCATGGACCCCCTCCTTCGCCACAGCACCGTGGTACTGGCAGCGCATTCCGCAACCGACACCAGGAGGGGAGCTGTCTCCGGCAAAAGCTGTCGCCTCCCCCTTGCGCCCGGACAAGCAGGATGTTCCCGCATCCGTCCGGCTGCGCAATTCCCGGTTACCAGGTTCCCGCCCCCTCCCCGCTCCGGAGGAGACTCCGGCGCGGCTCCGGATGAAGCAATATCAAATGCCGACCTCCCCCTCGCGTCCCGCGTCCGTTCCCCGGTTTCGCTCTGCGCCTCGCGGCCTGCCCCGGCGCTGAAAGCAGAGAGGGGACCGAGATGGGCACAGTTTCGGAGCCGGTACGCAAGATCATTCACGTAGACATGGATGCCTTTTTCGCCTCCATTGAACAACGCGACCGGCCGGAATTGCGCGGAAAGCCGGTCATTGTCGGCGGTTCGGCGGAACGGCGTGGAGTGGTCTCCACCTGTTCCTATGAAGCACGGGCTTTCGGCGTGCATTCGGCCATGCCGACGGCGCGGGCGCTCCGGCTCTGCCCGCAGGGGATTTTTCTGGATGTCGATATGCGCAAATACCAGGCCGTCTCCGCCGAGATCCGGGCGATCTTTCACGAATACACCGATCTGGTCGAACCCATGTCAATTGACGAAGCATTTCTGGACGTAACGGAAAACCGCCGGGGTTTCACCTCCGCCACCCGCCTGGCCCGGGAATTGCTGCGGGAAATTTTCCGGCGTACCGGTCTGACGGCCTCTGCCGGGGTATCCTGCAATAAATTTCTGGCCAAAGTCGCCTCCGGATTGCGTAAACCGGCCGGACTGTCGGTGATCCCGCCCGAACAGGTAGAATCCTTTCTCGAAGCGCTTCCGATCGAAAAATTCTACGGCATCGGGCGCGTCACCGCCAGCCGTCTCAGACGCATGAACATTCGTACCGGCAGGGACTTGAAACAACTTGACCTCGCCATTCTCACCGCCAATTTCGGAAAAAGCGGAGCATTCTATTACCAGATTGTCCGCGGTATCGACGACCGCCCCGTGGAAATAACCGACGAACGCAAGTCCGTCGGCCGGGAAACCACATTCGCCGAAGACGTCTCCGATCCGCGCCGGCTCCGTATCGTTCTGCGCAGTCTGGCGCGCAAAGTGGCCTCCCGGCTGATCCGTCATCATCTGGCCGGACGAACCGTCACGCTGAAAGTCCGGTATGATGATTTCCAGACCGTCACCCGGGCTGCCAGTTTTCACCATTTTCTGAATAACGGCGAAGCCATCGGCGAAATCGCGGTCGGGTTGCTGGCCCGGACCGAAGTCGCCCGAAGACCGGTCCGGCTGATCGGCGTAACCGTCTCCAATTTTCCGACGGAAGAAGAGTTGAGCCGTCCGGTGCAGTTGGAATTTGACTTCGGCCCCGGCTATGATGACTGGAGTTCCGGTATCGGAGAGCACGCCTAAAAGAGACAGCGCGCCCCACTCCCCCCGCCCTCCTTTCCCGGCTCCGGAGAAAATGCAGAAAGGAGAAGGGCAGCATATTGATTTTTTCCATTGCCGACAGTACTGTATAGGATCAATACCGGGAGGAAGATTCACTATGACAGCTGAAATTTCAACTCCGGCACCGGAAGACTTGTGGCGACAATTCGCGGCCATCTGCGCCATTCCCCATCCATCCGGCCATGAGGAAGCGTTGCGGGAAATGCTGGCCCGCCAGGCGCGCGATGCCGGACTCGCCGTGCGTACAGACCATGCCGGCAATCTCCGCATCGACCGTCCCGCTGCGCCGGGCCGGGAAAATCATCCCCTCATTCTGCTGCAGGGCCATCTGGATATGGTGCCGCAGGCGGATGCGGGGACCGTTTTTGATTTCCTGCACGATCCCATCTCCACCGAAATCCGTGACGGCTGGATGAGCAGCACCGGCAACCGTACCTCCCTGGGAGCGGATAACGGCATCGGCCTCGCTACCGCCATGGCCCTGCTGCTCGACCCGGCGCTGGATGCCGGACCGCTCGCGCTGCTGGCCACCGTTCAGGAGGAAACCGGAATGGACGGGGCCTTCCAGGTGGATCCGGACTTTCTGGAATGCGGCCTGTTGCTCAATCTTGATACCGAAACGGAAGGAGAGTTCTGCCTCGGCTGCGCCGGTGGCGTGCGTCTGGAAATCCGTTTCCGTACCGATCCGGTGCCATGCCCGGCCGGACTGAAGGGTGCACGCATTGCCGTCTCCGGTATGAAAGGCGGACACTCCGGAACGGATATCGGGCTTGGCCGCGGCAATGCACTGAGTGTTCTGCTGGACTTTCTGGCCGGCCACCATACCTGCCGCATCGCGGAACTGAACGGCGGCTCACTCGACAATGCCATTCCGCGCGAAGCCGCGGCTCTGGTGGCCATGCCGCCGGATGAACTCCCCACGCTCGCTGCTCATGCTGCGGAGATCGCGCGGGAACTGCGGCGAAAGCTCGATGTATTTCCGGATTTCGCCATAACGGTTGTCCCCGCTGGTGTTCCGGAAAAAATCTGGTCGAAAGAAGCCGCGCGCCGGGTGATCGACGCCCTGCGCCATGTGCCCAATGGGGTTCTGGAATACAGCGAAGCATTGCAATCCACCGTAACCAGCAGTAATCTTGCAGTGGTGCAATCCTTGCCGGATGAAGTGCTGGCCCGATGCCTGACCCGCAGTTTTGACGATGCGAAGCGCAATGCCGCCGCCCGGGACATTGCTTTATGCTGCGTCCGAAACGGCGCTTCGGTTCAGTCTTCCGACCCCTATCCGGGCTGGATTCCGCAACTGGAAGCCGGCTGGCTGGACCGGATAACTGCGATATACCGCGAAATGTTCTCCACCGAACCGAACCGCATGGCGGTTCATGCCGGACTTGAATGCGGCATCTTTGCCGCCCATCACCCCGGCTTGAATATGCTGTCCATAGGGCCTGATATTGAGAACCCGCATTCGCCTTCGGAACGGGTCAATATCGCATCCGTGGAACGTTTTTACCGGTTCCTGCGCCGGGTACTGCAGGAATCGGGTCTTTTTTACCCAACTTTCTAATGGAGCAGAAATTATGAGTCGAAAAGTCACCATGTTCACCGGCCAGTGGGCCGACCTGCCCTTGACGGAACTGGCAGCCAAAGCCGCAGACTGGGGATACGACGGGCTGGAACTGGCCTGCTGGGGCGATCATTTCGATGTCCGCCTGGGCGCGGAATCCAAAACCTATTGTGATGAACAGCGCGGGAAACTCGCCGCCGCCGGACTCGACGTCTGGGCCATCAGCAACCACCTCGCGGGCCAGCTGATCTGCGATCCGAATTTCGACGCCCGTTCCGACACCTTCGCTCCGGCGGAACTCGCCGGAGACGCCGAAGGCAAACGCCGCTGGGCGGTCGAGCAGATGAAATTTGCCGCCCGTGCGGCGCGCAACCTCGGCGTGCCGGTGGTCAACGGCTTCACCGGTTCCCCGATCTGGCACATGCTCTACAGCTTTCCCCCAGTCTCCAAGGAGATGATCCGGGACGGATACCGCTATTTTGCCGACATGTTCAATCCAATTCTTGATGTCTTCGCAGAATGCGGCGTAAAATTCGCGTTGGAAGTCCATCCGACGGAAATCGCCTTTGACCTTGTCACCGCCCGGCGGGCGCTGGATGCGCTGGGGAACCGTCCGGAATTCGGCTTCAATTTCGATCCCAGCCACCTGTACTGGCAGCAGGTGGATCCGGTCAAATTCATCGAAGCCTTTCCGGACCGGATTTACCACGTTCACATCAAAGATGCGGCATTGGAACTGGACGGAATCAGCGGCATCCTCGCCTCGCATCTGGACTTCGATGAACCCGGTCGCGGCTGGAATTTCCGCAGTCCGGGCCATGGCGACGTGGACTTTGAAGCGGTCATCCGCGCCCTCAACCGGATCGGCTACGAAGGCCCCCTCTCGGTAGAATGGGAAGACGTCGGTATGGACCGGGAATACGGCGCCGCAGACGCTTGTTCCTTTGTCCGGCAGATTGACTTCAAACCGTCGACCATCCAATTCGACGCGGCTTTCGACCGCTGAATACCGGTTGACCTTGGCCCCCGCCCCGGCGGGGGATTTTTTTTACAGTCCTCCTCGATTCATCGACCCGCTGCGGAATCCCGCCAGATCCAGCGCCACCCGCTTAAAGCCGGCGGCGGAAACCGCTGCCCAAACCGCTTCGCGACGCGCCAGAACTCCGGCAAAATCGGTCGGAACAAATTCCAGCAGCGCCGTCTCGCCCAAACAACGTACCCGGAAACCGTGGAAACCCATCTCCGCCAACGCTCGTTCCGCTACCGCCACCCGCAGCAACGCCTCCCGCGTCAAAGGGGTTCCGGTCGGAATCCGAGACGCCAGGCAGGCCGATGCCGGCGCCTCCCAGTTCGACAGACCGAATTCCCGCGCCGCTGCCCGAATTGCGGCTTTGTCCATACCACATTCCCGGAGTGGATGCACCACTCGCCATTCTTCCGCTGCCCGCATACCGGGCCGATCTTCGATCCGGTCATCCAGATTCGTCCCATCCGCCAGTACGGTGAATCCTCGCGCCCGCGCCCGCGCCGTTAACATCTGCATCATAGCCGATTTGCAGTAATAACACCGCAACGGCCCGTTCTCCTGAACTCCAGCCAGAGCAAGAGGATCAAACGGTACCATTTCCACCGGAAAATCATCGGTTTGCATCCAGTTTTCCACTGAGTTTCCGTCAGAAGGCGGCAGCAGCACCGACTGTACATGCAACAGCAGCACGTTCTCCCGTCCCAGCACCTGGAGCGCCGCCGCCGCCAGCAACGTACTGTCCACCCCGCCGGAATACGCGACCGCCAGCCGTCCGTACCGCTGCAGACATTGGGAGAGCGCCTTCAACACGATTTACGATCCTCCGCCGCGGCAGCCAGCTCCAGATATTCCCGCTCCAGCTCGTCGCACATGCGCCGGCGGTCAAAGCGTTCCCGGACCAGTTCCCGTCCATTTTTCCCCAGACATGCCGCGAACTCCGGATCGCGCAGCAAGGTCAACGAACGCTCCGCCACCGCGTTGACATCCTCCGGCGCCACACAATAACCGGTCTGACCGTCCAATACCACCTCCGGCGTACCATCCAGTCGGAATCCGATCGCGGGTTTTCCCGATGCCAGTGCCTGAACCACCGAACGCGGCAGCCCTTCATGCAAAGACAGATGCCACAATAAATCGCACAATGCCAGATACCGCGGCACCTGGTCCGGCGCGATCAGACCGGCAAAGTGAAAGCGATCCTCCAGATGCACCGCCGCAATCTTCCGATGCAACTCTTCATGCATCGGCCCGTCACCGATCAGCAGGAAGTGCACTTCCGGAAACGCCCGTAACACCTGAAACGCCGCCGGCAGCACATATTCATATCCTTTCTGCGGAAATAGCCGCGCCAGCGTTGCCACCACCGGAGCCCCTTCCGGAATGCCCAACTCAGCACGCAGCTCCGGCTCGGGAACCGCCTGCAGAAAATGTTCCATCTCCATACCGCTGTATATCACCCGGTATTGTTCGCGCGGAGCAATTCCCGCGGCCACACATTGATCAATCATCGCCTGTGCCACAGCGAAAATCCGATGACAGCGACGTGCGGCAAAACGTTCCGCCCCCCGGTACAACGCATTCTTCCAACCACTCTGATACGGATGAAACGCTTGCCCATGTACCGTATGCACCACCACCGGCACATGCGCCTCCCAGGCCGCGACACGTCCGACGATTCCCGCCTTAGAACTGTGCGTGTGTACCACATCAAATCCGCGTTCCCGGAAAAAACGCTTCAATCGCCGGCAGGCACACCAATCCTTCCAGGGGGCAATCTCCCGAACCAGCTCCGGAAATTCCAGCAGTTCGAATCCCTGCGCTCCGGCAAAACGCAGCAGCTCCCCCTCTCTCCCCGGCGAAGGCCCCGTCACCAGCGTCACTTCATGCCCCCGCTCCCGGTGCCCCAGTACGGAAAACAGCGTATTTTCCTGCGCCCCCCCGACAATCATGCGGGTAATGACGTGGCAAATCTTCAACTTACGGTCTGAATTCATATTCCATCATCTCCATGATGCTGCTTTTCATAATATGCTGGACGGCGACACGGCCACCGACGGAAACCCGCAACTGCGGTTTCGGTTTTTCCTCAAAAAAAACACTGCTTTTAAAGTTAGATCCGGGATTAAAATATTCAATCCCCCGGCCTGCCTTTTCCACTACAACCTGCAGCAACCTACCC
>CALXOD010000005.1 GCA_944389925.1 uncultured Victivallaceae bacterium | reverse complement strand
GGAACGCTCCGTGTCCGCCCGGATGATCTGTCCCGTTTGGCGGAAGCCAACCTGGAACGATTGAAGCTCTGCGGGGATCATGTGGTGTTTCCGCAGGCCGTGGAGGCATTTGCCCGGGGACAGTACGCGACGGACGGACAACAGTTATATTTCCGTTTGGCGGACGGGGAACAATTCCGGACGGTGGAAACGGTGGAGTTCGGTGCCGGTGCGCCGGTTCTGATAGGGGCGGGAGAAGGGTTGTGATCAAAGGCGGAAACGTCAGGAAGCGTTATTGGCTGCTGGGGGCTCTGGTGCTGCTGGTGGCGGCGACTTTCTGGTTTCGATTCGGGCTGGGACCGGTGGTCAGAGGAGTGGGAACACGGGGGTCGTTTGGTGGAGAGGTGCGTTCCTTTTCCAATGGACGCATGGTGATTGCCGATATGGAGCTTACCGGGACGCCGGATTGGAAGGCGGTCTTGGAGCTGCTGCGGCAGGATCCCCGCTGTCGGTCGATTGAAGGATCCGGTGTTTGGGCGCCGGGTGGAACGGAGAAGGTGCCGTTCCGTTTTCAAATTGAATCAACAGATAACCCACAGTTGCGTCGTCTGGAGTTGATTACCCGGTTTGATCGGCGTACGGCGGCGCTTGAGGGGACACTGGATCTGGTGCGTCAGGAGTTGCGGGCGGATGTTCGCGCGGCCTTGACGGAGAAGGAGCTGCGTTTGCTGGGATGGGAGATGCCCGCCTCGATACATCTGCGCGGAGTGGTGGAGTTTCACGGTCGGATGGTGTTGGCCGGAGATCCGCTGCGGCTGGTGGAGCCGCCGGAATTGTATGGACGTTTTGCCACGGAAGGGCGGTTGGAGGCGGCTCCGTTCCGGATGCTGTCTCCAGGACGTTTTCAGCTGGGGCGTGGGGAAGGCGGGGATATGAGTTTATCTTTTCCGGAAGCGGAAGTGGCATTGCCCCATCTGGTGCTGCGGAAACCGGTCTTTCATTTTTTCGATGACGGCCGGGTGGCTGTAAAGGCCGAAGCGGGATTGAGACCGCCGATGCAGTTAAATCTGCCGTTGCAGCTGGAAGGACAGTATCAGCCGAAATCGGGTGACTGGAGGTTTCAGGCGGGGACGGAAGGGGCGATTGTACTGGATACACCGGAATGTCTGGCGCGGTTGCAATCCTTTCACCTGAGCGGCGAAGGGAATCGGACGGAGGGGCGTCTGGCGGTGACGGCGACCGGAGAATCTCTGGCGCTGCACGCGGAATCCGGGGATGTCGGTTTGTGGAGCGGGCTGGGGGTGGAGCTGGAGGCGCGGCGGGGATTTTCGTTTGATGAAGCGGGACGCAGCGGTACGGATTCGGAAACGATCCTGCTGGGGTTTCGCCGTTTTGAGTTGCCGGGAGGGGGGAAGGAACGTTTTTCTGCGGACCGTTTGAAGCTGGAACTGGAACGTCGGGACGGGGATCCGGCAGCCGCCCGTTTTCAGCTGCAGGCCGATTCGGTCCGATTGGAAGGAGCCAGGCGGGATTTTACATTGTCGAAAGTGTCCTGTAAAGGTTTTCTGAAAGCCGGGAAGGGGCGTTTGGAGGTGTTGTCGGAGTTTTCCGGAGCAGCGAAAACGCTGGCATTGCGGTACGGAGACTGGCGTTTTCAAGGGGAACAGCTGACGTTTGATGCGGCGTTTGATCGACAGAAAGAGCCGGGTGAAGAGAATTTCCGTTGGAACATTCATGCCGGAACCGGTCAGGTGAGCTGGCACGATACGGTTCTGAATTTGCAGAACGCGCAATGGGCGCTGGGGGCGGAATTCCGCCCGGGAGACCGGAGACCGGGGAGCTGGCGGCACCGTTTTCAAGGGGGAAACGGTGCGCTGACCACGGCCGCGACTTCCGCAAAGTTTGAAAAAGGAATGCTGGAACTGGAGTTGGCGGATACGGATCTGGCGGTGCGTGCTGCCGGGCTTCAGCTGGAAAAGGCATCCGGGACATATCGAATTGCGCCGGAGAAAATGATTCATGGCGGTTTTTCCGGAGAGTGGTCCTGGCATGCCCGCTCTTTTCGGGGCAGCACCCGTCGCGAACTGGATGGGCAGCGTGGGGAACTACAACTTTCCGGAGGGGGCGTGAGTGGAGCGCGGCGCGCCGGTCCGGCACTGGAGCTTTCAGGAATCGAATTGCAGTTGCCGTTTGTGCCGCCGGCAGCCGCGGCAGCTCCCCGGGGAAAGTTGACGGTGAATGCGGTGCGTGGCGGCGGCGATCTGATTGGTGTATTGCAGGCGGATTTGACGGCGCGGGGAACCCAGTTGTCCTGGCGTGGCAACGTCCGTGTGCCGTTGCTGGCGGGGGGCGGTTTCTTCCTGACCGGGGAAATGGATCGAAAAAGCGGAATGCCGGAGCTTTTTACGGAATTTACCCTGCCGCTGTCTCAACTGTCCCGGCCTTTGCCGTTGTCCCGGCTGACCGGGTTGCCGGGCAATTGGCAGTATGAAGGGCGTCTGGGGATGTCCGGCATGTTGCGGCTGGGAGCAGGAAAGCTGGAACGGGAATGGTCCTATGAGCTGGACGGTAATGCCGTTGCCGGAGGGACCCGGTTGACGGGATTGCGGGGAGAGCTGCGGGAGGGAGCAGGCAGTTCGAAACTGACATTTCAGCATCTGGAGTCCGGGAACGTGAAGACCGGAGCCGGAGAGGTGCTTCTGGAGCGGGATCAGAATGGATTTTCCCTGCGTCAGGCGACGGTCTCGGCCTGGGAGGGGCAGTGGCGGTTGAGGGAACCGGTTCGGATTGCGGAAAAGGGACCTTGGTCTTGGCCGATGCTGGCAACCTCAGTCAGTGTGGCTGATTTACTGAGTCTGCCGGAGTGGAAGGAGGCGGTTTCCGGACGTTTTTCCGGAAAGCTGACGCTGGGAGTTGCCGGCGGTGTTCTGTATCCGGCCGGTGCGGAATTGCGCAGCGACGGGGTTACCCGGCTCCGACTGGGGGGGATGGAGCGTTACCGGTATGTACCGGAAGAAGGGGCGGATCCTGAACTTTTTGAATTTGTGGCTGCAGCCTGGCAGAATTTTGACGCCCAGCGTCTGCAAGTCCTTCTGCGTCCGCGTGCCGATGTCCGGCAGCTGCGGTTGATCGCAGATGGGCGCCCGCTTGCACCGGTGCCGTTTGTTTACGAAAACGGGCGTTTCCGGCCTGTCCGGGCCGGAGAATACGGTTTTGACGGGGAAGTTGCCATCAGCGGAGATTATCGATTGCCCGCGGTTGAAGGTGGGAAAGTACAACCATGATTCGCTGGAGGCATCACTGGCAGGCGTTCTGGAAAGGGCCGGATTATCTGGAAATGCCGCGGCTGCACCGGAAACTCAGCCGCTACCGGTCACTGACCGTGACCTTGAGTGCCTGGTTGAGTGCCTGGGCGCTGCGGGTGATGTCACCGGTGGCGTTGATTGTGTTGCCGGTGGCGGCGCTGACGAGCCTGTATGCTCTGATCGCGGTTGATTCTCCGGGACGGCTGTTGCTGCTGGTTTTCCTGGCGTTGCTGCTGGTGGAACTGGGGGTAGGGGGGTGTTTTCGGCCCCGCATAGCTGTTTTTCGGAGGGTGCCGGAACGGGTACGGACGGGGAGTGAATTCACGGTGGTTTTTGAATGGAAGAACCGGCGCCGGTGGGCGGCGTTTGACTTGTTTGCGGATCCATTTCGTTATTCTTCCCGGCTGACGTTGCGACGGCCGGCCCGGCTGGGGGAATTGCCTGGAGGCGCCGTCGCGACGGTCGAATCCTCATGGCTGGCCCGGCGTCGTGGCGTGGTGCGACTGTACCGGCCGATCGTGGAGAGTCGTTTCCCTCTCGGGTTGCTCAAATGGAGTTGCCGGGGAAGTGACCGGGAGGATCGGCTGGTGATATATCCGGCGTATATGCCGCTGCGTTTTTTTGATTTGCCGCTGGGGGCTCTTGGTCAGAACACCGGTGCTGCGAGCTGTTCCAGAGTCGGCGAGTCGCCGGAACTGCTGGGCAGTCGCGATTATCGGGAGGGGGACGATGTCCGCCGCATTGATTGGCCGGGGAGCGCACGCCGGGGAGAACTGGTGGTCAAGGAGTTTGAGGAGGAGCGGCTGAAGCGGGTGGCTCTGGTAGTGGATACATTTGCGCCGCTGTCGTCTTCGCAATACCGGAAAAGGGCGGAATCTCCGGAACTCGAAGCGGCTTTATCTCTGGCTGCCGCGATTACGGAGTACCTGGTGCGCGGGGAGGCTGTGGTGGATCTTTTTGCCGCAGGGGCACAACTGCACCGGATTCGCACCGGCCGGCATACCGCCTGTCTGGATGCGGTTCTGGATATCCTGGCCGCCATTGAGCCGGAACCGGCTCCGGTTCTGGAGAAACTGGCTCCGGAGGTGTTTGCGGAAATCGCCCGGATCGGTGGCGCGGTGGTGATTTTGCTGGGGGATGATGCGGAGCGACGTGCTTTTGTGCGCAATCTGGCTCTTTCCGGAGCGTCGCTGCGGGTGATTCTGCTGGGACGGGCAGCGGCGGACGTGCCTGTCGACTGGCGGGTCATTACACCGGAAGCTGTTCTTTCCGGTCGGATTCTCAGCTTGTAAGACGTGGTTTGTTGAGATATATTACCCCCGAACCGGAAGGTTGGAGAACAGGGATTGAACGGTGACTGTTTGCCGACTCTCCATGCCATGTGGGCAAGGGAGACGGCATGTTGCAGGAGTGCCGCCGGATCTTTCCGGGGGATGAATGCGGCTGGGAGATCGTCCGTCTGTTTCGGCACAGCCTTCCCGGACGTGAATGAAGTGAGGATTCGGGCTATGGCGTGGTGACGTCGCGAATGGAGCGGCGTGATCCGGCAGAAGTCCGTTGCAGGAACTGACGACGATGGCAGAAGCCGCAAATCGAGAAAAAATAATCCGGCCATTGACGGGATTGCTGATTCTGATTGCCGCCTTTGGGGTGTTATATCAACCCTGGCGGCTGGGGGAACGGGAATTTTTTCGTCTGGAGGGATTCTATGCTGCGCAGGCGCTGGAGATGGATTTCCGGCTGCCGATGGCGACCGCGCACGGGGTGGCCATCCGGAACGCTTTTCCGTTGTATCCGATGCTGGTGGCGCTGCTGCGGGATGCAACGGGATTGTCTGTGGAATTTTCATTGCGGCTGTTGTCGGTGCTGGTGACGGCGCTGGGTGCAGGAGTCGTATATATGGCGGTGCGCCAGTCCCGGAGCAATGTGGCGGCACAGGCGGCGACTGCGATGTATATTGCCACCAATGTGGTGGTGGAAAAATCCCTGGACGGTTATCCTGTCTCTCTTACGGCATTCGGGGTGCTGGTGGCGCAGCTGCTGTGGTTCTACTTTGGGGTGCGGCGGGCCAACTGGAATGCGGCGTGGATTGCCGCTTTTGCCGCACTGGCGCCCACCTTTTATGCCGGAGGATTCCGGGTGATCATTCTCTTTCTATTGCCGCTGGTGTTCATGCGGCGGCCGCTGACGCTTTGGGCGAAACTGAGCAAACCGGGATTGCCGGCGGGACTGCTGCTGCTGCTGGGAACGATCGGATTATGGGCGATTCCGTACTGGATGCTGGCACGTTGGATGCCGTCGCAGTACTGGAGTTTCGGAGGGGCTGACTGGCTGGAATATCTGGAGCAGCTGGGGTATTTCCCTTTTGAGCTGCTGCTGCGGTTTGCTCCGTGGATTCTGGTGGCGTGGGCGCCGTTCTGTGTGGCGTTGCAGCCACAGGACGAGACGCCGATATACAGTCGTTATTTGCGCACGATTGTGATCAGTACCGCTTTTTATTTCTGGCTGCTGCCGGGGACGGAGGCGGCGGATCTGGTGTTTCTGGCCGGGCCATTGTCGATTTTGACGGGGCTGTATTATGAGGCGGCGGTGCGGAGATATGCCCGGCCGGTCCGCTGGTTGTTGCGGCTCTGTGGTTTTTTTGCGCTGGCGGTGGCGTTGGGGCTGGTGTTCTTCTGTCTGATTCCGGAGGGGTGGATCGGAGGATTTATTGAACTTTCGGGGCCGCTGGATTACAAAAACGATCTGCGATTCTGGATCGGTGCCTTTCTGCAGGCGGGGGTAGCACTCACGGTGGCGGTAGTGATTCTGACCGGCAGTCGCCGCAATCCGGTCTGGTTGCTGCTGCTGCTCAGCTGCGTCTGCGGAGCGCTTTTTTTCTGGCAGGTGATGGCGCCATATCGCAATCAGGGAGGGGAGAAACGGGAACTCGGGCGGGAGATGCGTGCGGCATTGGCGGCGGATCGGGTACGATTCGAGCGGAATCCCGTCATATATAAGAGTGATATTCTTGATTTGTACGGCGAGTGCCATTATGCGGGGATTGATGTACAGAAGATCGATCGTCTGGATCAGTTGCCTCGCGCGGCCAGGACGGTTTATCTGCTGAGTACGGAATTTCCCCAGGCACCGGATCGGAACTGGACCAATCTGCTGTCGCCGGATCGGATTTACCTGAAGCATCGGCTCTGTCTCTGGAAAGGCGTTTTGCGACGGGAAAACGCTGAGCCGGTGGAAACCATGGACGAGGAGACTCCATGAGTCGCGTGGGCCATGGATTGCCCATGCTGGCAGGAATGAGCCGGGCGGAGCTGGAGCAGTGGGCGCAGGAGCAGGGGGAACCCGTTTTTCGGGGACGGCAGCTGGCTGACTGGGTGTTTCACCGACTGGAGCTGGATCCCCGTCAGATGACTAATTTGCCGCATTCCCTGCGCGAACTTGCCGCGACCGTTCTGGTGGCTCCTGCCGGCCGGGTGACGGCGGTGGACGCGGCGGAGGATGGTACGGAAAAACTGCTGGTGCGTCTGGCGGACGGCCAGAGCGTGGAGATGGTGTTGATCCCGGCGGAGGCACGTATGACCTTCTGTCTGAGTACTCAGGTAGGGTGTCCGGTGCGTTGCCGTTTCTGTGCCAGCGGAGCGGAGGGGCTGGTGCGCAACCTTCAGGCGGGCGAAATCATAGAGGAGCTGGTGTTCGGCGCGCGTCGCATCGGGCGGCTGCCGGATAATGTGGTGTTCATGGGGATCGGCGAAGGACTGCTGAATCTGGAAGAGCTGCTCCGGGCGATTGAGAGCATGGTGTCTCCGGACGGTTTCGGGATGTCGCCGCGGCGGCTGACGGTCTCAACCAGCGGGATTGTTCCGGGGATCCGGCGTCTGGCCGAATTCGGGCGGGAGTTGACGCTGGCGGTGTCGCTGCACGCGGTGAACGATGAACTTCGTGCCCGGTTGATTCCAGATGGATTCCGGTATCCAGTCTGCGAAATTCTCGCTGCCGTGGATGAATATCGGGAGCGTGCGGGACGGATGGTGACGCTGGAATACACGTTGCTGGATGGCGTCAATGATTCCCCTGCGGATGCGCGGGAACTGGCGCGAATCAGTCGAGAACATCATGCAAAAATCAATTTGATTCCCTACAATGCCACCGATACGGCATTCCGACGTCCGCCGCGGCGGGTGCTGGAGACATTTTTCCGGACGGTGGAGCAGTGCGGCGGACGGGTGACGATGCGACAGGAACGGGGATCTTCGCGCACCGCGGCCTGCGGGCAGCTGCGCCGCCGCCATGCGGCAGGAAGTGAGGACGTGTTATCCGGCGGCGAATGAAAATAGTCCGTCTGAAGAGGACGCGGTGCGAATGATGGTTTTTTTCCGGAAATACCGGGATTTAGCGGGGGTGCGACGGCTTGCCTTGCGGGGATTTTGCGTGTATATTATCGGAGATATTCGCGGACGCTCCGCGACGACCGCACGCCGCGCGTGCCGGCAGCCGACCGCAATTCGGTGTGAACCCATTTTGATTGAACCCCAAGGGGCCGGTTTTCGTAATAAGACGCCGGTTCCGCAAATACCCGGAAATCCGTTGCCGGAAGCCGGGCAGCGACCAGACGGCGGGAGAATCGCCGGAGCGCACGGCCGCCGCCGGGACGGAAAACCGAGAAAGCGATGAAAAACATGCCGAAAATTCATCCGACCGCAGTTGTTTCCGAAGGCGCTGTGCTGGCTTCTGACGTGGAGGTCGGGCCGCTGTGCTACGTCGGTCCCCATGTGGAGCTTGGCCCCGGCTGCCGGCTCATAGCCCAGTGCCATATCGATGGACATACACGGCTGGGCGCGGGGAACGTGCTGTATCCCTTCTCCTCGCTGGGACAGAATGCGCAGGACCATGGCGTTGAACCGGGCTCCGTCACCTATCTGGAAGTGGGTGACGGGAATATTTTCCGGGAAGGCTGTACCGTTCACACCGGCACTAAGCCGGGGACGAAAACCGTAATCGGCAACGGCTGCATGTTCATGAATTCCTCGCACGTCGCACATAACTGTCAGGTGGGCAACCAGGTGATCATGGTTGGATTTTCCGGTCTGGCGGGTTATTGCGAGGTGGGCGACCGGGCGCTGATTTCCGGATTGTGCGGAATGCATCAGTTCTGCCGGGTAGGCCGGCTGGCGATTCTGTCGGGAGGGTCGGTGTTTTCCCAGGACGTGCCGCCGTTCATGATGGCCGAAGGACGGAACGGAGGTGTGAAAATGGTCAATCTGGTCGGTCTCAAGCGGGCCGGCTTTTCTGAAGAGACCATTCGGGTGATCAAGCATATTCACCGGCTGTATTACCGCAGCGGTCTGGCGCCTGCCAACGCGTTGAACGCGGTGCGGACCCAGCTGCCGCAGATTCCCGAAGTACTCGAATTCATCGCATTTTGCGAGAGCAGCAAGCGAGGCGTACTGCCCGCCCGGATCGAGGGCAAGCGCGCCTGAACTTAAACAGGAGAGAAGAATCATTATGGTGGAAGCATTGAAGAAAAATCCGGCATTCACCCCG
Source organism: uncultured Victivallaceae bacterium (assembly GCA_944389925.1). Classification (GTDB taxonomy): domain Bacteria; phylum Verrucomicrobiota; class Lentisphaeria; order Victivallales; family Victivallaceae; genus CALXOD01. The sequence goes on along the minus strand of CALXOD010000005.1, from coordinate 22,400 downwards.
CGTCGCGGGCCGCTGGTGCTGGCTATTCTCGACGGCGTCGGCTACGGCAAATACCCGGACGGAGACGCCGTGCAGCTGGCCTGGATGCCGGAGTTCAACGCATTGCGGGAAAAGTGGCCCTCCACCCGGTTGAAGGCGCACGGGACGGCCGTAGGCATGCCGTCCGATGCCGATATGGGGAACAGCGAGGTCGGGCATAACGCCATCGGTTGCGGACGGGTGTTTTCGCAGGGGGCCAAGCTGGTCGAAGAGGCCATCGGTGAAGGCAAGCTTTTTGCCGGCCCGGTCTGGCGGGAATTGGTGGAGAATGTCGTTCAAAACGGTACGACGCTGCATTTCATCGGTCTTTTCTCGGATGGGAACGTGCACAGCAATATCGCCCATTTGCGGGCGATGATCACCGCTGCTGATCAGGCCGGCGTAGGTCGAATCCGCGTCCACGCGCTGCTGGACGGGCGGGACGTGCCGGAAACTTCGGCACTGGAATACATTGATCCGTTTGAAGAGTTTCTGGCCGGTTTCAATCGGGCGGGCCGCGATTACCGGATCGCCTCCGGCGGCGGACGTATGGTGATTACCATGGACCGGTACGGGGCAAACTGGGATATGGTCCGGAAGGGCTGGGTGACTCATGTGCAGGGGCGCGGAGAGATGTTTGCCAATGCCCATGAAGCGGTGGTCAAGCTGCGGGAACGAACCGGGGCCATTGACCAGGATCTGCCTGCGTTTGTGATTTCCGATGATGGTCGGACGCCGGTGGGACCGATCCGGGACGGGGATTCGGTGATTTACTTCAATTTCCGCGGTGACCGGGCTTTGGAAATTACCGAAGCGTTTGAAGCGGAGAACTTCGCGCACTTCGACCGGGGAACCCTGCCGAAAGTATTGTATGCCGGGATGATGGAATACGACGGCGACCTGCATGTTCCGAAACGGTATCTGGTATCGCCGCCGGAGATCAGCCGGACGTTTGGTGAATATCTCTGCGCTTCCGGTGTGCGGCAGATGGCGATCAGCGAAACGCAGAAATTCGGTCATGTGACCTATTTCTTCAACGGCAACCGTTCCGGGAAATTCGATGAGGCGCTGGAAACCTATGTGGAAGTGCCGTCTGACATCGTGCCGTTCGAACAGCGTCCCTGGATGAAGGCCGCCGAGGTCACTGATAAGGTGGTGGAAGCGATCGGCTCCGGGGAATTCCGGATGATCCGGTTGAATCTGGCCAACGGCGATATGGTGGGGCATACCGGTGATATGCAGGCGGTGCGCATTGCCATGGAGACGGTGGATCTGTGTCTGGGACGGATTCGCCGGGCGGTGGAGAAGGCCGGTGGGGTGATGGTCGTCACCGCCGACCACGGCAACGCCGACGACATGATCGAACATGACAAGAAGGGCAATGTCAAGCTGGATGAAAACGGTGTGCCGGCGCGGAAGACGAGCCATTCGCTCAACCCCGTACCGTGCATCGTGTACGATCCGGCAGGAAAACAGGAATACCGACATGAGCTCCGGGAAGGACTCGGCATCAGTTCCGTGGCGGCGACCTGTCTGGAACTGCTGGGGTACGAAGCACCGGCGGATTATGATCCGAGTGTGCTGATCTGGAAGTGATGCCGGATTCCGGCTGCTGTTGTAAAATCCCTCGCGATGATGGATGTCGCGGGGGATTTTTTTGTTTTTTTGGGGGGGGAGAATTTGCCTTTTGCGTGTTTCGGGGATATGCTTCCGGAGAAAACAGCGGAGGGTATGGTAACATGAGAAATCATTTTTCGGGGCTGTGCCTGGTCGTATTGCTGGCGGGAATTATGACAGGAGGAGAACGAATGCAGGGGGCGGAAGCGAAAATGGTGCAATCTCCTTACGGGCCGTTGTCGGAAGCGGAAAAGCAGGTGATTTGGCACAAAGGGACAGAGCGGCCCTTCAGCGGCCGGTATGAAGACTTTTTTCAGCCGGGCGTTTACGCCTGCCGCAATTGCGGTGCTCCGCTGTACGTCTCCGACGAAAAATTCAAGACCGAGTGCGGCTGGCCCGGTTTTGACGATGAAATTCCCGGTGCGGTGGTGCGGAAACCGGACGCTGACGGGCGTCGCACGGAGATTCTCTGCGGTCGTTGTGGCGGCCATCTCGGGCATGTGTTTTCCGGAGAACGGTTGACGCCGAAGAACGTGCGGCATTGCGTGAATTCCATTTCTCTGGTTTTCGAGAATCAGCAGTCGGAACGGATTCGTCGGGCCGTTTTTGCCGGGGGATGCTTCTGGGGCGTGGAGACGCTGTTCCGGGAACTTCCGGGAGTGTGGACGGCAGTCAGCGGTTATACCGGGGGGACGACGGAACACCCCTCCTACCGGGAGGTCTGTACTGGGAAAACCGGTCACGCCGAGGCCGTGGAAGTGTTTTACGATCCGCGGAAGACGGATTACGAGACGCTGTGCCGGTATTTTCTGGAAATTCACGATCCGACGCAGCAGGACCGGCAGGGGCCGGATGTGGGTACGCAATACCGTTCAGCGATTTTTTATCTGGACGATGAGCAGCGTGATACCGCCCGGAAGCTGCTGGCGCAGCTGAAGGAGAAGGGATACGCGGTAAAGACGCAGCTGCTGCCGTTCACGCGCTTCTGGAATGCCGAGCCGTATCATCAGGATTATCTGCGCCGCAATGGCGGTGTCTCCTGTCATCGACGCGTGTCCCGTTTCTGAGTTGCGGAAGCGGTTGAATGGGGAGGAAGGAGAGGCACGCATGAAAGTGTTTTTGAAAAAACTCTTCTGGGTGGATGCTCCGGCGCAGGGGGCGTTTCTGGCATGGACGCTGGTGGTGTTCGGGTCGTGGTGGTGTTTGCTGAGCTGGACTTTCAGCGATGCCTGGTATCAAAGCTGGGCGGCGCTCTGGACGCCCGGTATCATCCGTTGCATTCAGGCGATGCCGTGGCGGACGGTATTCTGGTTCGTGATATGGCTGTTGCTGGTGGTGTATGCCGTTGCCGTGATGATCGTGTGGCGGGTTGCCGGAGGCGCGCGGGATGCGTTCCGCCATCCCGCCCTGCCGGGAGGCGTGGCGGTGTCTGCCGTCGGTCTTCTGCTGATGGCGGGGGTGGTGCTGGTCGCGCTTTCGCGGGATGAACCGGGGTTGTCGCCGTGGATCGGACGGTTGCTCTGCCGCAGCTGGATGTTTTATCTGGGAACCGTGCTCGTACTTGGGGGATATGGCCTGATCGGGAGAGGTCTGGCGCAGATCAACCATATTTCCCGGCGGCAGATGTTCCATCCGGCGACCCGTGTGGTGATCGTGATCTGTCTGCTGACCTATTTCGTCTCGCTGTGGGAGCGTCTGGATGCCGAACGGCAGGTGGGGAAAGCCGTCGCGGAGCTGGAGGCGCATTTTCGGCATCCGCTCTCCGCGGCGGCGCTGGAACAGCTTTACCGTGCCTGGGGCGAACCCGACGGCGGATTCTGGGAACAGGTGCGGATTTTGTCGGATGCATTGCCCTGGACCGGGGCGTCGGGGCCGGACATCTTCACCGTTCCCGACGCGGACCTGTCGCCGGAGGTCGGCAAAAAGTGGCGCAGCGAGTTGGAAGCCGCCGTCGCTCTGCGGCAACTGGAAACACTGTTTGATCAGCCGCCGCCGCTCTATCCCAGAAACTATCGGCAGTATCTGATTGTGGCGACGGCTCTGCCGGAATTGCGGCTGCTCCGGGATTTTGCCCGCAGCCAATGCTGGCGGGTGCGCTTTGCCGCCGTGGACGGAGATGCCGCCGCCGTTCTCGACGGGCTGCGGCGTCTGGAGTACGTGCGCCGCTATCTGGGAGCGGATCATTTGCTGATCTCCCATCTGGTCATGATTTCCGTGGAAAACGGTTATCTGGATGTGCTGGAGCGGGTTCTGCCGCTGTTGCCGGAATCGGAACTGAAGAAGACTCGGCAATCGCTGCGCGACCGGGACCGGGAGATGGCGGAAATGCAGCTGCGGGCAGTCTACGGGGAGGCGGTTCTGGCGAAGGATTTCTGCGATGGTTTTGCCGCCGGCAGGCGGACATCTCTGATGATGGTGACGGAGGGGGATGCGGATGGGGAACGCCTCTCCCTGTTCCGCCTGTGCGGGGGAATGCTGCCCGGGGTGTATGGTCATTTTTTCAGAAACGAGGCGGAGATGCTGCGCCGTTTCCGGGTTTCCGGCTTTTCTGAAATGCGGAGCGTGAAGCCGGGTTCCCGGAATATGCTGAGCGCCATGATGCTTCCGGGATTGGTGCAGGTTGCCGCAAGAGAGCGGGCGCTTTCCGCCCGTTATCGGGCCATGACGGTGCTGATCGACGCGGAATTGTCGAAACGCAGCACCGGATTCTATCCGGAAAACATGTCCGATCTGCCGGTTGATCCGTTCTCAGGCCAACCGATGCGGTACTGTAACGCCCGAATTCCGGTCATCCGACGCGTTTTTCGGGAAGACCTCCGGAGCTGGGAGAATCGGCTTGTTGTCGTCGATGCGGTCATGGTCTGGAGCATCGGGCTGGATGGGCGCGATGATCGGGGAATGTGCGGTCGCCTGGCGGAAGCGGATTGTGTCTATGATGATCCGCGGGCTCTGCTGCTCAAGGTTCGGAACCCTCTTGGGCCGATTGACTGAGAGAGCGAACGGAACTGTGATGGGGGAAACTGCTTGCTGTATTTTTCCCGTGGGGGGCATGCCGTTATCATCGCCATTGTTATGACTGGTGCCGGCCCTGTTGTCGGAGTGGGGGGAAAGAAAATGCGCCAGCGTATTTTATCCGATCGTTTTTATCGTTGATAAGCAATGGTTCGGGGCTTTGTCATCCGGCGGTTTCGGTGCTACATTATCAGGATGAACGATGCGACTGATGATGGGAAGCGAATGAGCCATGATTGATTTTCTGGATGTATACAAGGGATACGGCGGGGAGACAATTTTCGCAGGGGCCGGATTTCGTGCCAATGCCGGCGACCGGATCGGTATTGTCGGGCCGAACGGCGCAGGTAAGAGTACGTTGTTCGGGCTGCTGACGGGAGAAATCACTCCCGACCGGGGGACGATTGCATTGCCGAAGGATGTGCGGATCGGGTATCTGCATCAGCAGTTGCCTGCCTCGGAACAGGCCGGGCGTTCGTTGCTGGATTTCACCGCGGACGCGATTCCGGAACTGGCCCGCATGGCGGAGGAACTGCATGAACTGGAACAGCGGCTCCATACGGAAATGCCGGATGCCGTCACCCGGGATGCCATTCTGGAGCGGCATGGGCGGTTGCAGTCTGCGCTGGAACAACTGGGAGGATATCGGTTGCGGCCGGAAGCGGAGGCGGCTTTGTGCAATCTGGGGTTTCGGGCGGAGGAATTGGAGCGGCCGTTGAGCAGTTTCAGCGGCGGCTGGCAGATGCGCGCCGCTCTGGCCCGGGTGCTGATCGCCCGTCCCGATCTGCTGTTGCTGGACGAGCCGTCCAACTATCTGGACATTCCTGCGGTGGAATATCTGTGCCGGGCGCTGCAGGGATTCAAGGGGACGCTGCTTCTGATTTCCCACGACCGTTTCCTATTGCGCAAACTGACAACGATCACGCTGGAAGTCAATGGCGGAACCATTACCCGTTATCCCGGGGATTACGACTTTTACCGGGAGGAGCGGGAGAATCGGCGCCGGGTACTGGAAGCGGCCAAGCGCAATTCAGACCGTAAAAAGGAACATCTGGAGCGCGTGATTGACCGCTTCCGTGCTAAAAGTTCCAAGGCGGCACAGGCCAAAAGCTGGCAGAAGGCACTTGATCGAATGGAGGAGGTGGTATTGCCGGATGAGCTGGGATTTTCCGGTGCGATCCGTTTTCCAGAGCCGCCTCCGTGTGGAACGCCGGTGGCCGAAATGGAACATGTGACCTTTTCCTATCCGGGCCGGGCGCCACTGCTTCGGGACGTCAGCTGGCGTATTGAAAATGGTGACAAGATTGCGCTGGTGGGCTTCAACGGCACCGGGAAGTCCACGTTGCTCAAGCTCCTGGTGGGGAAGCTGAAACCAGATTCCGGAAGAATTTCTTTCGGACACCATGTCAATTTAGGGTATCAGGCGCAAGAGTTTTCGGATATTCTGGTGCCGGAGCAGTCGGTATTCGACACGGTACGGGCGGCGTTACCGCCGGGGGCGTCGCAGGCCAATCTGATGAATGTGCTTGGTTCGTTCGGATTTTCGGGAGAGGCGACGGAAAAACGTTGTGCGGTGCTCTCCGGCGGCGAAAAGATCCGGCTGTGCTTTGCCCGCATTTTCGTCAATCCCCCCAATCTTCTGGTGCTGGACGAACCTACTACTCATCTTGATATCCGGGCGCGCGAATTGCTGCAGACGGCGATTCGGCAGTATGCGGGGACAGTCTGTGTGGTCAGCCATGATATTGAATTCGTTCGGCAGGTGGCTACGACGATTGTGGCGATGGAGGAGGAGGGGCCCCGCAAGTATTTCGGTGGATACGATTATTATCTGGAAAAGTCGCAGGCTCTCCGGCAGATTGCCGTGGAGGAAACGCCTCGACGGGAATCCGCCGGAGATCTGGCCAAGGAACGTCGCCGGGAACGGGCACGCCGCCGCGCCGCCCTTTCCGGAGAAAAACGGCGTGCGGAAAAAGCAGTCGCCGATCTGGAAGCCCGGCTGGAGACTCTGGAGAAGCACCAGGCGGAACTTGTCTCGCTCCTTTCCGGAGAGGGCAAAGTGGATTTTGCGGAACTCAACCGCGAGCTTGCTTCCGTGCAGCAGGCCATGGAGCAGACCATGACCGAATGGGAAAAAGCCGCCTCGGAACTGGAGGAAATTCTCCGGGAAAACGCCCGGATTCATGAGGATCAATGATCGGATTCAGCGCTTGTCTGCTCCGTTGTGGAATCGTCCTTTTCCCGCTGTTTCCGGTTGATGTTCAACCAGCGCCGGTGCGCCCACAGCCACTGGGAGGGATCCCGGGCGATGAGTTCTTCCAGGGCGTCGGTGCACATCTGGCAAACCGTCTGAATGTCTTTTTCTCGGTCTCCTGTGGGCTGATAACGGATGAGATCGCCAACAAGCAGTTCAAACTCGAAATCATCTCCCGTACGACGGGTCAGTTCCGGCAGAATGGGAATGCCGGTCTTCAAATGCAGCAGGGCCGGTGTGCGGTGGGTGCGGCAGGGCTGACCAAAGAAGACGTTATCCACCCCCTCTCTGTGGGAGGCGTGCTGGTCGATCAGGATGGAGATATTCTTGTCTTCTCGCAGGGCCCGGATCAGGTGACGCAGGCCGCTGCTGTCCTTGTTGACCAGTTCGTGGATCGGGCTGCGACGATGCTTCAGAATCAGTTCTCCAATCAGTGGATTGCTGAAGGGCCGCATGATCGACACCATGGAGCGTCCCGCTTTTTCGGAGAAAGCGGTTCCGGCAACTTCCCAGTTTCCGTAATGCGCCGTGACGATGATGACATTCTGCCGGCCGGCTTTTCCATCCCGGGCAAAGACTTCGGCGATGGCGGATTCCGAGCCGGAGAGCCGGATTTTTTCCGGGCGGTATTCCTGGTCCATCTTGGCGATTTCCACCACGAGTTTGGCAAATTGCCGGAAGGTTTTTCGGGCCAGTTCCCGGGCTTTTTCCGGTGTTTTTTCCACCCCGGCGTGAAGAATATGGCTGATTGTACGTTTGCGCAGTTTTCCCGCTATCAGGAACAGCAGGTCAAACAACCGGCACATCAAGGCGCAGCCCCACCGGAGCGGCAACAGCCGGAGCAATTGGTAAAGCAGATAAAACGGAATGAATTCCGCATAAATGGAAAATTGGGATTTTTGATGTTTGGCCATGGCCGGACTCCCCGGTGTTCAGGACAGAACTCGCTTCGCTTTCCGCGCAACAGGACACCACAGAATCCCCGCCGGATGAACCGTCCTCTTTTTTATCCTCTATGCTGGTAATATACCGCGGCAACGGTTTCTTTTCCAGCATTTTCATGGAAAAGCTTGATTTTTTACCCTGTCGGAAGGGTTTCATGGGTAGCGGAAGAAAGCCGTCGTCGCCTGCCATGACCTTTTTCAGGGCCGACGGCAGCGACAGACGGCAGAGTTAATCTTCCCGGGCAAACTGGGTATCGTACAGTTTCCGGTAGATCCCATTGAGCTGCAACAGTTGCTCGTGAGTGCCGGACTCCACGATCCGCCCTTGACGCAGTACGATGATCCGGTCCGCGTGACGGATAGTGGAAAGACGGTGAGCAATGGCAAAGACCGTACGGTTGGCCATGACCCGGGTCAAGGCTTCCTGTACCAGCTTTTCCGTGACGGTATCCAGTGCGCTGGTTGCTTCGTCGAGAATCAGAATCGGCGGGTTGCGCAGAATCGCCCGGGCGATCGAAATCCGCTGTTTTTCTCCCCCGGAAAGCCGGAATCCCTTTTCACCCACATGGGTGTCATAGCCTTGCGCGTGGCGTCCGTCAACGATAAAATCATGGGCGTTGGCCTGCTTGGCCGCCTCCACGATCTGTTCACGGGTGGCTTCCGGACAGCCATAAGAGATATTGTTGGCGATCGTATCGTTGAACAATATGGCGTCCTGCGTCACCATACCGATGTGTTTCCGGAGCGAGGCGATCGTGTAATCGCGCACGTCGACGCCGTCGATCCGGACCGCACCGGAGTCTACGTCATAGAAACGGGCGATCAGATTGGCAATGGTACTTTTCCCGGAACCGGTTTCACCGACCACGGCCACCATGCTCCCGCGCGGGATGGTGAACGAAAGCGAGTCGATGATCCGTCGGTCACCATAACTGAAACAGACCTGATCCAGCTCAATTCCCTCATGAAAGTCCCGCATTTCCCGGGCGTCCGGTTTTTCCGGCAGTTCCGTATGGGTGTCGATGATTTCGAAAAAGCGGTCTGCTCCCGCCATGGAACGCTGGATGTAGGACACCACCTTGGAGAGGTCTTTGAGCGGCCGGTACGCCATCAATGCCGGACTGAGCAGCGCCGCCAGCTGGGAGAGCGCCACGCCGCGGCTATAGGCATACACCAGAAATACCAGCGTGGCCGCCACCGCCACCACTTCCATCAGCGGCGAGAGAAGCAGCTGCAGTTTGATGGCCGTGATGACATCCCGGAAATATTTTCGGTTGACCCCCTTGAAACGGATGGTCTCCATTTCTTCCGTATGGTAGGCCTTTACTACGCGGATGCCGGTGAATACTTCGTGCATCCGGGTGGTGACATCGGCGATCCGGGCATAACTGCGTCGGTAAATCCGCCGGATGCGCCGACTCAGCACCAGAATCGGGATCAGCAGAAGCGGCATGCCGCATACCAGAATGATGACCAGTGCGTAATTCTGCGCGTCCCGGCAGGCTACGTATACTGCGGCCAGACAGGCCACCACCTGCAGCGGACAGCTGGTCAGGTCGGAAATCGTTTCCGAAACGGAGTGTTCAATCACCGAGGTGTCGTTCGTACTTCGGCTGATCAGTTCACCGACGTCGTTACCGCTGTAAAAACGCAGAGACTGTCCCATCAAACGTGTGAAAATCTCATTACGCATATCGGCAACCACCTTGTTGCCGACCCATCGCATACAGTATTTGTTGATGTAGTCCGCCAGGTTTTTGATCAGCCAGAACAGCACAAAGCCCGTCGCATACAGCGCCAGCAGCTGCCAGGCAAGCGTGCCCCGTGCATCCACAACTTCAAAAGAGAAGCGTTTGGGCCAGGTTACGGTGATTTCCCGGCCCTGAACTTCCAGCGGCAATCGGTAACGCTGCGCATATCCGGAGGCCTGACGCAGCATCTGGTCGAGCTTCGCGTCGCCGGTAGTGCTGATAGTGGACTGCTGGCTGCCGGGTTCGGCAACAGCTTGCGTTTCTCTCTGGGGATCAATGATTCCAACCATCTGGGGAATCATCATCAGCGAGAAGAAAAGCGATCCTCCCACCAGCATTCCGGAAACGATTCCAACCGTCAGACGGAACCAGTAGGGCCGGGCGTATCGCAACAGTCGCAGATATTGCGACAGATTGAACGGGTGCTCTTCCCGGTGGTGATGGTGTTTGGACACAAGCACCTCACTTCATGAATTCTGCGATGGCTCCGACCACCTCTTCCCGCTGGGCGCGCGTGGATTCCGGATAGATCGGCAGCGCGAGGATTTCGCCGGAAACCCGTTCGCTGACCGGATAATCGCCCGGTTTCCCGCCGAGATGGAGGAAACAGTCCTGGAGATGCAGCGACAGCGGATAGTATACGTTGCAACCGATCTTCTTTTCGTTCAAGTGAGCGCGCAGCGCATCCCGCCGTCCATCGGCAACCAGAATCGAGAACTGATTGTAAATGTGGCGCGTGCAATAATCCGCAGCGAACGGCAGGGTGATACCGCGCACACCGGCAGCCGTGAACAGTTCACGGTATTCGGCCGCATTGTGTTGACGTGCTGCGCTCCAGGAGTCGAGGTGCCGGAGCTTGATCGACAGAATGGCCGCCTGCAGGGCGTCGAGACGGAAATTTCCACCGACATACCGGTGAATATAGGTGTCGCTCTGGCCGTGATTGCGGAAAATCTTCAGCAGTTTTGCTTTTTCCGGATCGCGTACGGTGACGATCCCGCCGTCGCCGAAGCAGCCGAGGTTTTTACTCGGGAAGAAGGAGAAGGCGCCGTAATCCCCGATGGAGCCGACCCGGCGGCCGCGATATTCCGTACCGATGGCCTGGCAGGCGTCTTCGATGACGATCAGGTGATGCTGCCGGGCGATGTCCATGATCGGATCCATGTCGGCGCACTGGCCGAAGAGGTGGACGGGGATGATTGCCCGGGTTTTTGCGGTGATTTTCTTTTCGATTTCGGCGGGATTGATATTGAAAGTGCGCGGATCGATGTCTGCGAAGACCGGGGTGGCGCCGACCCGGGCAATCGCGCCGACGGTGGCGAAGAAAGTGAACGGCGTGGTGATGACTTCATCGCCCGGCCCGATGCCTTCGGTCATCAGAGAGATGATCAGCGCGTCGGAACCGGAAGTAACGCCGCAGGCATAGGGGGTTCCGCAGTAGGCGGCGATTTCGCTTTCGAGTTTTTCGACTTTGGGGCCCAGGATGAAACGCTGGCTGTCGCACACTTCGGCGATTTCCGCCAGAATTTCCGACTTGATCGACTGATACTGACCGGTGAGGTCCAACAATGGAACAGACATGGGATCTCCTCCTCAAAAAAACATGATCCTGACCGTTGCAGGGTTGCCTCCGACAGGCATCGTTCCAGCCGAAAACATGCAAACGCTGCAAACGGAACGTAATAATGATAAAATATACTCCGGGAAACGTATTCTGTCATCCTCCGTTTCGGTTTTTTTGTTTTTTTTATTGCCGGACTCGGGTTCGGAGCCTATATTATATAGAAAAATTTCAATCAGCAACTGAGAGAGGCAACAGACTCCATGGGACCGGGAGATACCATTCGTATCGAAGTGGAAAAATGTGTTTTCGGCGGCGACGGACTTGCCCGGGTCGATGGGCAGGTGGTGTTCGTTCCAGGGGTATTGCCGGGGGAAGTGCTGCTGGCGGAAATCACCGCGTGTCGGAAGAATTTTCTACGTGGCCGCGCGTTGCGTCGGGGAACGGATTCTCCCTATCGTCGCGAACCCGGCTGTCCCGCTGCTGGCCGTTGTCCCGGTTGTGTCTATCGTCATGCGGAGTATGGGTACGAAACGGAACTCAAACAGCAGCAGCTGCTGGACTTTCTGGAGGGTGCGGGTGTCTCGCCGGAGGAGCCGGTGAGACCGCCGGTGGCGTCGCTTCCGGCAGATGGATATCGCAACAAACTGGTACTGCACGTCCATAAAGAGGGCGGTGAAACCCGGATCGGTTATATTGGAGCCGATCAACAGTCGGTGACGCCGATCGAAACGTGTCCGCTGGTGCGGGACGAAATCAATGCGGAGCTGCGGCGGTGTCTGGCGGATCCCGGTTTTCGGCACTCGGTGCACCATCGCATGAGTTTGACGTTTCGCCACACGATTCGGGACGGTGTGAAATTCTGGCGGAATCAGGCGCCGCGGAACGCTACCTGGTTGCGTGAAGATACTTCGGTGGGAACTCTGTCTGTGCCATGGGACGGATTTTTTCAGGTGAATGCCGGGGGCACGGAGGCGCTGATTTCAGAAATGCGCCGACTTATTGATCAGGTGCGGCCGGAGCGGGTGCTGGATTTATATTGTGGTGTCGGATTGTTTTCTGCGGTGGCGGCGGCCTGTGGGGTGCCGGCGGTGACGGGAGTGGAGCTGGCTGCGGAAGCGGTGGCTGCCGCCCGGTATAATCTGAAGCAGCTGGGGCGCCCGGATGCTGATTTCCGGGCCGGGGATGCGGCCGTGTTGCTGACGGAGGTGGCGCCGGCAGCCGGCAAGCGCACGCTGGCAGTGGTCGATCCGCCGCGGACCGGATTATCGCCAGTTCTGCTGAAAGCATTGAACGACGGGAAGATGGAGCATCTGGCTTATGTTTCCTGTCATCCCGCGACCTGGGTGCGGGATGCGGGGCGGCTGACCCGGCGTGGTTGGCGGCTGATTCGTGTCGGGCTGATTAATCAATTTGCACGGACAGCTCACTTTGAAGTATTCAGTTATTTCAGCAGAGGATGAGGCACGATGACGGACGCTTCCTCCAATGCCGGGCATCGGGGACGGCTCAGACGCCGTTTTCTGGACAACGGGCTCGGGGCGCTGCATGATCATGAAGCATTGGAGCTGCTGCTGACCTATGCAATTCCCCGACGTGACGTCAAGCCGCTGGCAAAAGCGTTGTTACAGGAATTCGGTTCTTTCGACGCGGTTTTTGATGCGACGGAGTACGAACTGGGCAGGGTGCCGGGAATCGGTGAAAATGCGGCCGCGCTGATTTTATTGAACAAGGCGATCTGTATTCATTATCTTGCGCAGAAAATGAAAACTCCGGATCCGGACGCTGCGTTGGTGGATCCCCGGCGGATTGCTGATTTCGTCCGCATGAAAATCGGTGGGAATGGTCGGGAAACTTTGCTGGTGATTTTTCTGAATAAAAGAAAGGTGCCGCTGGGGTTTTATTCGCTGCCGGGCACGGTGGATCGCGCCATTGTGTATCCCCGGGAGATTTTGCAGCGGGCGTTGGAGTTGAAGGCTACGGCGGTAGTGATGGCGCACAACCATCCGAGCGGCATCTGCGAACCGTCCGGGGAAGATGAGGCATTTACCCGGCAGGTCCGGGAGGCGCTGACCGCCGCCGGAGTGGAATTTGTCGATCATCTGATCGTTTCTCCGGCGGTGGCTTACAGTTGGCGCTTCAAATGTTATGTTCAGTAACGACAATGACTCCAGAAAGACTCATCGGGGCGTGGCTGCCGGGAAAACTTCCGCATTTTCCGCGATGGTGTCAAGCAATGTTTCATAATCAGGAATTTTGGCTTCTTCAGCTTCGGCGATGTGCCGGGGAACCGCGGTTGCCGGGGAGGCGGGGGCGAAAACCGTACAACTGTCCGGCGCATGAATAATGGAAACCGGATATGTTTCGATGGTTTCAGCGATCCGGATGGAATCCGCCTTGTCGGCACCGCAGAGCGGGCGCAGTACGAGCATATCGACTGCGGCGTTGATCGTGTCCATATTGGGCAAGGTTTGCGAAGCGACCTGACCGACGGCCTCTCCGGTGAGAAGGGCACCGCAGTGGTGTTTGCGCGCGGTTTTTTCCGCGATACGCAACATGGCGCGGCGGTAGAGAACGGTGCGGTTACGCTCGGCACATAGATCGCGAATCTGTTTTTGCAGTGGGGCAAGATTACAGATGTAAAGGGTGCCGGCTGTTTGATAAGCGTTGAGTTTTTCCGCGAGGCGTTTGACTTTATCCACACTTTCCGGCGGCGTATAGGGGGCACTGTGAAAGGTGATGAAATCCACGAAACAGCCGCGTTTCATGGCAAGGTAGGCGGCCACCGGCGAGTCGATGCCGCCGGAAAGCAGCCCCAGCACCCGGCCGTTGCAGCCGACCGGCAGGCCGCCGGGGGCCCGGAAGGTTTCCAGAAAGATGGCGGCGAATTCATGCCGCACTTCGCAGCCGATGGTGATGTCGGCATGATCCAGATCGACGGTCAGCCGGTCGTTTTCGATACCGCGCGCGACGACGGCGGCGAGATCGATTTCAATTTCCTTGGAGCAAAGTGGAAATTCTTTATTGCTGCGACGGGCCCGGATACGGAAGGAGACCGCCTGCTGCCGGGTGAACCACGTGGCGAATACCGGTGGGGCCATTTGGGCGACGGCATCCCGGATGGCATCCATGTCGGGGGGGACCAGACGGGCGGGGGAAAAGGATTCGAGGCCGAATACCCGCGGGAGAATTTCACGGACGGCGGCCAGTTCCGTTTCGGAGAAGAACGCGTTCCGGTCGGGATGTTCGATCCAGATGCGACCGCGAACCTGACGAACTTTGCAATCCACCTGGCCGCGGAGCTGGTGACGCATATTGCCCATCAGTTGTTTTTCAAATTCACGGCGGTTATTGCCTTTGATGGCGATTTCGTGGTAACGGCAAATGACGGCGTTGTACATGGTTTCTGGTTCCTGGAGGGCGGGATTCTGCTGGAGCCGGCTGCCGGACTTGAACCGGCGACCTGATGATTACAAATCAACTGCTCTACCAACTGAGCTAAGCCGGCAAAAAACAATCGCTTTCTCCATACTATAGCTCACTTCCACGCTTCTGTCAATTTGAAAAAAGCGCGTTCTTTCCTGAAAAATGCAGACTCTGAAAACAGAAACGGGGGGGGATCCCATTCGCGTCATTCCGGTTTTTGCGCCAGCAGCGCGAGCAATCGCAGTTTTTCCTGCGGATCGGTGGCATGGCGCAGCTCTTCAATAATCCGTTTGCGGTTGCGTGCTGCGCCACGTGCGCGCAGCACGGCAAGGCAATCTTTTAACGCCTTATCCAGATTTTTCTCGGAAAAAGAGCATTCCGAGGCCAGAATCCGGCTGATGGCCGGCATCGGTTCCTCCGCCAGCATGGCTGCTACTGCCGCCGCGGCATGAGCGTGTTCGCCATTCATGGTATCTGCCAAGACCCGGTTGAGTGCCCGTGCTGCAGGGGTATTTCCCAGCCATTCCGGCGGCAACTGTTCCGCCAGTTGTCGGGCGGCGCGTTCGAATCCAAGAGATAATTCCAGCAGCGTCAATTCAGCTTGTTCCCGATCCGTGGCCGCACTTGAGGTTGTCGGGGAAATCGCGGGCGCGGTGGTTTGCTGCGGCATGCCGCTCCCGGCAAAACGGCGGGTCCGGAGTTTGCGGCGCCGATTCAGTTCTCCGAGAATGGCGTTTTCACTCACGTTTAAGAGAGCGGCGCTGTCCCGGGCGTACAATTCCCGCAGCACCGGATTTTCCACCAGGCCCAGCAGGTCGATGAATTCTCCCACGGCACGGCCGCGATCGGCGGTATGGGTGAGATCGTATCGTGTTGCGCAGCTTTCCGCCAGATGTACGGTCCAGGGGCGGGCGGCTCCGGCAGCTGCCGTCACCGCTTCCGCACCGCCGCTCCGGAACAGTTCATCGGGATCCTTGCCGCCCGGAATCCGGATAACACCGATTTCAAATTCCAGCGGCAGCAGTAATTCCAATGCGCTGCGGATAGCTTTCTGCCCAGCCTGGTCGGCGTCGAAAGCGAGTTGTACCCGGTCCACATAGCGACGCAAAATTCGTGCCTGCTCCACGGTGAACCCGGTTCCCTGTGGCGCGACGGCCTGTGCCAGTCCCGCCCGGTGCAGGGCGATGGTGTCGAGCTGGCCTTCGCAGAGAATGGCTTCCCGGGTATCCTGCATCGCTTTTCGGGCGAAGGGGAGGGCATAGAGCAGCTGGCTTTTCTTGAAAATCGGGGTTTCCGCGGTATTAACGTATTTGGCAGTCTGAGGGTGCGCTTCCAGAGAGCGGGCGCTGAACCCGACTACTTTGCCCTGCTCGTTCCAGATCGCGAATGTCAACCGGCCGCGGAAATGGTCGTAGAGCCGCCCTCCTGTGTCTGAACGCCGGATGATCCCGCCGGTCAGCATTTCCTCATCGGAAAATCCCAGTGCCCGGCCATAACGCAGACATCCGTCCCAGGCATCCGGCGCGGCACCAAGGCGGAAACGGGTAATGATATCCGGGGGCAGGGCGCGGGTGGCCAGATAACGGGAGGCGGGCCAGTCAGGATGTTTTTTCAAATTGTTTTCGAAAAAACGGGCGAATTCCTCCTGCAGCTGATACAGGCGGTCCCGGACATTGGCGGCGGCGCGCCCCTGTTCCCGGCTGCCGTTCGCTGTCGTCTGCTCTGGAATGACCACGCCGCAACGTGAAGCCAGGAGATGGGCAGCTTCCGGAAAGGGGACGTTCTCGCGTTCCATGACAAAACGGAATACGTCGCCGCCTTTGCCGCAGCCGAAGCAGTGAAAAACCTGTTTATCGCCGCGGACATGAAAGGAGGGGGTTTTTTCCTGGTGAAACGGGCAACAGGCTTTCCACGAATTTCCCCCCGCCCGTTTGAGCGGAATATAGCTGCCGATCACTTCGACGATGTCGCTCCGGAGCCGGATCTCTTCGATCACCTCGTCCGGGATGCTTCTGCCCATGGCGTACTCCCGTCAACGGTCGCGAATGGTACGCAGTCGGGCGGATACCGTACGGCGTGTGTCCGCCGACTCCGGCGTTGCCGGGGCAAGGTCCAGATAGCGCTGATAGAGGGGAACCGCCACGCGACTTTTGCCCAGATAGCGGTCCATGCAGGTGGCCAGATTCAACAGGTAAGTCGCTTCGTCGGGAGCTTGGCGACAAGCTTTCAGAAACGCCTGGCCCGCGGCCTGGTAGTTCCGGTTGCGTAACTGAGAAAGTCCCAGCTGATTCTGGTAAGGCGCGGAATTGAACAGCGCTCGATCCCGCGCCAGCGAAAGCAAATATTTCCCGGCCTGCGCCGGATCCAGTGTCATATGGACGTTGCAGAGCAGAATCAGGGTATTGCGGTCTCCCGGACGCAGATTGGCGGCTTTGCCCAACGCCACCAGCGCTTCATGGGCGTGATTACGGTCGGCAGCGTAAAGTCGCCCGAGGGTGTATTGTGCAACAAAATCATCCGGATGTTCTTCCGCCGCGCGGACAGCAGCCTGAAGGGCAGCTTCAAACTGGCCCTGTTTTTCCAACAGGATAGCCTGCAGCAGCAGGGCATCCAGCCGATCCGGTGCCTGATCCGCCGCTTTTTCCGCCAGACGGGTTGCCTCCTCCAGATTGCCGGCGGCAGCTTCGCGCATTGCTCCGTTCAAAAGCTCGCTCACGTCCCGCGGTTTTCCGCAACCGCCGGCGAGCAGAAGCAACGCCGCCGCTATTCCTGTCAACCAAAGTTTCATGCCCGGAAATCCATTCTGAAAAAAAAGATTGAGAGTCTCACTTCGGTAATGTACCGCCTGCCGGTGTTTTTGCAATTCCGGAAAGCGATTTTCCCGGCTTTCCCCCGTGTTTTTTTGCGGCGGCTTCCTTGCTGCCGTGGCGTCAGGCCGCAAAAAGAAAGCCGATCAGCAGCAGTCCCACTTCCGCCGCGGCTCCGGCCAGGGTGATCATTTCCGCGGAAATTCCACCGTAGATTTTCTCCACGGCATTGCGCACCGTCCATGCGAATACGACGGCGCATCCGGTCCCCACAATGGCAGCCAGCGGCAGTTTCAGTGCCACGAACAACATCAGAAAGATACCTGAAAGCCATATCCGGCTCTGCTCCACTCCGGAAATTTCCAGGAAAGGGTGACCCGTATCGAGATCAGGCAGTCCCATCAGAAAGCCCTGGATAGTGAAGGATAAAATCAGAACTCCCGCCAGCCAGCATCCCGCTCCATGCCGGTATAACAGAAAAAATGCGCCAAGTTTGAACATTTCCAACAGTACCATCGCTGCCATCGGAACGGCCCCGGAAATCCCGCTCAGGCCGGATGGCCGCAGCTGCGGCAGGGCCGGCAGCAGAGGCACCTTGCGCCCGGCCAGTGTCAGCAGTGTCAACAGCAGCCCGAGGCCCCGTCCGGAATCGCGGGCGTCCAGAAAAAGAGTAGCGGAAAGCGCAAACAACAGCGCCGCTCCATTGCGGGTGAAGATCCCTCCATACGCCACTCCCAGCACTAGAATTACTACTGCTGACAGCGCTCCGATTACCGGGATTGCCAGCAAAGTCAGCTGTGGATCAGGTCGATCCGTTTCGTATCGCTTCCAGGCGGTTGGGATGGGAATGTCCAGCAATAGATCCCATGCCGCCAGAAAATTCCCGACAAAAGCAGGTTGTTTCATGTCATCCTCCGATATTCAGCGTCCATCAGTGCGTGAACGCGTTCCGCCAGGGCTTTGCGGTCTTCGCCGGGGGCCGGTACTATCTGCGGCAGAATTTTCAGTGTAGCCCTGATTTCCGGCTGCCCCAGCAGATGCCACACATGCGGCGGCATCGTCATGTCTCCATACCAGGCGATCGGATAGCCGTCGGCAGGCCGCTGGTACTGAATCAGCACCGGCAGAATCGGTTCTCCAACCCGGCATGCAGCCTCAAACGGGGTGGATTTGAACGGTAACAGACCGTGTTCTCCGTCGGTACTGGTCCCTTCCGGATAGACCAGTGTGGAAATTTTATCCCGCAGCGTCTGCTCCAGCTCCCGCGCGACTGCCGCTGACTTGGCGCGCGACCTCCGGTCAATCCAGATGGGACGACTGAGCGCAACATACCAGCCCAGAAGCGGCCATGACCGGATCTCCACCTTGGGAGCAAATCGGATCGGAAAAATCGCCGCTTCCGCCAGAATATCGACGTAGCCGGTATGATTGGAAACAATCAGGCCGCCCGCAAATGCCTCAGGATCGCCGTCGACCGTAATGCGAAGTCCCAGAATCCGGGCGATGCCGGCGGCCCACAGCCGGGTGATTCTGGCATTGGTCCGGATTCCGGTACGACCGCGAAACAGCCCCGGCAATGCCGGAACCGCCAGCACCGGAAACCAGCATCCAATCAGAAACAACCGGAAAATTTTACGAAGAAATCTCACAGTTCTCCCTGAAAAAACAGCTCATACTCAAACGTCAAAATGCCGGGCATAGCGCTCCGATATTTCCTCAAGGTCGAATAATACCAGAAAGTCAATCGATCCGAAATCCCGGTCCAGCACCGGCTCTCCGGCGATTTTCGCGCCCAGACGCATGTATCCCTTGAGCAGAGGGGGGAAATGTCGCTGAAGAGTTTTAGGGTCCGGAGGAAGCGCCGCAGTCGGTTCCGGCAGCCGGTAGGCCGGCAGTGCCCGACCGAACAGCTGCTTGGAAAAACAGCCTTCGCTCCGGAAATATTCAAACATGCCCCACCCCAGTTCCGGGGAAGTGTCCTCCAGGCTGGCACAGCCGATCAAGTAACGGAAGTTCCAGCGTCGCCGCATTTCCGCAATCCCTGCCCAGAGCAGAGAAATGACTGCCCCCGTCCGGTAGTCCGAAGCAACACAGGACCGGCCTACTTCGAATGTGCAATCCGCAATGTCATGCAGATTAGGAATATCATATTCCCGTTCGGAATAGAACCCTAAACCAGCGAGAGCCGCTTTCCCGGACTGCATGCGGTAAGTTCCTGCGAGTTTTCCACTTTCCCGGTCCAGTACCAGCAAGTGCATGAATTGCTCGTCGTATTCATCCTGGTCCAGACAGTGGGCATCCGCGGAATGCAGCCGCCCCTGTTCCGCTCGAAAAACTTCGTAACGCAAGCGTTGTGCCCGGGCCACTTCTTCATCGTTTTCCGCGATTTTGATCAGAAACCGCCCGCGGTCGGTCAAAATTGCCGGAGCGGTTCCAGTCTGCGCAAATGCCATTATATTTTCCCGTCAGTTGTTAGCTTCTGGTTTGATCGGGGTTTCCCCTTCCACATACTAATAATCGGAATATCCCGGATTTCCAGTTCATTTCAGATGGAATTGTATTTTTTTAGTGTTTTTCCCCGTTTCGCTGGCCGGAGAGTCCGGAAAGCTCTACTTCCGTAGGTGCCCGTCGGCGAAGCAGCTCCTCTTTTCCGCGCCGGATGACCAGTTCGGCGTCTTCCGGCGCACGCGAGCTGAAACGGATGGTTCGCACCGGCAGCTGGGGACTGAGCTTGTCACAGTCGATCTGAACCAGCGACAGGTTATCAGCGCGGACAGTCAGGACATCTCCTTCCAGGTCAGCCTGAATTTCGCCCAAGACGTTTTCTCCCGCCGGCGTCAGGTGAAAATAGAAGAAGGATTTCGCTTCGTCGGTAATGAGATGCAGCGAGGGAAAAAAGCGTCGCGGAGTTTTCATGAACGCCGCCCCGATATTTTCATAAGGAGCCAGCTGATCGCAGATCCAGGCTGCGTCGAAATTCATTTCATGATGGGAGGCTGCCATTTTCCAGTGCACTCCTTCCTGTTGGGGATAGTAGCGGCGGATTGCCTGTTCCAGCATGAGGGATTGCTCCGGAGGAACGACGTGATCGTTGGTCCCGTGCCAGAGGATCAGGGGAACATAACGGAAGTTGGGGGCGTAACTGGTTGCGGAGCGCCGACGATATTCAAATTCATTGGCGGGACGCGGCCCGAGTTCCTCTTGAACTTTGGCGGCAACGCCGGTATGCAGGCTGCGCAATTCTGTGTAGTCGGAAATTCCCTGTCCCGCCACTCCGGCGGCGAAAAGATCGGGATATTTCGCCAGCATCATCTGCGTCAGACCGCCGCCCATGGAACGGCCGGCGACGTAAATCCTGGACTCGTCCACAGGATAATGCGCTTTCATCCAGTTGATGGCGTCGATCATATCATGTTGGGCCTCCAGCGCCGAGCAGGAAATCTGGCCGGGGGTGTTACGACCGTGCAGCTGCGGGCAGACGATCAGCCAGCGGCGCTTTTCACCTTCCTCATAGTAGCCGAGTCTGCGTGCGGCAAAACGGTCTCCCCACATCGGATGGGCAATGGCCAGCAGCGGCAGCTTTTCGTCCTTCTGGATTTGATCCGGTGCGTAACCTGCCGCCTGTTGCTGACTCTGATCAAAGCTGCTGTTGAACTCAAAATCCAGCTCCGCCGCGGACACGGACAGAAGACCGGAGAGCAATGGCAGAAAAAGGCCAATCAGCCGGAATTTCATTATCAATCCTCCCAAAATGAATGTGATGCGTTTTTGAATGTTTTTTTCGCTCCTGTTCTATGGAACGATAACTTATTTCGGCCCCGGTTCAATCAAAGTGGATAACAGGAAAAGTCGGGATGGACAGAAAAAAACGGGAAAAGCCGGAATCGGTTTTCCCGCCTTTCTCCGTCATTACGAGATTTCAGTCGCGTACAATGTCGAGAATGACCACGTTTTCCACCGGAACATCCTGATGCATTCCGCGACGGCCGGTTTTGACCTGGCGGATACGATCTACGACATCCATTCCATCGACGACCTTGCCGAAGACACAGTAGCCGTAATGCTGGGGCGTTGGCGCCTTGAAATCCAGAAAACGGTTGTCGGCAACATTAATGAAAAACTGGCTGGTGGCGCTGTCCACGACACTGGTCCGGGCCATGGCGATGGTACCGGTCTCATTGGAAATCTGGTTGGTCGCCTCATTTTTGATCGGTGCCCGGGTCGGTTTCTGGCGGAACTCCGTATCGAACCCGCCGCCCTGGATCATGAAGCCGTCGATGACCCGGTGAAAGAGGGTATTCCGATAATGGCCGTCGTCGACGTAGGAAAGAAAATTACGGACGGTTTCCGGTGCTTCTTTTTCAAAGAGTTCCAGACGGATGTCTCCCATGGAGGTTTTGATCGTAACCATGAATCTGCTATCACCTTTCAGTGTTTTGATGAATTGGGGTCGGTCGCGGTGGAGCCGAACCGGTGCGGAATATATCGCGTTCTCCGATATTATGCAACCGGGAAACTTTCCTTTTTTTCCTGTTTTCCGGAAAACGGTGCAGCGCTTACTGCTGCAGCCACTGCCGCCTCCAGCACCCGGCGCACAGGGATGGAACAACGTTCCGCTGCAGCCCGGCAGTCTTCAAATTCCGGTGTCCGGCTGACTTCACAGCCCTGCCACACGCCGATTTTGATTCGGATGGGGCCGTAAGGCGTCGAAACCGTTTGAAAGGCGCGTTCCAGACAATGTCGCCGTACCGGATATTCCCGGACGCCGAACGTGGTGGTTTCCCGGAACAGGGTTTGCACAACAACATCGCGATCGGCGGCCCGACAGGTCAGGGAGAGCCGGTATGCGGGACGTTGTTTTTTCATGAATTCCGGCAGCAGCCGCACGTCCAGGGCACCCGCGGCAAACAGTCGGTCAACGGCCGCACCGAGAACTTCTCCGGACGCATCATCAGTGGCGCATTCCGGCTCCCGCATTCCGCCGAGCAGGGGCGCCGTCGCTCCGGGCGT
>CALXOD010000004.1 GCA_944389925.1 uncultured Victivallaceae bacterium | reverse complement strand
CTTCCGAATACATCAGCAACGCCATCCCGCATTGCTTCAGATTCGACGTGCAGCTCGCCCGCCTCGCCGTCTCACGCGCCTTGTTCAGGCTCGGCAGCAGCATCGACGCCAGAATCGCGATGATCGCAATCACCACCAGAAGTTCGATCAGCGTAAATCCTTTCTTCATCCCGTACCTCCTGCTTTCCGCATTCTCAAGATTTAATAAGTTCCCAATTCCCTGCCTTTTTCCAGAAAGAAAACAAAACTTTCATAATCTGCCGATTCCGGAATGGAATGATCACTATGAAAAATAAATCCGTTCCCCCGTCGCACTTCCGGAATCTTCGACTCCAGTTCCCGGACAATCCCCTCCCGGTCGTTTGAAGCCACCGGACGTACATCCAGCCCGCCCATCAACGCAATGTCCGCCCCATAATTCCGATGAATACGCAGCAGATCCATGCCGGCCTTCACCTCCATCGCCTCCAGACAGTCGATCCCCGTCGCCACCAGATCCGGCAGCAGCGGCTCCACAAACCCGCAGGAGTGCAAAATCACCGGCAGCGACCGCCCGTGGGCATAATCAACCATTTTCTTCAGAGACGGTCCCAACATCTCCCGGAACATCTCCGGCGACATGAACGGCCGCCCCTTGAACGCCAGATCGTCGTAGATCCAGATGCCGTCCGGCAGCCCCTCCTCCGCAAACAACGTGTCCCACAACGCCAGCTGCATGTCGGTCAGATGCTCCGCCATCTCCCGTACCCAGTCCGGATCCAGCCCCATGCCGAGCAGCAGATTTTCATGGCCGCAAAACGGATGCATCATCTCAAACGGTCCCACCCCTTCCCAGCAGAAGAAACGCTGCCGCTGGGCACAGCGTGTGCGCACCTCACGATACCGGTCGAATCGGATCCGATCCCGGGAGGAGGTGAAGAACGGTTTTGCCTTCTCTTCCCAGTCTTTCCGATCCGTCACCGAAAAGCCGATATGTTCCGGTGTCGTATCATGTCCTTTGTAACGGCGCAGTGTAGCGCCGTTACCGTCCAGCAGCGTTACGGTATCTTCGTCCTCCGCGACGATCTGGTCTTCGAAACCGGGATCAATTTTGTAAAGAAACGGCCAGCAGCACTCCAGATCCAGGTCGAAATGTTCCGCCGGCGACACTCCCTCCGGCAGGTGTCCTTCCGCCACCCAGCGGTTCACCGTCGAATTCCAGAAGTGCTCAGTCAAGCCGATTCGATCCACCGGCTGGTGCCGGAGCTGTCTTCCGATCCGTTCCCGTCCTGTTAACGTGCTCATGATTTATCCCCGCGTAAAATCACACCCGGCCATGATCCGCCCGTAAGCGTAATTGTCGGACTCGACAGTCACGCCGATCCCATGCAGATCGCCATAATTTTTGAAAATCAGACAGCCTTCATAATAGCGGAACATTTCTGCCACCCCGGCGGCAATCCGTTCCGGATCGTTGGTGGGCAGAATCTTCTGAATGTCAATCGGACACCAGAGCGCGGCCCGGTACCGGTCCAGCAGCGGTCGGAGAAAAGCCGGATCATAAACCGTCGGCTGGTCAAATTGAAAACAGTCCACCCCGGCAGCAAGCAACCGCTCCACCACCTCGGAATTCTGTCCGCAGGAGTGCATAAAGACCTTCAGACCGGCGGCATGCATCATACCGAAAAGGTCCGCGTAAAGTTCTTTGAAGAACTCATCCCACATCGCCGGAGAAAACAGCAGCCCGGTTTGCGTCCCCATGTCTTCGTGCAACATATAACCATCTGCCCCCGCGGCCGCGGCAATGGCAATCAGCTGCTCGAAAAAAGGCCGCAGCTTCCGATTGAGCTCATGGACCTCGTCAGGATAGAGCGCCATATCCATCAGATAGTTTTCCAGCTTGCGCAGATATCGGGCGGTGCCGAAAACCCAGTCATGATGCGACGCCATATGGAATTTCTCCGGTTCCCGGGCGAAATCCGCCTTCAGCTTGGCGACGTTGGCGTCAAAATCCAGTTCCGGCAACCGGAAATCCGACAGCATGGACCAGTCCGGCAATGCGGGTTTCTCCACCTCGCCCCCCTGGCAGCCGTCCACCATCCGAACCCACAGATTTCCCCAGAAGTCGTCGTAATACTCCCGTTTACCCGCCACCCACCGTTTCCGTTGGTAGCCGCGAAAGCAGTCCATTTCGCTGAGCACCATATCCTGATGGCGCCCCCGGGTGAAGGTGACACCGGGACGCGGCGGCCGCTCATGATTCACGTTGGCCAGAATGATCTCTTTGGCGGTCATGATGGTCGTCCTTTCCGGTTATTGCCCGTTCTTCTGCGGTTTCAGTTGTGTTTCCAGCCAACGGTAGGCCAGCTCCCGGGCGAAAATCGGAAAATCATGCCCTTCGTCATGGAAAAAGGCGGCAAACTGATTTTTCCCGTTGATCTGCCATGGATTCTTGCCGAAAGACGCGTAATATTCCCGGATCATACGCAGATTTTCCATCGGCGTGGAGGTGTAATCCGTACCGATGTCCTTGATGGCACGTATGTAAAGCAGCGGTCTGGGGGCCCCCATCATGATGTAAATCTGCGCCGAAGCATCGGTATTCGGTTTGAAATTCGGCTGTTCTCCAGCGGCAAATTTGAGCCGCCACGGCTGTTTCATCCACGCCTCCTTGATCATCCAGTGCGCGCCACCGGAATTGACGACCGCGGCCTTGACCCGGGGATCGCTTCCCCAGAAGTACAGCGAATCCCACCCGCCAAGCGAATGTCCGATGGTACCGACGTTGGCTCCATCGACATAATCGAGCTTGAGCAGCGCATCCAGCGCCCGGCTGAGATCCCAGGGGACTTTGCCGAAAGTATGATGCCAACCGGAATAACGTTTCTTTAATTCCGCCTGATAGGCGTACATGTTTTTGAACTTATCCGGATCATCCGGCAAAGGCGCGCGCTCCCCGTAGCCGCCGCGATCGGGCACGAAACAGATGAAGCCGCGCTGCACCAGTTCCAGTGCATTGGCGCGATTGTCCCGGATCTGCTGTTCGGCAGCGTCCTTCGCCGGAGTCTGCCACTTGTTGATCATGCAGTCCTTGCCTTCGCGCCAGGTGGGATGCGGGCAAAACACCAGCGGCAATTTTTCTCCCGGTTCATGATCGGGCACCAGCAGCCAGGCGGTAATCCGCTCATCCCGGTCAACGTTGTAGGAAACCCGGTAACGGGTATAGCCGTCCATTTTTTCTTCGGTGTCGAACGTCATGGCCGGATCGACCGTTTCCTGTGGTCCGGCGCCGACACCGATGGTCTTTTCCCGAAACGTCTGGAAAAATTCCTGCTGTTCCTCCGGCGACGGGAAGGTGAATTTCCCATATCCCGCACCGTAAGCGGCATTCCAGGATGCCGCCAGCATGAACGCGACCATAATCAACTGCTTCATTTGTCCACCTCTTCTCCCAGATAGGTTTCACTGATCCAGTAGGGATCCGCCACTTCCCGGCGGTACAATTCCAGTGCGGCGGCATCATCCTGAATGACCCGTGTATTGTGATTTTCCCAGATCATCGCCTTGAAATTCGGGAAACGCTTCTGAAATTCGAACCATTCCCGCACCCAGCGCACCCGATCGGTCTTGTCCGGGGAATCATAACCGCCTTCGGCAATCATCATCGGTTTATAGGAGCCGTATTTTTCATTGACTTCCTTCACCCGTCCGAAAGGATAGCGGGCAGCGTCATTCTCGGCATAACGGGCCGACGGAGCGTAGCAGGAGAGCCCCACCCAGTCCACATATTGATCGCCGGGATAGTAGCGTTCCATCTTGTTCCACGGCACATCAGGATAACTGCGGTGATTGGGGGACCAGACGAAGACGTGCCGGTCTGCGGCACCAACCTGTTCGGCGATGTTGTAAAGTCTCCGCCAGGCGGGACGGAAACGATCCGGATCCAGTCCCCAGTTGACCCAGCCGGCATTGAATTCGTTCATCGGCCGGAACCAGATCGGCGTCTTGTCCCCGAGCGTCTTGGCCTCGTCAATGCTGTCGGAAAAATATTCATAGAAATAGTCATCCAGTTTACCGGAGAGAATATCCTCCAGCGACACCGACGCCGGCGGCAACCAGCCGAGCGACATGAAACGCTGTCCATAATGGTTTTCCGCAAGATCATGCAGCCGCAACGACTGCAATTCCGAAAAGCTGCGCTCCGGACTCATTCCCTGATACCAGAGTACCATGGCCACTTTTTTTCCGACCAGTTTTTCATAAGTTTGAAGCGACATCGGCAATTTGCGGCCTCCGCGCAGCGGCTCCTTGAAGCCATAGGAGGGGGGAAAGGCACCGTGATAAGCTCCCTTTGATGGCACATATTTCCAGGTATTTTTGATCTTGCCGTCGAGCTGAATTTCATCCAGCATCAGAAATCCGGCCTTCCGGGACTGGTCGGGAGTGAAGGTGAGCCGGACGTAACGGCCTGTGGCGGGAGCAGCCGCCAGTTTCAATTCATATGCGCCGTTTTTGCGGGGAGCTCCGGCGTCAGCACGCCATTCGCCCCATGGCCGCCATTCCCCGTCCTCCGTATCGCGGAGCGAAACGCGGAAAGCATCGGGGCGAAGGAAATGCGACTCGTCCTCTTCAAAACCGGAAATCAACACTTCTTCCAGTGTCTGCTTCCGCCCGAGATCGACAACTACGGAGACCGGTTCCACTCCTTTCCAGCCGACATAGGAGCCTTTCTTAAAATCAACGCCTTTTTCCCGCAATCCGTCAGTCAGTTTGGATCCGAGCGTCCAGCGGCCGGGATACCGGTCGGCATATTCCAGCTGCGGCGCGCGGTCGGCACGATAAAACTTGCCAATACCGAGGTTACCGGAGGTAGTCTTGCCGGAGTCCGGGTCATCCAGTTGCAGCGGTGCAGGAGGCGTCCCCGTCCGGTCGGCCAGCTTTTTCGCATCCTGCCACGGCAGAAGTTCGATCGCATCAAAACTGCTGCGGAACGCCTCCTGCACTGCACGGGTGGCCACCACCTGCAGTGCAACGTCAGCACTGACTGCCCCGACAGGGACGTCGATCAGCGCACTGGTTTCCACCCAGCGCCCGACCGGCGGCACTTCCGGGCGGGTACCGGCACGGCCCAGTTCCTTTCCGGCCGCATCCCGGAATAACAGCTCCACCGCAAGACGTGTAGATAAGCTCTTGTCGGTACTGCGGATGTAACCGGACAAACGGTAAGGTTTACCGCCGGTGACCGGCAATGCGACCCGGGATTCAAGCGTCTCGCAATGCCCGTTGGGCAGTGAAGCGGGAGCCAGACATTCCACACCGTATTTTCCATTTTTCGCCACAGTGGACAGCCGCCAGATTTTGCCGTCGATATTTTTCCAGCCGGTGGCCTGATGGTCAAACGTGGTATCGAGTTTTTCCGCTTCAAGATCGATGGTATTGGTTTTAGGCGGCGTCACCGGAACCGGTTCGACATCACCGATCTGCAGATCGTCGAAGCGAATGAAGGCCGTCTTTTCAATCGGTCCGGAAACATAAATGCGCAACACCGGCCGGAACTGTGCCGCACCGGTCGGAGCCGCAATCGCTGCAGCGGTACGGCGATACCCGAACCGGTCCGTTTCCAGCGGATATTCCCGGACATCATCCGGTGCAGGCAGCCGTTTCCCGGCGGCATCGTAAAATTCCAGCGCCAGTGCCTGCCGGACCGGCGTCCCGCTCTGGTCCCCGCCGGAACACTGAATCGAAAAGCCGAATTTCCCCTGCGGGACCGGAAACAGCCGGGCGGAGGTCAGCAAATACGGTTTTTCCGAAGGCTTCGTCCCGGGATAAAGTACCCGATGTACCGCCCGTTCTCCGGAGGCGGCGATGCTGGCCGACTGCCAGTAGGTGCCAATGCCTTTCCAATTTTCCGCGAGATCTTTTTCGAAGTCGTCCTGCATCACCAGCGATGCTCCGAATGCGGGACCGGAGAGTATACCGGCCAGCACCATCAAAGAGGTTCGAATCATCGTTACTTTCTCCTGATTGTTATTAGGCGAAACGTTTTTCCTATCAGGCATTGCGCTCCCTTTCTTTCTTTCTGCAATAAAAAAAAAGGAAGCGAATCGGGCAGAAAAACATCCGCACGTCTTTTTTGCGAAACGTTTTTCCTGGTTTTAATTATAAGGGATTTCTTTTTGAAAAGCAAGTATTTTTCAAAAAAAAACAGATTTTTTCCAATTTTCTGTAGAAAGGAGAAAATACGCCGGGCTCATCCCTCTCACGCCATCCTTTCGGGCCCCTTTACGCGTTTTCCGTCATGCCGTGTTTCCGGTATTCCCGCGGCGAAATTCCGCGCAGCCGCCGAAAATGCCGGTTGAAATTCGACAGATTCCCGAACCCCGCCGCGAAACAGATCTCCGCCACCGGACGGCGGGTATGCAGCAACATCCCCGCCGCCTTGCCGACCCGAAGTTCCATCACGTAGGTCATGAATGTCCTTCCAGCAGTTCTCGCAAAATACCGGCTGAAGGCTGAAGGCGATAATCCAGCCGCAGCCGCCACCTCCGTCAACAACGGTGTTTCTCCTCGATCCACCCGGCTGTGAATCAGTCTCAGGGCCCGGTTGATCCTGCTGCCGTCCTCGCCGGCAGCCTCCGGCAGCCGTTTTTCAGAAAGGCGGCAGTGTTCCATCCGACTCAGCTCCTCCAGAATTTCCAGCAGGAGAACCAGTCGCCGGGCACCCGGTGCCATGATCAACTCAGCCATCCGGTCGCCGATCTTCGCCGCTCCCTCTCCGGGAAATTCCCAGCCGCAACCGCTCTCCGCCAGCAGCCGCTCAATCTGTGCCGTCTCCGGAAAATACTCGAACAGCGCCGAAAACAGCTCCGGCCGGAACTGGATCACCCGCAGCCGCGACCAGTCCGGTCCCCGGCTGTCGGCGGGAAAACTACGGAAATGATGCGGTGTCATCGTTCCGATCAAATTGAGGGTTCCCACATCGAACTGAGCGATTGAATCATTGACGAAACGGCTGCCGTAGCCGGAAACCACATACACCAGTTCCAACTCCGGATGCACATGATATTCGCAGTCGACCGCAGGACCGACTGTCTCATAGGCGGCGAACGATCGGCCCGGACCGGCCAGTACCGTTTCGTATTGAATTTTCATGAAGCCCTCCGTTTTTGCAGGAAAAGTATCACTTTCCATCAAAAAATGCTTGGAATTCGGCGCCATTTTCCAGTAAAATATACGATTATGATACCTCATTGGCAAATTTACAGGAGAAAAAAACATGACCAGACCTCTCTCCAAAGTCGCTCCGGACTGGTGGGACTACACCACACTCGACCGTTCCATTCTGGACGCAGCAGCAGCCCTCACCGTGGAGGATCTGCCACGCCTGGCCCGACCGGGTTTCCGGATCCGGCTGTTCGACACGCTGCAGGAATTCTATTGTGCGGAAGCCCTGGAATATGTCCGCAGCTGGCAGCGTGCCACCGCCACAGCGCCCGCCGGTATCTGTGGTCCGATCGGCCCTACAGAACAACTGCCGCTGGTGGCGCAGATCGTCAATGAGCTCGGCATCAAACTGCACCACGCGCATTTCTGGGGTATGGACGAATGGATCGTCGACGGCCGGGCGGCGGACGAGACGTTTCCGCTCGGCTTCGCCCGGGCCGACTTCGAACTGTGCTTCAACCGCATCCGTCCCGAGCTGCGCATGCCACGTGAAAACCTGCATTTCCCAACTGAAAATCCGGAAGCATACAGCCGCAGCTTCGACGACGCCCGCTGCCTCATCATGCAGGGCGGCCAGGGCGAAACCAAGCACTGGGCTTTCAACGACCCCGTCCGCCGCACCGGCGAATGGTGCGACTGCCCCCCCTCTCCTGCGGAATACCGGAAACTCGGCGCCCGGGTCGTCGAACTCCATCCCATCACCCTGATTCAGAATGCCCGCACCTCCGGCGGCGGAACCGTGCAGAACGTCCCCGGATCGGCGGTCACCGTCGGCCCGCTGGAAACGTGGAAGGCCGACCAGGTCTCCATCTGGCATCCCGGCCACCATGACAACCCCTTCGGGATGCGGTTGACCACCTATATGATTGCCCACCGGATCATGGACAGCGCCGTTCCGATGTCGCTGCTCGCCGAACATGATGATGTAATTTTCAACTTTTACCGCCCCGGATTCGGCGTCTGCGGCGTGGAGATGCACTGATGAAAAAGAAACGCGCCTTCGCCATCGCCAGCCATCCGGATGACATTGAATTCATGATGGCCGGCACATTGCTCGCGCTGCGCGACGCGGGGTATGAAATTCATTATCTTACCATCGCCAACGGCAGCCTCGGCTCTCATTGCCACGATTATGCCACCATCAGCCGCATGCGCCGGGAAGAATCGCGCAACGCCGCGGCAATCGCCGGAGCCGTTTTCCACGAAAGCCTCTGTGATGATCTGGAAATCTTTTACTGCCGGGAGCTTTTCTCCCGCCTGGTTCCGATCATCCGTGAAGTCGATCCGGAAATTATCCTGACCCACGGACCCTACGATTATATGGAAGATCACGTCAATGCCGGACGTCTGGCGGTCAGCGCCGCCTTCTGTCGCGGCATGATCAACTGCCGCACCGCCCCTCCCGCGACCGCGGTCAATACGGAAGTGGCGGTTTATCACTCGATGCCGCACAGCATCTCCGACCAGTTGCGGCGACCGATTCTGCCCGGCCTCTTCGTGGACATCAGCGCCTATCTGGAGGAAAAACGCCGGATGCTCTCCTGTCACCGCAGTCAGCAGGAATGGCTGGATCTCAGCCAGGGCAACAACGCCTATCTTGACGATATGGTGGCCCGGGGGCGGCATTACGGGCGGCTTTCCGGCCGCTACGAATTTGCGGAAGGGTGGATCCGGCACCATCCGCTCGGTTTCTGCGGCGAGGACTTCAACCCGCTGGTGACGGTGCTGGGGGACGGCGCATTTGTCAATCCGGAATTTGAACGGCGTCTGGCGGCAGGCATCGCCCTTTGGTAATACGCCGCCATAGTCCCCACCAGAGCCATGACGCCGGCAGTTGACCGGCTTTTACGCCCCGTTAATTGCCGGTCTCTCGCGCTTCTGCGCCCCCCTGCCGGACGTCGCCTGCCGGACCGGAAGCGATATCTACTCTTCCGAAGACGAATAAAGGATGGTCTTGGTCCAGCGCCGCCCCTTCAATTCCAGCGCAAAAATATTTCCCCGGTGATCCACCACCCAGACCGGAGAATCCGCCCCGTCTACGGCAAAAAGACACAGCACTTCTCCTGTATTCCGCGGAGCCAGCCGTTTCGTTTCCGCAACAGACTCCGCGGAAAACCGTTCCGGCAAGCGGAATACCCCCACCGCATCATTTTTCTCCAAGCTCAGAAACAGCAGTCCTTTTTTCGGATTCCAGGCAGCGCAGTTGCCGCTGCGTTCCGAAAGTTTATGCTGACCGTCGTTCAAGAAATAGCAGGTATCGCCGCCGGCCTCCCCCGCCACCAGGTCCGTTCCCCCGAGCGCAACCAGAAAAGTCGGGTCCCATCCCGGTGGCAATTCCCGGCGACGCCCCCATTGCAACTCGCCATTCGCCAGACGCCATTCATCCACTCCGTCCGTATTCAAATGAAACAAAATCCCTCCCTCAGGCGCTGCCGCCAGCAATCCGCCGTCCCCCCGCAGCGTAAAATACCGTCCCGGCGCCGACAGATCCCCGGCAGAAAACCGCCGCAATCCAGCGCCTTCCCGATCCTTCACCCAGAGGAGTCCATCGTGGTACAATCCATCTCCGGGGGCCTCCGCCCATTCTGCCGACTGTTCCACAATCTCGCCGTCCGGCAACGAGAGAGACAGCAGCCGCGTCAACTGCTTCAATTCCGGCTGCGCTTCCTGCAACACCAAAAGCCGCTCCCCGTCATCAGGCAAAAATAACCGGGACAGCTGCCGCTCCGGATACGACCAGACATTGACGATCCGCTCCGCTTTCGGGCAGAAAAACACAATCCGGCTGCCGAAAGGCCCCCCTTTACGTCCTACCCGCTCCAGCAGCACGACAGTCCCCCCATCCGGGCTGAGCGCCGCATCCACCAGCATCGCACCGCCGGTCACCCGGTTGAAATCCGGAGAAGGCCGCCACAGAAAACGCACTCCGGGGCGGGCCACCCGCGCAGCAAACGATTCCGGCGGCGGCGGCGTGATTTTTTCATCCTCGACGGCAACCACCCGGCCAGTATCCACCACTTCCGGCAAGGCGTCATCGCCTTCCCAATGAATCGGCCCCAGTCCCGAATCAACCGCCGCCACACTGATCAGCCATCCTCCCAGCAGGATCAGCAACGGCATTCTGCTCCATTTCATGCAATTTCTCCCTTCCGGGTTGAAAAAAAACGGGGAACTGTGTTTTCCACGCTTGATTTCCGTCGAAATAACGGCAAATTTTTCCTGTCAAGTTTCTATATGATCTGTTTTCAATATATCGGTAAAAGGCAAACCTTGCAATGGCTGTGAAAAAAAATTTTCTCGACCGCTTTATTGAGCGCGTCGAAGACGTCGATGCCAACAGCCGCCAGGCCTACATTCTCCGCCTGGCCCGGGAACGCGGCTTTTTTGAAACCGTCTTCAACGCAGTGGAGGAAGGGATCCTGGTTGTCGACCAGCATCTGCGCATCCGATACTTCAACAAAGCGGCCCGGGAATTGCTCGGGCTTCCGGAGGACCTGGAAAAGCTGCGTCTTTCCCAGCTGCTCCGCGGCGTCGACTGGAAGCGCATCCTGCAGCAGGATGCTGAGGAATGGGCCCGGATCGCCCGGCAGGAAATCGAAATTGCCTATCCCATCCACCGCTTTGTCCAGTTCTATCTGGTTCCCCATCCGGAAGACGCCGCGCTGGCCACCGTCATTCTTCGCGATGTGACCGAAAACCGCCGCAAAACCATGGAGGCGCTGGAACATCAGACCGCCCAGACCGTCTCCATGCTCGCCGCCGGTGTCGCCCACGAAATCGGCAATCCACTGAACAGCCTCTATCTGAATCTCCAGCTGCTGGAGCGCTCCGGAGAATCCCCCGAAGCGGCACTCTCCCCTGAAGAAACCGCCGAAATGATCCGGGACTGCAAACACGAGGTGGAGCGACTGGACGGCATCATCACCGGCTTTCTCTCGGCCATCCGTCCGGGTAATCCTCATTTTGAACCGGTGGATCTTCGGCAACTGGTGCTGGAAACCATCAGCTTCATGCATCAGGAACTTGAGGCAAAATCCATTCGTACCAACTGCGACTGGCCTACTCCCCTGCCCATCGTCAACGGCGATCCGAAGCAGCTCAAACAAGCTTTCTTCAACATCATCAAAAATGCACTTCAAGCCATGCCCGCCGGAGGTGAACTGCATATCACCGCCCACCCGGAAGAGGCAGAATGGCTGGTCATTGAATTTTCCGACAGCGGTAAAGGGATCACGCCGGAACAGCTCGGCAACCTCTTTCAACCCTTCAAAACCAGCAAGGCCAACGGCAATGGGCTCGGCATGATGATCATTGAACGGGTCTGCCGCGAACACGGCGCGGAATTCGGTGTGAACTCCCGTCCCGATTCCGGCACTACAGTGTTCATCCGTTTCCCGCTGCCCGGAAGACGCCTCCGCGTCTTGCCCTCCTGAACGGCGCGGCTACTACCGGTCAGGTATTTTTCTCTGCCGGTCGTTTTTTCTTCTTCGGCGGCGGCGGGGTCAACCGTTGCGGTTTCCCGGGCTCGAAAGCGTACACCTCCCAGCGGGGTTGATCATCCATGCGATTCAGCACCAGCCAGACGAATTCTTCCGCCACCCAGGTCACGTTTTTCACCTTGTAGGAAGTCCGGTTGGTCACCCGGAGAATGCCCAGGTGCAGACATCCCGGCAAAGTCTCCTGATAACGCGTCTCCTGCATCAGCGAACGTGCCACCGGATCCCCGAACCGTTTCCGGAATTTTTCCAGACCTTGTCCGGCCCCCCGGCGCTCATTTCCGGTTTCCCGCCGGGCAATGGCTTCAAAATATTTCCACTCCCGGCGGTCATACGCCTCCGCACACCGCTCCACCTGCGCCCGGATGGCGGCGGAGCCGGAGCCGCTGTAATGACTCCGGGACACCGGCCGCGGCAGACGGGCATATTCGTAACGCACGGAATACACATCCGGCTCTTTGCCCGGCTCCGTCAGCACCGCAATCTCCTCGCGTACTACACCGTTTTCAAAATTCCCGTCAAAGAAGAAAAGCCATCCGGTCCGCTGGTTGAAACGTAACGGGCTCCGAGACACCAGCGTCCGGCTCTTCAACGCTCCAAGCGATGAACGGTTGGCCCGGAATACTGCAAAACGCTGCCCGTCCAGCCCGGTCAACTGCCGGCAGAGATCAAAATCACCCGCATCACCGGCCTCCAGAAAACGGAGCGCAGCCGTCTCCAGCGTCCGGTCGGTCATACTGCCGGAACACAACCGGTATCCAAAGACACCGATCGCCACCACAATCAACAGCAGCAGCAACAGAAACTTTTTTCGTTCCTCCGGCGCGATTTTCCCCAT
The DNA here is from genome assembly GCA_944389925.1 of uncultured Victivallaceae bacterium. Lineage (GTDB taxonomy): Bacteria > Verrucomicrobiota > Lentisphaeria > Victivallales > Victivallaceae > CALXOD01. Next base: position 18,222 of record CALXOD010000004.1, on the reverse strand, counting down.
ATTTCCCTCGTTTGCCAATCCGTTTCAACAACATTGAATTGTTCTGGTTAACGTACCGGAAACACTTTTATTTTTTTGCAGATTTTGAAAAAGCCCAATACGCAGATCACGGTGTCGTCTTTAACTCCGAGCCACCCGTTTTTTCCGTTAAAGCGTGCAGCATTTCCAGCGCCTTTGCCAACTGGACATCCGCTACCGCTCCGGGCGTATCCGGGCGAATCTCACCGGGGTGCTGCGCCGACTGCCGCGCCAGCAGAAATGTCTGGCGGTCGGAGAGCGGCACTTCCACATCCGGCCGGATACCCGCCGCATCGATCCTCCGCCGCAACGGCGTCTGATAACGGGCGATGGTATAACGCATCGCACCGCCGTTCGGCAAAACCTGTCGCCGTTGAATAGAGCCCTTACCAAAGGTAGTCTGTCCGACAATCTGCGCCCGGCGGTAATCCTGCAGGCATCCCGCGACGATTTCGGCGGCACTCGCGCTGTAACGGTTTACCAGCACCACCAGCGGCAACTTCCATTCCGGCATCTTCGTCTCCCGGGTCTCCGCACGGTAAGACTCCCGCGCCGTTCGCCCTTCCGCCAGAAAGACGACTTTGCCCGGTTCCAGAAAATGAGAACAGAGCGCCACCGCCGCCGATACCATCCCACCGGGATTATTGCGCAAATCCAGAATCAGACCTTTCAAGGAACCGCCATCCTCGCGCAGCTTCCGTAACGCATTTTCCATCTCCGCCGCAGTACGGCTATGAAACGATTCGATCCGCACATAGCCGATGTCCCCCTCCAGCCGACGTGCTACAACCGGATCCGAAACAACCGGGAAGTTCCGGCGGATCAACCGCACCTCCAAGGCATTTTCCTCCCCCTCCCGAACGACTCGCAGCGTCACCCCGGATCCGGGTACTCCGCTCAGAAGCTCCCGACAGTCTTCAAACGTCAAATCCGTCGTCGCCCGGCGGTCAATCGCGGTAATCCGGTCCCCTGCCCTCAGGCCGGCGTCCGCAGCCGGAGAACCGGCAGTCACCCCGACCACCAGCAGCGGGTCACGCTCGTTCTTTACCAGATTCAACCCGACACCGACCGGCTGCCGTCCATCCGGAGGTGCCGGCTGGGTATGCGGTTCCCGGGGCGGCTCGTACGTGCTGTAGGGATCCAGCTCCCGCATCATTCCCTTGAGTGCTCCGGCCATCATCCGCTGGACGGTAGCCCGGTCCGCATCCACATAGGAACGTTGCAGAAGATCCATGGCGGATCCCAGCATCGCCAGCTGTCCATAGAGATCTGCATCCGGCTTTGCCGCGGCCGGTTCCGGCGCTGACGGGGCATTCTCCGGAACAGACTGCGTTCCACCGGTGGAGCCCGGCCCGGCACAGCCGACGATGCCGAACGACAGCACGGTCAGCGGCACCAGAGCCATATGAATCATTCTACGCGGCAGCGTCATAGCCGGCGATTTCAGTCAATCCCGGGAATAAAGGATTCATCCCCACGGAACGAAGCAATGGTTTCGGTCAGCAGACGGACCGCGCCCTCCACGTCCCGCAGATCACAGATTTCCACAGGAGAATGCATGTAACGGTTCGGAATGCTGACCAGTGCCGTCGCCACCCCGGCGCGCGCCAGCTGAATCGCGCAGGTATCGGTGCCGCCGGACGCCCGATGCGCGGCCGTCTCCTGCCAGACAATTCGATGCCGGCGCGCCACTGCCCGCATATGGGCACCCAGAACCGGATTATTGTCGGCACTGCGGCTCAGTTCGGGGCCGGCGCCCAGCCGGATATCGCCAAGCAGTTTTTTCGGAATGTCGGGGATGTCTGTGGCAAATCCGACATCAATGCCAAATCCTACCTGCGGATTGATGCCGAAAGCACTCGCTCCGGCCCCGCGCAGCCCCAATTCCTCCTGAACCGTCCCCACCCCATAGACCGCGACATTCAATTTCCGCCGGGAAAGAGCACGCATCGTTTCAGCAACCACAAATGCCCCGACCTTGTCATCCAGTCCTTTGGACATCACCCGGTGCCCGCCCATGAGACGGAAATTCGCCCGCATCGCCACTGGATCACCGACCGAAACCAGTTTTTCCGCTTCTTCGCGGGAAGAGGCGCCAATATCGATCCACAAATCGGAAAGATCCGGCGGGGTATCCCGTTCAGACGCCTTCAACAGATGAATCGGCTTTTTGCCGATCACCCCCGGCACTTTTCCGGATTCCGTCAGAACATCCACTTCCGAGGCCGGCACATTGAGTTTGTCAATTCCTCCGTTCGGCCGGAAGTACAGCAGCCCTTCATCGGAGATGTAAACGATCTGAAAACCGATTTCGTCATAATGCCCCGCCAGCATTACCCGCATCGAGGCATCGGGATTCAGCACGCCGACCGTATTGCCCAGCACATCGGTACGGACCTCTGCGCAGAATCCGGTCAACTCCTTGCGAAACACCGCCGCGGCCTCCATCTCATAGCCGGATGGACTGCTGGTACGCATGAGTTCTTCAAAAAAACGGAGACTGTTCTTGTTCATCATTCTGCCTCTGCTATTCAGTTAAGACCGGCAGCTGCTCCAGGCAGTACCGGTCAGTGGAAAAAGTCTGCAACAAAGTAGCACACGACAGCCCAAATTTCCACCCTGCGCCATGCTTTTCCCGCCCCAGTCATCCGGAAATACCTCGGAATCCCGGCGGCAGAATAAAAATATCCGGCTTTTTTTTGAAAGATATGTTCTCCTCATCTGCAGCTGAAACAGGACGGAACTTGACAATTCGTCACTTCGTGCCAAATTATCATGGTTCCATGGTTTTCATAAATCAACCAACCGAAGGGAATAAAGGCATGAAGCAATGGATGGCGGCCTTGTTGTTATTCGGCATTCTGCTGTGGAATGCAGTCGGTGGAGAGATCTTTTCCGACCAGTTCAAGGAAGCTCCTCCGGGCAAAGGCCTGCCACCAGGCTGGAAACTCTTTCTGGATGGCCCCGGTCGGGAACAGCCGCAAATATCGGTTGAAGAAAAAGCAGGCCGCCGTCAGGTGGTGTTCGATGACCACTCCAAACAGAACGGATTCGGCATGTTCCGGGATTTTCCCGTGCAACCGGGCCGTTTCTATCGGGCAACGGTAGAAACTGCTGCCCTGCCGGGCCGCAGTGTTTCCGGCGCTTTTCTGCAACTGCTTTTCCTGCCGTCTCAGAAAATGGTTCAGGTACCGCTTGCCGCCGGAGTGGACGGTGCATTCTCGCCCACAGTGTGCACCATGCGCGCACCAGAAGGCGCCACCAGCTGCCGGTTGTACCTCTACAGCCATTTTGAACCATGCCCGGGCTGGATCATACGCAGTGTCAAACTGGAAGACAACGAACAGGAGTTCCCCGCCCATCCCCGGTTGCTGCTCCGGGAGGACTTCAATCAGGCCGCCGCCGCCGTACCGAAAGATTGGCACCCCTATCAACAGGGCCCGAAAACCGGTCTGCGTACACTGAAACCGGACAACAAAAACGGCAAGGCACTGGAACTTAACGACATTTGTCCCAAAAGCGAAATCGGCATTTCCCGTCCTATCCCCGTCCATGCCGGACGTCATTATCGGATCGGGGTGGACGCTGCGCGCCCGAAAGAATCTGCTGACAAGGCGGCGTATCAGCTGCAGCTCACCTTTTTCCCCTCCAGCCGGCATCTGATCGTGCCGCTTTCGCCCACGGATGAGGAATTCGAATACTTCTCCGGTGAAATGGTTGCGCCGGAAGGAACGACGCAGGCGCGGCTCTATCTTTACAGTCGCTTTGAAGGTGTCGGCAAAATCCTGATTGACAATATCGAAGTATGGGAGTGCGCCGGTCCCTTCCCCAAAGAGGCCCTTGATCCGCAAAAGGACTTCGGGGCACTGGAAGTCACGCCACGGGACCTCCGGATTCGTACCGAACTGGTCAAAGACGGCAAGCCCGTCGCTGAAATTGCCGTGCCTGACCGTCCCGAATACCAGGCGATGGCAGATCGGCTCAATGCCGCTGTCAAGGAAAAAACCGGGGTGTCGCTGCCGGTTGTCTCGGACCAGAAATACCGGGAATTTTCCAACTTGAAAAACAACGTCATTTTCGCCGGAAACCGGGATGCCAACGCCGGAATGGAACAGCTTTATTTGCTTTACTACCACACGCTGGATGCTAAATATCCCGGACGCAACGGACACGTTGTCCGGTCTCTCCACAACCCCTTCGGAGACGGCTTCAATGCCCTGCTTGCAGCGGGTAGCGACGACCAGGGTACCGCCGCCGCAGTCGACCGACTCGCGGCGCTGATCCGGGAACAGCCCGCTGGCAAAGATCTTGCCCTCGGCTACCTGGCCGACATCCGCCTCGGTGACAATCTCAAAGTGCCGGCCAATGCCGGAGAGGCCAAGCTCTGGCAGGAGTCGCTCGGTTACGGTTCGAAAGGCATTTTCGGCTGGAACAGCATCAGCAAAAACATGGCTCTCTTCTACATGACCGGTGATCAGAAGTTTGCCCGGGAATTCCTGCGTCTGGCCTTCCCGACCCCCGAAGTAACCAAGGAATTGATCAAGGTCGATGCGGAAGCCTATGACGATCCCAAGATGCCTCTGGTCAAACCCTATCATTATCAGTCGATAGCCATGATGCTGTACTGGGATTTGATCGAAGAAGATCCCTTCTTCACCGAGGAACAGCGCACGGCCGTGACGAAAAAGTTCTATGAACAGCTGAATTTCTGGCGGACATCCGGCTATTTCGGCGGCTACAAAATCTTCAACAATCCGACACCGCACGAAATTCTGAAGGGCCGCCATTACACCTGGGAAGCGCTCTCTGTTTATGTACTCTGCCGTTATTTCGACAAATATTATCCCTGCAAAGACAGCCGGGTCGGCCTGCGCTGCGTGCGCAACACTTTTGCCACTCTGGACGAATACGCCAGTACCAACGTCGGCTCCCTGTTCTGGTACAATACCTTCCTCGCTCCGGCCATCCATTATGCCACCCTCGCCGGAGGCCGCAAGTATGTGGACAGCCCGGTCATCCGCGCCTATGCTGAAGGCCTGGCCATGCTTTCCGACCGGAAAGTGGCCGACTGGTCCAACAGCTATTCCGCCGGAAATTTCCTGACTCAGCTGGCTTATCTCACCCAGGACCAGGCATTCATGGAACTCTATGAAAACACCGGTATGAATCCGGATGAATTCCGTCTCGGTCAATCGTTCTGGCCGGCTGCTCCCTATCCCCGGAATTTCTTCCGCGATTCCGCAGGCAAAGTCCTGCTGCAGAAATTCGCCAATCCGAGCGGTCTGGGATTGTTCCCTCCCTTCGAACCATCCCGTATCGTGGAATGGCTCTCCTACCGTGAAAAAGCCGATGGATACGGCGACTTTCTGCTGATGGACACCAAATACGAATCCGGCCGTAATCCCTTCCACAATTTCGCCATCCTCAACCTGGAACTGGACGGCACGCCCCTCCTGCGCGGATACCACAATCAGCCGGAAATATTCAGCGATGGCCTGGCCGCATTGAAAATGAGTAATTTCTCCGATATTTCCACCGCGTGCCGGATCGGCAGTACCGTTCTGGTGCGGGCAAAAATCGGGGCCCATAACCACCACGACTGGTATCGGACCCTGATTCTGCTGCGCAACCGGGCCTTGATACTGTACGACTATTTCATTCCGGACAAAACCGGAAAAACCAGTCAGATTTCCAATAATTTCGAATTTTTCCGCACAGCACAAGTCAAGGAAGCCCCCACCGGCGATTACCAGATTACGCTACCTGTGGAAGAAAAGATCATCCCCGATCAGGTCTTCCTCGCCGCAAACGGACGGGACATTCTGAAAATGGCCCAGTGGAAAGATCAATATTATTCCAGTTTTCTGGAAAGTGCCGGCTTCCGGGATTTGAAACCCGGCGAGACGTTGCAGCTGACTTTCGACATGCCCCGGGAAGTGGATAACGTGGAAACCTTTCTGACGCTGATCGGACACGACACCCTCCGTGGCCGGATTCGCATCTCTTTTGACGGAAAAGTCGTGGAGAAAGATCTCAACCATCTGACGTCCGGCTATACCCGCCAGAATGTCCTGCTCCAGCGCGGCAAACTGGCAGCCGGCAGCCATCGTATCGATATCGAAGCACTCTCGGTGCCGAAAGGCGCTCAGGGTGCTCTGGTCACTATCGCCGGACTGCGTGTGGCCCGGACCGGCTTCAAACCGCAGCCTCAGGAGTTCCAGCTTGGCTGTTCCATGCCCGCCGCGCTGGAAAGCAAGGCGGTAACCGCCTCGTCCGGCTCTTCCGGAAAAACCGCTTCGTTTGTCTTCTCCTCGCCTGCCACCCAGAACATCCATTTCGTCTCGGTACTCCGCAAAGGCCAGGAGGAAAAACCGCAATCCATCTGCGCCGAAGATGACGACGTCTTCGCGCTGACTCTGCCGGAACCGGCGCTGCTCACGGTCCGGGATACCGGATTGCTGTTGAAAAGCCCCAATCTGGTTCTGGGAATCGACGTCAAACGAATTCCCAATCTGCTCAATTCTGACCGCCCCATCATCGTCGAATGCGAACCGGAAACCGGTAAACTCGCCATTCTGGCGCCCAATGGCGCCCAGGTCAACTTCAGGGACAAATCCGTCCCCGCATTGACTCTGGGCAAAGGCGAATCCACCTCCATCCGGATTCCACCGCCGGAAAACCTGCTGGAACCGGACCATGAACAAGAGGTTGCCACCATTCTTCAAAACAAGCCAAAATATCAGGCACAAAGCACTCCGCCAGCTTCTCTGATCGAACTCTGGAAGCACCGGATGGGCAATACCATGGTAACCGACCTTGTCGCGATTCCGGAGACCAATCCCGCACAGCTGGCAGCGATCTGCGGTAAAAACCTCGAACTTCTGACGGCAGATGGGAAAACCGTCTGGAAACAGGAACTTGCCGCCCCTATCGGCGCGTTGCATTATTGGGAAAGCCAGAAACTGATCGTCGTCGGCTGCCTGGACGAAAAAGTCTGCGCATTTACCCTCAACGGCGTAAAGAAATGGGAATTTACCTCCGAAATGGCCCAGGAACTGGTGGATTCCATGAAATACTACTGGTTCAAAAGTGCGATTCCGGGCGTAACCGCGCTCTCTTCTGTCCACCTCGGCGAACGGGATCTCCTCTTCGTCGGCAGCGCCGGAACCGTGGAAATTCTAGACACGGCAGGGAAACTGCTCAAACGCCACTGGCAAACCTGGGGCGCGGTAACCGGCTTCGCATATCTGCCGGCTCAGGACGGTAATCCACCGTATATGTATTGCTTCCGCTATATGGGCGGCTGGCCGACCGTCTACCGGGTTAATCCTGAACTGAACCAGGAATCCGTGGGGATGTTCACCTCGAAAACCGGTCTGGACATGGGCAGTCTCGGCTTCAGTATGATCGGACGCAACTTCCTGATTGCCTCCCCGTTGGAAAAAAATGGACCGTGGCGCCTGATCAGCGATTTCAACGGTGCGCTGAACCGGCTGGTAATCTGGGATCCCTCCAATCACAAACAGATTGAGGAAATCAACTTCGGTCCGGGATTCGTCGCCTCCGGAGTGGGGCCGGGAAATTACGGCAAAGTCGTGTTGAGTCCCCGCAATGTCCGTGGCGTGGTCGTCACCGATTTTGAAAACGACGGCAACCGGGAAATCGTCACCGCATTCAACCGCAAATGCCTGATCGCCTTCGACCGGAATCTGAAAACTCTCTGGTATGCGCAGTTGCCGGAAAATCCGAGCATATTGCAGGTCTTCCAAACTGCCGCGGGAATCCGGATCGTCGCCGGATGTTTCGGCGGGACAGTCTCCGTTTTCGACGCTCAGGGCAAAGAGGTATTCCGAGCCCGCATGCCGGGAACTCCCGGGGCCTTGCTGGAGATAAACGGAAAGCTGATTGCCGGCGATGCCGGTGGCAACATTCAGGCGTGGAAACTGCCATGATCCTGTCCCTTCGGGAAACCCCCTGGACAGTGCTGAAAAAAATCGGATTTTGCACATAACCCTAAAATAAACCGGATTTTTCCCCGCTCCCGGATTGACACAAGCCGGGAGCGGGATTACATTTTATTGTTTTGCATGTCGACTGATCCGATCGAACGGACCGAAAGATGAAGGAAGTGAAAATGGATCTCAAAATTCTCAAGAACAAAACGGAAATGAGCCGTGCCGCAGCCGCTCACGGCGCGGAAGTGCTGCGGAAAGTCATTGCGGAAAAGGGCGCGGCCAATCTGCTGGCCGCCACTGCGCCGAGCCAGTTTGAAATGCTCGCGTTCCTGACCCGGGAACCCGGCATCGACTGGAGCAAAGTGACTCTGTTCCACCTGGACGAATACATCGGGCTTCCGGAAGGGCATATCGCCGGATTCCGGCTGAACCTCCGGAAAAACTTCATTGATCTGCTGCCGCAGCCGCTGGCCCATGTATATTTCGTGGACGGCAGCTCCCCGGACGTGCCCGGATTCTGCCGGAGCATGAAACAGGTGCTGGCGGATCACCCGATCGACCTGGCATTTGTCGGCGTCGGCGAAAACGGCCATCTGGCGTTCAACGATCCCCCGGCCGACTTCGACACCGACGAAGCCTATCTGATCGTCAAACTCGATGAAGTCTGCCGCCATCAGCAGTATGGAGAAGGCTGGTTCCCGACAATGGATGCGGTTCCGACCGATGCCATTTCCATGAGCGTACCGCAGATTATGAAGAGCAAGGTCATCATCTGCGTCGTCCCCGATACCCGCAAGGCGGAAGCGGTCAAAAACATGATGGAAGGCGAAATCACCAATATGTGTCCGGCCTCCATTCTGCGCCGTCATCCGGCCTGTACCACTTATCTGGACGAAAGCGCGGCTTCCCTGTTGAAAAAATAATCCCGTCTCAGGGCAACGTCTGCAGCCGATCGGATTTTCAATCCGGTCGGCTGTTTTTTTCCCGGCTTCCGGCGCACAAGGAATCGCGCCGGGGTATCCAGGAAATCCTCCCGGAAACTGGAAAAATGGAACAATCCGTGCTATCTTATAAAGATGGAATAGAATCAATCAGTCACGGACAACTCGACAGAGCGACGATAACATGGAAAATCTGTATCTCGGCATTGACGTGGGTTCAACCACCTTCAAAGCGGTTCTGATGACCGCCAAAGGCAAAGTGAAACACTCTCTCTATCGGCGGACCCGTCCCGTCGACACCGGCCGGGTTCGATGCAGCGGGGTCTGTGCCCGCTGCGGCGCCTGCAACTTCGGCCAGCTCCGGAAAACAGTGGATGAATTTCTTTCTGAGGCAGGAGTCGCCAGTTTGAAAGACATCACCTGCACGGTGGTAACCGGCAGCCAGATCGTAGAGGACACGCATGATTTTCTGCCCTATGATTTCCGGGTAAGTGAGGTAACTGCACACGTTGCCGGCGCCCGGCATTATCATCCGAATTGCCGGGCCATTCTCGATGTGGGCGGGCAGGACAGCAAGGCCATGGTCTTCAACGAAAAAATGCAGATGTGGAACTATAAAATGAGTGGCATCTGCGCCGCCGGCACCGGAGCCTTTCTCGACAGTGTCGCGGTCAAACTGGGAGTCCCGGTGGAAGAGATGGCGGATCGCGCCAACTATGACAGTTCCCTGGAATTCTCTTCGGTCTGTGCGGTCTTAAGCGCCACATCGATCAACAAATTTAAAAACCGCTTCCCGCTAAGTGAAATCATCGGCGGGGCCTGCCGGGCACAGGCTCGAACCATTATGTCCGGAGTGGGCGAACTGTTTCTGGATTACACCGGTGATATCATCTTTCAGGGCGGGGTCGCCTACAACCGGGCGGTAGCCTACTATCTGAAGGAAATTACCGGCAACAATATCATCATTCCTGAATTTCACAGTGTCATGGGGGCGCTCGGGGCCGCCTGTCTTGCCCGGGAATTTACGGAACTGAAGGGACGCCTGGATCTGTCGAATACCATCATTCCGCCGGTGCATAAGCTCGAGTCCATTACGCTGCGGGCCAGAACTACCAAAAAGGATTTTCTGGGCAGAGGAGAAGCACCATTGGTCTGGCGAAACCTGTTCTTCCCGACAGAAATTCTCAATGCACTCGGCGCCCGCATGCTGACGCTGGAAACGTATGCCGCGCTGTTTGCCCGCAATCCCAAGCGCATCAAGAAAGCCTTCGATCATGCCGCCTGCAAGGGCTATTCCGGCGAAACCTGTTCCTTCCTGCGGGTGTTGGAGGGCATTGAACTGCCCACGCCTGCCTTCGGGGTCTCGACCTCGCAACCCTGTCAACAGGGCGAACGGATCTTCCGGGATCTGGTGCGAACCTATCATGTGGAAGACCGCTTTTTCTCCCTCCAGACCCCGCCGAACAGCGACGGTAACGCCATCGAGTATCTGGCGGCAGAACTGGAACGTTCGGTTGGCATGCTCGAACGCGCCACCGGACTCAAAATGGATCCCGCCCGTCTGGCAGAAGCCTGCGAACTCTCCAATCAAGCCCGTGAATATTCTCTGAAATGCAATCAGTTACGCCATGAATCCCCGCCGTTGGTCCGGGGGACTCAGGCCATTTACTTTTCTGCGATTTTCTCGCAGTTGTGGGGCAAGGCGGAGCTGGTGGACATTCAGCGACGCTTCTATCAGGAGCTGCTCAAGCTGCGCGAGGAACTCGGCGATCGGCTCAAAGTGGAAGATACCCATCGGTTGCTCTGGTTGCATCTGCCGCCGTTCTATGACAGCACGCTCCTGGATTACATTGAGGTGGAATGCCGGGCACCGATCATTTTCGAAGAGGTCAATTTCATCGGCTGGGAACCGTTGAATCCGAACGATCCCTATCGGTCTCTGGCCCGCAAGGTGCTGACCACGGGCTTCATGGATCCCGCGTTGCGGGTGCGGACCATCGTAGAAAATGCGCCGAAAGTTCATTACAACGGCTGTATTCTCTACAATCACGGATTCGGTCGCTGTTCCATGGCGGACAGTTCCTTCGTCAAACACCTGCGGGAAGAGTTGAACAAGGCGGCCATCCCGCTGCTGGTTCTCGACGGGGACTGTGTCGACCCGACCATCGACCCATGCAGCACCTACACCAAGGTAAGCGCCTATGTCGAGGCTCTGAACCAGAAGAAATACGGCAATGTTTTCGGTCCCCTCAAAGGGTGATTGCGAAGGAGGCTTCACGTTATGATCCGAAGAAACGGCGAATACACCACGGAACTGCGTCCGCATATGCGCGACGGAGAAGGTACCGTGAAAATGGAACACTTCTGGGACAGCGAACGGGAATTGCGCGGGTTGAACCGGATGGTTGCCCGCCTGACTCTGCCTCCGGGAACCTCCATTGGCTTCCACCGTCATGAACGCGAAATTGAAATTTTCGTCGTGGTGCGCGGTACAGGAGAAGTCAATGATGACGGTGTCACTGCCACAGTTCATGCCGGAGACACCATCCTCACCGGATTCGGTACTGGACACGGCATCCGGGCTGTCGGAGAAGACCCCCTGGAGCTGGTGGCGATTATCACTCGCCAGCCGGAGGCATAACATTATGATGGATGCACAATTGCTACTGGATCTGGCGAACCGTTACGGAACGCCGCTGTATGTGTATGATGGAAATCTGGTACGGCAGCGGTACCGGGATCTGTTCTCCTTCATCCCCTACCCCGGCTTGAAAGTACATTACGCCATGAAAGCCAATTACAATCCGGCGATTCTGGCCTTGCTGCGGGATGCCGGAGCTGCGCTTGACACGGTCAGTCCGGCGGAAGTGCTGATGGCATTGAAGCTGGGATTCCCGAAAGACCGGATCATTTTTACCGCCAACAACCTGACTGACGCGGAAACAGCGGAGGTACATGCCCTTGGCGTGCTGATGAACATCGGCTCGCTTTCCCGCCTGCGGAAATTCGCTGCGGCATATCCGGGGTCCCGGGTCTGCCTGCGATTCAATCCCGACGTTGTGGACGGAGACAACATCAATACCATGACCGGCGGCGATCTGACCAAATTCGGTATCCTGCTGGAAAAAGTCGAAGAAGTCAAAGCAATCGTTGCTGCCGGTAATCTGAAGGTCGTAGGGCTGCATGAACATACCGGTTCAGGCCTGCAGCACACAGAATCGGTTTATCAGGCGATGAAGAACCTGATGGCGATTGCCACGCCGGAAAACTTTCCGGATCTTGAATTTCTCGATTTCGGCGGCGGCTTCAAAGTCCCCTATCGACCGGACGAGAAACGCATTGACTACGTCGCAATGGGAAGAGAAATCACCCGGCTGTTCGAAAATTTCTGTCAGGGATACGGCCGGCCGCTCGGTCTGTATTTCGAACCCGGAAAATTTATGGTGGCGGAGGCTGGCGTGCTGCTGGTGGAAGTCAATACCATCAAGCACAACCGAACCCGGACTATTGCCGGCTGCAATGCCGGATTCCCGCAACTGATCCGTCCGGTTTTCTACCAGGCCTACCACCACATCACCAATCTCAGCAATCCCAACGGCCCGATGGCAGTATACGACGTGTGCGGCAACATCTGCGAAACCGGCGACCGCTTCGCTGAACAGCGGGAGATGCCGGAAGTCCGCGAAGGCGACATTCTGGCCATCGAAAATGCGGGTGCTTATTGCTATTCCATGGGCGGCGTCTACAACCTGCGGCCGATGCCGGCGGAAGTAGTGGTCACGGATCAGCGAGCCCGACTGGTGCGGCCGGCCCTCAGTTCGACGGAACTGGTTGATGCCATTCTGGGAGAATGTCAGTTCTGAATATCGGCTGTTTCACCGCTTCGCAGCGAAGGGGAAAGTGAGGGAATACAAAATGAATGCATGGCACGGCGCCATAGACCTTTCCGGAAAATCCGCGGCATTCGCGGTGATGGATCCTGCCGGCAGACTGGTAATTGATGCCGTTCGCCCAATGCGGGGACGGGAAGCCGCTCATCTGGCGGGGTGGATTCTGGAGGAACTGGAAAGCCACGATCTGAATCTGGAGAAAATCACCCACTGGACCGTAGGTTCTGGCCCCGGCAGTTTTACCGGAATGCGGCTGGCTGCGGCGTTGGTAACCGGCTGGTCGTTTCAGCGTCCGGAGCGGCATACGCGTTGTGTCCCGTCCGCCTCGATCCCGGCGGCCGAATGCAGGACTCCGGAAGGCGCGAAAATCGGGGTCTGTTTTGACGGCAGAAATTCGGAAATGCTGCTTTTTGAAATGATCAGCCGGAATGGCGAGCCCATTCCAACAGGTTTTACGGCTGTGTGGGACCGGGAGACGGCCCGAAAGGAATTGAACCGGTCGGAGCGATTTGACCTGTTGTGCGCCCCCGGAGATGACCTGGAGGCTCTGCAACGGCTGCTTGGAGAGGAAACGGCTGCACGGATCTGTCCATGTAAACGCTTTTCTGCGAGTTCTCTGTTGCGAGCGACCATACCGGAATTCGACAACGATCTGACTCGGCTGGTGTATATCAGACCGGCAGTGTTTACCACACCACAGTAAGCAACAGGAGACGCCCGACATGGCGAAAACAGCTGGAAAAATCGGAAAAAACAGGAAAAAATCCACGGTGCGGGGATGGGCTGTGTTGGGGATCTGCCTGCTGGGAGTGCTGTTGCTGCTGCTGGTATTGCTGTTTACCGGGCATCCCCGTTATCCGGTGCCGGATCTGACGCCGGGAGACTGGAGTTTTCAGGCAAATTTGCTGATGCGGGAATTACCCCGAGTTCTTCAGAGCAAACCGGAAGATCGGGCAACGTTGAAATTGACGCCGGAAGAGGTTAATTCCGTATTGCGATTCGCGGCAAATGGCGGGAATCTGGCTGCCATGTTCCAATATACCGGAGTCTTCGCCGCCGAGAACGGCACGCTTCCATTCCGTGCATCGTACCATCAGGGGGAGCTGGACGTGGCTTATGCTCACGATACGGGTATGCCGCTGCTGATGGGCGGTTTTTTGCCAGTCCGGCTACGGGGGCGTCCGGATCTCGAAAACGGACAACTCCGGCTTTTCCCGTCAGCAGCGCAGCTGGGCCGCATTCCCCTCGGTGCCACCCTAGCGGGTTTCATCGTTCGAACGACCTTGAAACAGCTGCAGGGACATGATTCCATGGAAAAACTCCTGCAGGTAGTCGAACGCATTAAAGTGGACGATGCCGGCAATCTCGAACTGGTATACCGGCCGTACGAACTGAACCGGCTGATCTTCAATCGAAATGAATGAAATGGACACCCTCCGGGAAGACCCACCCGGCCTCTCCGGCCTGTCTCGCGGTCGGATTTTGTGGCTGCTGTTTTTCAACTTCCTGAAAATCGCCACATTCGTACTCGGCGGCGGCTACGCCATCGTATTGGCGGCGGAAAATATTTTTATCCGGAAACTACACTGGCTCCGGGACGGCGAACTTATGGACATGCTGGCGATTATTCAGACCATTCCCGGGCTGATGGCCGGCAATGCCGCCATTTATGTAGGATATCGGGCGGCGGGCCGCCTGGGCGCATTGGTGGCACTGACCGGAGTGGCACTGCCGTCGTTTACCATCATCACGTTGATTTCATTGGGATTCTCCCATCTGCCGATGGAAAATGTTTATGTTCAGGGGGCGTTCATCGGCGTCCGCAGTGCACTGGGCGGTCTGACGCTTGCGGCACTGTTACGCATCTGGAAAAAAACAGTTCGCGGGTATCTGGGAGCACTCATCATCTCGGTATGTTTTATCGGAGTTACCTTTTTTGCCGTCAATCCCGCCTGGCTGCTGTTCGGTGCGATGGGAACGGGTATCGCCTGGTTTCTAATCGGCTGCCACCGGCTGGACATGCGCAATCTGACAGAAGACCACAAAATATGAATGTGCTGAAAATTTTTCTGTTATTCTGTTATTTCGGCTGCCTCTGCTTCAGCGGCGGAAATGCATTGGTGCCGCTTTATATCGACGATCTGGTCGAAAGCCGCCACTGGATGACGCTTCATGAATTCGGCAACCTGATGGCGATCGCCCAGATGACGCCGGGACCGATCGGGGTCAATGCGGCCACCTTTTTCGGTTTCCGCCAGGGGGGAGTTCCGGGGGCACTGGCGGCAACGACGGGGTTGCTGCTGCCTTCTTACTTTCTGGTGATTCTGGCATTGCGCTCTCTGGATCGTTGGGAAAAAAGTCGAATTGTACAAGGCATTATGAGCGGTATCCGGCCGGCCACTGCCGGGATGATCCTGGCTTCTATGCTCATTTTTATGCAAATGTCGGTCTTCAGCGAAGCTTTGCCATGGGGGGCCCTGCTGGGGAAACCCGTATCACCGGGGTTCTATCTGCGTCCGGTGGCCGCAGGAATTTTTCTTGTCTCCACCTGGTTGCTCTACAAAGGCAAGGTATCGATTATCGCGGTCATCCTCTCCTCCGCTGTTCTGGGCGCGCTGCTCTGCCGCTAACCAATTTCGTCGGCACATCCAGACCGTTCCACCCGGGGACTTCTTCCGAAAAAATGCGCAAACTCCCGGGAAAATTCCTGCACCCGGCGATATCCCAGATCAGCAGCAATTTCCGAAATGTTCCGATCGGAACAGTGCAACAGCGCCAATGCCTCATTCATCCGGCGAACGCGCAGACGGCGTCCCGGTGAAACCCCGGTAGCAGCACGGCATTCCCGCAGCAGCGTGGCGCGGCTGAGGTGAAAACGCCGGCATAAGGCGGCTGCATCCGCATGGAACAACCGTTTTTCCGCGAGATATTGCTCCACCTCACGCCAGCGGCGTCCGGACGAACCGGGACCTATCGATTCAGCGCGCATCGGCCCCAACCGCCCCAGCATTTCCAGCAACCTGGCATGAGCGGCCAGTGCGTCTCCGCACCGGTAAGCCCGTTCCAATTCAGCGAAAAGCTCCTTCGCGCCCTCCCAACCGTGCATGGTTCGGCAAAATGGCGTAAAAGCCGGCAGTTCCGGAGCATGAAACGATACCGAATAAAACACATAGTCCGACAGAAATTCGCTGTCCACGCGATCGCCGCCGGCATACCCGATCCACTCTCCGGGCCCCACACAAAAGGGTTCTTCCCCCACAATCCGTAACCGGCAGCGCCCCCGTACCACATAATGCAGCAGATGCCCGGGCGGTGCGATTGCCTGCGTGCGGACACCGCCACGTCGCTCAAACCGCCAGACACCGGAAATCCGCTCCACCGGAGCAGCCAGCCCGGAAAGATGTTGCTGCCATTCTCTCATAAAATGAAAAGCTACACGACACATACAGAAAAGTCAATCCAACATGACGCATTTTGCGAAAAAATGACGCATTCCACGCAGGAAATCCCTGTAAATTCATGCTATTTTAAACATCAATCGATGACAACAGGGAGCAGAGAAAAAAAATGACTCGGCGAGAACGACTGTTTCACAGTATTGCCGGCCTTCCGGTGGATCGTCCGGCGGTGAGTTTTTATGAAATCAACGGCCTGACCGAAGATTGGCGCGATCCCGATCCCTACAATATCTTCAACGGCCCCGGCTGGGAGGAACTGATCCGGCTCGCCGCCGAAAGGAGCGACCGGATGGTGCTGACCCCGGCGGAAACGGAACGCGACGACCGGAAACTGGGCCCCATCGCCGCCGATCAACTGCAATTCCGGACCGAAGAGCGGGACGGACGCCGCTACCACCATCTCACCATCGGCTCCGGACCGCGCGCCCTGACTCAGCTGGAAATGGTGGAGCCGGGCATCAACACCGTCTGGCGCACGGAACATCCGGTCCGCTCTGCGGATGACCTGCGCTACTGGATCGATCTGCCGGATGAAGAGCTGCGGGGAACTGCCTGCGCTGAAATCGTGCTGGAACGGGAGCGGCTTCTCGGCGACACCGGGGTGGTGCTGCTGGATACGCCCGACCCGCTCTGCGTCGTCGCCATGCTGATGAGCATGGCGGATTTCACCGTCCTGGCCATGACCGAACCGGACCTCTTCGAAGCGGCTCTGGACAAGGCGGCCCGCTTCCTGCAATGGAATCTGGAAACCGTCGCCGCCGCCTGTCCGGGACGGCTCTGGCGGATTTACGGTCCGGAATTTGCGGCGCCGCCGTACCTGCCGCCGGAATTTTTCGCCCGTTACGTCACGCGCTTCAACACACCGATGGTCGCGGCCATCCATCGTTCCGGCGGCTACGCCAGAATTCACTGCCACGGCCGGATCCGGCAGGTGCTGGATGAAATCGTGCGTACCGGCTGCGACGGCATCGACCCGGTCGAACCGCCGCCGCAGGGCGATATCGAACTGGCGGAAGTGCGGGAACGTTACGGCGACCGGCTGACGCTCTTCGGCAACCTGGAGGCTTCGGACATCGAAAACCTCGACGAAACGGCGTTCCGTCAAAAAGTGCGCCGGGCCCTCGACGAAGGCACCCGGGGCGCGGGACGCGGATTTGTCCTGATGCCTTCGGCCTGTCCCTACGGGCGGCTTCTGTCGCCGCGGGCCTTCCGGAATTACCGGACCATGATCGAGGAGACGGAAAACTTCACCTGAGCGTCAGCCGCAATCCCGCCGCACGGGCCGGAACGCCGGACGGCCGTCATTCCGGCAGTTCCGGCAGCGGCGGCCGTTCCCACCGGCCGGATTCCAGCAGGGCGCGCTCTTCCTCCTGCGGCGACCATGAGGCCTTGACGGATTTCAACTCCGGCGTTTTCCGGTGGTCGGAATAAAGGCGGATCCGGTAAAAATCCCGGTGATTGAGCCGGAAATAAACCGTATCCCCGGGCGTGTCGGAATGCCGTCCGTCTTTCAGGAAGCCCAGCTCCACCTCGCTGATCTGCCGCTCCGCCGGGAGCGGAAGCAGCAGTGTCAGGAACACCTGTTTTTCTCCCGGACGTTTCCCGCGGATAAAGGCAAAGGCAGGCCGGGGCTCCTTTTCCATGTAGCGTGGCGAAATCCACCCCTCTTCCTCCTCCACGGAAACGCCGGGTGCACTCCATCCCTTCACTACCAGATTGGGCCCTTTCGAGAACAGGGTACGGGCCGTTAAACGGCTGCGATCCAGCACCCACGGTCCGGGTACGAATTGAAAATGCTGCCGGAGAATTCCCCCCGCCTTGCCGCTCAGTTCATCCAGTACGAGCAGATACTTCCCCTCCACCAGATAAACACTCCGCCGATGGGTGAATCCGGCATTGGCGACGTTTTCCAGAATGGTCACATCTAAACCGGGCAGCGATTGCTGCAGAATCTTCCTGC
>CALXOD010000003.1 GCA_944389925.1 uncultured Victivallaceae bacterium | reverse complement strand
GTATCGGGCGGGAAGAGAACGGCAAACCCCGTCCGGATTTCTGGCAGGCGCAGAAGCTGCCCAACGGCGCGCTGGCCCGGCAACTGGAGGAAATGCGGAAGAAGTCCGGCGCCGACGGGAAAGCTCTGATTCCGGCGGTCTGCCAGGCAACCGGGATCGCCGTACCGGAGGCCGGTTCGAAGGAATATGGGGATCTGCAACGGGCGGCCGAACTGTTCATGGCGGGGAAAACCACCACAAAGGACGCAATGACCAATTACGGCAAATACAATCCGCTGGTGATCGAGGCCTTCCGGCAGCGGGACCGGCAGAACGGTTTTCATTATACAACGTTCGGGCACACGGCGAAACCGGTGTTGACCTATGCCGTCGGCGTCGGAGCGGAACGCTTCCGGGCGCCTCTGGAAAATGCAACGATTCCCCGCCGGATCAGCGAGGCGATGACCGGAACGGATCTGCTGGAAAAGGCTGCGGGAGAACTGCCGTTTCCGGCGGCGAAGAAGAAAGGTCATCTGGCCATGCAGAGCGTCGGGCCGGACTTTTTCCAATGCCGCTACACCCGGGCCGGGACCGTGCCGCTGACATTCACGCTGAGCGGCGAGGATGGGAAAGAGCGGGTACGGAAAACAGACGCCCCGTTCGGACGGGTGAAATTCACCGGTCTGAAACCGGGAAGCGGTTATCAGCTGATCGTCCGTCAGGGAGAAAAAGAAATCGTCCGACAGACTTTCCGGACGTTGCCGCTGCCGGCCGGAGTGCTGCTGCGGGGGGCGGTACTGGCCGATCCCCATTTGACGCAGGGTCCCGACAACCCGAAGATGCGGTTGCATTCGCGTTCCGCAGCCATTCTCCGGACGGTGCGGACGGAATTGGAAAAGGAGAAGACGGATCTGCTGCTGCCCGGAGACGTGACCGATCGCAGCCGGGTGTCGGAATTGAAATTATTTCAGAAAGTGTTTGCCGGCGCACCTTTTGCGTTTGCCGCCGTTCCCGGCAATCACGACCGGCTTGCCTCGCGTGAATTCGCGGCGGAGTGGAAGAAACTCTTCGGGGAACCCGCTGGATACGAGGAGCGCAACGGGATCCAGATCGTCCGCCTGGACACCGGCAACGGTCTGCTGAACAAACCCGGCAATATCGAAGCGGTCAAACGCCTCGATCCGGCGAAACCGGCGTTGATCATTTCGCATTACCAGCTGGTAAAGGATGATCATATCACCGATCCGGACGCCGCGGTCAAGGATGCGGACCGGCCGGAATGCCGCGCGATGCTGAAGCGGATCGCCTCCGCCCGGGCCATCGTGCTGGTCGGACACAAAAACCTTGCGACGATGACGGAAATCGACGGTCGCGTACCACAGATCAATTGTCCGCAGACGACGCAGTATCCGAACGGGTATCTGGTATTCCGGCTGTATCCGGAAGGGATGCTGTATTCGTATGTTCACGCCTCGGACGAGTGGAGCGAGGAGTATTCCCGTCGGCTTCACGGGTCGGTAACGGCGCGGGAGAAACACGCCTTCCGCTGCTGGAACGGTTTTCTGAAATGGCCGGAACCGGTATCGCAGAAAGAGAATGCCGAAGGAAACGCGCCGTAACCGGAGATTGCCGTAATGCAAGAGCACGCCCCGGAAGCGATTTTCAGGGAACTGGAGCTTCTTCCGGGGCGATTTTTGCAATAACTCTTCCCGCCATCTCCAAACGACGGATTTTTCAAATCCATCATAAGGAGTTGTTCCATCGTTTCGGAAAAATCACCGTGAAATTTATACGGCCCCAAAGTTGAATTCCAGCACTGTAAAATGGTGGCAAAGAGATTCGAATTTACGACCTCCAAACTCTGACTCTCTGCAGAAATTATGACATTATCCAATGATTTGTCATATTTTCTCTTGGTTTGCATATTTTTTCCGAAAGGTAATTTCTGGAATTCCGAGAGGATCGTTTTGTCAAATCTCCCGCAAATTCCATTTGGTTGGAGCGACTTCGCTTTATCGCTCGATGTTCTCCTGGTCGAAAGCAGGCTCATATCCATGATTTCCCGGTTGCAGCTGCATTCTTTCTCCTTTGATGCTCTTTCGTATCGCACCTTTTTGTTTAATCAGATGGCTTCGTATCTTTTACAAGGCACATTCCAGCGGATGAACTTCCGATGCAGAGACAAAAGTGGGATCAGATGTAATCGGAGATGTATGCTTTCTCCTTGATAATCAACCGATCCAGTAAATTCAGCGTATCCGGATCGGTTTTGATTCTTCCTTTCCGGAACAGACTGGTGGGAGATTTGTAACCGAGCAGCAGCGCAGTCAATGTACCGATATCCAACTCAATCGGTCGGCTGGATTCTCCGGGCGCGGCAATGACCGAACCGCTGGAATCAATCCGCACCGTGAACGGTTGATTGTTCCATTCCAGAAACGTATCCTGTACCCGCAGAGTGAACTCCTCTCCGCCCTGATAATTCGTGAAACGGTACTGTTCCATAAACTGCACCACATCCACAATCCGGCCCATGATGTAAGGGCGGATCGTTTCACGGATGTCACTGTCCTCCAGCCAGAAGGCGATGGATTCGTTGGAGTAGTTGTTGCCGACGACTTCGTCGACCATGGATTCATGGGCGCTGATATATTTCCACAACCCCATCCACGCATTGGTGTTGAGATAAATCATCTCCTTGATGTGCATGACATTGTCTTTGATGAAATAGACCATGTATCCGGTTGGAGCGGCATTGTCGTCGTAGTAGATGGCGATAGTGGTGTCTTCGACATCCCATCGCCAGTATTCCTCCCACGCAAGTTCGTTGCGCAGCAGGCAGCCGTGCGTCTGGGCTGCAAAGATGTTATGGAGACGTTTCAGATCGGGATGACTGTTCTCTACGCGGCGCACCCAGCCTCCGGCACAAATTTTGTGCGGCAGCTGACTGTCCTTAATCCGGAAGGACATCTTGTCTGAAATAATCTCCCAGCCCCGATGGCGGTAGAGAGGAATGGAAAAGGGATAAAGAATGGCCAGGCATTCACCCAGTTTCCGCATTTCCTCAAGACTGTGCCGCATCAGAACGGACATCAAACCGAGTCCGGTGTATTCCGGATAGGTGGCGACACTGGTAATGAATCCGATTCTGCAAATCCGGTTGAATATATTCATTTTCAGCGGATAAACCGCAAACTGCGAAGCCAGTTTTCCCTGATCAAACCAGCCGATAACGCGCGCTTTTTCGAGTACCGGCATCTTGGACTGACGGATATCATCGTTTTCCCATCCGTAATCCAGAAGTTGTTTTTCCGTCACTTGAAAAGCGTAACGCAGCAAGTCATTGTATTGTTCAAGATCATTCTCCGCAGTCAGTTTTCTAAGTTGCATTTCCGTTGTCATCTCAACCTCCCCCTCTCTTTCTGAACAGGAACCCGAAAGGTTGTATTATACCATACCCCCTCCGGAAAGTCAAGAGGAGTGCCGTTATGTCAGCGGTTGGCCCCAAAACTGGACAACTTGACTTAAATATCCGTCAAATTCGATATCATGGGAGCCTGGCTGGAACCGGGAAAGAGGAAGCCAATTGCATGGAGTTTTACAACGCCATGCGTCCTCGTCACAAACAGTGTAATCTGTCTTTGGATGATTTTGAACACAGTTTTTGGCTTAAGTTGGGATACAAAAGCCTGGTACAAATGTTTCAAATCGGGTACCCCGCGAACGTAAGCGGAAAAATTGATTTTCCGCCTGTTTTGAAAAATACTCCGACCATTCTGTCCTGCG
>CALXOD010000002.1 GCA_944389925.1 uncultured Victivallaceae bacterium | reverse complement strand
TTGGTGCCGGTATAAAAATTATCTGCACAGATGACTTCATTCCCTTGTGCCAGCAGTCTTTCGCAGAGGTGCGTTCCCAGAAAGCCGCTGCCGCCCGTGATCAGAATCCGTTTCATGGTTGTTCCCGATTATAGATATTTATATTTATTGATTTTCGTTTATGTTTCCTGGTATACGAATTTTCTTCATCAGGGTATCAATCAGCGTTTCACTCCAGGTCTCCAAACGTATTCCCAGTGCTTGAATTCGCAAGAGCTGAAAGAGTTGTCTGCGTAAAAAGTCAATCGCCAGGCAGCCGATGAAAATCCCGAGAGCAAGACCGCTTACTTTCAGTACGCCGGACAGCACATGCTCTTCGGCAACGAAGCTCAACCGTTCCAACAGGCAACTCCGGACCAACGGATGATCATGAATCAGATAGACGCCAAGAGCACATGGCGCCAGGGTGGCAATGTGGCGGTTGACGGATGCAGAAGGGATCTTCACCTCGCATAGTATTTCAAAAAGAATCACGGCACACAATAATACGCTCGGACTGGTGTATGCATATAAGAAATCAGACACGGATTCCGAAAAAAACAATAGCGATGCGGCAGGGATCAGAGCCGAAAGAAAATAGCCGCCCAACAGTGTTTTGATACCGACTCGAAGCCGTATTGTTCGGACAATATCGGCATTTACCCGCAGCAGACCACCAAGCAGATATAACACAACCAGCCAGGTGCAGGAATAGCCGCTGCGGAACTCGAACGGATCTCTACCGGTTTTGATTAGAATGACACCAAGCAGGATAACTGCCAGGCACATGAAAACCTTGTATGGGTTTTTCCGCAGATCGCAGTCACGCAGAAAAGCGTTCCAGATCGGTAGCGTCAACAGGACACAGACATAGGCAGATATGTACCAGTAACTGCCGAAAACTGCAATCAGGGCCCAAATATAATCGCTGGTACGAACCCGTGACGGCGCAAATATTGCAAACAGGACGGTAATCAGAATCGTGTAAAAGGCGACATGACAGTACAACGATACGATGCGCCGTACTTTGCCGGATGAGCCGGCCAGCAGATATCCGGAAATCAGTCCGAACAGATCCACTGCGCAGACGGCAGTGGAATAGAAATACATCCATACGAAGGAATTCATTCAGTTCGCTGCATGATGCACCCGACTCAGGATGCCGCCGTGTCCCATCAGATGCAGAATTACCACCATCAACATGGCCAGCAGTTTCAACAGATCCACTCCAGAAAAGCGTACCGGCATTCCGCGATTATTCTGCATGGCTGTTTTTCCCTTTGAATGTCACGGAGTCAAGGAATTGAAAATCATCCAGGTCAACACATCCGCGGCGCAACTCCAAAACCAGATTGCCACGGCCACGGCCAAACGGATATTCCGTTTGAAAATCGTCTCGCCAGGTCAACTCATAATAATGCCACTGCCTGTCTACACTCAGCGTGCGGCTGGCTGTAAAGCGATGTTTTCCACCGTCTTCCTGGTGAATGAGCACACGGAATACACTGCCCGGCTCCCCTCTGGCGCGAAAGACAATGCCGCGATACGATTCCATGTCAAATTTCTGCTGATGGTAAACCGTTAACCGGTCCTGGCCGCGCAGAGAGATAAAATAATTACCGTTCTCCTGGCTGACAGACAACCCTTCATCCGGTGAGGTCGCTCCGAACCAGTAATGTGCCGGATTCACCGTCCAGGCTGCCGGCCATGCCGAAATTTCCGGCAGGCGGTATCCTCGGGAAAGCAGTTTTTTGCGTACTCGTTCCGGCACCGATCCAAACTGGGTCAGACAACCATTTTCCAGAAAGGGCCCCTTCGCTTCTTCACCCTGCCGGGAACGTCCAGTGTTGGTGTGGTCCAGAAAATATGCCGCAACGTATCTTTTCCGGTTTGGGGCGGAAAAAACCAATTGATATTCTGAGTGATCCTTCGCTGTCAGTACCGGCGGCGGAGGTTGACTGCTGTCCATTACCAGATATACGCCATCAAAACCGCCGTTCCACGTCTTGAGAATCGGAGTGACTTCCTCCAGCTGCTTCCATTCCACCGGGAATGCATGATGTTTGTGATAATATTTCAGGTAAGTTTCCAATTGATTGTTCACCAGAATCAAAGGTTGCTGCAAATGGCGACGATTGTTGTCTTCTGCAATGGCGCGGCTGAGTTGCTGAAGAAACGGTTTGGCCGTGAGTGGCCGAAATGTACGCCCCAGACAAATCAATACCAAAATGGTCACGCCACCGTACAGGATGAGGGTTCGGTTTCCCTTCCAGCCGTATTGAGCAATCTGGCGGGCCAGCCAATGCAGGCCGATGACGCTCATCGGAATACCCAGTACATTGAAAGCCAAACAATAACGAGAGGTTGTAATCCCCCAGCAAAGCCGAACAATCGCGCATAATCCCCAGCAGCCCACCAGAAACATCCATTTCTCTTCATTGCGGTGTTTCAGCAGCAGGACGACTGCTCCGATGACCATGAACGGGAATAAGACAGAAGAAACTTCTATCAAGGTTGCAAATGAATCAATCAGTTTTTCCATGAGCTCAGAGACGCGAAGGGGGGGGGAGCCGATACCAGAGACGCATGCCGAGCGTGTCGTGCCAAAATTCGGCATTTACGTCGAACAGGAGCGAAAACGCGATCAATGCCAGCAAAATGCCGCCGGCAAGCAGCAGCGATTCCCTGCACCACAGGAATATCTTTTCCCGACGAAAACAGAAGAGGCCGCGCAATAATACGGTGTAAACAAAGAATTCCAGGAATTCCACCCGGGTAATGACCGCCAGTCCCAGCATGAACCCGCCGACCGGAAGCTGCCAGTGACGTTTTTGACGGAGCCATTTCAGAAACAGCCAGGTGAATGCAGCCAGAAACATCAACGCGGTGCTTTCACGCAGCATACGGCCCGATAATTCGATCAGTTCCGGATGAACCGCACCCAGAAATGCGCACAATAGACCGAAACGTGCCGTTACCAGTTCTCGTCCAATCCCGTAAAGCAGCAATACCAGCAGACACCCGGATACCACCCCCCATGCGGTTCCAACGTTTTCAAATTCCCATCCAGTGAGACGATGCAGCAGCAGCAACAGTCCCGGGTATCCGGGCGGCAGGGTCATGTTCGGCAACGCATAAACGGCCGCCATGCCCTGCTCATGCCAAGTTTCCACGACTTGCAGATAGAAAAGCTCATCCCGGAGCGGATACGGAAATCGTTGGAGCATACCCACCCGCAACAGCGCCGCGACCAAGAGAATCAGCAGCAATCCTGCACTGATCGGCAGATGATGAAGTCTCCCGCAGATTTTCTGAATCGTCTGTTTCAGAGGTTTCGCCATGATTCAATGCAGAGAAATGTGATATTTTTCCTGGAGAAGTGCTTTTATTTTTTCCGGATCCGAGCCACAGGCTTTTTTGATCTCCAGCACCTTGGCGTCCACCAATGTGCGGTACCAGAACCCCTGCAGAAAGTGCCAGAGGAAACCTTCTCTGCCATCCAGAAAACCGCCGCGCAGAAAATAACGGTAGATGAAATACGCAAAGCTGCGCCAGAACAACGGCAACTTGGCATAATGAAGTTTTTTCCGCCGTTTGGTACCGGCCTGACCGGTTACCTGCGATAACGCTTCTTCAGTGTTACCCAGAAGATTGAATTCAAGATTCAGCAGGTCTCCTGCTTCCCGAACTGCATAGTCAACGTGTTTCCGTGTCCACCACGAAAGATCATTGAGATTGTCGTCGGCAAACTCTCCCCGCAAGCAGAGATCGTTTCCGGAAGTAGTCACGACATGTTCATCCATCAATCGTTCCTCAATATGGCCGATCCCGTTTCGGAAAAAACGCTTCAGAATGATCCTGCCGGTACCGTACCGCATTTTTCGCCCCATCCAGATGCGTGCAAGCGGGAGCGATAGCGAGGTGATTTCTTGGGGAAGGTCGGGCAGAACCTGCCGTAGTTCCGCTATGGTTTCCGGAAACAGATATTCATCCGCGTCCAGGCGGAGGATCCAGTCCGTCCGGATGGGCAGGTTCTGCAAGGCCCAGTTAAATTGCTTGGCATAGTTGTTTTCCCAGTGATGTTGAAAAACCTGTGCGCCGAGTTCATGAGCGATTTCAACAGTGCGGTCTGTGGAAAAACAATCCACGACAAAAACATGATCGCTGATCTGACGGGCGTTTTCCAGGCAACGCCGTAGATGAATTTCCTCATTGAAGGTAAGAATGATGACGCTGAGGTTAAGAGAATTGCTCATGGTTTCATGATACGCTTTCTGATGAATTTTGCCGGATTACCGCCGATGATCTGCCAGGAGTCCACCGGACGGGTTACCACGCTCCCTGCAGCCACCACGGCACCTTCGCCGACGGTTACTCCCGGCAGAATGATGGCACGGGCACAGATCCAGGCCTGCGGTTCAATGCGAATCGGAGCGGTTGTTAACTCCATGATCGGAGACGTGACATCATGCGAGGCTGTGCAGAGAAATACATCCTGGGAAACCACAGCCTGATCACCGATGACAATCTGGTCCACATTGTAGCAGTCAACCCGTTCCGACAGACAACTGTAGGCGCCCATAGTCAAATTCCACGGCTGCCAGATCCGGCAACTGGGCAGAATATTGGCCCCGCGCGCCAGTTTCGCTCCGAAACATCGGAGCAGAAACGCCCGCCACGGTCGGAAGAGGTTGCCGCGCGGAGTCGGGCGAAACAGCAGCCACCAGCAGAGCGACCAGAGCACCCGCAGGATTTTGCTGCGCAGGGAATGCCGGTTCCGGTATTTCTGTAATTGCAGTTCCATCATTTTTTCGTCCTTCTAATCCAGCCGGACCCATTCCGGACGGGCCGGACGCCGATCCAGCAACCAGGTATAAGCTTCGGCCATCATGCTGCCGGAGCGCTGCCAACCGAATTCTCGCTTGATCCATTCCCGTCCGGCTTCTCCCATTTGCCGCAGTTCCTGTGCGGGCAAACTCATCGCCTGTCGCAGCGCTGCCCGTAATGCCGGTTCGGTGTCGGGAATATACCAGCCGCACTGGTGCTGTTCGATTTTTTCCCAGGGCGTCTGGGTGGTAGTTATGACCGGTGTACCGCAACTCAACGCTTCCGCTGCCGCAATCCCGAAATTTTCCGTATGGCTGGGGAGCACGAAAATGGCGGATTCCGCATATTTCAGAAACTTGTCCCGCCCTGAAACCGCTCCGGAAAACACGATGCGGGGAAGCCGTTCCTTTTTTATCCGTTCCTGCAGGATCTGTGAGAAATCGTTTTGTGGACCAACGAGTTCCAGCTCCCATTCCGGATATTCCGGGTGAATTTCCGTCCATACGTTCAGGAGTTCCGCTACGCCTTTCACGGGATGGATCCTACCGAGAAACAGCAATTTCCGCCGTCGCGGCTGGGCAAGCAGCTCCTCCAGACCTTCCGGCATATCCATCCCCAGTGGCACAACGGCGACCGGCTGCCGAAGACCACATGAGCGAATTTCCCGATATTCCTGCTCGGAAGTAGCATGAAACATAGCACATTCCCGGAAGACCCACCGGTGCCCTCCCAGCAGATTGACCAGCTGTTTTTTCCATTTTGAGCGCTGCAAGGCCCATCGCGACAGCATCCCATGGGGAGAAACCACCAGTTTTGCCTGTCCTGTGCGGCAGGCGGCAGCGGCATAAATAGTGGGGGCAAGCCACAGTGCGTTTGCATGAAGAATAAGCGGTCGCTTTGCCGCTGCCATCAACGCCGCAGCCAGCGGGCGGGAACGATAAAAGCTTCTGATTGGAAAATACGAAGCCGGAAAAGCAGTGACAGGACAGTTCAGCGTCAGACTGCGTTCGTAATCTCCGATCGTAAAAATCCGCGTCGGACAATCCGCCTGCGCCAATGCCTGTGCCAGATGCGGAACCGCATAATTTACCCCGTTGGCTTCATTCTTCAGTTCCGCCAGAATCTGAATGCATTTAGGGAAGACATCGTCCTCCCCTGGGGGGTCAGAACGATAAAAACTGTTGTACATATTCTTCCAATACTCTGGGCGGAGAAAACTGTTGAATTCGAATCCGGCTTTGCCGTTGCAGTTCTTGCCGGACTGTCGGCTGAGTGGCCTTTAGCATCAGTGCCGTCAATGTCTGCCGATCTTTCGGAGGACAGGTCAGACAGCATCCCGCCTTGCCCAGTTCGACTACATTGTCGCAGCTTTCGGTGGCCACCACAACTGCTCCGGCAGCCAGTCCTTCCAGTACCACATTGGGAAATCCCTCGTATTGCGAGCACAGCAGCATTACATCGCAGTGGTGCATATATCCGTATGGATCTTTGCGATAGCCGATCAGTCGAACCTGTCCTTCCAGCTGCCGGGTCTTGATTAGAGTTTCCAGCTGCGATCGCTCCGGACCGTCGCCGATGAAAAACAGGGTTCCGCGCCGCTCTTCCGGCAAGGCAGACCAGGCTTCCAGGGCGTCTTCCGCGCCTTTTTCCCGGCTCAGTCGGGCTACCTGTAGATAAATCGGATGTGCGGCTCCTTCGAATTCCGGCGGACATTGTGTTTGTATTTTCTGAATTCGTTCCATGTCGACCGGATTGGGGACGACACCCAATCGTTCCACCGGAATGTCGAAACGGTTGATCAGATCGTCTTGGGCCGCCCGTGAATTACAAAGCACCCGATCCGCTCGACGGTAACACCAGCGGGTCAGATAACGCAGCAGGGCGCATTTCATCCATCCGGATGATTTCAAAAGTTCAGAAACTCGGCTGCGTTCATTACAGATGGTACGCATCGATCTGCCTGACAAGCGGACCGCCAGGATCGCCGCCAGATTGCTCAGAAAAGACCAGCCGACGACCAGATCCGGCCGCGCCCGACGGATCTCCCGGCTCAATTTCCAGATGATCGCCGGATAATCCCGTTCGGAACGCCACCCGAGAATATGAACATCCTGGAGAGAAGACTCCGGAGGCGGGTTCCCGGAAAGTGAGAAAACGGTGACCCGGGCGCCATGGCGTTCCAGCTGAAGCGCCAGCCAGCAGAATACGCGTTCGGCACCTCCTCCGTTTAAGGCGCTGGTAAGCAGGAGGATGCGTTTATTTTGCAGTGATTCCATGAAAAATATTCCGATGTTGTGTCGCGACGTGTTGCAACGATGCAACACGTCGGGCGGATTCTTCTGCTGCCCGGGCCAGAAGCGGCAGTTCCGCCGAAGAAATGCGGCACAGACAATCTACCAGTTCTTCGGCGGTGGTTCCGGCAATCAGACCGTTTCGATTATGTTGTATGAGATATTGAATGTCCAATGACGCGGTAACCAGCGGCACCATTGCACACATCATACCTTCCAGCAGGACCAGGTCACTGACATTGTGCTTGTCCGACAAGCCCAGAATCAGATCGTGGTCCCGGTAGCAGGCCGCCATATCATCCACCCAGCCGGGCAATTGCAGGATATTTTCCAGAGACCGGCGGCGTACGGCGGTTGCAACCTCATTCAATAGAGCCCCGCTGCCGACTGCTGTTATGGTGAACGGCAGGCGACGTTTCTGTATCATTTGGGCCATTTCCACCAGTAGCATGGGACGTTTGATCGGATCAAAACGCCCGGCGAACAGAAGGCGCAACGGAGCCTGATACGTCCGCGGCGGCGGTGCGTGGAATTTTTCCGAAACCGGTCCCAGAGATAAGGTGATTTTTTCAGACGGGTACCCCCAGCTGATCAATTTGTCGCGGGCAGACGGTTTCTGCACGACCAGATGGGCCGATTCAAAAAGCATACCAACCCATTTCGGCGGAGTATTTTCCGAATAATTATCCAGAATCGTTCCGTGTAATGTGACGACCACCGGCAGCTTGCAACGCCGCCCCAGCAGAATGGCCTGGCGTCCGCCGTATTGCCACGTATGACCATGAATCAGATCAATCTTCTGTTCGCGGCAAATCCGGGGACCACACCAGAGAATGGTTCCGTCGAACCAGCGGTAGAACCACTCACGCTTGTGTCTCCACCACCGCAACGGATAGCGGGGCAGACGCACCTGCCGGATTCCGTCGCCGACGAAATCCTCCGTTTCCTGTGCCACGACCGTAGCGGAAAAATCTCCTTCCGCCACCAACCTGGATATCAGCGATCGAATATGCTGCGGCACGCCTGCCCGGTGATGAGGAAAATAGCCACAGACGACTTCAAGAACATTCATTTTTCATACATCCAGATAAGCCTGAATAATGGTTCTGCTGTCGAAAAGAACCCGGGCGCGCTCCCGGTTGCGCTGACCTATATTCATCAGTTCCCGATCTGACAGACTCAGCACATGACGCAAGACCGCTGCAATTTCCTCCGGCGAGCGGGAGTCACAAAGTAACCGGGAATCGTCCAGAAGCAGAGGCACGTCAGATACGCGACTGGCCATCACCACTTTACCCGCAAACATCGCCTCACAGACGGCGTTGGGCAGTCCTTCCCAGTGGCTGAACAGCGCTACCGCATCTGCACGGGCAATGTGTTGGGGGATATCCTGGGTCGCCGGATGAAACGAGAAAATCGGCGTCAGCCCCAATTCGTCAATTCGCCTCTGGAGTTTCTCGAACCATCCTTTTTCCAGCAGCGGATCCGGGATTTCATTACCGAACCATTGGATTCGCAAGATTTCCCGTTCGGCGGGAGACAATTGCTGCACCGCAGCCACCAGCCCGTCCAAGTTCTTCGCTTTCTGCAAACTGGCAGCAATCACAACCTGGAAGTGTCCATCCTGCCGAAAGGTCTCTTTATTGGGTAGGTTCCACAAGCAGTCATCAACGGCATTGTAGATAACATGGCATTTTTTACGATTCAACAGGGGACAGACTCGTTGTACCATTTGCAGATTAGCGTTGGAATTGGCCACTACCGCATCACTGATCAGGTGTGCCCAGCAACATACCTTGCGCCTCCGATCCGTCAAAATCAACGGATTGGCGCTGCGTTCCCCCACCAGCAACTTCCAGGAGCGGAAGGGCAGAGTGAGCGCGGCCAGTTCGGCATACAGAGCAGCAGTCGGCAGAAAGGCAATGACCCGATCCGGCGATAAGTCGACCAGCAGCGCCCGCAGTTGCCGGATGCGCTGCCATTTGTTTACTCCGGTAATGCGATGAATCGGAATCCCACGGTCTTGGAGAAAAGAGTCGTAGAAATGCGCCTCTGCATGAACCCCGATCTCAACCTGGTGCCCCAGTTTCCGAAAGCCGGCGCTCAACAAGACCAGTTGACGTTGGGCTCCACCGGCTCCTAAATCGTCAATAAAACAGAAAATCCTCATAGGTCTTCCATCAGAAGTCCCGGCCTGAATAGCATGCCAATTCCTGGAGTACCCGCTCGAAATCTCCCAGGTCGTGAAAAGCCACCCGATGTCCCGTCGGATAATCCCGGCGAAATCCCCGCAGTCCCAGATAAGAGGTGAAAATGATCAGATGCCGGTTGCTTTCGCGAACCACTCCGCAGGGGTGATAACTGGAAGGAATATTCACTATGGGTACGGGATAAACCTGCCAGTCCACGTGATTGACCGACCGGGCCAGGTAGGTCATACCGCCATTCATGACATTGAAAACCATGAACAAATCCCCCCGATACTCGAAAATGTCGCCATGCCAAGGAGAAATCGAGGGATTGCTCCATTGTCCGTGTTTGAACAATTTCAGTGAATTCGGCCGCGTGAGATCATCGCTGCGATAAATATCGATGGCTTGGACAGCTTTATTGTCGGGCGTCCGTTCGATCAGATAACAGAAAAAAGTTTTATCCCTGTAAAGAAGCATCGGAGACAGCGATCGATAATGGGACTCACCGTTCCCGGTTTCCAGCACCGGAACGGGAGAACTCCAGCGTTTCCCATCATCAGAATGCTGTACTACAAAGCGATTGGTGATTCTGGGGTAACCATAATGTCGCTGACGGGTGATGCAGTACAGCCGATTGTCCACCCAAAGTAGATCCGGGTCCGAGTTGAAGCCGTTACCGGCGTCTGTGCGTGTCATTAGCGGATTGGCTCCAATTCCGGAATAGCGGGTGGGCAGTTGTCCGTTTTCCAGATCTCCATGAAAAATGCAGGGGTTTTCATAAAATTCCGCCACAATTTTACTCTGTCGGGAATTGATGCATTGCGGCCATGGCGTTGCGGCAATCCAGAGGTGATGTCCGAAAATCCCGTACTCTGAAAACAGCACGGAGGGGTGGACGATATCCTGCGGTCGTCTGCCCTGATATAGCGGAGCGGCTTGTTCCGTTTCCAAGGGCAGCTCACACCAGGATAGATTGTGAAACGGCGGTGTCTGAAAGCGATATCGCAGTGCGTCGCGGTCGCCGTCCCCCATTATGCTGAATTCGAATTCTTCATGGGGCGGGAGGTAGAGGGACACCATAAACAAGTCTCTGTCCCGGGCGGAAAGGAGAGGGCGGACGGAAAGAGGCCCGATTTCCTCCGTCAGTCCGGGCCCACAGCGGAGCCGGAGCCGGTCACTGATTTCCTGCAGCGTCAGTTTCGGTGTTTCGTCGCTGCGGGGCACAGCAATGGTAAAGCGACATTGGCGGGACAAACTGACTTCTTCCAGAACGAGTGGGCCGTTGGCGTTTTGGGCCGGTAAGGTGGTAATGTCCCAGCTGAAGGATCGGCCGTAAACCTTTTCGCCCTTCTCAAAAAAGACCGGACAAAACGTATAGGACGAGTCCGGGGGAAGATCCCTGAACAACGTGTTGGAACCGGCAGTGATTTCCACAGTTTTCGCCGGGGCATTTCCGGAAGAACACGTTATCAAAAGTTTTTCCGGAGGGTTCGCCTCAAATCGTGAAATGGTTTGAACGATGCACTGATTCTGTTTGATTCTCACGCTTTCGATTGTCAGCCAGGGCAGAACGAACGCGTTTTCCCGGACTGAAAAAAGGGAGCAGAGCAGTGCCAGAATCAAAAATGAATGTCCCATAATCATTTTGCGTTTTCTCCGCTATACTATCCTGATGAATGGTGATCCCCCGTTCATTTCCTCCGCATCGGGAACACCAGACAGCGGCGCATGAGATAGTTGCCGGCAAAGCCGACGACGGAGGAAATCGCTTTGCTCCACAATGCCCCCATTCCCAGTCGCATCAGGCCTCCGGTCACACCGTAATCCAGAATCCCCATCGTGAGGAACGTCACCATGTACATGACCAACTCCAGCGTACTGCTCCACCGTGCCTTGTGCCGGAACAGAATCAGCACACACAAAATATAATTCACCGCCGCCGCCAGCACATAAGCAATGGCGATCGAGGTGATAAAAGGCAACCGGCACGCTTCGCCGATTGCGAAGAAAATCAAATTGGCAATCGCTGCCGCTGCGCCGATGAAAAAGTAAATGATCAACTGCATCGGAATCGGCGCAATGCATGCCCCGTAATGCATGATGCAGTATAACGCCCGCAACCCGTCTTTCCAGCCGATCTTCTTGCCTTCCTCAAACGTTCTGGGCGTATAATGAATGGCACACTCGTAAACCCGACACCGTTCCTCCGCGACGTAAGTCGTCACCTCCGGCTCAAAACCGAAGCGGTTTTCTTTCAGACGTGGCGCGATCTTCTGAATCACCTCCCTGCGAAAAAGTTTATAGCAGGTCTCCATGTCCGTAATATCCAGATTGGTAAACATATTCGAGCATCTGGTCAAAGTTTTGTTCATCCAGGTATGCCAGAAATAGAGCACCCGTCGGGTATCCGGCCGCAGATAGCGAGACCCGAAAACCACATCCGCCTTGCCGGCCAGCAGCGGCTCCAACAATACGAGATAGTCCCGGGGATCGTACTCCATATCCGCATCCTGAATACCCACAAAATCACCGGTGGCATGCAGAAAACCGCTGCGCAATGCAGCGCCTTTCCCTTGATTTTTTTCGTGCCGGAAAACTTTCACGGCATCGATCTCCCGCTCAAGCTGCCGGGCGACTTCGAAACTGTTGTCGCTGGAACAGTCATCCACGACGATAATTTCCAGCTTCAGCGTGTCGCTTTGCAGTTCCAGAATTCGGTCGATGATGTCGCGCAGGGTCTTTTCCTCGTTATAACAGGGAACGACGAGTGACAGAACATGGGGCATTTTGCAAATAGTCTTTCTCTTGCGGTTACCTTTTTATGACAGTCAATAAAATCCTACGAATCGGAAAACAAGTCGGCAGTTTGTTCATGAGTGGCGCCGGTATCGCTGATTTTCACAGCGGGAATGCCGCCGATGGAAATGCCGGGGGTTTGAAAACTTCTGGACACCACCGCATTAGCTCCGATGGCTATGTCGTCGGCAATGGTGACCGCACCGAAAATCTTGGCACCGGGACCGATGTAAATATGGTTGCCCAGTTGAGGATAGCCGCCTTTATGACCGCCGATGTTGACCCCGACATGAAGGCGGCAGTCCCGCCCAACTCGGGCATGAGGGCTGACCACGCACGTACCGGTATGTACTAGACACAGTCCCTTGTCGAAAACATTCACTGGAATAGTGAATCCGCATTTCATTCCCAGTTGGTATTTTCGGAAGCGATAGTATTGTCGCAAAAGTTTTCCCAGAATTCCGCAATCACAATTCGTATAATATTCACATTTGCGCAATATGATCTCGAAACGCCAGATGTCGTCAAACCATGACGGTCTTGTCCGGGTGCGTCCCAGAGCTTTCCGGTCTGCTGCCAGATATTCATGCAGGTCTTTTCTGGATTGGATCATTGCAAATTCTCCTGTTGAGGCTATTGACACTCGGTTCCGCAAAGATTATCCGATCCATGCAGGCGGAAAAAATTCCCCAGGTAAGCATGAAAACAGCACCGCTTCCCGAAGTGATGAAAGAGCCCCCGTTGCAGAAACAGATCAGCATGAACAGCCAGATCTGAAGCGGAAAAAACAGCATGAAGTTCTTTTCTCCGCTCTCCGCCGACAAACACCGCAGCGTCTTATAAATCACCCATCCTGAATACCCCCAAAGCAGAAGATACAGGATCACGTTGGGAATGCCGCCCTCCAGAACCAGCTCCGAGATCCCATTGTGCGCTTTGTACAATGAACGTCCACCGAAAGTTTCCAGATAGCCCATCGTGCCGAGTCCCCACAGATAGTCCGTCCAGTTCATTTGCTGAAACGGAGAAAAGGCCATGTCGTAACGCGAATATTCCCCTCCGACAATTAAACTGGTATCATCATACATTTGCCGGATTCGAACGAAAAAATAACCGGGAATGAACCATATGCCGCACACGGCGGCAATCAGGAATTTCACCAGTGACTGCAGATTCCCCTTCAGGAGCGCGACCCCCAGGAAAGACAATACAACCCCTAACTGCGTGGTCTTGGAAAACGACAGCAGCAAACAGTAGCCGCACAGGACAATCCCAATGTATTTCAGAAATTTCCATCCTTTTTGATAGATGATCAGAGACAGACAGAACAGAACGCCCAATCCGGCAATCCGTCCCACGCCCGCCGCTCCTCTCCCCATACTGTTGCGGATGCTGTTGTAGTTGACACTGTCGGTCTTCAACTCGAAGTTATACTTGAATTCGATATCTGCCGCCATGTTCTGCAAAATTGCGCAATGGACGATTATCACCAGTCCCAGAGGAATGAAAATATCACCCAGAATTTCCAACTTGCTCCGGTCGACAGACTCGTGCAGACTTTGAGACAGAGCGTGATAGGCGCAAATAAAAATCAGCAGATTCCGGAGAATGCCGAACGATTCCGGAATGATATTGGGCGGATAAACTCTCAAGGTACAACACATTCTCCACGCCAGCAATCCCAGCAGTACCAGCACACCTCGGGTCAAGTATGGGTGCCCTGTTTCCCTGCTGCGGTCCCGGTGGCTCAGCCAGTAAATGACAAAAAGGAAAAAGCAGATATTGATGACATTGCCCCCCGGAATCATGGAAAGAAAACTTATGGAGGGAGATACAAGCGAAGAAAAAGCCAGTAAAATACAGAGCCAGTTTTTATAGCTCCAATGATTGAGGGTGAACGCCAATATCACCAGTACGGCAAAGATCAACACATCGCCGAGCACCGGAGGTAACAGGGTACTGTCGCTGAACAATACGCAGCTGCTCAGGAGCACGGCTCGGATATCCCTGGAAGTCATATGGGTAGTTGACGAAGACATGGGGGAAGTAGAAGTAATTATTTCTCGATATTCAATAGATACAAGTCGTACGTTTCCTGGGGGATGCCGGTGAGCTGTCCCCAGCGTCCCTGGCGCTTGATCGGCATGCGGAAAACGAGTTTCCCGTGTTCTTCCAGATATCGGACCAAGGGATAACAGGCTCCGTTGCGGTTTTCCTTTTCCGCTTCGCTCAGCAGAACGTAATCGCAGGGGGGGTCAGCAAAAGCCCGCCGCCAGTCGTCGGCAGAGCGATATTCCATATAGGGGAACAGCGTTCTACGACTGATGCGGATCTGGCGACGTTGCAGATGGTAGGTGTTGCCACAACAGACTCCGATGACTGCCGTTTCTGGAGTATGGCTCATGATGCTTCGATAAATATTGTAACAGGAGGTGTTGCGGTTCAGAAATTCATCATGGCTGATCAGGCCCAGATGGAACGGGAGGTTTTTCATTGCCCCGAAGCACGCATACCCAAGTGTCATAAAAAACAGTACCCCCATAGCCGCATATCCCATCCATTTAAACCAGGGGCCCAGTTTCGCAATGACGGCGAACGCACCGCCGGCGGCCAGAGCGGCAACCCCTTCCATCGCATAGTAGAACCGAATTTCACTACCGCCGATCAGAGCCGTCAGTCCATAAAACAACAACAGCAATAACAGCAGTCGAACCAGCACACACCGCCGTCTGTTTCGCAGCAGACAGGCTGGTGGTAATAACAGTAGTGTCAGAGGTGAAAACATGAACAATGCCAGGAGGGGGGCCTCCTGATGGAGCAGTTTCCAGGGCGCAAAGACCAGATCCTTCCAGATTAAGAGAATGTCTGTCACAGTACGGTGCGGTAGAGCGACAATCGTACCGTGAAATCGAGCATTGGTGAACACTTCATTTAAAATCCGGGGACTTGCCGGGTAGAATGGATTGCCGAACCAATACCAGGTACGGCAGTAGAAGGGCAACGCCACCCCCATTGCAACCACCATGCCAAGCACCCCATATAGAACGATCGACTTGAAATTTCTCATGGGATCGCTCCAGAGCAGGAGAGCCGCTCCCCAGAGCGGAAACAGCAACAATCCGGTCGTTTTGGTGCCAGCGGCAAAGCCCAGCACCAATGCGCTCAAGCATATCGCTCCGGCACGGCGCGGCAGCAGGAACAGCATCGCAAAGGAGGTTCCGCAGAAAACCGTCACTGGAGCATCCGTAAAGGCTGCTGTGGAGAGCAGCACGAACAAAGGTGAAAACAAGTAAACCGCCACTGCCGCACCGGCTGCCGAACGGGAAAACAGTTTTTCCGCAGCGTTCCATAAAACGATACAGAAAGCTCCCTGCAACGCGAGAAGCAGAAGCACCGGAGCTGCGGTGCCCCTGAGCGACAATGCCGCTGCATTCCAGGCATGCATCAACGACGGCAACCCTGCGTATGGATGATCCGGGGCAGCCGTCCATTTCCCTTCGTACAGCCAGCGCAGGGGAAGGTCGAAATGGTAGTTCAAAACATCTCCGGCGGTGGGGGGCGTCAGGCCGAGCAGCAACAGGATTATTCCGAATAGCAACAGGCCGCCCGCCACCAGTTTGCTGCGCGTACTCTGCGGGAAACAGTCACGAACGACTTGCCATTTGAGCTCCCACTGCAATCCTCCCAGCAGGGCAGCAGCACCGAGGAGTCCCAGAGTCGGCCAGTAAGAGAGCGTGACCATGAACAGACACGACAATATCATGCCACCTACTCCGGCACCGCAGATCAGAGAACAGGCACAACGAAATGCCGGCGAAAAGTGGTCATTCCGGATGGTCCAGTAAATAACCGGTCGCCCCAATCCCACTGCCGCCAGTACCAGCAGAGTTCCGACAGCTATATTGATGAGATAAAAGGAAAAGTGATTCAGCATCGTTATCAGTGAATGAATTGGTTCAGAACAGGTAATATCTGCCGACTGATCACTTGGAGAAGAAACAGTCCCAGTATGCCCAGCAGCCAGAATGCAATCGGTACTTTGATCCACACCGCCGCTTTGCTACGGGAACGGGAGGGCAGGGCTTTGATGCATGCTACCAATTGTTTGAAAGTATTGTTGGCTGCCACCTGCCTCGCTCTGGCCAGCGCTTCCTGCTGCATGGTCAGATATCGGTCTTCCGGCAGATCCAGAATGTTCACGATCGCCGTCGCCAGGGCTGCTGAATCGCCGACCGCAACCAGGCGACCGTTTTCACCATCATGAATCATGTCGGGAATTCCCCCGACGCGACTGCCGACGGGAATACAGCCTGCACTCATGCCCTCCAGAAGCACTTTGGGCTCCCCTTCGGAAAAACTCGGCAGAATAATGAGTCCTGAACGCTGATACTCAGCAAACAGAGGCTCCCCGTATTTCAGGGAACCGACAATTGTAACATGTTTTTCAAGTCCGCGCGTTGCAATTTCCCGGGTCAGCGCCGCAACATCCATAGATTTTCCCACGAGTCGCAACTGCATCTGTGGATGGGGATGCACCACACGGGTGCAGGCATCCAGAAGGACATAAAGTCCCTTGGCCTGTTCCAGCCGACCGACAAACAGCAGCTGTTCGCGTCGACGCTTCTGATTACCAACGAATGGAGGATAAGCGTTGATACTACCTGATAATAGAACGGCCTGAACGCCTTTCTGTTGGTAACGGAGGCAGGTTTCAC
This sequence comes from uncultured Victivallaceae bacterium, assembly GCA_944389925.1. GTDB lineage: Bacteria > Verrucomicrobiota > Lentisphaeria > Victivallales > Victivallaceae > CALXOD01. The sequence goes on along the minus strand of CALXOD010000002.1, from coordinate 29,122 downwards.
GACCGCGTACGAAAACCTGATTGCAACGGTAACCGGCAACAAAAGACATTTTTTCCCAGAGCCAGTTCCATAAGTAAACGGGGAGCAGTTTCAGATTAAGCTGAGACCGTAACACGGAGACGATGCTGCCACGTTCCACAATCACGATTTTTTTGCCCTGCAACCGGGCCAGAATGATTCCCAGCGCGCCAACCGGGGTCATACTTGGCACATAGCAGAAACATTTCCTGCACAACGGCAGTTTTTGCAGCAATACCGTCAGATATTGCAATACGGCAAAAGGATAAAGCACAAAACGAGAGGGAGCCCACAGCGGTATGACCGTAATCCGTTCGGAAAGATAGTTGCCTGCGTCAAAGTCCTGTCTGACCGCACACGGTGCGATGATCTGCAGTCGTCCCAGTTGTCGCGCCATTTCATTGATTTCGGTTACAAAACCTCCTTCCGCAGTGTAGCGGTCACGGCAGAAAATCAGGTTTTTTCCCGACAGCAAAGTATAGCGTGGTGTTATTTTCATAGATGGATGCTGCTCATTTTTCATAATGCGAAGAGACAATCCTGTATTCATGCCTTTGCATTCAACAGGATTAGAGCCGTGCGAAGATTCGAGCGGGCGATTCCCAGCAGACCTCCGCAATAAACTGCGCTCATCAGAACCGGAATGACGAACATTTGCAAAATATGCATTCCCGTCATGTTGATCATGGCCCATTCCGCTACCGCCCATGCCGTTCCGATACACAGCAGAGGAGCGCATAACGGCCGCAGTACTTCCCGCAGATCGACTTCCAGGAAGTGAGCCACAACAACGATGCAGCTCATGGAGTTTATGACCTGCACCATACCTGTAAGAACTACCAGCATGGTTAACCCCAGGGGAACGCCGCATACGATACCGAACAGTAGCAAGCACCGCTGACAGAATGTCAGACGCAGCATGGCATTGACCTTGCCCATGCCGTTTAAAATCGAATTACTGATCGTCTGGATCGGCATAACCCAGGCGAACATGCACATGATCTGAAGAAGCGGAATGCAGGGGGCCCACTTGTCCGTCAGGAGCAGTACGATGACCGGTTCCGCAAGTACCGCCAAACCACCGAGGCAAAGCAGCAGGATGACTGTGGATATCCAGATGAAAGAAATGTAGTAGCTTTTCAATTTATCAGAATCCTGCTGATATTTGGCAAAGAATGGAAAACAGAAGCGGGAAATAATCCCCTGCAATAAATTTCGCGGAACGCATTGCAGCGATTCCGCCCGATTGTAAAATCCCACATCCGCGATGGAAAAGGACTTTCCGATGACCATCGGAGTCAGATTATTGAAGACATTTTCGATGAAACTGATGCAGAAAATGCGACTGGCATAGTGCCACATCCGGACAAGGCTTTCCCGGCAGAACTGCCACTGGGGCCTCCAACTACTGAAGAACCAGAATCCGGCAACCAGGATGGCCGTTCGCGTAAGACGACTGATGATGATGCTCCAGGCTCCCATGCCACCATATGCCGCGGCAATGCCACCAACACCGCTGAGGAATATGCCAATGAAGTTAATGATCGTTAATTCCTTCATTTTCAATTCTCGCAACAGAATATTGCGTTGTACCAGTCCCAGGGCATTGATAACGATCAGCAAGGCCAGCGTCTGTAACATGGGCGCCAGTATCGGTCGGCGATAAAAGGCAGCAATCCATCCCGAGGAAAAAAACAACAAAAGGTAACAGAAAACACTCACTACCACGTTGAACCAGAATATGGTATTCCGGTCTCGCTGTTCCGTTTCTGCGGCACGGCTTTGAATCAGCGCGCTGCCGAATCCGCCGTCGATGATTCCCTGGCTGATCGCAATAAAAATCATTAACAGCCCACAGAGGCCATATTCCTCTGCTCCCAGAATACGGGCCAGAATAATACCGATGATGAACGTTACCACTTCAGCTAGCAACGTTTCCAAAAAATTCCAGCCAAAAAGTACCGATATTTTACTGCTCATGAGCTTCGGTTGCCGTGAGAAATCTCCCGTTTCAGGGAAGCGTAAGAGACGCTTAGCAATTCCTTAGTTTCGGCAGAGCCGTCGGTATTCCACAACGGTTCTTGCGATGCCTTGTTCGAGGGAGATTTCGGGATGCCATCCGAGGGCATGGGCTCGGGAGGAATCCATGAGCTTGCGGTACATGCCGTCCGGTTTGGAGGCATCCCATTGGATTTTACCTTTAAAACCGGCAGCGGCGGCGATTTTTTCTGCCAGTTCCCGGATCGTAATGTCACTCCCATAGCCGATGTTGATCACTTCAGGTTCATTGTGATTCTGCATGAAAAAATAAACCGCATTCGCCACATCGTCCACGTGCAGAAATTCCCGTAGCGGCGCACCGGTGCCCCAAAGTACCTCCTCGGACTTGTTTTCGCGTGCCGCCGTCACGAACCGCCGCACGAACGCCGGGAACACATGGCTGTTTTCCGGATGGTAATTATCATTGGTGCCGTAAAGATTGCACGGCATCAGACTTACCGTGTTCCAACCGTACTGCTGGCTCAAATAAAGGCAAAGCTTGTACCCGGCGATCTTTGCCAGAGCGTACCCCTCATTGGTCGGTTCCAGCGGTCCAGTGAGAAGATATTCCTCTTTGATCGGCTGCGGCGCCCGGCACGGATAAATACAACTTGATCCCAGAAAACAGAATTTCTTCACCCCATGCAGGTAACTTTGCATAATGACATTGTTCTGAATTTCCAGATTTTCCAGCAGGAACTCTGCGCAGTGGGTTTTGTTCGCCATGATGCCGCCCACTTTTGCTCCGGCCAGGACTACGTAATCCGGCTGTTCTGCATCAAAAAACTCCTTCACCGCAAGCTGGTTGCGCAGATCCAGCTCCGCGTGGGTCTTTTTAAGGAGGTTCGTATAACCCTCTTTTTCAAATTTTCGCACACAGGCGCTGCCGACCATTCCGCGATGGCCGCAGATGAAAATCTTCGCGTTCTTCTCGATCATTTTTCAGAATCCGGTCTCATAATTCGGGTTGTCCAGCAGCCGCAGGTCGCCTTCGATCATGATTTGCACCAGCTGTTCGAACTTGACTTCCGGCACCCAGCCGAGTTTTGTCCTGGCCTTGGCCGGATTCCCCAGCAGTTGTTCCACTTCTGCCGGACGAAAATAGCGCGGATCAATCCGCATGACGGTTTTTCCGGTCGTAGTGTCAATTCCAACTTCATCCACCCCTTTGCCTTGCCATTCAATCGGGCGGCCGAGGTGGTCAAACGTTTTTTCGATGAACTCCCGGACGGTGTGCATTTCGCCGGTGGCGACCACGTAGTCGTCCGGCGTCTCCTGCTGGAGCATCAACCACATCATCTTCACATAATCCGGCGCGTACCCCCAGTCGCGCCGCGCGTCGATGTTTCCTATGTAAAAGCAATCCTGCAACCCACGGTGAATGCGGGCCGCCGCCATGGTGATCTTGCGTGTTACAAAGGTTTCGCCCCGGCGCGGTGATTCGTGGTTGAACAGGATTCCGTTGCTGGCGTGCAATCCGTAGGCTTCCCGATAATTCTTGGTGATCCAGAAACCGTACTGTTTGGCAACCGCATAGGGACTTCGCGGATAGAACGGCGTCGTTTCACTCTGGGGAACCTCCTGCACTTTGCCGTAAAGCTCTGAAGTGGAGGCCTGATAAAAACGGGCATTGACACCGGTCTCCTTAATGGCGTCCAGCAGCCGCAAAGTGCCCAGTGCATCGGTTTCAGCGGTGTATTCGGGCACTTCGAAGCTCACTTGAACGTGGCTCTGCGCGCCGAGATTGTAAATTTCTGCCGGGTGAATTTTTTCAATCAACCGGTTCAGATTCGAGGAATCGGTCAGGTCGCCGTAGTGCAGAAAAAGCCTCACTCCGTCCAGATGCGGATCCTTGTAGAGATGATCAATCCGGGCGGTATTGAACGTGCTGGCTCGTCGGATCAGTCCGTGTACCTCGTAACCTTTTTCCAGCAGCAATTCGGTCAGATACGATCCATCCTGACCGGTAATGCCGGTGATCAATGCTTTTTTCATGTGTAATACTTTTCCCTTTTCATTTCTGCGGCTGAAAAACATTTTAATTTGCCGCGTTGCCGAAATGCAAACCAGTTGATTGACAAGCATAAGAGTCGAGTTTTCGCGAAAGTCGACAATCTCGGCGGCATGAATGTTTAGACCATTACAGAAGTTCCGTTGACACGTTTTATTATTCTCTCTTCATGCTGTTTCAGGCTATATTGTTTTTCTGCAGCAAGTGGATGATCATGCTCGCTGCAAGGATTCCATACCGGAGTCAAGACTAACAATCAATCATTCCCCAGCGCCATCGGATAACGCTTCCTGTTTTTCAGGGGGCGGAAATACAGATTGATTCCCCAGTGTACTGAATAAAGGTTCTTCCGGAAAACAGTTGTTGACGATTGGCCGCGAGGTTTTCAGCATGTGAACAGGCCGATAAGAAGCGATGCCGATCTTTGTATGGATTGTTTTTCCCTTATGGATTCCATACTTCTGATCATGATACCTATATTTTTGTAAACTTATATTGCCTCGGGTCAATTTCGGCCGTGACATAGCCGCCGACAATCTCAAGTTTGATTACCCATAGGAAGCGCTTTCGTCTTTCCACCAGATAACCGTAAGCTCCTTCAAACTGGGGCGGTTCTTCAATTACAAAACGGTCATTGACGGCGATCTCTCTTTTATATTCCACTTTGGTATGAAGGGATAATTCCTCCATAACCTGCAAGCCCCGGAGCTCTTCTATAAAAGATTCCTGGTGAATTTTAGGCACATCTAAAATTGCTCGGACGGAGTTGTTTCTCCATATAGATTGCCGTTGGATGGAATCAAGACGTGCAAAGACGTAAGACGGCAGCATGGGACGTAAAACTTCATTCTCGTAGCGATAAGAGTTTGACTTGTAGTGAACGTGATGAACCTTTATGGACGGCATAACCGGCAAATAGGCTGGAATCCTTTTTTCTTCAAGTAGGCAATACAGCTTCATTTCATGTCGGGGCACTGTCCGCAGTGGATACCACAAAGCGTTTTCCGCCTCGGTTATGACGATCTTTTTTGGGGGGATTTTCATATTATATGCATACACCTCCGGTTCTCCTTGAGAAAAAAATTTTTTTCTCAAAGAGGGGCCTACTTCAAGTATTCGGCCGAAACGGAACTGATGTCGACCATCCCGGTCATGCCAAAAGAACCGCCCCATAAGGAATCAATTTTTCTCTATTGATCCTTCTTTATCCTAAACACCAACAACTGTCAATTTCAGATTTGATCTGAAATGTATGGCCGTCTTTTTCTCCGAAAACATACCGAAACGGGTACTTAGGTGATCTTTTCGGTATAAATTGGGAAATTTTGGTAACCCTTTTCCCTAAATCTGAGCAAGGGAAAATCCTGCTTTTCATAACGGGCAAAGGAGCTGAAACAACAGAGGGAGATGTTGCGCATTGGCGCACAGTCTGTGCGCTGCAAAATTCGAATTGATGACAGTTATCATCCAATATTGCGGACAAAACTACAACCTCTTTGCGGGAGCAGGAACGATCGTTCATCAACGATGAATTTTCCATAGGATTCATCATCATATTGGCTGTTCCCGCTGCTCCTCGTTGAATTATTTCGAATAAATAGTATAGCTTCATTTTCGGAAATGTCAATATCAGCACCCTGGAAAAGTTGATGCTGATACATGCTAGGAGGGCATTCTTTATCCGGAAGGAAAGGGGAAGAAAAATGCCAATAATGTGTCCTCATTGTCATCTGCCGTATGAAATCGAAGAGAATCTTTTCGGGCAGAATCTGGAGTGCGGAGTTTGCGGGAAAAGTTTACCGTATCTGGCTGCATTGGTGCTGAGTATTGTGGCGATGGCGCAGAGGCGGATCGGCTGATGCGGAAAACGGGCAGGTTTACCTGGTGATGAAACGATTTCTAAGGTACGGGTTTCCAAAAGATTCATGGGGTTTGCGACCTGTTGTTTGATGATCCACCCGACCAGTGGGAAGGTCTGTTCGTTCTTGATGAGACAGGCGATCAATGGGGCGACAGAAGGACGCGAGGCGTTTGACAAGGGCGTCGCGGCACTGGAGAATTACTATAAAATCAAGGGGAAACAGACGTTTCCCATTGATCTGGAGATAGTTTTTAATTTGGACAACGGCGGTATCGTCTTGAAATTGAACATGGGAGTGGAAGAAAATTCTTTTGTGTTGCGGGGATATTCAAAGGAATTTGTGGCTTTGTCGGACAAGGAGGAGAAAGATCTCGTGATACGTTCGACTGCCCCCTTGCGTTATAAAGAATTTTCACCGCCGTCTGGATCGTTCCCGCTGCTGTGTTTTTTTACAGAATACTTGTGATTATTTTATTTTCAAAGGGGTGGATAATAGCCTAAAATATGGCGAAAGTACGGCAATCTCTGTAATGAAAGCCGCAAAAATCAGCTTGATTCAGGATGAGCTAGAGTAGTTGTTTTTGTGTTGTTTCTTGATTGAAATCAGGGAGTTAAAATGGTAGCCCGGGCGGGGATCGAACCCACGGCCAACTGCTTAGAAGGCAGCTGCTCTATCCTCTGAGCTACCGGGCCAGATGCGGATGACTGAATACATAATATGCCGCTGTTTCCTCTTTTTTCAAGTGAATAGCCGCTATTTCAGGCACTTCAATAAACACTCCGCCGCCCGAAGCGTGTCGCTTTCCGGATAACTTGCCGGTAAAAAAACGTCTCCAGAAACATCCAGGCGATAACTGTTCCGCCAATCCGGCTGGTCACGGAAGGACAGATTGTATTCCAGCAGTCCTGTTCCGTATTCCCGGCGCAGACGCCGCAATTCATTTTCAAAAGCAGTATCAACTTCCGTATCCGCCACCTCTCCGGATGGTAACGGAGTCGCCAGATACAACTCCCGCAATGAGGAAGACCCCTGCAGTTTTTCCAGTACCAGCGCCAGAAGTCGCAGATTTTCCCATTGTGCCAGAGCCTGATTCCGGCTGCGTGGAGGGGGCACCACGATGGCCGTATCAGCCGGACTTCCCCCCAGACGGGGCAGCAGCGTCGGCAAGGTATCCAACAGCCGACTCCCGGAGGCGGTATCGGTTTCTGACCATGCATAAAATTCAAGTTCCCAGCCTCGTTTGCGACAGAGTTCCGCCAGATGACGGCTGAAACGGTTGGAACCGGTACCGAAATCTTCCGCAATTACCAGTAATTTGGAGGGAGCGTGCAGTTTGCTGTCGATGGTTTTCGGCAATTCCCAGGCCCGCAGTTGATGCAAGTCGGGACGTCGCAGAATCGGCACAATCCGTTCGCCGGCGGCTCCGCGCAGCCCTTCTGGACTAGCTGTCAAGTCAGCGGGCAGGGCGGATACCGGCAGGAAGCGGACGATCTCCCGGGCAAATACAAAGTCAGGAATGGCCAGTTCGTATTCCACCGTCAAGCCGTCAAGCAGTTCCGCACCGGGCAAGGAGCAATGAATTTTTCGGGTGATGTCGGGGGCAAAACGATCCAGATGTGGTTCCGGTTTGGCGGCAAGCCGGAAATAACGCTCTTCTTCCGGAAACAAGTCTTGCGGATGGTCCGGGCGTTGCCGCAGCCGAATCTGCAGCGGCAGGGGCAATCCAGAACGTAATTCCATATCCATTCCGGCAATTTCATCGTCGTAAAGAGTCAGCGGCAACCAGAGTTTCAAAGATACGGCGGGATCCAGGGAAACCTGTTCATACGGCATTTTTTGAAAGCGCATATCCTGTGAGCTGGAAATGCCGCTCTCCTGTACCTGATGGTCGTACATGGCGGGGCGGCGTAAGACCGGCAGCGGCAGCCATTTCGTGTCGTGTGGTACCAGCGTCAGACGGCTTTCTCCCTCATGCGGAAGAATCAGGGCCGGAAGCTGGTTGCCCGGCAGTTTTTCGCCATTGAGCTGCCAGTCAAACGAGAGTCCTGCAGGCTTCAACACCCGATAGGATTCCAGGTCGCGGCGTTCGAGTTTGCCGGGGTGCAGCAAATAGCGGTCATCGCGCATGACCAGCGGATATTCGCCTCCTTCGCGGTTACGGCTGGCCAGCAGCCGGGCTGGGTACCCCGGGGCGAAATCGTCGTCAATCAATGGATGGAATTGGGATTCGCCGGGTTTTTTCCAGGTAGCGGAAATGGTGCTGGTAACCCGGCTTTTGTGATAATAGAGCTCAAACGGGTGAAGTCCGCGGGACAACCGAAGGCGACAGTGAATCGGTTTCACTTCTGATGGGGCGGCAACACCAAATCGGCTCAAGACGGTTTTTCCATCCAGACGAAGCAGGGACAGCGAATTGCAGACCACGGAAAATTCATATTCGCCGTCCTGGGGGATCAACAGATTTCCGGTGTAACGAATGGCGAAATTGCCGTCGGAATCAAAAGGCCGTTTCGGCAGGTTGATTTCCCGGGCAAGACCATCGCCGCGCAGTTGATGACGGGGATTGCTGAATACTTCAAGAATTTCCCGTTCCGGAGCGCCGACAGACTCCTGTTCCGCTTTGGCCAGATCCTGGCCCCAGCGGTTGAGAATATTCTGGCTGTTGCGCAATGAGGCGATCCGGCGGCTGTGTAAATAGCGCTGATGGAGCGGAAAAAACCAGATCGGCTGCAGATAGCCGGGACGGTAGCGCCAGCGTGGTCGGACAGCTTTGCTTTTTTGCTGACGCATGCGCATTTTCATATTTTTTTCATTCAGATAATAGGTGCGGGGACGCCAGGTTTCCCCGGGATAACGGCAGAACAGGGTAGGGCCGGTCAAGGTTTCCCGGAACAGACGCTCAATGCCGAGCGCATTGGCATCCCATTGACGGGTGTAACGTGTCTGGTATTGATTGCGGCGATTTTCCAGCCATTCTCCTTCGGATGGCGCCAGGTTACGGGCATTGACAATGCGGATGCGCAGTCGTTCCGGATCCGGTGTCGACCCTTCCGGAGGTGAGGAAAAGGAAGGGCAATGGCCGTAATAGAGGAACAGAGAATCCGCAGTGCCCGGGGGAAGCAGCAGTATGCCGTTCCCTTCGGCCAGGAAGAAAGATACATTTTTGCCTGCCGGATCGACCACCTCCACGTTTTTTTCGGGCAGTATCGGCAACAGCAGCCGCCGGAGGTCCACCATCGTGAGCACGTCGGGCAAATCCCGTTGTATTTCCAAACGGTACGGAGCATCCGGACGATGCCATGGCGCGATCGGAGCGGACTCCGGTTGCGTTGCCGGCTGCCAGACGGTGAGGGAATCCGGCGTGCGCGCAAAAACCTGTGGCAATGCAAGAAAACAGATACAGAGAAACAACAGCGGTATTTTCATCGTTCAGCGCTCCGTTTTTTCCAGTTTGAACGCGACGTCCAGCCGGAATGGCGGCAATGGCAGCCATAAGGGACCGCCGGCATGGCGCAGCGGGACCCGGAACCGCTCAGTTCCGGTGAAGGGATCGAAAAATCGTACCTGATAGGTTCCCTCCTGTAACGGGAACTCCAGATACAATGTCAGGCGTCGGGCCTCGGGATATTCTTCGGGAGCTTCCGGATAGATGAACATCGGCTGGCGGCAGAAGGTCCAGCCGTAAACCCGGGTCCGGTCCCCGACGGCCAGTGCCTCGTAACGGGTTTCCGGCATCGGCGGAAGCAGTTGCGGCGTAAACGGTCCCCCGAAACGGAATTGGGACGGAATGTCCGGCGATTCGGCGGGAATACCGGGGATCGGCGGCTGCAGTGGCTGAAATGGATACCAGCGCAGGCAGGCCGGTTCCATCGGCTTCAGTCCGACAGGCCGCAGATCAAGGCCGCGAATGAATTCGGCAAAGCCCCGATAATGCTGGTAATGATTGAAAATATGGACAAAGTCGTGCCACCAGAGGAACGGTGTTCCGGCTTGACGTTTGAAGAACGAGCTCCAGAGTCCGGCATGCACGTCGGCCAGAATTTTGCCGTTGTCGCCTCCCAGGGAGGCCCCGCCGTATTCGGTGATCAGAACCGGTTTGGGAAAACGCAGATTGATTTCATGCTGTCGCAGCTGATCCACAATGTGAATATTCATGGAGCGGTAGGCATCTCCGGCCCAGTGGGTGTGTTCCGGAATTTCGAAAATGTCGCGGTACATGAGATTGCGTCTCCAGTCCCCGCAGACGTGGGTCGTAATCAGGTGGTTTGCCTGACTCCAGCGACGATATTCGGCTGCGGTTTCAGCATGCCAGCGTGCGGCGGCCCCTTCGGCATAGCGGTCGCGGAATCCGGAGACGAGGTCAACCTCGCTCCATAATTCAACGGCCATGATGCGGGGATCTGCTCCCCAGCGGGCTGCGATGTAGCGGTTGCGCTGTGAGTTGTATTTCTTTACCTGGGGATCGGTGAAGAAGGCGCCTGCGTCTTCCAGAAAACCTCCGTTGGCGACGGCGAAGACGCCCTGAGAATTGAAGGGATTATCATTCCACTCCTGGTCGGAGTCCATGGAGGCTTTGCCATGGTTGTCGAGAACCAGGTTGAGCCGGATGCCATGTCGACCGGCCTGACGGAGCAGATGATCCAGCCGCCAGGCATTGGCCAGATTGTAACGTCCGAGGCCATGATAGAACTGCCGCGCGGCATCCCATTCGATGGCACAGGTCCAGGAGGCCATCCAGACTTCCACGACGCTAATGCCGTTTTCGCCGCAGCGTTCGAAATATTCGTCATAATCGTAGGTGCCGCGATCCGGAAGATGACCGAAGCGGAAGCGGTATTCGCTGCGCAAGTCAATGTTGGTATGGATATTCAGCCCGACCGGATAGAAAAATTCCCCGTTGCTGAATTGAAAGTAGGAAGGATTGCTGCGGGAAACTTCGACGAACCCCTTTTCTCGGCTGTCGTGAATCCGGACGGGGCGCCATGGCGTGACCAGCTCCACGGCGCGGTCCGGTGTCTTGTCGCGGACCACCAGTCGAAGTTCGTATTCGCCCGGCGCGGTGGGGGTGAAACGGAAGGCCCAGTAGGGCGCCCCCACCGGTTCGACGAGTTCCGTTACATGGCGCAGCTCGCGCCGGAAGTCGCGGGTATAGAACGCCGGATAACGGCGGATTTCCGGATTGTCTTTTCGACGGTATTCAAAATCCACCTCGATTTCATCCGGGTCAAAGGCATTGAAATACTCCCGGGTGAGCCGAAAACGACTTTCCATCTGAACGAATTTCGATCCCTCGGAAGGGAGCCGCCAGTCCAGCACCGCCAGAGGCGCATGGCGTCGCTGGCCACCCCGGCTCAGATTACGGCATTCCAGCACATATTCGCCCGGTGCGCCGCCGTACAGGGAGATGCCTGCAGCAAAAATGCCGACGGCGTAATCCGCGCTCCAGGTCGCCGCATGTCCGACCGGCAGCCAGTGACGGCCGGGTTCATCGAGTCGTACCGCGCAGGTTACAGGCACACCGGGCGTGAATTCGAACTCCTGTTCACTGCGGAACCAGTAACCGTCTTTGTCTTTGATGAAAAGCGTGCCGCGGACTGGTCCCGTACCAGAGCGCAGGAGCAATTCCATGCGCAGTTCTCCAGCTTCAAAAGCAGTTCGATCCGGGCGGAACGTTTCCCGCTGCTCCTGCCGGTAAAGCTGTACCGAATCAGGCAGCTGAAACGTGGCGGAGACCACACCATCTTTTCCTGCGGATATCGAGCGACGGCCTCCCCGTCCGGTGTCGAGCAGCCAGCCGGGATCGGCGGCGGAGACAACGGCGGCGAACAGGAACATGAACAGCAAAAGGATTGGGTGTATCATAATATCTCTTTCTGAAATTGTAACGGGAATAACGGCCGGGATGGCGGTTTTATTTTTTCTGAGTTGCATGATTTTGAAAAAAACACTGAAAAATATTTGGATGCTGAAAAATAATCCTGTAACTCCGGCGTTTCTCCGGGCAAACCTCTTCCGATTCATGCAAAATATGCAGAATATAGCCGAAATTGAAAAAGGACCATGAAAGAGATTCGTTTTGACGGTGCCGACACTCTGACTGCGGCGTTTGCTGCCCGGCATGACGGCGTCTGCGCCTGTCGGGTTTTCTCCCGGCGACAAGTGGTGTTTTATATTTTGCTTGCCGCCGGCTGGCTGCTGTTGCTCAAATACCGCTGGGATATATTTGTGCTGTTGACGACGCTGATTTTGTCATTCTGGTATTTCTGCGCAGCGTTTTTCCGCTGTGGTGCGGCGGTGCTTGCTTTAAAGGGGCGCGATGATGGCGCTGTGTCGTCAGGAGAGCTTGCGGCACTGGACAAAGAGGAGTTGCCGGTTTATACCATTCTTGCGCCGCTCTATCATGAAGCCAATATTGCCGGAAAACTGCTGCATGCCATTGATCAGCTGGACTATCCCCGGAAAAAACTGGATGTGAAGCTCCTGCTGGAAGCGGATGATACCGAAACGCTGGAGGCGATCCGCCGGGCGGGAGTGCCGGATTATTGCGAGGTGATCATTGTGCCGGATACCTTGCCGCGGACCAAGCCGCGCGCCTGCAATTATGGGCTGGCGGCAGCCCGGGGGGAATACTGTGTGATCTTTGATGCCGAAGACCGACCGGACCCGGATCAGTTGAAAAAGGCGCTGGCGGTTTTCCGCCGGCCCGGTTCGGAAAAGCTGGCCTGTGTCCAGGCGAAACTCAACTATTTCAATGCTACTTACAACTGGCTGACACGCTTTTTCACGGTGGAGTATTCCGTTAACTTCGACCTGATGCTGCCTGGTATGCGCCGGTTCCGTCTGCCGTTGCCGTTGGGAGGGACCTCCAATCACTTCCGGACCGCGTTGTTGCGGGAGATCGGTCCGTGGGACCCTTTCAACGTGACAGAAGATTGTGATCTCGGTTTGCGGATCTACGAGGCTGGCTATGAAACCGGTCTGGTGGATTCCACCACCTGGGAAGAGGCAAATTGCCGACTGGGGAACTGGTTGCGGCAGCGTTCGCGCTGGGTCAAGGGCTTTGTACAGACACATCTGGCGCATTGCCGGCATCCCCGGCGGACGCTGCGACTGCTGGGATGGCGTGGCGCATTCGGCAGTTATCTGGCGGTGGGGGGCAGCGTTCTGATGATGCTGACCAATGTGATTTACTGGGGGATCATGCTGGTTTACGGAGGACTGCTGCTGCATGCGGTGGTACATGGGATTCCAGCCCGGGAGATGATTGTCGGCCCCTGGAGCGGTCCCGAGGTGTATCAGGGGATTTCCATCGGGCGTTTTTCGTTTCAGGCATGGCCGCTGGTTTATGCGGGAGCGACGGAAAACGGTTTCTGGGCGCTGCTGTCGCAGGTGTTTTTCGTGGTCGGCGCGGTATTGCTGCTGGCGAATATCGGATTTGTGGCCATTGGTGTGGCAGCCTGCTGCCGGCGCGGTTTTTACCGGTTGATTCCGATGGCGCTGCTGATGCCGTTCTACTGGCTGCTGATCTCGTTCGGCGCATGGAAAGGGTTTATACAGTTGTTTACCCGGCCTTTTTACTGGGAGAAGACCCGGCACGGTTTGACCGTCGAAGAATCCGAAGTCGGGGAGACGATTGGATGAAGCATCCGGGAGTTATTCATAGATCGGGAGTACGCGCCATGAAAAAAACATTTACGCTGATCGAATTGCTGGTGGTGATCGCCATCATCGCCATCCTGGCCGGTATGCTCATGCCGGCCCTCAACAAGGCGCGGATCAAGGCGCGCGACACCAGCTGCATCAACCAGCTGCGTCAGATCGGTATGGGAGTGGAGTTGTATCGCGGCGATTACAATGACCGTCTGCCGCCGTGGATTTCCACCTTGTATTCTTCCTATCTGAGTACGGAGAAGATTTACCGCTGTCCCCGGGACACCAATCCGGACGGGACTGCCCCGGCGGAATGGAGTTCGTGGGTCGGTACGGAATTCATCGGTGCTTACGATCGGATCGGCAACCAGGGAAAATATGGAAATGATCCCAATCCGGATGTGGAGGGGATCAGTTATTTCTATGAATTCAACGAATCGCCCTGTTACTGGAAATCCGACGGCACCCGCAGTTGGAACGAAGTGAAGTCCGAAGATGTGCGGATCGGTAAGAATCCGTATTTCCCGGAGATCCGCTATGCTACGGTACTGACGACTTTCCCGGTGGTCCGGTGTTCTTTTCATCTGGATTCCAGCGGCAAACAACCGGTGACGAATTTGTCCTATGCGGGCAATGTTTTCTACAGTTTTCTGGAGTGGGAAACTGGAAGCTGGACCTTGTAAACAGGCGAGAAATATGAATTTTACGGCAATATGGCGGAAACTTTTTTCCCTGCCGATAGAGGTGGTGGCCCCGGAGATTTTCGGACATCCTCTGGCAAAATCTACTGAATGGACGCCGCTGTCAACTTTCGCACCGACATACTGTACGCAACGTCTCCGGCCGATGAGCAGGGCAGGGGGATGGATGTTTGTTCGGACCTGGGGGGTGCGTTACGGCATGGGACTGCTGTTTTTGGGGATGATCACTCTGGGAATACTGGCTGCCCTCTATCCTGGATCGGGGGCGTGGGCGAATGGACTGGAGCTTTCTGCTTTTCTGGGGGATTTTAGGTCTGCTGGGCGCCGGGATGTTCGGCTGGCAGCACCGGCGGATTCCCCATTATGAGGTGTTTGACGCCACTGAGCGGGCTTTTTTTATGACGAATCGTGATCCGCGTGCAGTGATAGCCGAGCAGCAGGATTCATACGTGCCTTTTTCTGAAATCGGTGCCTTGCAGCTGCTCCGCAAATACTGCAGGGCAGGGAAGCATTCCTACTGGGCGTATGAACTCAACCTGATCCTGCAGAATGGAGACCGGATCCATCTGGTCGCTCACGGAAAGTACCAGCATTTGCTGAAAGAGGCTGTGACGCTTGCCGAATGGCTGGACATTCCTTTCTGGAACGTGGTTGAGGCGAATGCCGGTACGCCTCCTGACGATGACGGTATTACCGAAATGTGACGGCATCGCCGTAACGAGTGCCGTCATCAAGCCGATGGATGGCTAGCTGATTTTCATCCAGCAGGCCGAAGGTCCGCGGATGTCCGCCTTTCGGCAGCGACAGCGAACCGGGATTGAAGACCAATACGCCTTCCGCTCCGACCTCCAGCCGTGGCAGGTGGGTGTGTCCATGTACCAGCACCGTGCCCGGCGACAGGGGCGGCAGGTGTGATTCATTCCAGCGATGTCCGTGAGTCAGAAAAAATCGGGTAGTTTCCGTCCAGATTTCCGAATAGTCGGCCAGAATCGGGAAGTCCAGCATCATCTGGTCAACCTCGGTGTCGCAGTTGCCACGCACCGCGAGGATGGCCTCTTTGTGCTGATTGAGCAGGGCGGCGACCCGTTGCGGATCGTAGGCGTTCGGAACACCGTTCCGCGGGCCATGGTAAAGTACGTCTCCCAGCAGAACCAGTCGATCCGGCTGGAGCCGTTCGGCGTATTGCAGCAAGGTTTCCAGCGTTTCCGGCACACCGTGGATGTCGGAGAAAAACAGTATTTTCATTCGGAATGCATCCCTTCGGGAGGTGCCGCACTGCCTGAGACGGACTGGAAGACCGGCAGCTCGGCGCCCATTGTATTTTCAAATTTTATCCAAATGTAGCGTTGCAATCTGTTTTTTCCAGTCAGCCGATTGGGGTTTTCCAAAAATCCCGCTTATTTTTATCATGGATTGATTGAATACCTATACCCCTATATGTATATTAACGGTTACAAGGGTTCTGACTCATGCCGGGAAGGAGGTTGCAAGCATGCTGCCGGAGAAGTTCAGGGAAATTTTGCAGAGGGAAAATAACGGGAAGATCGGCGGACTGGTACTGGCGGGAGGGGCACTGGCGGTCAGTTTTTTCAGTGGAGAAAAATTGCCACTGGATCCGGCCTGGATTGCAGTGCTGCTGTGCGGGCTGCCGATTCTGAAAGATGCTGCTGTCGGATTGTGGACGCGGTTTGATATCCGGGCGGATGTGCTGGTGTCACTGGCGTTGATCGCATCCGTATTGACGGGTGAGATTTTTGCGGCAGGCGAGGTGGCATTTATCATGCAGATAGGTGCGTTTCTGGAGGAATCGACGGTGGCCAGGGCACGGGCCGGGATCGAAAAACTGGTGCGTCTCACCCCCCGTACCGCCCGCCTGGTCGCCGGCGGGACGGAAAACATGGTTCCCGCCGAGCAGGTGCATCCCGGTGATCTGGTCCGGGTGCTGCCCGGAGAAACTATTCCTGTGGACGGAGTGATCGAACAGGGAGAAACTTCCGTGGACCAGTCCATCGTCACCGGAGAGTCTATGCCGGTGGATAAACAACCGGGGGATGAGGTGTACAGTGGCACGGTGAACCGGTTCGGAGCCTTTCTTATGCGGGTGACGCGGGCGGATGTCGACAGTGCCATTCAGCGGATGGTGCGTCTGGTACAGGCGGCAGATGCGTCGAAAGCCAGGATCGTGGGCATGGCCGACCGCTGGGCAACATGGGTTGTCGTGATCGCGCTGGTTTCAGCGGGCATGGTGTGGTGGTGGTCCGGGGAGATGATTCGGGCGGTGACCATTCTGGTGGTGTTCTGCCCCTGTGCGCTGGTACTGGCAACGCCGACGGCAATCATGGCGGCGATCGGCAACGCCACGCGTCGGGGGATACTGATTCGGGAAGGCGATGCGCTGGAACGTCTGGCCGCGGTACAACGGGTGGCTTTCGATAAAACCGGGACATTGACCTGTGGAGAACCGCGGGTGGCCGGGATGTGGAATTTTCATGAGAATTGGGAGGATGAGGAGCTTTTCCGGTTGGCGGCAGCGGCGGAACTCCATTCCGAACATCCCCTGGGAAAAGCTGTGGTTGCAGGATATCGACAGCAATATCCGGACCGGGAAATTCCAGCGCCGGCAACCTTCGAAATGCGCCCGGGGCAGGGGATTTCCGCCCGGGTGGGGAGCCGGATACTGCTGGCGGGGAATGAAAGACTTCTCCGGGAGGCCGGTATTGAATTAAGCGCGACGGAGCAAGAGGCCGCTGGTCGGGAGAGTGGCGCGGGCGCCACCCTGATCCGTCTGGCGGTGGACGGACGTTTCTGCGGACTTATCGCCCTTGCGGATCAGATGCGGGAACATGTTCCCGATACCATTGCCGCGTTGTACGCGCTGCAGGTTCGTCCCATGCTGCTGACTGGCGACCACCAACCTGCGGCACAGCGAATTGCCGGGCAGGCCGGAATAGAAGAGTTCCTTGCGGAATGTCTGCCGGAGAACAAACTTAGCTGGATTGAACGCTGTACCCGGGAAGGCGGACTGGTCTGCATGGTGGGAGACGGCGTCAATGATGCTCCGGCGTTGAAAAAAGCACATGTCGGCATTGCCATGGGAGGGATCGGCAGTGATATTGCCGTGGACGCCGCCGACATCGTACTGGTGAATGATGATATTCGGCAACTGCCTTTTCTGGTGAAGCTGGCGCGGAGAACCATGACTACGATTCGATGGAATCTGGCGCTTTCGATGGTTCTCAATTTCGTCTCGATCGTTCTGGCGGGAATGGGGATTCTCAATCCGGTCGTCGGGGCTCTGGTACATAATGCCGGTTCGGTACTGGTCATTATGAATTCCGCCCTCCTGTTGAGCTGGACCGGCGGCGATACCGTTCGGTCCTGCCCTGGCAGTGGTGAAAAAAAATGTCAGTCATTTGCAAAATGAGATCGTTCGGGATATGGTATTCATACTTCATAGCGTCAACTGATAAAAAGGCGGAAAAATGAAAAATCTGTTTGCATGGATTTCGTGCACTGCAATGGTTTTGATGCTTGCCGGTTGCTGCTGCTGAAGCAGAAGTGG
The DNA here is from genome assembly GCA_944389925.1 of uncultured Victivallaceae bacterium. Classification (GTDB taxonomy): domain Bacteria; phylum Verrucomicrobiota; class Lentisphaeria; order Victivallales; family Victivallaceae; genus CALXOD01. The sequence continues at coordinate 11,278 of CALXOD010000002.1, read as the reverse complement.
CCTGGGACGATGACAAAACGAAAACGCCTGCCCCGGTTGCAGATCGGAGATCCGGACCGGAAAGGGGGGGGCGTTTTTTTTCATCCGATGGGATTCGGAGATTTAACAGATCTTCTTTTATGAAGAATTTTGAATACGGGAGCAGAATGAAAACACCATGACACATGCGCTGATTGAACAACGCTATCAGCAGGCCCGGGAACAATATGCCGAATGGGGCGTTGATACGGAAAAGGCTCTGGAAACACTGGCCCAGCTGCCGATTTCATTGCATTGCTGGCAGGGGGATGACGTCACCGGATTTGAGCAGAGCCACGGCGGCCCGTCCGGAGGCATTCTCTCAACCGGCAATTATCCGGGAAAAGCACGGACACCCGTGGAACTGCGCCGGGACCTGGAACAGGCGTTTGCCCTGATTCCCGGGCGGAAACGTCTCAATCTTCACGCTGTGTATCTGGATACTCCTGAGCCGGTGGAGCGCAATCAGATCCGGCCGGAACATTTTCAAAGCTGGATCGACTGGGCGGCAGAACAGCGGATCGGGCTCGATTTCAATCCGACCTGTTTCGGACATCCGATGGCGGCGTCACAATTGACATTGTCTCATCCCGACGAGGCCGTGCGGCAATTCTGGGTGGAACATGTGCGTGCCTGCCGTCGCATTGCGGCGGAGATGGGGCGACGTCTGCAAACCCCCTGCATTATGAATATCTGGGTTCCGGATGGTTTCAAAGACGTGACCGTGGACCGGGCCGGAGCCCGGGAGCGTCTGGAAAGATCGTTGGATGAGGCGCTGGCGGAATCGTTTCCGAAGCAGTGGATGCGGGATGCCGTGGAGCCGAAGCTGTTCGGGATCGGCGTGGAAAGCTGCACGGTCGGTTCTGCTGAATTTTACCTGGGGTACGCCATCCGCCATCATCTGATGCTCTGCCTGGATGCGGGGCATTTCCATCCGACGGAGGTGATCAGTGACAAGATCAGTGCAGTATTGCGGTTCGTCGATGAAATTCTGCTGCATGTAAGCCGTCCGGTACGTTGGGACAGCGACCATGTAGTGGTGCTGGATGATGAATTACGGGCCATTGCCCGGGAAGTGGTGCGGCAGGATCTGCGCCGGATTCATATTGGGCTGGATTATTTTGATGGAACCATCAACCGGTTGATCGCCTGGGTGGTCGGGACGCGGAATATGCAGAAGGCGTTGCTGGGGGCGCTGCTGGAACCGGCGGCGGAATGGAGCCGATTGGAACAGACGTTCCGGAACGGATGCAAGCTGGCACTGATGGAAGAGTTTCGGACACTGCCGCTGGGGGCGGTGTATGACTGGTTCTGTTTGCGGGAGGGCGTTCCGGTCGGGGCCGGATATCTTCCCGTAGTAGAGGAATATGAACGGACAGTGCTGAGCCGGCGCTGAGGTCGGCATGGCGGGGGACGTCCTGTGGGATGCACGAACGGAAAAAGAAGGCGTACAGGGAGAGGTCAGATGATGGATTTACATCCGCGGGAACAGCTGGTGTTGTTCATGCGGCGAATTTATGAGCGGGGATTGACGACGACATCCGGCGGGAATCTGTCGATTCTCGATGATGCGGGTAATCTATGGATTACCCCCGGCGGCATCGACAAAGGGGGGCTGGAGCCGGAAGACATTGTCTGTGTTCGGCCGGACGGCAGCCGGGAGGGGCGACATCAACCAAGCAGTGAATATCCATTTCATCGTTCGGTGTACCGTTTGCGACCGGAAGTACGGGCCGTGATGCACGCGCATCCGCCACTGACTGTGGCATTCAGCATTGCCGGAGTTCGTCCGGAGCCGGCGCTTTGTCCGGAAATTCATGCGGTTTGCGGCGACGTGGGATTTGCTCCCTACGACATACCGGGCAGTGAGGCGCTTGGACGCAAAGTGGGGGCAGCTTTTGCCGAAGGTTATCACTCCGTGTTGCTGGAAAATCATGGCGTTTGTGTGGTCGGCGCTTCGCTGGCCGAAGCCTACGGGCGTCTGGAACAGCTGGATTTTTTGTGTCGGGCACAGAATCAGGCGGTTCGGTTGGGGGGCTTATGCCGACTGCCCGAAGCCGTTCGGGCGGCTTGTCCCTGTTATCATGCGCCGGATGCGGAATGGCCGGGTTTGGCGGACGATCCGAAGGAGCAGGAGGCGCGGCGGCAACTGGCCGAAATGACGCAGCGAGCCTGGCGGCAGGGATTGTTCAGCAGTGCCGTCGGCGTCTGTGCCTGGAAGTTGGAGGACGGTTCGTTGCTGTTGCCGGTTGCGTCAGCCGACCGGGCCGTTATGACCGCAGCGGATTTTGTCCGGGTGCTTGCGGGGAGCCGGACGGGAACAGCAAACAGCCTGGGGGAATGGCTGCGTCGGGTGCTGGAGCGCCATTCGGAATTCCGTGCGGTTTTTGCGGCCATGCCGCCGCAACTGATGGCTTACGGGCTTTCCGGGAAGCCCTTTGATCCGCGGGTGATTCCGGAAAGTTACATTCAGCTGCGGGAACTGCCTTCTTTTGAAATCGGCTCGGATGGCGCGGCATGGGAGAATTTGGAACGGACTTTTTCCGCCCGTTATCCGGTGGTTCGGATGACGAATGGCTGGGTGTTGACCGGCGGGGCTACGTTGCATGAGGCATTTGATCGGCTGGAGGTCGCCGAATTCAGTGCCCGGGCGGCGATTGAGGCCGGGACGCTCGGGGGAATGCAGCCGATGACAGAGGCGCAGGTGGCTGATTTGATTCGGGCTTTCCGGTTGCCGGAATCATGAAGGAACGCATGCAGGGGGATTCGATATGAAAGACAGCTGGTTCCTGGCATTCGATCTCGGTGCATCCAGCGGGCGGGCAATTCTGGGAAAGTTGAAGTCCGGGCACTGGATGATCAAGGAGGTGCATCGTTTCCCAAATGCGCCGCAGATGACGGTGGACGGTCTGGTCTGGGATTATCCGCGGTTGCAGCTGGAATTAAAGACGGGATTGTGCCGGGCGCTGGCCGAGACGCCGACGCTGGCCGGGATCGGAATCGACACCTGGGGGGTGGATTATGTGTTGTTCGATCGCAAGACCGGAGCAGTCCGGCGTCTGCCGAATCATTACCGCGATGCACGCACCCTGGCGGCGGAGACGGAAGTCCGGAGCCGGATTGCTCCTGATGAACTCTATCGACGGACCGGGATTCAGCATATGCGGATTAATACGCTGTATCAGCTGGTGGCGCATCGGCAGCGGCATCCGGAAGATTTTTCGGACAGTTATTTTCTGATGATGGCCGATGCGCTGGCGGCCTCGCTCGGGGGGGACGCCCGGGCGGAATATACCAATTGCAGTACCGGTAATCTACTGAATATCCGAACGCGGCAATGGGATTGGGAGTTGATCGATCAACTGGATTTGCCGCGTGATATTTTTCCGCCGATCGCAGCCCCCTGTACCGCGGGGGGAATATTGTCTGAGTCCTTGCAGCGGGAATTGGGCTGCGGTTCCATTCCGATCTGGAAGGTTGGTTCTCATGACACGGCCAGTGCAGTGGCGGCGATACCATTCGATGACGCCTCTGGCGGCGCCTATATCAGTGCGGGCACCTGGGCGTTGCTGGGAACAGAACTTTTGGAACCGCATCCGTCTCCGGAAGCGGAGCGGAGCGGTTTCACCAACGAAGGCGGTTTGAATGGGACCATTCGTTTCCTGACCAATATCATGGGCAGTTGGCTGCTGCAGGAAATTCGGCGTACCTGGAAGGACGAGGGGCGGGAACGATCGTTCGCGGAAATGGAGACGCTGGCCCGGATGGCGACGCCATGCCGATTTCTGCTGGATCCGAACGATGCGGACTTCGTCGAACCGGGCGATATGCCTGATCGGATCCGGACGTATTGCACCCGTACGGGACAGGGAACGGGGGCGTCCGATGCGGAGGTGGTGCGAGCGGTATATGATTCGCTGGCGCTCTATTTCAGCGGCAAGTTAAGCGAAATGGAGCAGGTGCTGGGGCGGCATTATTCCTGTCTGCATGTGGTGGGGGGAGGAACCCGGGATCGTCTGCTCATGCAGTTGACGGCGGATGCTCTGGGGCGTCCGGTGGTGGCCGGTCCGGTGGAGGCGACAGCCATAGGCAATCTGCTGGGGCAGGCCATGGCTGCGGGGATGCTGAAAGATCTGGAGCAGGCGCGCCAATCGGTCAAGGCGTCTTTCCCGACGGAACGATATGAGCCCCGCAGGACAGAAAACGATCGCTATCACCGTGCTGCGGAGTATTTTGCTGCGTTGATGCGGCATTGACGCGGCGTGGTAGGGGGATGATGAAACCGTGAAACGAACTGAGATCATACAAGTGGGAGCGGACGATATATGCAGCAATTGACATGGCCGGGCAGGATTTCCTATGGCGTCGGAGCATTCGGCAAGGATCTGGTTTATGCGATCGTTGCGACGTTTTATATGTTTTACCTGACAGATGTCTGCAAAATCGATCCGATTTTTACCGGAAATCTTTTCCTGTTTGCCCGGTTGTTCGACGCGGTGAATGATCCGGTCATGGGGTTGGTGGTGGACAATACCCGGACTCGCTGGGGGAAATTCCGACCGTGGATTCTGCTGGGAACGATTCTGAATGCGGTGGTGCTGGTATTTCTCTTTTTGAATCCCGGTCTGAACGGGGGGCGTCAGCTGACTTATATTGCGGTGACTTATCTCTTATGGGGCATAACTTATACGTTGATGGACATTCCTTACTGGTCGATGATTCCAGCTCTGACCGATGACGAGAAGGAGCGTGACACCATTTCGGTGATTCCCAGAATCTTTGCCAGCGTGGCGTGGATGCTGATCGGGTACTGGGGATTGCCGCTGGTCAAGTTGCTGGGGGAAGGCAAACAGGCGGATGGCTTCGCCCGGTTGGGGGTGGGGATCGCAGTGATTTTTGTGATTTGTTCCGTAATTACTTTTTTCGGAGTAAAGGACCGGGGCGTTGCGCAAAGCGGGACGTCGCGACAGCAGCGGACCTCTGTCCGGGAAATGATTGCCGTGCTGGTGAAAAATGATCAGGTACTGGTCGTACTGGCGCTTTCGCTGCTGTTCAATCTTTCCTTCCAGTTGACCAATGGGTTTGCAGTATTTTATTGCAAATATGTGATCGGCGCGGCGGAAATGGTTTCCGTTTATCTGCTGGCTGCGGGAATTACACAGCTATGTGGACTCTTCGGCTATCCTTTTCTTGCATCCAGGTTCGGGCGCCGGGCGGTATTTGCTGCGTCCGGGATTTTCCCCGTGCTGGGATTTGCGGTACTCTTGCTGGGCATATTCCCTGCGGATCGGACATGGCTGCAGGGGGGCTCTTCCTGACCGGAGCGGTCATCAATTTCGGTATCGGGCTTTCTCTGGGATTGCTTACCGTCATGCTGGCTGATGTGGTGGATTACGGAGAATACAAGTTTGGGACCCGGAATGAAAGCATTCTGTTCTCCACTCAAACGTTTGTAGTGAAGTTTGCCGGAGCTTTGAGCGGTTTTATCACCGGTGCGGGGTTGACGCTGATCGGCTTTGTCGCCGATGCCGTACAGACTCCGGGAACGGTACTGGGGCTTCGGGTGATCATGGGCGGAATTCCCATGGTGCTTATGGTGATTTATCTGGTGATTTATGGGCGTTTTTATCGGCTGAACGGGACCTTTTTGCTGGAAGTAAAACAGTCGCTCCGAAGGGAAGGGGCGGTGCAGCCGGTTGAAAAGTCCAGATGATTCGAAAGGTTGCCGGAAGGCGATCGCCGGAGAAATCTGGGCGTAGGCCGGTTTGAGGAAGGGCGTGGTCTTTCCGGGGGATTGGCGGGCGAGGGGACAGGGGCTTCCTCTGGATTTTTTCAGGACGTTCCGGGGATTGCCGGGATGTTAGGAGGAAGGCTTGCGAAGGAAAAAAACGGGCCGGGAATAAAATTCCCGACCCGTTTTGCGTTATGAGATGGTTTAGAAGAGGGTGAGCGTTTTCCCGGCGGCCGCAGCGGTGCAGCCGTTGGTAACCGCCGGTTTGGCTCTCCAACTCTGGGACGGATCAAAACCGCATACCCCCATACCTGTGATTTTTCCGTCATACCCAAGGAAATAGAGATTTCCATCGGTAGACTGTACCGCCAGCGATTTGCCGGTATCCGCCATGCCGAGCAGCTGCCCCGGCAACGGAGTGGTGGCAATGATCTGCATGTTGCCGTCCGCAAAAACGACGTCCCCATTGGCCGTAGCCGCTGCGAATTTCGCCTTGCCGTCTGCGGGAAGACCGGTGACACCGATCGGCAAACCACCAAGCTGCAACGGTTTGTATCGGCTGTCACGGCCCCGGTCCAGAGGCGTCATAACGTGAATCCGGCTGTCGGTGCGCCCGAAGAGTCCTTCCGGTTTCCCGTCTCCGTCCAGATCGGCGGTTCCCAGGGCCAGGGTCCACGGATCGGTGTTGCGCTGGAAGAGCATCTGGCCGTCCGGCCCAAGCAGCTGATGGTAATAATATTCAATACCGGCCAGGATTTCATCTTCTCCATCTCCATCAAGGTCACGGGCAGTCCCGACGGTGGCACCATGATACACCTGACGTTTCCACAGTTCCTTGCCGTCCGGAGCGAAGGCATAGTAATGCCAGTTTTCCGCTCCTGCAATCAAGGCGTTCTGACCACCGATATGAGCGGGGAACAGGGTTTTGACTGTGCCGTTCCGGCTCTGGAATTTTGTGATGGTTTTCCGCCAGAGTTCCCGGCCGGAAGCATCGAAAACGTACAATTCTCCGTTATCCGGACGTTCCGCCGTCGGAGCGGCGGCGACCGCCCAGTATTTCGCTCCTTGCGTATCGGAGAAGGCGGCGGCAGCGCTGATCCGGCCGGGTAAACGGGTTTCCCACTGAACCTCTCCACGGGGATTTATCACCTGGAACTGGCCGTTCTCCATGCCGACGCCGAAGAGTCCTTCCGGCGCGGCAGTCAACACTGTGACAGCAGAGGGCATTTCCCGGGTGACTCCGGCGATGACCGGTACATCCGGAGTGGCGGGAAGGGCGGCGGAGAGGGTTTCTCCTGCGAGAGCGGCAAGAGCGGCTGCTGCCTGGGGGAATCGTTCATCCGCTTCCAGAAACAGATCCTGTTTTTCGGCGGATTTCCATTGGATCGGTCCCAGCTGGAGAGCGGTTGCTCCGAAAGCAATCAGTCCCTGGGGCCCGAAATAAAGCCGATCTGCCTCCACCTGCACGTCTTTTGCACGGAATGTTCCGGCAACCACCCCCCGGACGGTTCCGTCCGGAGCCGTGATACTCCAGGCGTTTTCGCCTACACGGCGGACTTGCTGCGGCGCGGAGCCGAGCACATTGAGGAAACGAAGACTTTCGCCAGATTGAAGTTTCCCTTGATGGCGCTGGGTCAACACCCGGGTTTCCGGGCCGGCATGCGGATATTCCTGATAATACCCGTCTTTGCCCGAATGACCTTCATCAAATTGCGATACCATCTGTCGTTCCGCACCGGTGCCTTCGCTGATCGTCAAGGTGGCGAAACGATCGTTATCCGCCGCCGGGTGCTGGGTCAGTTCCACACTCTGGGCGTCGGTCCGGGCCCAGTCACCCAGGAGACGCCAGCGGCATTCCGCCAGAAAATCCCCTTGCCGATTTGCCGTCACTTCATCCAATACCATGAGACCGAAGCCTGGTTCGAAAACCACATCCCGCGTCCAGTCTGCTCCGCCGTATTTTGCTGCCAACGTGGAGGTGGCGGCCAGCTTGCGCGAAGGCAGCTGTCCGGCATGACGGATTTGAGCCAGAGAGCCGCTGTAAGCTGCTCCAGGACGGACGTGGCGGCCATTTTCCCGGATGGTGAGCGTATTGTGTTCCTCCGGGTTCTTCCGGATGTAATCACCTTCCACCAGCCAGTGATGCGCGCCACGTACATAAAGCGCAATCGCATTTACGTCAAAATGTCCATGCGGCGCCGCACCGATGCCGGAAAGAATCAGAAACTCACCTTCGCTCGGATCCCAGGAGCTGCGGAAAAACGCCTTGTCCAGTACCGGCAGCGAAAATTTCGGAGCCCTGCGCAGATCCAGCCGGAAACGATCCATGGGGAACACATTCACTCCCAGCAGATCGTCCCCCATCTCCAGCGGCATGGAGCCGTCCACGCCGAGGTTCTGAATCAGGGAACGCAGCACCCCCTGGGGGGCATTCCGGTAAATCAGAGCCAGCAGGGATTCCGCTTCCCGGTCGCCGAAGAGATCAACGGCATAACCGAGAACTGGGAACGCGCTGATGTTTCCCAGCGGCGGGGCATCGCCGAATCCGGCCATGGTACCCAGGTGAGAGTATTGAGATTTGACGTAGCGGATGTAGTTGCGGAATTCCGGAGTGTTGAAGAAATCGCTGCTGTACTTGCCCGAACCGATGGCATAGGTCATAAAGTTGCGATAGCAGATATACTGGTACCCGACTGCATCTTCGGGACCGATCTGGTGCGGAGCGATCCCCGCCATGGCATATTCCGAGACCGCCATCCAGTATTTCGCCGGTTCAAAGCGATAATGCCGCCACAGATATTCCGCCGCGAACCAAACACTGCGCGAGGCGAAAATCGGATGGTTGGTGAAATACTCCGGTTTCTGGGACTCATAGGCGCTCATGGGCCCGGCCATTTCCCAGTAGTCCATGCAGTTTTCAATGACCTTGCGACAGATTTCCGCCGCGAGAGCCCGGTCGTCGGCCGTGAAGGCCTCCGATTGATCCACCAGACTCAGCATCCACGGAAATTCGTGAAAGGTGAAAGACGGCGGCGTGTTGCGGGCGTTCTGCGCCTTGTCATAATGGGCCATGTAACCTTTGAGCATGGCTGCAAAGGCGCGGGCATACACCGGATCCCCGGTACGTCGGAACATGCCTACAGGTTCCCGGAAGAGCCGCACCGCAGACTGGTTGGGGATATAGTCAGGAGGATTGCGGTAGTGATCTTCCAGTTTTTTCACCATCTGCTCCGGGAAGTCAGCGGGTGCAGTATGATCACGGAACTCTTCGCAGCGAATGAAGAAACGCAGGGCATCGGGTTTCGGGAAACGTTCCGTCAACTCTTTGACGCCCTGCAGTACTTCAGTTTCATTGGTCCCGCCGAGAAACACCGTACCGACGCCCCAGTCGAGGGTTTGCGGCATAACCCGGACTTCACTGCCTTTCTGCGTATGATCGATCTGTTGATTTCCGGCAAGCCGGCGCAATCCCATATTCCCGTTGCTGCGGCCGAAGAAAATCATCGGTTTCCCGGCTTTGCGAGCTTCGGCAAAGGTCAGAACCGGAAACGTTACCCCCCAGGCATTACGCAAGGCTTCCTGCAACTTCGGTTCAAACCCGACGAAATCACCGGCTTCGGCTTTGACAATCGCCGCAACGGGCTTTCCTTCCTGAACCAGGGGGAATTCCCGAACCGGTTCATAGGGTTTGAAATCTTTGCCGAGCGACTTGGTGATGGTTCTGGCGATCACTCCGGGAGGAAGTTTTTTTTTCCGGAGAAAAGGGGTCGGATCCATGCCCTGATACAGTTCGGAAATGGTCTTGGTATCCAGACAATTATCCCAGAGCGACAGATCATCGATCCGGCCGTCAAACCAGGTTTTGTCAAAGGCCGCGCCGTTGCCGACAAAAAGTTCAATGCTCGGCGCCAGGGATTTTTTGATGGTCCGGCTGCCGATGGCTTTGCCGTTCAAGTAAAAGTTCAGTTGTCCGGGTTTCCCGGTAACGGTCAGCATGTTCCAGCTGCCAACCGGAAACGGAACCACGGTGGAATATTCCTTTTCGCCCGCGGCCAGATTCTGATAATAAAAGCGTTTGTTGCTCGGAGTGTAGCCGAGACGCCAGCTTTTGTTGAAGGTAGCCAGGAAAATGGTCGATTCCGGTGCTTTGTCCGTCTTGAACCAGAAATTCAGGGAGAATTCGGGGGCAAATGTGTATTCACCACCTTTCAGGTATTTAATCCAGGTGAGGCCTCGGTTGACTTCCAGTGCAGTTTTAGAACGGGTTCCCAGCGGAGCGGGCGTATCGGCTACCAGTTCCGGCGCCTGATTGGAGTTCGGATGAGTGTTGACCCGGAGCCGGGCGAAAGAAGTGCCGTCGCCGACTGATTTCAGATGGCCGCTGAACGGTCCGGGGGCGCCTTCAAACGAAAAGTAAGTCTGTATTTCGGCTGAAGCCGTCGCGCCGCACGCCAGCAGCGCAATGGTGGCAAGATATCGAAACATGCTTTTTCCCTTTTTTATGATTGAACAGGAGTGGAAACACGTTATTGCAGCGTTTCCACTCCTGTTGGTTTCTCCAGATTCCCTTAGAGCGGCCGGTTGGCGGAATCCATCGCGCCATCCGGACGCCAGTGGTAGCCTGCCGCATAATAGGGCGTAGCTGTACCTCCTCGAGAGGTTGTCTGAACTCCCTGAATGCTCGTAACGTGGCCGTCCGCGCACAGCAGATTCATACGGTTGCCGTGGGGAAAACGGACCCAGGCTTTCCATTCACTACCATGCGGGTTGACGGAATACATATAAGCTTCCAACAGCAGCCCGGTTCGGGACGGTTTGCGGACGGCTCCGGTTTTGATCTGCCGCATCGGAGTCGCGCCATACCACTTCCCGTCTCTCCAGCAACCGAACCAAGCATTACGTCCATAACCGCCCTGACCGTTACTGGTATAGGGGACTGATTGTTGGTCCATGTCGGTTTCCGGAGATTTGACCGAGGGGCAGAGTGGAACTTGAGCATAGTTCTGGCTATACCAACCCTTTTTCTTCTGTTCAAAGAACAGGGCTGCCCCTTTCTGCCAGGTCCCTTTTGCGGTACCGGTTGCGATACCGGCGAGGTTTTCGAACCAGTTGTTGTGATAGTCATCATCATCTCTTGTGATGGTGAAAAAATCATCGTAAGTAGAGGAATACAGTAATTCGTAAGTGCCGAGCTGACGCATTTTATTTACACAGGAAATGGCATGTGCTTTTTCGCGCGCCTTGTTCAGGCTGGGCAGCAGCATGCTGGCCAGAATGGCGATGATCGCAATCACCACCAGAAGTTCGATCAAGGTGAATTGTTTTTTGAATCTTGACATTTTTTCCTCCGGATAAATGTTGTTTATAGTGTTTTGTGAGATTCAAAATTTTATTTCCTTAGATCAGACGTGTCCTAACAATTAGCCAAAAAGGCGGAGCCAAACTTTGTCCGTAACAGTATATTACGGTTGCCTAACCCCAAAGGAGGGCTCCGTAATGAAAAATACCTCGATAAGTCTGTTTCGTCAA
>CALXOD010000001.1 GCA_944389925.1 uncultured Victivallaceae bacterium | reverse complement strand
CCAGGTGTAGGTCCAGCCATTATAGGTCAGCAGGTTGCCGTCGGCGTCGTAAGTCGGAATCTGCGCGGCGATCTGCGTGTACTGATTCACCAGATTGCTGGTGTAGCTGGTGGTGGTATTGTCCTCGGTGGCGCTGGTCCGGTTGCCGATCAGGTCGTAGCTGTAGGTGAAGGTCTTCAGCAGCGCGGCCGCGCTGCTGTTCTTTTCCGCTCCGGTCAGCTGGCCCAGCGTGTCGTAACTGTAACTCCACGTATTGCCGTCCGGCAGCGTCGCGCCGGTACGCTGATTCTTGTCGTTCAGCGTGTAACCGTAGACGTTGACGTCGTTTACCGCAATGTTCGTCAGGCGCTTATACCCGTCGTAGGTGTAGGCGGTATCCAGCGTGGCGGTCTGCCAGCTGCTCGAAGCAATGTTCCCGGTGCCCGGCACGTACGTATAGGTCAGCGTGTCGGCACCGTTCCCGACCGTCGCCGTCCGCCCTGCTGGGTCGTAGGTGTACGCCGCTGCGGCAAAGGTCGTGCTCCCGTTCCCGAAGCTCATGGCTGTGGATCTCCCCGCCGTGTCGTAGGTGTAACTCAGTACACCATTGACTATAGCAGGATTCGTTTCACTTGCAAGCCGATGGGACGGATTGTAGGTGAAATTCCGCGTCCCCGCCGCATCCGTGATGGCGGTCGGCTGGTCGAGAAAGTTCAGCGTCAGGTTCACCGCCGGGGTGGTGCCGTCGCTGTAACTGTACCCGGTCTGGCGGCCCGCCGCGTCGTAACTGTAGGTCGTTACCAGCGGCGCGCCATTCACCTGACGCGCCCAGGTGCGGGTCAGCAGCTGCCCGTCGCCGTTGTAGGTATAAGTCACACTGTTGCCGTCGGCGTAGGTCTTGGCGGTCATCCGGCCGCAGTTGTTGTAACTCCAGGTCGTGGTCTGCGGCGTGTCGGCGTCCTTGAAAGTCGTCAGCGTCGCCTGCTGACCCAGGCCGTTCCAGGTGTAGCTTCAGACATTATCAGCAGACTACCGATGTCGTCGTAGATTTGCACAAACAGTATTCCTTTTCTTGATTTTGGGTTTTCTTTTTGTGTGTTTTATTGGTTTTGTTTGTTCCTCAGCTTTTAGCCGTTTTTTCATCCACGGGGGATATATTATTCCTGGACCTACTAAATTATGTCTGTTAGGGTTTTGTAAACAGCAAGATATGCCAATATTATTCTCTATACAATTGAGAAGTTTTTGGACCAAAAAAGCTCCAGAGAAAAATAGAATAGCTCCAACAATACGGTGATATGTTATTATCAAAAATGAAATTCCAAAAAAACAAAATAATATTAATAATTCTAACAATAAGGTAATAAAATACCACTTTCTTTTTTTTAGGGAACTATCATTGGGTGAAACAATCATAATATTCAGCCTTGACTAAGGTATAGCACAAGTTGTCCAGCAACTGAAATTCCTGCATCAACAGACACGCCTGTTATTCCCCATGCCTTCCCTGCAGAGGAACTCCAGCCCTGTGTCAAATCAGTAAAACTGCTATCAATTCTTTTTTGAAAATTCATCTGATACCCCCAACCAACTCCGGCACTCCCTCGTAAAAAAGCATTTCCTCCCAAAAAGGACACGCCTTCTTTGGGACAGCAATTATTTTCTAATGCATGTATTTCAATATAACGATTTCTTTCTCGATAGCCGCTTTCTGGGGGTGAATTTGCCTTTTTCCTTTCCGCACCATTTCCGACACTCGCTACGCCTGTGATCATAAGCATCCCCATCTCCACGTATCAATACACCATTGGCCCTATACTTGCCTCAACCTATCAGCTAAGCGAAATATCGGTATTTTATAGCTTAACGTGTTATAATCACTACATAAGCAAAGACTAACTCCACTTTTACTTTCTTTCTGTTTTTCTGTTTTTTAAAGGCTGATAACTTTTTTTTCTTTAACTAACCATTCTTTCAACAACATAACCAAATATTGCCATAAAACTAACTCCGATGCAGTTCCAGGAAGATTCTTCCAAGATTTTCTATCATTTAAAAAAGAATTTATTCCATTCTTTTTAGAAAAATCAAGATCAAAAAGAATTTTATTTTGTTCTGGTGATAGCTCCTTCTTAGCTAAAACTGTACGAGCAATACCTGTAATATAATTAAATAATTCTTCAAAGTCAAAGAAAAGTTCTTCTCCATACTTTACTGTTCTCAAATTTGAACTTTCATTTTTTATTATTGGATAATAATTAACCAGAGTTGTCACACATAATTCTATCATTGTCAACAAATTATCTGAACAATTATTTTTAGTGATATGATTTTTATTACCAATTGTATCCGGAGCCGCCGCTTCCGGCACATCGTCCAAATTTTTAGTGATATGATTTTTATTACCAATTGTATCCATAAGTAACAATCTTTCCGTTTCTTTCAATTAAGAATTCACCATCTTTTCTATTCCAACGAATAGCACCATCGGGTAGAACTGTTTTATGTGCACCTTTTTTATTAAAATTACTAGCTTTTCTTAAATATGTAAGATAATCATTTCAAAAACCATGTCGTGAGGCATGATCCCTAATGCTATCTGCTAATGAGCCATATGTTGCTTTATCCCATTTCTTCATGAGACGTCTAAATTCACTAAGTGGAATTATCTTCTTGGCTAATGCACCACCACCAGGAATAACGGTTATAGCTCCTATTGCTGTAGCAATGGAAGGATCTTGTGCAAATTCAACAACAGAAATAACTTGATCAAGTCCCACAACAGCAACTCGTAACGTCAATTCTAAACAGCCAGCACCATCAGAGATAGTCTTAGCAAGAACAGCAAGACTGTTCCCATTATCAATTTGTTTTGCAAGTTGTTGAGCTATAGCAAGCCCTGCTTCATTATCCTGAACAACAGAATTGGGTTTATATTCAAAAGTAACAGTTCCCAAATATTCAGACGAAGACCAAAAATCATAAAATCTGACATTTGAATAGACATGAAAGTAGTACGTATTTCCAATATGAACTTCCTCTACCTTTAGCCCATTTTCATCTATATTATTGATCATATTATTTTCAATCATTCCATATAAATTAACTCCGCCTTCTTCTTCGATGGGATCGCGTTTGATCCATCGTCCGAGTTTAGGGCTGTAGTAACGGTAGTTGTAGTAGACGAAACTGGTTTCGTCATCGTGGTACTCGCTGCTGAAACGGAAGGGGTTTTCGTCGCCATCCGTCGGGTTTTCCACCGCACCGAAGGGGGTGTAGGTGTAGGTCGCAATGTCCGCGCCGGAACTGTCCTTCAGCGCAATGACATTCTTGTTTCCGTCGACGATGTAGTATTCTTCGGCATTATCCGCGATCCGCATCAGGGGGACGTCCAGACCAACCGGCTGCCAGAGGTAGGAGGCGAGCAGGGCGACATTGTGCGCTTTCCTCCACGCCATCGGATCGTAGGTGTGCGTCGCAGCGACAAAGGTCGTGCTCCCGTTCCCGAAGCTCATGGCTGTGAATCTCCCCGCCGTGTCGTAGGTGTAACTCAGTACACCATTGACTATAGCAGGATTCGTTTCACTTGCAAGCCGGTGGGACGGATTGTAGGTGAAATTCCGCGTCCCCGCAGCGTCCGTGATGGCGGTCGGCTGGTCAAGGAAGTTCAGCGTCAGGTTCACCGCCCTCGATTGGCAAGCAAAATACAAGATCTATCATGTTTATATGATAGGTCGTAAGTCATTGTACTGCAAAATATATTGATGTTTTTTCTCTGTTTTGTTTCTCATTCTTCTTTTCGCCACACAAGTTCTTTTTTCTCGTTTGTTGTCCAATACTTGGAAAACTCACGTTCTTTGATGTAATGTATACGATATTCATCAGCACTATAATCACGATAAAATGCAACAACTCTTTCCCCACCAGCACTGATAGGTGCTGCTACTAGAACATTGGCAAGAGGATTTTCCGGATCATCCTGTGGAGTACTATTGTACAAAAGACTCTCTCCATTCAATCCGCTCAAAGGCCATGGACGATACCCCAAATAAACCATTTTCTTGCTTTCTGGTATTTCTTTGCACAAAATATCCAATGTGGGAGGTAAATGATCAAAATTCTCTTTATAAGTCATTAAATGGGTCGCTACAGCGTTTACACTCATTTTAAAAAAAACATTTTGACTACCCCGAAATATTAAGTACCACAAAAATCCAACTATCAAAACGATTCCTGTGAGTATTATAAGGATAATGCGTATAATCTTCATAGTAATTCATTTCCTTGGAATATTTTTATACGATCATTCCCGCCGAGTTACAAATATGACCGGCAACTCATGCTACAGGTTAATCTCCCAAGTCTTCTATTTGCTTGTTTTATTTTTGTCCCTATGCATAGGAAATAAAGGGGAAGAGGATGGGGGATCTAACTTGTCCTATATATTTGCCAGGCATTCCATATAGATTCATCTCATTTCTACTATATCCTGCCGTTTTTTGATTACAAACAGGAAAAGAGTTTTTCTGCCGCGCAATTTCAACTGATGATTGAGATATTTTTTCTATTTCTCGCGTAGACGCGTGCTTCTTCTTGATTGTGGCCTGATATGGCAGTGGGCCGAGATTAAGGAGGAAAATCAGAACGATGACGATGAACAGAAAAAATACCCAGTTACGATGTTGGCCGATGCAACGTATCTTTATTTCTGGAGGAGAAACTCCTCAAGAGATCCCCTTACTCAAAACGCCGGGAACAATATTGCCTTGAAAGCATATTTTCATACTGATGTGGAATTCTCGTTGAGGCTTGGAGACTTATAACCGTTCTGCCGACCGAGCGATTGCCGCGGGTAGTTCTTCGTCATGGAGTTTGGGCTTCCACTGATTGCGACACTAAAAAGGGAGGCTTTTCTCAGAGGGTAGATGAGGACAAGAGTTTGGAGGGAATAGCCAGGCAAAACTTGAGAAGGTCTCTGTGGGGGAAGTCGTTGACGGAGGAAAATCCGTTTTCTGCTGGAAATCGGAAAGGGCCCGCATTATATTCTTCTACGACAAATAGCGGGAGGAATATCTATGCAATTCAGAATGGTTCATAACAACTTCAATGTACTCGACCTTGAAAAGAGCCTGAACTTCTACCGTGACGCCTTTGACATGAAAGAGGTGCGGCGGATTGAGGCGAAGGATGGGAGTTTTATTATCGTCTATCTGGAGGACGGGAACAGCTCTCACCAGTTGGAATTGACCTGGCTCCGAGACCGCAAGGAGCCGTACAATCTCGGAGACAACGAATTTCATCTGGCATTCAAGGTCGATGATTATGAAGCCGCCCACGCCCGCCACGAAAAAATGGGGTGCATCTGCTACGAAAATCCCGATATGGGCATTTATTTTGTAAATGACCCCGATGATTACTGGCTGGAGGTCGTACCGGAGAAGCGGTAAAGAAATTTGCTGGTATGAGGGAATTTTTTAAATGAATCAGAAAAAATTAATGGCAGCAATTGAACGGTTTCATATCCGACAACGTGAAACTCCTGATGCTATAAAGGAGGCTGTTGCGGAACGCAGAGAACGCATAGCTTATTATCAGAGTTTTTCAGAAGAAAAATTGCTTGCCATGTCCGAAGATGAGTTTTATGAATATATCAGTCAGCTTTGGGCAATGGTTATCTGGGGCAATAAAAAATATATTGTTGATAAAATTATTGCAGATAATGGCTTTAGCAATGTGAAAAAACAATTGGCGGTATTGATTTTTGGTTCAGGGGATATTGCGAAACGGTGGGATGATTTTCTAAAAAAAATCAAAGGCATGGGGGCTGCAACTATTAGTGAATTGTTATCTTACCATGATCCTCATAAATATATGATTTTCAATGGAGCAACCGTTAAAGCCCTGGAATATCTTGAAGTTCCAGATTTGCCTAAATACAATTATCAGTATTCTGGTAAACGGTTTGTCCATGTGTGTGAAATTGGCA
Organism: uncultured Victivallaceae bacterium; assembly: GCA_944389925.1. Taxonomy (GTDB): domain Bacteria; phylum Verrucomicrobiota; class Lentisphaeria; order Victivallales; family Victivallaceae; genus CALXOD01. Next base: position 67,558 of record CALXOD010000001.1, on the reverse strand, counting down.
AGAAAATCGCTGCCGAAATGAAGACCGCCGGCATTGACGATACAACGCTCCTGGCTGTTGATTATCTTCTGTGGGATGAAATGCCGCCGGCTAACGAAATTTCCCCGTCCCCGGTTACTGTTTCGCCTGCTGCTGAGACGGATAAGCGTCAGAATCAGAATTCTCTTCATGACGAAATAAAACAAAAAATTGTTGACATTGGGGTTTTGCTGGGATTTGAGAGTCGGCCCGAAGTGAAGATCGCCCCGGGGGCCAAAGTTGATGTGGTCTGGGAAGTCAAGATCGGCAATATGGGGAAAGCCATTTATGTGTTTGAGGTGCAGTCCAGCGGTTCTATTGACAGTTTGATTCTGAATCTGCTCCGGGCGCAGAGTAACGCCGCAGTACAAGCCATTGTTGCCGTGTCGACCATGGAGCAAATTGAAAAAATTAAACGGGAATTGCCCACAGATGCGATTGACCGTAAAAAATTAAAATTATGGGATTTTTCTGATGTGGAGATGGTGCATGATGCTTTAAGTAAAGCTCACGCGTCTATCAATAAGCTGGCTTTAGTCCCGGATGGCTTTTGCCGGTAATACCGGGATTGTTCCCTCCGTTGCCGAGGGCTGCTGGCTGACGACCATGTCGGAAAGGCGGTAGAAAGGGGGAGGCCGGTGCTTCCGGCGGCGGGGAAGCTCTGAAAAAAATCTTTCGTCCGGCAATGGGGCAGGGCATCCTGTAAACGCTTCGAAATGTGGCCGGAGTCTACCTCGTCCGGCCATATTTACCCGGATAGATGGGACAGTCGCTTACTTTTTCGTGATTTCACCTTGTGTCAGAACCGGATTGCGAAAATGGACCTTCCCTTTGAATTTGATGTATTGTACATAGAAGATCGCGGTTTTGACCGGTTTAGCCGGAATATAGGTACGCACGGCTTTCTGCCAGTCCGTTGAATTGTTTTTGCAGCCGACATTGATCCAGTTGGTTCTGGTACCATCATTATATACCAGGTCCAGACGAACACCGTAATTGCCGGAAGGAGGGCCCTGATGGGTTTCCGCCCGGCTTTCCACACTGAATGTCAGGGGTCGGGGCGCATCCTGATTCAGTTCCAGCGTCTGCTCCAGAGAACTTATGGTGTTTTCATCCGGATTGACTACCGTATAGATTCCATCTTTCAGTGTGGTGGTCTTGGCGTTTTTGATGGTCAAGGGCTCCTTCAGCAGGTTCGGATTGGCCGGCGCAGTTTCCGCCGCCGCGACGCCCGTGGCAAAAAACAGCAGGGCCGCGCACCAAAGAAGATGGTTGTGTTTCATGGAGACTCTCCTTATTGAAAAAAGAGTGAATGACATTGCCTTGTTTTGATCATAAACAGGGCAGACGGAATCAGAACTCAACTGTGGGGAAGGAACTGCTGTTAAGGGAAAAGCCTTACGGCGATTTCCTGCCTGCCGGGCTGTCCGAATTTCAGGAAAATCCATATTGTTTGTTACTCCATTCTGGATACCAGGGGGCCGAGTTTCATGAGAATCCGATCTGAACTTATTATATCCTGTATCAAGGGAATTTACAATAACCTGTATAGCCAGATTTCAAAAAAAATGAAAGGGAGGTGCAGCTTTTTTGAGAATTTTTTCCAAGGTGGTTGCGAAGTATGCGAGTTATTTGATAAAAAATTAAGAAAAAAATCAACATGTGGGAAAATCGTAAGAGTTGATTTTTTCTTGCTTTTTTCGGTAGAGACTGTTATTGTAAAGAAGAACCGGAAAAATACCGGGAACGTTACGAAAAATCAGGAGGATAACGTATGAAAAAATGGGGGTTCTATCTGTTGCTGGTATGCGGTCTGATGGCGGGCGTCGCCGGCGCGGCTGAATGTGAGCCGGTGGAAAGCGACTGGACCTTCCTGCAGATTTGCTTTGCTCCCGGGGTGCCATCTGATTCTGCGACAGTGCCGGTCAATGGCGTGAAAGTCGGTGCTCCTATTTCCGACGGAGCCCGGGTCAATGGTGTGGAAGGCGCAGTCCTGTATGCCGGTAGCACGGAAGTAAACGGTTTGCAGGGATCGCTGATCGCGGCTTCCGCTGATACGGTGGGCGGATTGCAGCTGTCGCTGTTTAACCAGGTCCGGGATTGCTGCGGTCTTCAGCTGGGGATTGTCAATATGGCGGAAGGAAAGAGTTTCCAGATCGGTCTGCTGAACTATGTAAAAGATGCGTGGATTCCTTATTTCCCGGTGGTGAATTTCAAGTTCTGACATGAATAGCAGGAGGAGTTGCTGATGATGAAGAAATGGTTTTTGACGATGTGTGCGATGACGGGGGCCGCCTTGTTGAGTGTAGGAGCGGAGACCGCCGCTCCAGTGGCGACCGAAACTGCTGTTCCGGCGGCGAAGGCGGAGTTGACGCCGCGTCCTGTGGATCAGTGGACGCCGTTTCAGCTGGGCTTTCTCCCTTATTTCCCGTCGGCTCAGATGACTTCAAACGTATACGGGATTAAATCCGGCTGGCCGATGGTTTGCGGAGTGGGGCGGGTTTACGGACTGGAGGCCTCCTGGTTGTACTCCGGTACGGCGGAAATTCACGGGATTCAGGCCAGCTGGGTATCCTGCGACAATCGTCAGTTTGACGGGATTCAGTCGGCTTTTGCGGTTTGCGTGAATGAGGAATCGTTCAACGGGCTGCAGGCGACGTTGGCTTTCTGCATGGCCGGCGACTTCAACGGATTGCAGGCAAGTGCGCTCAATATTTCCGGAAACGCCACTGGATTTCAGGCTGCGGCCATTTCCAATGTGACGGGCGACATCACCGGATTTCAGGCATCGGTGGTGGCCAACGTATCGAAAAAGCTGACCGGATTTCAGACCGCTCTGGTGAATACGGTCGAAGAAAGCTGCGGCTGGCAGTTCGGGTTGATCAATGTATCCAAGAAAGGCGGTTTCCAGACCGGGCTGATTAATTATATTGAAGATGCCCCGATTCCGTTCTTTCCGATTCTCAACTTTTCGTTCTGAGCGGACCTGATCGATCCCTCAGCCGGGGCCTGACGGTCCCGGCTTTTTTTTAACAGGGGAAAAAGATGGCGGGAAATGTTCAATTGCGTCGGATGGACCGTGTTTTGAAGTGGCTCAGCATCGCCACGCTGACGGCACTGGCGGTGACGGCGGTGTTGCGGCGGCTGCCGTCGCCGGCGCTGCCGGTCTGGTGGACGGAATGGACGTTGCCGGTGCTGACCGCGGCAGCGGTGGGATATCTGACCAATTATCTCGCGATCTGGATGCTGTTTCGCCCTTATGAACCGAAACGGCTGTGGCACTGGCGTTTTCAGGGCGTGATTCCGCGTCACAAGGAGGAGATCGGACGACTGCTCGGTGAAGAGATCCCACGGAATCTGCTGGATCCGGAAGCCATTGCCGAGGAGGTGGGCGAACTGGTGGGAGAAACGCTTGCCGATCCGGAAGTTGTGGCGCAGATGCGCTGGCGGATCAGTCGCTTTGCGCTGCGGTATCGCGAAGAGATTGCCGGTTTTATAACGCCGTATGTGGAGCTGGCATTGCGTCGGGCCTTGCGGGAAAACCTGACGCCGGAACACCTGCATTTATTTTATGACCGTGTGGTGGCAGTCTGGCTGGATGATCCGACGGTACGTTCCGCTCTGGCGTCCGGAGTGGTCGAGGCGCTCCGGAAACGGACGCCGGAGCTGGTCGAAGTCGTTCGGGACAATCTCCGTTCAGGTGTTCGGGATTACATGCGGGAGGAGTGGCAGCATCTGTCCCGGCTGCTGGCGGCGGATCGTTTTGCCGTCTTGCTGGTGGATTCGTTGAACTGGAGCCGGATTGAGGCGCAGCTGGGGCGGAAGCTGGAAACGGAGGAAACCCGGGAGGCGATTGCTGCTGAACTGTCCCGGATCTCGGAGCAGGTCAGGGCCTATCTGGAGTCGCCTGATGCGGCAGAAACCGTCGAACGTTTCCTCGCCGGAGGCGCCCGTCAAATGGAAGCCTTTCTGCATGAGTATCTGGCGGAGAAACTTCCCGAAATGACCGAACGGTTGTTCGTTGCCGAAACGTTCTGGAATCTGGTACACGGGCAGCTGCTTCCCGTGATTCGGACGCAGGTGGACCATTATCTTCGCCGGGAAGGGCGGGAGGCAATTCTCCGGAAACTGGACCTGGGGGGGCGGATTGAGCGGGCGGTGGCAGCACAGGATGTTCGGCGTTTTCACCGGATGATCCTGCGTGTTTCCGGGGAACATCTGCTGGCGATCCAGGTGCTGGGCTTCTTTCTCGGCATGCTGGCCGGCGCAGTTCTGGTGTTTGCCTGAGGCGGGGAGAAAAGTCCTCACGAGCGGGCGAAGCGGACTACCAGATGGGCGCCGGCGGGTTCTGCGGAGCGATTTTCAATCCGGTGTTCGATGTCGCATTGGTAAATGACCACATCGCCGGCCCGGAGCGTCGTGCTGTTCCGGCCGACGGAAACATGCAGTTCTCCCGAGAGTACCGTCAGAAATTCCTCCGTCCCTGCGTAATGGCCCGAAGAATTCAACGCTGATCCTGGTTGAAACGTCAGGCAGTATAATTCCAGATCCTCCGCCTGTTCCGGCGGAGAGAGCACACTGATGTGTACGCCCGCGTCTTCCGTGTCGAGGCGGGTGAGGTCTTCCCGACGGGAAACCTGGAATTTACGGATTTTTTCCCCCTCACCCTTCAGGAGCATATTGAAGTCGATTGACAGGGCCCGGGCGATCTTCCACATGGTCATGATGGTCGGATTGACCTTGCCAGATTCGATCTGTGACAGCATCGCTTTCGAAACGCCGCTGGCCGAAGCCAGATCATCCAGAGATAATTTCCGGCTCTGCCGTTCTTTGCGTACATTGGCCCCCACGGCCGGGAGAGAGGATAAGTCTGTCATGATACTTCCTTTTGCAGCAGAAAATCTGCTGCTTTGTTTTATATATTGAAAAAAGTTAATTTTATGGAATAAAAGGGTTGCTTTTTGCTTTTTTGTATAATATAATAATATATGTTTAGTATAGCAAACCACGATGTGTGGCGGTTTCGAAAAAAAATGGAAAAAGGAGACGGCCGGAGATGAAAGCCATTATCAAAGCGACCCCGGAGGAGGGCTTGACCTTGACGGACCTTCCCATACCGGAGTATGGAGAAGATGACGTTCTGGTCAAGGTTGAGAAAACCGCCATTTGCGGCACCGATGTACACATCTACAATTGGGATGCCTGGTCTCGAGCCACCATTCACACACCGATGATCATCGGGCATGAATTCGTCGGACGGGTGGCGGCATTCGGGCGGCATGTGCACGATGTCCGGGAGGGGGATCTGGTCAGCGGGGAGGGGCATGTGGTTTGCGGGAATTGCCGCAATTGTCTGGCGGGCCGGCGACATCTATGTCCGAACACCAGTGGGATCGGGGTCAATCGCAATGGCGCGTTTGCTGAATATCTGGTGATTCCGGTGACCAATATCTGGCATTGCAATCCTGTGATTCCCACGGATGTGCTCAGTTGTTTCGATCCACTGGGGAATGCGACGCATACGGCGCTTTCGTACCGCACGCTCGGGGAGGATGTATTGATTACAGGGGCCGGGCCGATCGGATTGATGGCGGCAGCGATTGTCCGGCACGCGGGAGCCCGTTATGTCGTGATCACCGATGTCAACGACGACCGGCTGGCTTTGGCACGGAAGATGGGGGTGGATCGTGCCGTCAATATTACCCGGGAATCGTTGAACGACGTGCAGCGGGAGCTGGGGATGCGGGAGGGATTCGATGTGGGGCTGGAAATGTCCGGCAGCATTGAGGCGTTAAATTCCATGATCGCCGGGATGAGTCACGGCGGCCGGATCGCATTGCTCGGTATTTTGCCGGAAAATGCAGGAATCAGCTGGGACAAGGTGATTTTCAATGGATTGCAACTGAAGGGCATATACGGTCGGGAGATGTTCGAAACCTGGTATATGATGACTTCGATGCTGGAATCCGGGTTGGATATTGCGCCGGTGATTACCCATCGTTTTCATTATACGGAATTTGAAAAAGGTTTTGCCGCCATGCGCTCCGGCAAATCCGGCAAAGTTATTCTCAACTGGCAGGAGTAGGCGAATCATGTACGGAAGGATGCAATCTCATCTGCAAGGCGTGCTCGATACGATCCGGCGTGACGGGCTGTTCAAGGACGAACGACTGATCGCCGGGCCGCAGGGGGCGCACATCCGTCTGGCGGATGGACGGGAAGTGATCAACTTCTGCGGCAACAGCTACCTCGGACTCTCCGCCGACGCCGCCATTGTTCAGGCGGCGAAGGCGGCGCTGGACCGGTACGGCTTCGGTCTCGGCTCGGTGCGGTTCATCTGCGGCACCCAGGAGGCGCACCGGCAGCTAGAGACGGCGCTGGCGGCGTTTCTGGGGATGGACGATGCGATTTTGTACAGTTCCTGTTTCGACGCCAATGGCGGATTGTTTGAACCGCTGTTCGGCGCGGAGGATGCCATCATCAGCGATGAACTCAATCATGCCAGCATCATCGACGGCATCCGGCTCTGCAAGGCCGCCCGGTTCCGTTACAGAAACCGTGACCTGACAGATCTGGAGCGGCAGCTGCAGGCGGCTTCTTCCGCCCGGTTTCGCATCATTGCCACCGACGGTGTCTTTTCCATGGACGGAACGGTCGCGCCGCTCCGGGAAATCTGCGATCTCGCAGAACGTTATGACGCGCTGGTCATGGTCGATGATTCTCACGCTGTCGGGATTCTCGGGGAAAATGGTCGCGGGGCCATTGAATACTGCGGTGTGAGCGGCCGGGTGGACGTGGTGACCGGCACCTTCGGCAAGGCTCTCGGCGGTGCGGGAGGGGGATATACCGCTGCCCGGCGGGAAATAGTGGAACTGCTTCGGCAGCGGTCCCGGCCGTATCTGTTCAGTAACAGCCTGTCGCCCGCCGTCATCGGCGCTTCGCTGCAGGCGCTGGAGTTGGTACGACACGGAGCGGAACAGCGTCGCTATCTGCTGGGGCTGGCCGCTCGGTTCCGTGCGGAGTTGTCCGCCGCCGGTTTTGAACTGCGGGGAGCGGATCACCCCATCATTCCGGTCATGTTCGGTGATGCGCGTCTGGCTCACCGGATGGCGGAGAAACTGCTGGAGGAAGGAATTTATGTCACCGGTTTCGCCTATCCTGTGGTGCCGCTTGGACTGGCTCGCATTCGTATCCAGCTTTCCTGTGCTCATACGAGGGCGGATATCGATCGGGCGATTGCTGCCTTTGTCGCCGCCCGGGCCGCGTTGTGCTGAGTGGAAGAGATAACGGAAAGAGTGACCCGGGCCCCGGCAGAAACCGAATGATCAGGGTTCGCGCAGGGATTCATCCATGGCCTTGATGAAGGGATAGAACAAATAACTGATGACGGTGCGTTCCCCCACCTTGATTTCGGCGCGAAGACGCATGCCGGGGATCAGGGGCAGATGCTCATTACGGCCATTGAACCTTCCGGAGATGACCATGCGGCCCTGGTAATAAGAGGGTTGGCCATCGGTACTCTGCATCGATTCGGCCGGAGCGCGGGTGAAGGCGTCCTGGGAGATGTAACGCAGTTTTCCGTCCAGCGTGCCGTATTGCTGGAAGGGATAGGCGTCGAATTTCAGGCGGGCACTGTCGTCGAGTTTGACATGACCGATGTCTTTGGCCGGAATATCGACTTCGGCCTCCATTTTTTCGGTCAGGGGGACGAGGGTGATCAGCGACTCGGCTTCTCGAACGGCGGAACCTTCCTGAAAGGGGGCGATTTCGTGGACAACGGCGGCACAGGGAGCGCGCAGCTCGGCGTTTTCCACGAGCATTTCGGCTCTGGGGATTTGCTTGTCTACGGAAATAAGATTGCGATCCACTTCCACAAGTTCTTCGATGATCTGGCGGCGCCAGTCGGTGAGGAAACTGTTCTTTTCTGCCTTCAACGCCTGCAGCTGGTGCCGGTATTCGAGCAGTTGTGCGGTCTGCTGATCGACTTGAATATCCATGCCGATGACTTCGATCTGGGTTTGCAGTAATTCCTTGGTGGAGGTGGCATTTTTTTCATGCAGTGTGACGAAGATGTCCTCAATCTTTTTCAGCGCTTCCTGGCGTTCCTTGTATTTTGCGAGGCTTTGTTCCAGGGCTTCGATGGTGACTTCCAGGCGGCGGATGTTTTCATCGTAGGTGTTGTTTTTTTCCTGGAAATAGAGGTTGCGGGATTCGAAGATCTTGCTTTGAAGCCGGTAATCATTGCCGCTGGATTCCGCGGGAGTGAACGGGACACGATTCAGCTCCGCATTCAGCCGTTCCTGCTGCGCCAGCAGACTGACGCGCTGTTCGATCAGGCGCTGCAGATCGGCGCGGTTGCCGGTCACGTCGAAGGTGAACAGCAGCTGCCCCGGACTGACCCGCTGTCCGGGCAGCACGTGAACGGTTTTGATGACGGAGCGCTCGAGCGGTTTCATGGTGATGTTCTGCCGGGTGGTGACCAGCCGGCCGTCGGCGACGACGATTTTATCGATTTTGGAGACGCTGGCCCAGACGATGCCGGCGACCAGCAGCAAAAGAATAACCGCCCACACCAGGTGGCAGGGAATACCCGGTCCCGCGGATTCCAGCAGGATGGCGTCCGGCTGAAAATCGGCGGCTGCCCTTTCCAGATGTTGTCTTTTTCTGAAGTTAAACATCTTCCACCCCCATCTGCTGCCGCCAGAACTCCGCATAAATGCCACCCCGTTGCAGGAGTTCAGCGTGAGTACCGGTTTCGACGATCCGGCCCTTGTCCATGACCACGATCACGTCGGCGCGGCAGAGCACTGAAAGCCGGTGCGAAATGAGCAGTACCGAACGGTTTCGGGTGATCAGCTTCAAATTGCGGCGGATCAAGGTTTCACTTTCGGGGTCAAGAGCACTGGTGGCTTCGTCGAAGATCAGCAGTCGCGGATTAGACAGCAGAGCGCGGGCGATGGCGAGCCGCTGGCGCTGACCGCCGGAGAGGTTGGAGGCGTTTTCCTCCAGTACCGAGTCATAACCGCGCGGCAGCTTCTGGATGAATTCATCGGCGCCGGCCATGCGGGCGCAGTAGATGATTTCCTCCATAGTCGCATCTTTTTTGGTCAGGGAAAGATTTTCCCGAATGGTACCGTAAAAGAAGTAATTGTCCTGAAGCACCACGCCGATGCCGGAGCGCAGCGCACCGCGGTCGATTTCCCGGACGTCGATGCCGTCAAACTTGATGATGCCGCCCTGGAGTGGATATAATCCTTGAAGCAGTTTGGTGACGGTGGTTTTGCCGGAGCCGCTGCGGCCAACCAGACCGACAGTGGTGCCGGGCTGGATGTGAAGCGTGAAATCCTGAATGACCCGCGGGCCGTCCGGCGTGTATTGAAACTGGATGTTTTCCATGGAAATTTCTCCCCGGAGCCGGTGCCGGAGAGTGCCGCCGACTTGTTCCGGAGGGGCATTCATGACGACGCCGAGCATTTTGACGGAGAGCGCGGTCTGCTGGTATTCATGAACGAGCCCGACAATCCGGACCAGCGGTGCCGTTACCCGGCCGGAGAGCATTTGGAAAGCAATCAGGGCTCCGACGGAGAGTTCGTTCTGGAAAACGGCGTAGGCGCCGACCCAGATGATGGTGACAAACATGAGTTTTTCCAGCAGCTGGCTGACGGTACGCGCGGTCATGGAGATTTTCGCCACCCGGAAGTAGCGGGTGATGGCGTAGGCTGCCGTGTCGTTCCACTGGCGTTGCCGTGAGGGTTCCAGGGCAAGGGATTTGACGGTACGAATGCCGTTGATGGTTTCCACCAGCATGCCCTGGCGTCTTCCCTCTGCGAGATACAATTCTTCCAGTCGATGTTGAAAGGGTTTGATCAGCACGGCGATTACCAATGCCATCAGTCCGGTGAAACCGAGTACCACGAGCGTCAGTTTTACACTGTAAAAGAGCAGAAAAGGCAGAAAAACCACCAGCGAAAACAGCTCCAGCGCAGAATAAAACAAGCTGCCGGAAAGAAAACCGCGGATTTTCTCCGTCTGCTGCATATGCTTGATCAATACACCGGAAGAGATGCGTTCATAGAAATCAACCGGCAGATTGAGCAGTTTTGCGAATGTTTTGGTCGCCAGCCGGATATCGATGCGGTTGGTGGCGAAGAGGAGAAAATAACTTTGCAGAAATTCCAGGGCCGCGTTGAACAGCAGCATGACGACTACGCCAATGCCGAGTGTTGTCAGAGTAAGATAACTGCGATGCAGCAACACCTTGTCCACTACCAGCTGGAAAAAGAGTGGAATCGCCAGTCCGATCAGACTGACGGCCAGAATGGCCAGCGCTACCTCGGTCAGCAATGCCCGCTGTCGGAAAAATTCCGGCAGAAACCAACGCAGCCGGAACGGCTGTTCCTCATCCAGCAGCGAGTAATGGCGTTTGAAGTACATGACCTCACCACTGAATGCCGCTTCAAAAGCCGCCCGGTCCAGAAAGACGATCTTCAGAGCCTGCCCATCGGGTTTGACCGGATCCCAGACGGCGACCTCCGTCTGTTGCTTTGTTTTCCGGAGTCCGCACAGCACGGCGGCGGTACCGTCGCGGTGAAAGGCCATGACCGGAAAGACGGCGCCCAGTTTTTCCAACGCCCCCCAATCCAGGCGGGCACTGCGCGAGGTAAGCTGAAGGTCATCCGCCATTTTTGCAAGGAGTCGTCGCGCCGGTTCCGATTCGGAGACGGCATAAGTGTGAATCAGGCGGTTGACGTCGGTGGAGACCCTGTGGTGCCGGGCGATGGCGGCAAGGGAATAAAGTGCGGTATGGCGGCCATCGGCGGAAAAATTCGGATTGTTCAGGTTTTTCAGAAAAACAGCCTCTCCCCCCCAGGCCTGTTCCATGGCGGCGACATCGGGCAGCACCTGTTTTCCCGGGGACGCGGCGAGCGGGTCGAACACGGCAAAGCGGTCTCTGCCGTCCCCGCCTTTGCGCAGGCCGAGGAACAGGACCCAGTTTTCGTTGCGAAGTCGGAGGAGCACCGGCGCGCCGAAATAGGAGGCGAGTTCCTGAAGCGGGACCTGTTCCCGTTTTTCGGGGCAGAGTTTCAGCTTTTTCGCCAGAAAGAGAACGAGCTCCGTGGGGGACTCCGGCGCCTCTCCTGCCCAGGCGTCGAGATTGGTGCCGTGCGGCAGGAGTTTAGCGACTTCCCGCAGGCACTCCACGGCGGTCGCCCGCCCGCGTTCGGCTGATGTCATGAACGATCCTTGAAATGAGTAAAAAATTGCTGCAATGCTTCTGTTCGGCTAATATATCCCGCTTTCAGAAGAAATGCAATCTTTCCGGAATCGGAAAAAAAAGCGGTTTCTTTTTTGACAGGGAAACGGCTTGAATATGGTTTTTTCCGGGAATCATGGGTTGTAAAAGGTGCTGTCGGTGCTATATTAAATTGTTTATTGCAAGAGAATGCAATGCGGTTTTTCCAACGCAAACGCATGAAGGAGCGTAAAAATGAACATTCTTCACGACAAAGACGCCGATCTCGGCGTCCTCAACGGCAAAACCATCGCTGTGATGGGGTATGGTGCCCAGGGTAAAGCGCAGGCGCTGTGCATGCGCGATTCCGGTCTGAACGTCATTATCGGGGTGCGTCCCGGCAAGTCCTTCGACGCTGCCACTCAGGACGGCTTCAAGGTGATGTCCGTGGCTGACGCCGCCAAGGAAGGCGATGTGATCCATCTTCTGCTGCCCGATGAAAACCATGGACCGATCTACAATGCTGAAATCAAACCGTATCTGAAGCCGGGCAAAGCGTTGTGCTGCTCCCACGGTTTCGCCTATGTGTTCGGCGAAATTGTTCCACCGGCCGATGTCGATGTGATCATGGTTGCGCCGAAGAGCCCCGGCACCGAAGAACGCAAGCGCTTTGTCGAAGGGTTCGGCGTGCCCGGTTTGATTGCTGTCCGGCAGAACTACACCGGTAAGGCCCGGGATATTGCTCTGGCCATCGCCAAGGCCGAAGGCCTGACTCGCGCCGGCGTGCTCGAATGCTCGATGGAACAGGAAACTTACGAAGACCTCTTCGGGGAACAGAACGTCCTCTGCGGTGGTATCGTCGACCTGATGAAATACGGTTTTGAAGTTTTGATCGAAGCCGGTTATCCGCCGGAAATGGCTTATTTCGAATGCATCCATGAAGCCAAGCTGATCGTGGACCTGATCTACGAAGGCGGCATCCAGAAGATGAATGCGGTGATCTCCAATACCGCTGAATGGGGCGAATACGTCAACGGTCCGTTCATTCTGCCGGCTGATGTCAAGGAACGGATGAAGGAATCCCTCCGTCGGATCGAATCCGGGGAATTTGCCAAGGCCTGGATCGCGGAAGCCCGCGCCGGCGCCAAGGTGCTTCATGCCAAACGAGAAGCTCTCGGCTCCCATCCGGCCGAAGTCATCGGCAAAGAAATCCGCAGCCTGTTCGAAAAGAAATAAGCAAAGCGGTTCAATTTGCTCTTACAAGCGGAGTCCCCTTGGTGGGGACTCCGTTTTTTTTAAGAGAGAACAGCCGAGGTGGTGACGGAAAGACGAGTCGCCCGACTGGCACAGGATTGTGCCGGGGAAAGCTCAGGTATGAGATGAGGCGGACGATGCGATAAGAACTTGCAGATGTCCGGCGAAACGCTCCAGCAACTGGAGGAGTTGTTGCTTTTCCTCTGGTGAGAGGTCCTGGAGAAAAACTTCGGTAAGATGATCCAGCCTTTCCTGTCCGACGGTGATGATCTTCCGGCCGGATTCGGAAAGACGGATACGGACAGCCCGGCGATCCGAGGCACAGATGGAACGCTGCAAGGTTCCTGCACGCACCATATTTTCGACCGCCTCCGAAGTGGTTCCGGGGGAGAGCGACAGGGTTTCCGCCAGTTCTTTCAGCGGAATGCCTTCCGGACGGGAGAGCGTCAGGGTATGGACAGTTTTCAGAATTTTCTGCTGGCGTCCAGTCAGGCTGAGCAGAAGCTCAGTCTGCTTGGCAGACTGGGCGAGAAACGCATTTTCCCGGAGACGATCGCAAACTTCAATGAGTGCGGTCCATACGCGGCGGGAAGGCATACCGGTCTGGTTCATCCGCGATCTCCTATCTGTGTAACATTGATTTTCAGAATGAAATATGATAGTCTACCGTTTTTTTTGCGTTTTTGCAAGTTTGAAGAGCTCTGAAAATCAAAATGACAGCGGTTTTTTTGAGCGAATCCTCAATGTCCCCGGGACAGCAGCGTACCGGCCAGCAGCAGACTGCGCCGCTCCGACAGGGGAGAGGCCATCTGACGGAGCAGCTCTTCCGCTGCCAGCCGTCCCAGAATCCGCCAGTCAACGCCGATGCTGGGAAATTCATGGTAATCCGGATTACTCCGGCGTTTGCCATCTACACCGAGTACCGTGAAGGCGGAGCTTAACGGAACGCCGTATTGCCGCTGATGTTGTACGGAAGCCAGATGCAGGATCGTATCGGAGGTGAAAAAATAACCGTACTCTTGCTGGTATAGCGCGTGTTCGACCCGCCAGCCATCCAGGAGGGCACAGCTCCCGCCGATCTCCTCCCAGAAGAGCCGGAACAGTTGTCCTCGCAGTCGATAGGCTGGTGCCGGAGAGGTGATGATGACCACGTGGTGGCAGGCTTTGTCCAGAAAATAGCGCACCGCCTGCCGGGCCGCATCAACCGGATCCAGATTAATCAGTCCCAGCCGGCCATTATAGGAGTTTTGCATCAATACCCCGACGGCGGGACAGACGCAGGGAAAATCGGAAAGCATCCAGTCGTAGGAATTGAGCAGCATCAATCCATCATATTGCCGGCCCAGTTCGATCAGAAGAGCGCTGCTGATGCAGGTGGGGTGCAGGTGTTGCGGCATCAACTCATATCCCGCCGGCAGCAATTGGTCTCGGACCCCGAGCAGAAGCGTATCGATCAATCCCCCGTCTTCAGGAATTCCTTCCAACAGCGCGGCGATTCGGTGGCTCGGATTCCCGGCGGCGGGAGGAAGCGAGCCGGCCAGAAAGGCTCCGGATTCATCTTGGATGACCAGGCCGGTGGTAGCCAGATGGCACAAGGTACGGTACGCGGTGCTGTAACTCATATTGAACTTGGTGGCAAGACGCCGGACCGAGGGCAGGGGGAAGCTTGGCCGATAATCGCCGTTCAGCAATTTCATCTCAAGGTATTCGGTCAGCTTGGCTGCATCTGTACTGGCTTTGCTCATGGAGTTTCCACGTCTAGTGCCATTGGGTTGTTTTAAAAACGGAAGTATTCCAGAAAGGTGGCAACTCCGGAACTGGGGCCTCGGATGCCATCCGCTTCAAAAGTGAAAATCAGGCGTGCCCCCGGACGTTGCTCCTGGTTGGTCTGAGAGATACGGACTGTGTAAAAATCCGACTCTTTCCAATCAAAATAAGTTTTCAGTTTGGGCAGGATCGTTTCGTCCAGCAGATCGGAAAGCGGCGTTTTCTCCTGCCGCCATTCCTTCAGCGCTTCGAGTACTTTGGCAGCCTCCTCTGCGGTCAGGTGTCCATGGGTTCGCAATTGCCCGTAGGTCGCAGTATAGATACTGGGGTTGCCGATGCTGGAGATACGGAAATTGCGCACCATGGACAATCTGCCGTCGGCATCGGTCGGAAAGAGTTCCTCTGAACCCGGAATCCACAGTAGTTCTTCGCGATATTGCAGCGCGCTGTTACGAGGCAGCGGTTTCATTCCGAGTTCTTCATATTCTTCTGTTTCCATACCGTCTTCGCGGGTGGTGTCATCGGAATCGGTATAGTCATTATAACGGTCTTTGAAAATATCAATGGCATCCGTCACCAGTGTTTCATCTGTACGGTTGGTGGCCAATGCATCCAGATCCGCAGCGCTGTTTATGACGTAACCGCTGATGGCGTTGGTAATGGTGAATTTCACCGGAGTTCCGTAATAGTCGATTTCGTGTTCGGACCCGTCCGCCACATACCGGTCGTATTCGTATTCGTCAAAATCAATATTCTGAGCGTCCTGGTCTCCGAAGACGTGACGGTCTGCTTCGATCAGATAGCGGATTCGGTTGGCCGCCCCTTCCGCCACATAGGACGAGCGCATCAGGTCCGTGAAACTTGCGACGTTGAGTGTACTGATGCGAGAAACCGCCACCAATGCACTCACCAGTAATCCGGCGGTGGTCAGCAAACACAACACCGATACCAGCGCTACGCCGTCTTCTCGGCCGGAGGAAATGGCTGCTGTATGTTTCACTGTCGTCCTCCTCCTGAACCGCCGCCGGAGTTTCCGGAGGATGAGGTGCTGCCTCCCGGAGTTGTACCGGTCAGGTATTCTGTATTGGTACTGGTTCCGGCGGTTCGGCGGAGCCAGCGTTCTTTCGTACCGTCCTGCCATTCCACAGTCAGCTGAATGGCCAATGGGAATCCGTCGTGTTCCTCCTCATCCCAGTTTTCATACCATTTGAGCTCATTATCCTCATAGTCCCCATACAGAAAGGAGATCTGCATAACACCGTCAGTAATGAGTTCCGTTTCGTATTCCTGATCTTCCAGCTCCAGCCAGGGCAGCAGCGGAGTCGTGGAATAATCACAGAGCAGCTGGTCATCCTCCTGGTAGATGCGCACGAATCGGAAAGCTCCCTGTTTACCATAGCTGCGATTCTGGGCGGTCAGCCATAATTCATTTTCTTCGCCTTCGAAAACGATTTCGTCTTCTCCCGTGTCAGTATTCGGCCAGGTAAAGGGGATGGCGGAACGCAAGGTGTTTTCCGCAATCCGGTCCAGCGCTTGATTGCGTTCCAGCCATTGACTGACTTTCTGGGCCTTGCTGTAACTGCGGTTGAAGGTATGAACCGATACCGCAATGATCATGCCCACCAGAGAAAGCAGCGCGGTGGCAACAATCACTTCGACCAGCGAAAAACCATGCCGTCTTCTATTCTTCATTGATTTCGTCATAGTTGATCCTGTCGATGTAAAGGGTGTCCACTACTTCTCCTGTATTGGTATCCACCAGTTCGATGACGCAGCATTGCAGTTCGGCCTGGCCGAGCAAACCGGTCAAGTCCTCCGGGAGATCCTCGACCGTTTTGTATTCGCACATGATTTTATAACCGGGATAATCGAAAAAATCCGGTCCCGGCAGTTCCGGATCCTCCATTTCCTGGAGCATCAGGTATTCCGCCGCCTGAGAAAGCATGTGAAAACGGATCCATTTTTCCCGGGCTTTTGCCATGCGCAGCTGCGCCGAGTTGGCCAGGGACAGAAACGGCACCAGTGACAGTGCCAGAATCGCCATGGAAACGACGACTTCTACCAGAGTCAACGGTCTTTTACAACGGCGGCGGGTCATTCATGTGCCTCGCTTTCTTCTTCCAGAATACGGCCGGTCAGAGGCGAAATCCGGAATGTTTTCGCCCACTTTTTGAACTGCAGCGTAAACAACAGTTCCCCTGCCGCTCCACCATCGGAGAAAAAACGGAACACTTCCACGCATTCCAGATCCTCGTCATCATTTTCAAATAATGAATCTGCGTATTCCAGCTCGTCCGCTCCGCCGTTTCGAATCTGGTAATCTTCCGGAATCCGCCATTTCAATGAGGCAAAATTGGGGGGAGCGACATAGTTTTCCGATTCCGGATTGTCGGTGTCGTTGCGATATTCTTCAGGGACCTCCTGAAGAATGATGGTTTCTTCCTCCCGGGGCGGCGGTGTTTTTTCCGGATCGCTTGAGCGGAAGGTGCGGTCATTGAAATAATAATACACCACCCGGTCGCGTCCCAGCTCCATCGCCTGCGAACGGGTGGCGGTACAGAATTGCCGGAATTCCCGCGCCGCCTGATCGAACTGGGCCGGGCCGGAGCGCTGCCGCAGCGTGTTCGCGGCCAGCCCGATGGCCAGTGCCGTGATTACGGTCACCACCACCAGTTCAATCAGGGTAAAGGAGCGGTACAGCCGCATGGCAGATCATTATTCCCAGTTGTTCACGTCGGCGTTTTCGCCTTCACCGTCCTGCTGGCCGTCGGCACCGTAGCTGGAGAGGTCATAATCGCCGTGCTCGCCCGGGCAAACATAAACATAGTCATTGCCCCAGGGATCTTTGGGGACAGACGGTTTGATGTAGGGACCGTCCCATTTTTCTTCCTGAGTGACGTTTTCGACCAGCATCTGGAGGCCGTCGGCGGTTTCGGGATAGTGCCCGACGTCAAGTTTATAGTCCATCAGGGCCTGATCCAGCAGCTTCAGCTGAGTTCTGGCAGTATCGCGTTTCGCTTTGCTGACGTGTTTGAAGTAGAGCGGAGTGGCGATCGAGGCGAGCATCACCAGAATGACAATCACCACCACCACTTCGATCAAGGTGAACAGATTACGTTTCAGAAGTTTCTTTTTCATAGCAGGGCTCCTTCCCGGTATTTGAGTGTCTGAAATAATATACTAGTCAACCTGATTGATTTCCATAATCGCAAGAAAAATAGAGACCACCACCACCAGTACCATAAGTGCCAGAAAGACGATGACCACCGGCTCGAACAGGCTGAGCAGTCGCTTGATTTTCCTGCGGGTCCCTTCCTCCAGATGTTCGGCGCTCCGGGTCAGCATCGGTCCGACCGAGCTGGATTCTTCGCCGACGCGGACTTTGGAGGCCAGCCCGGGGGGCAGAAAAGCATTTCCGGCCAGGGCGGCGGAGAGTTTTTCGCCCCCGCGCAACTTCGGCTCCAGCGTGGAGAAGCTGTCGCGAATGACCTGATTCTGGATCACTTTTTCCGAGATTCGCACGGTTTTGATGATATCCACATGATTGGAGATCAGGATCGCCAGAGTCCGGATGAAGCGTCCCACTTCTACTTCCACCAGAATTTTTCCGAAGACCGGAATCCGGGTCAGCAGGGCACTGCGCCATTCCCGGAATTGGGCGGCTCCCATGTAAGCTTTGGCTCCGAACCAGGCGCCTGCCGCGCAAAGCGGCACCAGCCAGCAGGCGTGGCTCAACACCGTACTCATGGTCATCAAAAAAACCATCGGCGGCGGCTGTTCCCGCCCCATATCTGAAAAAATTACTGCAAAACGCGGTACGAAAATGGTGAACATGACAATTACCACGACCACCGTAATTCCCAGTACCACCGATGGATAAATGGAGCTGGAGATGATGAAGTCCCGCGTCTCCTTGCTTTCCGACATGAAGCGGCGCAACTCTTCCGTAACTTCCGGTAGACAGCCGGTTTCTTCACCGGTTTCAATCAGATTGGGATAGAAACTGGGAAAGGTGTTGCCGCAGGAGCGGATGAGGTCGGAAAATTTTTTCCCCTCATGCAGTCCCTGCCGCAAAGAGAGGCCCAGTTCCCGCATAGCTTCATCGGAACTGCTTTCTGCGATAATGGCCAGCGCCCGTTCCAGCGGAATATTGGCTGAAAGCAACGGCGCCAGCTGGCTGGTGAACTCGTAACCGTCGGCGCGTTTGTGGCCGAACAGGGCCAACCCAAAGGAAGCTCCTCCCTCTTCACCGAGGTAGCGCACCGGCGTCATGAAACAGCTGCGCAATTTGCTGAGCGCTTCAGCTGTATTGTCCGCCTCCAGGATCATCTCCCGTTGTTCGCCGCCGTTGACCGGAACAGCTATGTATTTGTATCTCGGCATAATGCGGTTCTCAAACCTCCGCGGTGCTCCGGCTCAATTCCTCCAGCGTAGTGATGCCGGCCTTGACTTTGGCCAGACCGTCATCCCGCAGAGGAATCATACCGTTTTTCACTGCGATTTTTTCCAGTTCAGAGCTTGGGGCGTTGACATTGACTGCCCGTCGGAGTTCATCATCCATGTGCAGCAGCTCGAAGATGCCGCAGCGGCCTTTGAATCCGGTTCCGTTGCAGCGGCGGCATTTTCCGCCGTCCGGACCATGACCGGTCCCCTGACAGGAGGTACAGATTTTGCGTACCAGTCGCTGCGACAGCACTCCGTAAAGTGCCGAGGCTACCAGAAATCCTTCCACTCCCATATCAATCAGGCGGGTGACTGCCCCTACTGCGTCATTGGTGTGCAGGGTACTGAGAACCAGGTGGCCGGTCAGAGCGGCATTGATGGCGATGTCAGCGGTTTCCTTGTCGCGGATTTCCCCGACCAGGATGATATCCGGGTCCTGACGCACAATGGAACGGAGACCGGAGGCAAATGTAACGCCGATTTTGGAATTGACCTGCATCTGGCACAACCCGGGGGTTTTGTATTCGACGGGGTCTTCCACAGTGATGATCTTTTTCTTCTGGTCGTTCAGCTGGGCAATCACGCTGTAGAGAGTGGTGGTTTTCCCGCTCCCGGTTGGTCCGACCACGAGGATGATTCCATGCGGAATCTGGATCATTTTGTCAAATTTCTGCAGCATGGCTGCGTCCATCCCCAGGGACTTCAGGTCAAAAGTAATCGCCTCGCTGTTGAGCAGACGCAGCACGATACTTTCGCCGGTCAGGATCGGAATGGTACTGACACGCATATCCAGTTTCATGCGGCCGAGCTGGATATTGGTTCGGCCGTCCTGAGGTAGACGACTTTCTGCGATGTTAAGTCCGGCAATCAGCTTGATACGGGAGGCAATTGCCGGGAATTGTGAGCGCGGGACATTGATGATTTCAGTCAAGACACCATCAACCCGGCATCGGACCGAAACAGAAATTTCTCCGGGCTCGACGTGAATGTCGGAAGCTCCAAGGTCAATGGCGCGATTGAAGATGTCGTTGACCAGACGCACAATACGTGCTTCTCCGGCCATGGTGCGCAGCGTATTTTCATCTTCCGCACCGGCGTTGACTGTATCGTCTTCTTCTTCCTGCTGTCCGGTTTTGCTGAGCTGACGCTCCAGAAACGAGCGGCGAACCAGTTCAAATCGGCACTTCAGATTGATGGCTCGGCTGATCAGGTAGCGCTGATTATCCAGGGAATACGGATCGGACACCAGAATCCGCATGGAATCTTCATCCCAGTCAAAGGGAAGAAATAAATTCGCATTCAGCGCTTCCGGAGAGAGCCCCGGGTAAATTTCCGGTTCGCCGATCTCTTCTTCATCCGCGATCGGCAGTTCGAAAAAACGACTGTATAACGCCAACAGCTCCGGTTCCGTCAACTGACCGGCGGCCAGCAGTTTCCGGTCTGCATTGCGGGGAGTGTTCTCCGCCAGCAGACCGGCGTAGTCCTGATAATGATCCGTCAGGTATTCCTTCAGGCGCTGCTGTGGTGTTTTCTGCGGTTCCGGCAGACTCATTGTTTCGCCTCCGTCCGGGATTCCGGCTGAGTGGCAGGCACGGCTGCCGCCGGATTGGTCATCTCAGGCGTCTGCTGCGGGGAAGCAGGAGGATTCTCCTTGGCCGGTTCCTGAGGAGCTTCTGCCTTGGGGAGCGGCTGAGTGGCAGGCACGACTGCCGCCGGATTGGTCGTCTCAGGCGTCTGCTGCGGAGTGGCGGGGACCTTTTCTTTGACCGGAGCTTCCGGTGCTGCTTTTTGAACCGCTGCCTCTCTGGCGGCTACTTCCTTGGCGACCATCTCTTTGACTTCCGCTTCCTTTTTAGCTGCCGCTTCCCGGGCTGCCGCTTCCTGTGCTGCCGCTTCCGCAGCGGCTTTCGCTTCGGCCTCTTTGGCCGCTGCCTCCTGAGCTTTGGCAATGGCGGCTGCTTCTGCTTCCGCTTTTGTTTCTGCTGGGACTTGCTGTTTCTGGTCCACGGTCGTTGTTGCAGCTTCCCGTGCGGCTACTTCTTTTTCCACCATTTCCTTGGCGGCGGCCTGAGCGTTTGCTGCTTTTTCCATGGCTTCATTTTCCGCCTTGATTTTGGCGGCTTCCGCCTCTTTTTTAGCCCGTTCCGCCTGAGCGCGCCGGGCTTGAGCCAAGTCCATCTTGTGCTGTTCTTCCAGTTCATTTTCAAAGACGCTCAACGCCTTGACCGAATTATTGTAGCGTTTGAGCATGTCTTCGACCGGGCTCTTTTCATCAATAATGTAACCGGTGATCAGAACCAGCAGTTCGGTACGATTCACCGACTGACTCGTATTTCCGAAGACCCGCCGCAGGAACGGAATGCCGGAAACGATCGGCACCGAAGCCAGAGTATCAGTGTTCTTTTCCTGAATCATGCCCCCGATAACCATGGTACGGCCATTGGTGATGGTCATGGTGGTTTCCAGCATTCGCTGGTTGATGACCGGGGTGTCGGCCGCGCTGGTGATGGTGTTTTTGACTGCTTCCGAGACCGTCTGCTTGATTTCCAGTGCGATCAGGTCACGGCTGGTAACTTGCGGAACAATTTCCAGAATGATCCCGGTATCTTCATAATCATACGACCGGCTGATCGCTCCCTGCTGGGAATCGACATTGGTATAGTCCGCCGTCAAGAGGGGGACCCGTTGACCCACCTGAATGGTGGCTTCCGTATTGCTGGTAACCACCAATTGCGGGGTGGAGATAACCTTGATGTTTTCGCGACCGGCCAGTGCATGGAGAGTGGCGAATTTCTCATCCGGATTCTTTTCGTTGAAAACGGAGAAGGTGAATCCATTGGGGTCGGTGGTAGTCGCAGGCGTTCCCGTAAAGTCGCCGCCGGTGGAAACTCCGGTGCCGTTGTTGCCTCCTACGGCATTGAAGTTGATGCCGAACTCATTGCTGTCATTCAGCGTAATTTCCACTACCAGAATCTGCAGCAGCACCTGGGCCGGTACCACGTCCAGCCGGTCCAGCATGGCTTTGACCATGGCGTAGGTACGCGGAGTGGTGCGGATGACCAGCCGGTTCTGCACACCGTCGGCGAACAGCCGCAGCGGGGTGTCGAATACGCTGGAAGCCTTGTCCACCTGGGTGATCGGCATATTATTGGTGGAATAACGGTTCTGGGCTGTAATCGTCTGATTGACCTGACGGGTCGCCTGAGCATTGAGTGCTTCATTGCGCTGATTACCTGTACCGGAATCGACCGTCATGGCGGTTCCCTGCGTGGCGAAAATTACTGTCAGAGCCTGAGCCAGCTGCCGGGCTTTCCCGTGGGCTACCTTGTAGATGTAAAGACGCTCCTGGTCGGAGGCGTCTGCACTGTCGAGTAAGGCGGCCCAGTCGGTTACTTCCTTAATGGCTTCCTCATTGGCAGCCGTGGCCACCAGAATCTGGAGACGATCGACACTGGTCAGGCGGATGGAGCCCGGGGTTTCGGTACGATCCGTGGACAAGGTAATCGGGAATCCCAGAACCGGCAGGATTTCCGTCAGCTCCTGGGCCATTTTGGAGGGTTTGACATTGTTGCAGTAAATAATGGTCCGTGGCCAGTTCTGGCGTCCCGCCTGGTCGATCAGATCCAGAATTTCCTTGAGTTTGGGAATATTGGTGGCATCGTCGCTGACCAGAATGGTATTGGTCCGGGTGACATCAATGGCAGCGCCGGATTTCGTCAGAAAGGGGCGCAGCTGAATGACTGCTTCCCGGCTGGCGACATTTTCCATGGTGCGGGTGATGACTTCACTGCCGCCGTCATAACGATTGCCGACGCGCAGGGCCGCCTGCGCCGGAATTTTGGTGATCGGCATGATGTTGAGCAGCTGGCCGTTTTTGATGGCGCTGACACCGGCAACTTTGAGCATGCTGTCGAAGGTTTCCCACAGTTCCCGCCGGGTCATACGGGAATTGAGATTAATGGTGACGGAACTTCTGATTTCGCTGTCCGCGGTAAAATTGAATCCGAGAATATCGGCGAATGCGGGCAGGGTATCAACCAGTGGCGTGGAGTTGAAAGTCAAAGCCACGTCCAGCTCCTGATCGCCGTCCAGGACGATGAAATCTTCATAGAAACGTGGTGCAAGATCGCGATTTTTGACCTTGTCATCCCGTTCTTTGGGGGTGGGGCGGTTGAAGTCCTTGGTCTGTTGTTCGACCTTTTCATTGTCGGCGGATTTACCGATCCCGATTTCATCCGGAGCGCCGGCGTCCGGTGCGACGTAATGTTGCGCTTTATTTCGTTCGATGAAGTCGAATTTATTTTCCGGTTCGTTTTTATTTTCCTCCGGATTTTCCAGCGATTGCAGATAGGCGCAGCCGTTCATGGAGAACACAAACAGTGAGAGCGCAAACACGTTGACTCCGCGCAGCAGCCAGGGCCGGCGGTTGAGGAGTTGGAGGAGCATGGTTTTTTTCCCTGTTATATTGGTCATGATTGACATTAATATCCTGTTTTTATCTGCTTCTGGTACTGCGGTTATTGCTGCCGCCACCCTGCCGGTTGGTATTCTGAATCAACTGGCGCATCATTTGCAGCTGCTGTCTCATCATCGTGGTTTGAACCTGTTGTGCGCTGGGACGGGCCCGCCGGGCTGCTGCTGCGGCTGCCGCCAAAGAGGCCGGCGAATTGGTGGAAGCCCGTTCGAGATACATTTCCGTGGTGCCACCACCGCGGGAAAGAACCACTTTATTGGGATATACTTCAGTCAGAGTGTAGCCGTTTTCCAAGGTTTCTCCCAACTTGACGAAACGTTTCAGCGGGATCTGTCGAGTCTGCTGCTGCTGGCGACCGCCGCGATTGATCATCGGTCCGTATGGCACCCGACGGACCTGCTGGCTCTGTTTGAAAATCGCCCCCCGGAGCGGGCCGACCGTGTAAGTGCCCAGCAGGGCGATCTGCGAGCCGCCGCGGGCGGAAAGAGTTTCCGGACAGCGGTTCAGGTCAAAGATATTTTTCCGATTCACCGACAGGACTGCATCCTCGTAATCCGGCAGTGCGGACCCTTTTGCTGTGGCTGCTGTATTTTGAACAGACGTACTTTTACGATCCTTGCGGACAACAGCCAATTCCGGTTCTTCTTTTTTGAAAAAACCTGAAACCTGCCAGACGAGGCCGAGGACGAGACATAAATTCAAGATCATCAGGAACGCTTTCATTGGGCAGTTTCCTTCCGGGGGTTGGGTGCCGTCACGGTTTCTTCCGTACGGCCGATGACGCGGAGCGTGCCACTGAAATAAATCTGATCGGAATTTTGAACCACTTCCGGACGAATATCGATCCGTTTCCAGGAAAAAGGAGGATTCATATTACGCAATTCATTCCAGAACGCCGTCAGCAGATCCATGGTAGCATAGGTATTGACATCCATTTCCAGGAGAAACAGCTGATCGTTCAACCGCGTTCGGCGAACAGCAGTGACATTCTGCAACTCCAACGGCAATTTCATGGCTGCGGCATTGATGCGTTTGGGCAGCTCGACATCCGGTGAGCCGTCGCGGGATTCCAGCCATGCGGTGTCAATCAAGGCATGATAGCGCTTTTCCGTAGCATTGAATTCCCGTTCCCGCGCTTCCTGAGTCTCCCAGGCCGCGGTAGCTTTTTTCTGCTCCCGGCGCAGATTATCGAGCACGGACTCGTTGGGGATCAGGCTGCTGATGGAAAAGTCCATGGAAAATGCTAACATCATCAATGAAAACAATAGTCCGCCGACGCAGAAGGTGACCTTGCCTTTGGTCGTGGACATGAATTTAGCGCCCGTACTCATTTCTTCTCCTGTTGGCGATTCAATTTCAGGGTGATGGTGGTCAGGGTATCACTCACTTTGCGATTCTGTAAAGTGCCTACCTTGAAGCCGGAAATCTTACGCAGAGATTCCGCCAGATCAAGATTTTCCTGCGCGGTGTTCATCGTGACGTCGATACTGGTTTCATTCACCCGGAGATTGGTGACCAGCACGTTGTCCGGCAGGGCCTCGGAAAGCTGCCCGAGCCGGGGAATCAGATCACGCTGCTCCAGATTCATATCCAGAATCCGGGTCATTTCCTTTAATTCCTTGTTACGGGCGTTCATCCGGCGTTGCAGCGTCGTGGTTTTGGTTTTCAGGGACGCGGCTTCGCGTTTCAGCTGGTTGTATTCCCGATTGTAATTGCGGATGGAGTCAAACGAATTGCCCAGATAACACAGGACAAAGGCTGAGCCGAGGATGAGAGCCAGACGCAACTGCGACCGCAGTCGTTGCGGTTTCAGAGGGCGGGGCACAATTTCCAGATACTGGTGTTTCCCGTTGAAATCCGGTTGCATGGCAAATTTGCCAAGAAGCAGGGCCGGCAGATAATCCTTGGCGGCTGCAATATCCGCTTCCTGTTGAAAATGAAAATGTTCCCGTATCTCTGCAAGCAGAGGTGCATTGTCCGGCTGTTGCGTTGAATCGACCGGGTGAAAGGCATCTCCCTGCCAGAAAAACTCCGGATCAAATTCGGGAAAGTAGGCCGCAACATCGCCGGAGGATGACGCCGTCAATGCCAGATAGGGCGACAGAATTGCATCCGCCTTCCACTTCAATTCCGTCAGTGCCTGAAAAAGCGGCTCCAGTTCTGCCGCCGGTGTACTCCATACCGACAGCTCCAGTTGGTCTTCTCCACATGGCACGGAAACAAATTCCGTCTGGATGGGCACTCCCTGGCGCAGAATATGCTGTGGCACTTCGAATTCCAGAGCAGAGGCCAGTTCTTTTTTATTCATAGTCGCGGTTTTCATTTTAAAGAATACCGCGCCCGGGGTGCTCGGGGCGATCAGAAGAATCTGGTCGCGGCCCCAGCTGAGTTGTTGGCCGAGGGCTGCCAGTCGCTCGGGCAAGGGGCGTTCATCAGGAGGAACAACGGCCAAGGCGCAGACTTCCGGCATTTTCTTTTTCCGGAAGCGTGCCCCGCGCAGCGTCTGATCGACGCCGATGGTGATGGTCAAATACTCGGTTGCACCGAAAAGTCGCATGATGAAAAAACCTTCCTCCTGTTGTCATCGCTGCAGCGGGGGCGGCGGGAATCCACCGCGGGGGCCACGGAAGTAATTACGATAGTTGCGATTGCTGGAACCGGCAGTGGACTGCTGGCTGTACTGTTCTTCCAGATCCTTGTCGGAGAAGGCGAATACTTCAACACGTTGAGGGTGCGGATCAGGCGCATTGAGCATATCCAGTGTCAGACCGGCTTCCTGCACCATGTTTCGGAAAAACTCCCGGGCAGCATCCGGGTCGGTTTTGCGCAAGGCGGTCCACTGTGCGTATTTTTCCGGCTCTTCCCGGCGCAGAATCCGTTCCGCGCGAGCTACCATGAAACGGTTCCGATTACGCGGGGATTGAATCCGGGTCGCGTCTTCCGGAGAACCTTCCGGTATTTCCAAGCCAGCTTGTGCTGCAAGTTCTTTGAGTTTTTCCAGAGCCTTGTTCGGATCCGTCTGAAGGAGTTTGGCCACCTCTTCGTATTCTGTCGGAAATTTCTCTTTGATTTTATTCAGAAATTCCTGCCAGAGCTGTGTTTGATCAGGCTGAGCGGGGATCATACTGCCCGGGCCGCGGTTCCGGCCGGCTCCGAATGGTATTTCCAGCCCGGCTTTCTGGGCCAGTTCCATCATCTTACGCATGGCGGCACGACGATCGTTTTGTTGAAGTTGTTCCAACTCGGCATATTCCTGAGGAAATTTCTCCTTCAACTGGGCGGCAAGCCGTTCTCTGGCCTCGGCAAAACGGGAGCGACCGGATTCCGTCGGTGGAGCAGCAGGGGGGGAAGCCGTTTCTTCCGCAGCCGCGGAACTGAACAAGGCACCGACTAGGAACAGCATCAACATGGTCTGGCTGAGAAGCAACTTTTGTAAATTCATCGTATCATGGGCCCCATATATGATAAAGTTAATAAATGTACCTGAAAAATCTGTTCCTTGTATGGGATACGATGCCTTTGAATGCAAGCGAATGCAAGACTTCCATCCTCCCGTCGTAAGGTGCAAACGCAAAAGAGGTGGTAATTATTTTAGCAAAAAAATAAAAAATGAAAAATTTTTTTTTCAAGATGATTTCTGCCATGAAAAATACTTGCCAGAGTATAGGACGACAGGGGCTTCAGAGTGGCCGGATGAGGTAAAAAAATAAGGGAGGAACGACAGGCCGTTTTCCGGGAGAATCGATCATGAGAAAATGAATTTTTCTGGATGCCGGTTGTTTTACATAATGATGACCGGAAAAAGAATCGCCTTTCCGGCTTGAGAGCTCGAAAAGGCGATGGTATTGTAATCTTTGCTTGTTTATTCTCAGCGCAGCAATGCGGCTTTCACATCTTTTACGCAGGATTGCAGCGCCGGGACCGGATTATCCACGTCTCCTTCGTATTCAATGGTAAGATAGCCGTCGTATTCGATTTCATTGAGAAAATGCGCCAGTCCCGGAAGATCCAGATTGCCGGTGCCGACCACTACGTCGGAGGGTTTCCCGGCGCGGTCAAAGACGAAATCCTTCAGGTGCAGGCCATACAACCGTTCCCGGTACTGGCGGGCCACCGCCAGCGGGTCCTCGCCGCTGTCCAGCATCCACGCCGTATCCAGGCAGAGTCCGATATTCGGAGAGCTCCGCCGGAAAATGTCATCAATCATTGTCAAGGAACCGTAACGATGTTTCCGGCCATGGTTGTGGTGTGCCAGTTTTTTTCCATATTCCTCACACAGCCGTTCCAGCATGTCCAGTGCTTCCAGTTCAATATGGGCGCTGATAACTGGAATGTCCGCCGCCGCGGCGAATTCGAACGCCGCCCGGCACTTCGCTTCATTCGGACCAAATGTGTATACGCCGAATCCGGAAAGCACAACCCCTGCATTCCGGCAGGCCTGAATGGCTCCGGCCGTGTCACCGAGGACGTTTACATGCGCACCACAGATTTCCAACCGGTCCACACCACAGCTTTTAAGGTCTGTCAACAGCGGTTCCAGCTCCTTGTATTTGCGGAAGCACCAGCTTTGAATCCCCAGTCGATCTACCAGTTTCTGACTCATGATTGATTACCTGTTGTTTAATGATTGGCATGAAGGAGAACTCTCCTTCGGCGGACACAGCTCAGCAGAATGACGTTTCTGCCAGTGCTGATAAGTTTGACGATGAAGAGCGGCGACTGCCGCGGCATTGCCGGAATGACTGGCGGTCCAGTATTCTTCCAGAGCTTGCCACAGGGACAGCAATGCCATCGGGCCTCCGTCCCGCTCCTGCAACAACAACAACAGGTCTCGCAGACTCCAACCGTTGCGTTGTGCCGCATCCGTGCCGTTTCTGGCATGGAGCAGGGCGCAGATTTTGGATGCCGCCAGTCGGTGTTGGCTCCAGTCCGCCGGGAGCATGGAGGCAATCAGCCGGACCAGATCCTGACGGGATCGGTCCGGCTGCTGCATAGCCTCATCAATACGGTTCCAGTCCAGATGCAGGCCAACTCTCTCCAGACTGCGCTCGCAATCCGGCAGAGAGAGAAATATAATATCGGATAATTCAGCTACTGCTGCGGCAGTCAGCATGTCGGCTTCCGTAGTACGGCAACGCCACCGGAATCGGTGACGTTGCCTTTTATTTTAGTCCTTGAAGGTATCACGGCCGAAATTGACCAGAAGCGTAACCGGCAACCAGCCTTCGGCATTGTAGTTTACCAGGCCGAGCTGAAACTGGGCATTGCCGGTGCAGCAATTAACCAGGCCGATCTGCCAGCCTCTTTGGGGCGAGTGGTTGAAAAAGCCCCACTGGCTTCCCTGCAGCTCGCTGCTTACCAAATTGAGATAGCCGATCTGCGCTCCATCCACAAAATCGCCGATGTTGGCTCCCAGCAGAGAAAACTGCAGACCATCCACATTGCGTGTCGCACTCAGCAGCAGCGAAAGCTCTGCCCCATCCACTGTCCCGTTTCCGGCGGAAACCGGCAGGCCGAAACGCACTCCGTCCACATTGGCCGCAGTCATTTCCTGGGGACAATCAAACCAGTAGCCGACAGATACATCAGCTTTCAGCAGCCCGGCACTCAGCACCAGGAGGGTCGCCAATAACCATTTTTTCATCATGCGCATCCGTCTTTTGCTGGTTATTTTTTTGCCGTCAGAGCTTCGGCATAAGCCGCCATGCCGTCTTTCAATTTGTCGATAGATTCCGTCAACTGCTTGACTTCTTCTGCCAGTTTCTTGGATTTTTCACTGGCGATTTCAGTCAGTGGAATCGCCTTGACTTCATCGGCAACTTTCTTCAATTCAGCGGATTTCGCTTCGATCGCAGCCTTGTAGGCATCAATTTTCTTCTGCAATGCCGCGGCATCCAGTTTCGCGGCTTCCTGCCGGATTTCCTCCACCGGGCGGTTTTCATCCACTTTTTCTCCGCATCCCATCAGGAAGCCACCGGCAAGCAGTGTCAGAGCCATCATCATCGCCAAATTTTTCATCTTCATTTTCCCCTTTTATGTTGGCCGGTCAGTGCCGGCGTGTCGTCTTCGGTTATTCTTCCGGAAAGCCGCAATACATAAGCCCGGAAGGTTGAGAAGAGCCATCGGTTCGATTATTTGTGGAATCGCGATCAACTCCCGGGAATAGTATATCTCTTTTTTTTCTGATTTCAACTGACCGGCGATTGATTTTTGTGCAATCCGTACAGGATATTGCCGCTTTGCATGATAAAAAAACGGCGCCGCAGGGGCGCCGTCGGAAAATGCGAAGAATTATTCCTGCTTTTTCCCGTCTATTTGTTCCATCTGTGCCAGATCGGCAGCGGAAACATGGCCGATGACCCGGCCGTCATCCAGTACATTTTCACGTTTTTCCTTTAATCGGTCAAACAGCTGAATCAGATCCCGGGTGCCGCCGATGGAAAACCACACGGTGGACACCAGCCCGATGATCCCTGCCACGAGCACGCTGGTCACATAGAAATAATGGGCCCACCATTCATTCGGCCAGGGAGAGATCAGGTTCCAGACGATCACGCCGACAAATGTCAGCAGGAACATGTAGACAAAAGAGTAAAGGAAAACAGACCAGGCCAGAATCCGGTCTCCGCGCGTGTATTCATTGGTAATCCCAAGCAGTTTTCCCAGCATGCCGCGCAGCGTCAACGGGGTTTTTTCCACTACCTTGCCGCTTTCACTGTAGATGCCGCGGTGCAGCAGGCGGTCCATATTGAAGTCTTTGCGGCAGGTCAACAAGGAGACTCCGACATACAGAGAAATGGAGGTAAGCATCGAGATGAAGAAGATTTCCTGAGAGTTGATCGGAAACCGATGTGGGGTGACGGTCCAGTCAAGATACGGATAAAACGGCGCTGTCACCGCACCGAACACCCAGGCGACGGAATCCAGCATTTCTGTTTCCACCAGCCAGGGATAGATGTCTGTCACCCATAGCTGTTGGCAGAGAATTCCCGCCACGGCCAGCGTCGATCCTGCGAGCAACGCCGCAAACGCACCTGCCGTTGTACCCTTGCGCCAATACAGTCCCAGCACGATGCACGGCCCCGCTCCGCCGGACCAGATTGCACCGGTGATGGCGAAAAACATCAGAATATAGTCCAGCTGTGCGAAGAAGAAAGAGAAGATAAAGGCAAATACCGCCACCCCGGAAATGGCAATGCGCAAGAGCAGCAGCTGTTGTTTCGGTGTAAACGGCTTTTTCCGCAGCGGCAGGATCAGATCCTGTACAATGATGCTGCCCCAGCTGTGCATATAGGTGGTATCTGTGCTGACCAGCAAGAAGATCATGATTGCACAGAAGACGCCGGTTACTCCCATTGGCAGCATTTCCCGCAGAGCCAGAGGAACCAGCATTTGACCGTAAATGGTTTCGAAGGACTGTGCCTGGCGTTTGTCTACTGCGGAGATAGCGGATTTGGCAATGTCGTGGTATCCTTCGGCATACTCCGGGTCGGCGCCTTCCACTTGCTTGAGAATATCTGTCCGCACGTTGTCAAACTGATTGCCGGAGGTAATATCCGCGGTGGTTTTAATGGCCAGTTCCCGGTGAATAATGCGGGCATGATCCTCAAAATCAGCATGATTCAAATAGGTATAGGCGGCCACCGCCAGCAGTACATACATCATTACGGAAAAACCGGCGCGCCATGTGCCGAGCAATCCCCCCATTTTCTGTTCATGCGGTGTGGCGGCGGCGGCATTATACCCCTGGGTTCCTGACCAGGACATCCGGTTCACCACTGAGGAGAACATGCCGACGAATACGTAAAATAAATTGAAGTCCCGCAATTTCTGGACGTCGTAAGGATTCAGGAAGCTTTCTCCCGCAGGGCGATCCAGCAGCGTCGGCGCCATTTCCGTCGACCAGGAAAAGCGATAGAGAATATAGGCAACCACCACTACGTACATGGGATAGCTGAGGAGCCCCTGAACGCAGTCCGTTACCATGATGGTTACCTGTCCGCCCAGAATGACGATTGCCAGCGCCACCGAGAGAAAGGCGATCATCACCAGCCCGAAGGTGGGAAACATCCATCCGAAAAGATTGACCTTGACCGGAAGATCCAGGAAATAGATCAGAAAGCGAGCCCCTACCGCCGGGAATATGGCATAGTTTAAAATGCCCGATATGGATTGCAGTACCGCCGCAAGCAGTCGGAAAGAGCGGCTGTAACGCATTTCCAGAAATTGTCCCATCGTCATTGCCCGGGTTTCCCGGAAGCGATAGGCGCAATACCCGGTCAGGGCGAAAATCAGAGCCAGTGGCGTGGTCAAGCGACTCCAGAAGCTGACACCGAAACCGCAGTTGTAATACATTTCAATCATGGCCACGACACTGATCAATCCCAGCGCCGCTTCGCCTCCTGCCACTGCGACTACATATCGGCCGGCCACCCGTCCTGCGGTCAGAAAATCGGAGACTCCTGTTGTATATTTCTGAGTCTTCACTGCAATCCAGATAACGACCAGCAACGGGATGATTACGATAAACCAGTCCAGCAGATACATAGTGCTCCTTCCGACTTGAGGGGGAGTCCCCGGTTGTTAATATGAAATATTTTAGAAAGTAATCCTCGCTGTTTTGACTTGTTTCCCCTTCCAGACGGGGAGGGGGGATAGTGCTATTATAACCTATTTTAAACTAAAAAACAAACACTTTTTAAATAGATTTTCATGTTTTTTGAAAAATGAATCGCAACCTTTTGTTGAACAATGGATTGTGGTAATAAAAAAACGGCTCCGGCGGAAGCCGGAACCGTGAACCGTACAGGTTTTAATCACAAACGCGCAGGAATCCTTACCAGTTTTCTCCGAGGACTTCGAAATAGGCCTGGGGATGCGCACAGGCTGGGCAGGATTCCGGTGCTTCCGGACCTTCATGCAGATAGCCGCAATTCCGGCAGCGCCATACGATCGGTTTGTCTTTTTTGAAGACCGTTCCGTTTTCAATATTGGCCAGCAGGCCACGGTAACGGTGTTCGTGCTGGCGTTCCGCCACACAGATTCTTTCCCAGACATAGGCGATGGCCGGAAACCCTTCTTCACGCGCCTTGGCGGCAAAGGAGGGATAGAGATCATGCCATTCTTCATATTCCCCGCCGGCGGCGGCTTTCAGGTTTTCCTCGGTCGTGCCGATCACGCCCGCCGGGAATGCTGCGGTAATTTCGAGACAGCCGCCTTCCAGGAATTTGAAGAAGCGTTCCGCATGTTCTTTTTCCTGATCGGCTGTTTCGGCAAAAATATCAGCAATCTGGACATAGCCTTCCTTGCGGGCGCGACTGGCGAAGAACGTGTAGCGATTCCGTGCCTGCGATTCTCCGGCAAACGACTTCAGCAGGTTCTTTTCGGTTTCGGTCCCTTTGATTGACTTCATTTCTTTCATTGCCTCCTTATGGGTTGGGATACGGGCAGCTCCGCGGCGCGGTCATGCATGCCTGATATCAGTGTAATTCGAAATCTCGGAATTGCAAGTGCACAAATCTTCAATTCCCAGTTTGTGAATATCATTTTTTCCGGTCATTCGGGCGAATCGCCTCATTTCCGCAGTGGATGCCTGGAGAAAATGGGCCAGACGTTGAGCTGCCGCGTCCGGATCAAACATTTGGCGTCGCGCCGGATCCTGAGAGGCGATCCCCATGGGACAGGTGCCCCGGTTGCACATCCGAAACTGCTGGCAGCCGAGCGCGATCAATGCCGCGGTACCAATGGCCACGGCATCAGCACCCATCGCCAGGGCTTTGATGAAATCAGGGGGAATCCGGAAGCCGCCGGTAATAATCAGGGAAACGTTTTCCGCTCCTCGCCGGTCCAGGTGTTTCCGGGCCCGGGAGAGGGCGAAAATTGTTGGAATCCCCATGGCCAGTTTGGTATATTTCGGAGCCGATCCGGTACCGCCGGGACGACCGTCCACGGTAATGAAGTCCGGTCCTCCCGCCAGTGCGAAATCCAGATCTTCCTCAATATGGCCTGCTGCGAGTTTGACGCCGATCGGACGGCCTTCGGAAAGTTCGCGCAATTCATCGATTTTATATTTCAGGTCGGCGGGCGTCCGAATGTCCGGAAATCGGGCGGGGCTGAGAATGTCCGTCCCCGGCGGGAAGCCACGTACTGCGGCGATTTCCGGTGTGACTTTATGGCCGGGGAGATGGCCTCCCATTCCGGGTTTTGCGGACTGCCCAAACTTGATTTCAATGGCATCGGCCCGCCGGAGATTTTCGGGAGTGACGCTGTAGCGATTCGGCACATATTCAAAAATATAGCCGCGGGCATTGCTGATGCTTTCTTCCAGGATGCCGCCTTCACCGGAACTCATACCGCAGCCGGCGGCGGCACTGCCTTTGGCCAATGCTGTTTTTGCTTCGCGGGAGAGCGCGCCAAACGACATGTGCGTTATCAGAAGAGGGTGTTCGAGCACCAACGGCCGCCGGGCTGCCGGACCGATGACGGTTCGTGTGGAGACCGGTTCCTCTTCCAACAGCGGCTGCCGGGCCAGCTGTGCACCGAGCAGCAGGATTTCGTCCCAGGAGATGACTGGAAGGCGAGTACGCATGGCTTCCTCTGGAGCCCGTCCGGTTGCAGCCATTTCCCGGATGTCATTCATCCAGATTTCCAGCTCATCGCTCTCCCGACGGGGAGGCGGTGGTTCAGCACCGTCGGTTGTTGCGGGAAGGGGGCTGTCGTTACGTTCGTCAGAGTGAGAGGCGAAGAGGCGGTAACGATCCCGGGGCGCGCCGCAGACCGGGCAAACCCAGTCCGGCGGCAGAGCCTCGAAGCGAGTGGTCTCTACTTTTTCATCATACTCAAATCTGCATACTGTGCAACCGAAAACCGCCATCGCTTCACCTTGGAATTTGTGCTCTTTATGATCCGGATAAATTCTTTTTAATAATAATTCCTAATAAGTACAATAACAAGGGGGAGCTGCTTGATTTTTGATGAAAAATCGGGATTTTTTTACAATCGTGGGAAAATGCTTGACAAATCTGCGGAAATGCGGTATAGTAGTCATGAGAAGTTGAACTGCAAATCAACCCCAAAAAAACTCAAGAAGGAGTACGAAAAGATGGCTGCAAAAGTTGATTCCGCCAAATGCGTTGGTTGCGAAGCGTGCGTCGGTGCCTGCCCGGTCGGTGCGATCGAAATGAAGGATGGCGCTGCCTCCGTCAAGGAATCCGAATGCATTGATTGCGGCGCGTGCGTCGGCGAATGCCCGAGCGAAGCGATCTCTCTCTGAGATTGGCTGCATCGAAGGCCGCCCGGTAACGAGCGGTCTTTTTTTGTAGCTTGACAGCAGTTGTGTTGCCGCCGGGGGGCTGCATGTCGGTGGCCGCGCCGAAAGCAATAAAATATCAGGAGGATCCTCCTTATGCCCTGGGGTGGGGACGGCGTGGTTCCAATGGAGCGCCGTAAAGCTGAGGGGCGGCAAGTCTCGGGACTGCATAGCAGGTGCCCGTGGCTGACGGGTGAGCAACTTTTCGAGGAAATACAGGAGCGTATAATGACTTCACGTGAAAAAGTTAATCGGGCGCTTGCGCACCACTCCGGTCCCGTGCCATTGGATTTCGGAGCCACTGCGGTAACGGGGATGCATGTGTCCATTGTGGCCGGATTGCGGGAGTATTACGGTCTGGAGCCGCGTCCGGTGAAGGTTTCCGATCCTTATCAGATGCTCGGCTTGATCGAAGATGACCTGGCGGAAGTGCTGGGGATTGATACAATCGGAGTGCCGACGCGGATGACCATGTTTGGGTTTCCGAACGAGGATTGGAAAGAATTTACCACCCCGTGGGGACAGCGGGTACTGGTGGCAGGACAGTTTGAGGTGAAGCCCGCGACTGATGGCGGTTTGTGGATTTATCCGCAGGGAGATACGGAGGCCCCTCCATCCGGGCATATGCCCGCAGGTGGATATTTCTTCGATGCGCTCATCCGACAGGAGGGGGAGGTAGATGAAGAAAATCTTAATCCGGAAGACAACTGTGAGGAATTCGGGTTGCTGATGGAGGCGGACTGTCGTTACTACGAACAGGCGATTGCCGCCGCATCTCGGTCGCAGCGTGCGGTGGTTGCTGCACTCGGGGGGCTGGCGTTTGGAGACATTGCCATGGTGCCGGCACCGGGGTTGAAACATCCGCGCGGGGTGCGCGATATTGCCTCCTGGTATATGGCGACGGTGGCCAATCCCGAATTCATCAAGGCAGTTTTTGATTATCAGCTGCGTATTGCCCTGCGTAATCTGGAAACATTCCGCCAGATCGCCGGCGATCGGATCGACGTGTTGTTTATCTGTGGAACCGATTTCGGGACCCAGACGTCGACGTTTTGCAGCCGGGAGGCCTTTGCAGAATTGTATCAGCCGTATTATCGTGCGGTCAACGACTGGATTCACCAGCATACCGGTTGGAAAACCTTCAAGCATTCCTGCGGCGCGGTGGCCGACTTCATGCCGGATTTCATCGAATCCGGATTCGACATCATCAACCCGGTTCAGTGCTCGGCACGCGGGATGGATCCGGTCATGCTCAAGGAACGATATGGGGATCGGCTGACCTTCTGGGGCGCCGGAATCGATACCCAGCATGTGTTGCCGTTCGGTACGCCGGAAGAGGTGCGGCGTCAGACGCTGGAACGGTGCGAAATCTTCGGACACGGTGGCGGTTTCGTTTTCAATTCGATCCATAATGTGCAGGCCCAGACGCCGATTGCCAATCTGGTGGCAATGTTTGAGGCGTTCCGGGAGTACCAGGCCGGGGTCTGAAGCATTACCGGAAGTGGGGGGCTGCCGGGGAGGGACGTTACAGGGAGTCGGAAGGCTCCCGCAGGACGTCCTCCACTGCTTCACGGACGATATCAGGTGGAAAACCGCGGGAAAGCAGGAATCGCCACAGTTTTTCCCGACGTTTGCACGGATCGTTTTCCCGGGAAAGCAGCCGGAGTTTGAAACGGGCACAATCCCGGGCCCGGTCCGCTTCTCCCTCCGCAAGCTCGGCTGTTGCCTCTTCCGCAAGGTCGGCGACGCCGCGCCGGCGCAATTCCAGGAGAATTTTTCGACTGCCGCAGCCTCTGGCGGCAAGCATTCCGGCACAATCCCGGGCATACAGTTCGTCGTTGAGAAAACCAAGTCTCCGACATTCTGCGACGGCGGCTGAGATTTCTCCTCCGGAATATCCCGCACGGCGGAGCTTGGCCGCAAGTTCCGTTTCCGAATGGCCCCGGACGGCAAGATAACGGATGGCGCGTTCCAGTGCCGGTACTGATGGACGGGGGGAGGGGGCAGTCATGGTGTGGCAGGCTCCGGAGAGAGTTGATAGAAACAGACAGTCCCCCGGACGAGCGACAGATATTCCTCCCAGGCAAACGCATCTGGACGGACAATCCGGGCCGCCAGAAGCATGCTTCGGCGATCCTGCTGATTGATCGCCAGCCAGGGGTTGAGCTCCAGCCACTCCGTCGTCTGCATCAGAGGGGCGACCAATTGTCGCCGTGCGGCATCCGGCAGGGGGCGGAGGACGGCGATCACCACGGCATCGGCCGGCGGTGCTTTGAACAGCGGTTGCAAAGCATATCGCGTGCCTCGAAGTCCCTGCAGCACACAGGATCGGCCCGTTACTGACGTGTGCAAAACTGTTTCCGCACCGTTGGCGGCGAGACCATTCAACTGGCCCGGCGTGCCGCGTATCATGAACAACGTGGCGGGCGCGGGGTGCAGCATGCGCCGCTCCTGTTCTTCTGCCGCTTCCGGTTGATTGTTCCAATTCAGCGGGAATCCATCACTGGCCGGGAACACGACCAGCATATCCGGCGGCAGCAATTTCATGGCGGCAAATTCTTCATGCCAGTCGATCGGCCGCCATCCGGGTGCGACGGCACAATAGGTTGCTGCAGTGATGGCGCCGGCCAGCAGGAGCACTGCCGCCCGGCGGAATGGGCCACCGCCGCGCAGGCACCGGTCTGCTGCGGCACCGGCCACCAGAGCTCCGGCTGCACAGAGCGGCAGATAGGTTCGGGGCGGACCGGCATGCGTCAGGATGGCTGACAACGGTACCAGTACCAAAAAAAGTCCCGGCATCCAGACCCGGGGGCAGCAGACGAGGGCTGCCAGCAGAAACAACGGTCCGCAAATCCCCAGTTGTTCATACAGGTTGAGCATCCAGACCCAGACGGCATCTGCTGTATGCAGCGCGGTTCCCCAGCGTTGTGCCTCGCGGAGCTGCTGGTAGTGTCCGAGATACCAGGCCAGCGTAAAAGCGCCGAAGAGGGCGAAAGCCGTTATCGGAATCCATCGATTTTCGTCTTTTTGTCGAAGACGGCGTTGGATGCCAAACCCGATGGTGATGGCTGAAATGCCCGCAAGGTACAGCACCGAGGTGGACAGCGTAAGTTCGGCAGCTATGCCGGAAAGCACCAGCAGAATCGCCGGCATAAGATCGCCGCGTGCGCCGCGGCTTTGTCTCATCCCCGTGGCGGCCAAGGCGAAAAGCAGCAGTAGAAACAGCTGCAGACTGTAGCCTCTCGCCGTCTGGGAATAAAAGATCGCCGGAGCCGATCCTGCCAGAAACAACATGGTAAAGAGCGCCGCGCCGCGGGAACGGAAAAGGCGCCAGGCCAGGAGTCCCGCCAGCGGTATGGCCAGAATCCCGGCCAGGAGCGCCGTCAAACGAATGCCCGCGGCTGTGCCGAAGGACGCAGTCAACTTGACCGCAAGAGAGTTAAGCGGATGATTATTAGGCAGGCTCAGGTCGGAAAAGATGGTGCGCAATCCAGCCGAGGCATATCGTTCGAGAGTCCAGATTTCATCGTATTCCAGCGGTCCGTTGATTCCGGGCAGACGCAACAAGGCCGCGCCGAAGGTCAGCGCGGCCGCTGTCAACAGCGTTAAACGGGTGCGACGGGAAACCATGAGAAACCTGACTGATGTTCGATCCTCAAAACGTAAACTCTTTCAGAAAATAACGCTTGAACCGGAGTTTGTCAACTTGCAAGAACTGATAAAATGGAGTATATTCCCTGATGGTGAAATAATTGCATTTGCTGAACAAAGAAGGATTTTTGTCATGAATTTCATGGATAAACTGCGGGCGGCCTGGCGGAACAACCGTTCCATGGTCTGCGTCGGTCTGGACCCCGCACTGGAAAAACTGCCCGCTGCCGTTCGCAGCGCCCGGCATCCGATCTTCGAATTCAACCGGGCATTGATTGACGCCACCCGGAATTTCGTCTGCGCCTATAAGCCGCAGGCTGCCTATTACGCGGGGCAGAACGCAGATGAGGAACTGGCCATGACCATGGCGTATCTGCGGGAGCATTGTCCGGAAATTCCGGTGATTCTCGACGTCAAGCGCGGCGACATCGGGTCGACGGCGACGATGTATGCCAAAGAGGCGTTCGACCGTTACGGCGCCGACGCGGTGACGGTCAACCCCTACATGGGATTCGATACGCTCAAGCCCTTCCTCGATCATGCCGACAAGGGCGTGTTCATCCTCTGCCGCAACTCGAATCCGAGTTCCGGCGACCTGCAGGCCCTGGTGGCGGACGGCAAGATGATTTACGAGCACGTCGCCGCGCTGGCCGCGACGAAATGGAATTACAACGGCAACGCCGGTTTGGTCGTCGGCGCCACCTATCCGGAAGAGCTGCGCAAGGTGCGCGCCTGCTGCCCGGAACTGCCGCTGCTGGTGCCGGGCGTCGGCGCCCAGGGGGGGGATGTCGAGGCCGTGGTTCACAACGGCGCGGACGCCGAAGGCTGGGGGCTGGTGGTGAATTCGTCGCGCGGCATTATCTACGCTTCGGCGGGGGATGATTTTGCCGCGGCGGCGGGACGGGCGGCTGCCGCATTGCGCGACCAGATTAACGCTTTTCGCCCCGCGGGCCTTTGAGACGAACGGGAGCGGAACGGCATGACGGAATCCTCTCAGCGAACCGTGCGTGGTGTATTGCCGACGGTGGCGATCGTCGGACGCCCCAATGTGGGCAAATCTTCGCTGTTCAATGCGATTATCGGGCGGCGGCTTTCCATCGTACATGAACAAAGCGGCGTCACCCGGGATCGGGTGGCGGCTCCGGCTTCCTATCGCGGGCGGCATTTTCAGTTGATCGACACCGGCGGTCTCGGAATGATGATCGGAGAAAAACGAGGGGTGGACGTCTGGGATCAGGCCATCGCCGCCCAGGTGGAGGCTGCGGTGGAGAGTGCGGATCTGCTGATTCTGGTCGGTAATGTGCAGGACGGTCTGCAGTTGCTGGATGAAGAAGCAGCGCGTCGGTTGCGCAGCATCGGCAAACCGGTTCTGGTGGTGGCGAATAAATGCGATAATCCAGCTTATGCGGCGCATGCCGATGAGTTTTCCGCGCTGGGATTTTCAGAGGTGTTTCCGGTGTCCTGCCTGCATCGCAGTGGGATCGGCCGGTTGCTGGATGCCGTGACGGCGGCGCTTCCTGCAGTGGAAACATCAGAACCGGCGCCGGAAACGGCCGCGTTTGCGGATGCTGCATTCAAGATTGCGGTGGTGGGGCGGCCGAATGTTGGCAAATCCTCTCTGGTCAACGCCCTGCTGGGGGAAGAACGGGTGATGGTCAGTGATGTGGCCGGTACCACCCGGGATGCGATCGATATTGATTTTCAGCTGGAATATCAGGGGGAAATGCGTCCGGCAGTGCTGGTGGATACCGCCGGGTTGCGGCGCCGCGGCAAAGTGGATACTGTTGTGGAGTATTTCAGTGCCATGCGGGCGCAGAGTGCTGTGGAACGGGCTGATCTGGTGCTGTTTGTAGTGGAAGCCAGTCCGGACGGAGTGACGGCGCAGGACAAACATATTGCTGCCATGGTGGAGAAATCCGGCAAGGGTTGTGTACTGGTGGCGAATAAGTACGACCTTTTTCAGGATGAACACAAGATCCGGGCGTTGGAGGCGGAGTTGCGGCGGACGCTGCCGGGGATGAATTATGCTCCGGTGGTATTTGTGAGCGCGCAGGAACGTCGCAATCTGGGGACGCTTCTGGACCTGGTTGCCCAGGTGCTGGAGCAGACGGAATTGCGCGTGCCGACCGGGGTGCTGAACCGGGTGTTGGCGGATGCTTTCGAGCGGCGGACGCCGCCGGTTGTGGGGGCGGCGCCGCTGAAGTTGTATTACGCATCGATGACCGGAGCGACACCACCGAAATTTTTATTGTTCGTGAACAATCCGAAGTATTGTGCGCCGAATTATCTGGCGTATCTGCGCAATGCCCTGCGCACGGCGTTTGATTTTACCGGTTTGCCGATTCTGATGGAGTTGCGGGCGCGGCCTAAAAAGGTGGAGAGTTTTCATTCCGCCGGGCGTTCCCGTTCGCCGCGGAGCGGCCGGAAACGTTGAATCCCGGGAGGCGGCAACGGGAAAGGAACCCGGAACGACAGAAGGAGTGCATGGGGAACATGACCTTGCGAGGAATGCGATTCGGTCGTTATGATTATGCCGCATTTCTGGGGTTCACCAGTTATGCCGCCTGTGCGATGGTGGCTCCGGTGGCGTTGGTGGCATTGGCCCGAGACTTGAATTTTCCACTGGAGGAGGGGGGACTGGGGGCCGGCGGCTTGCTGCATCTCGGTCGGAGTCTGGCGATGGTGGGCACGATGCTGTTGTGCGGCTTTCTGGCGGCGCGCTGGGGGATGCGGTGTGCCGTCGGGTATTCGCTGCTGCTGATGGGAATGGCGACGTTGGGTTGTGCGCTGGCGCCGGGATATGGCTGGTTGTTGGCGGCGACGATGGCGGCAGGTCTCGGAGAAGGGGTGTTTGACGGACTGGTAACGCCATTTGTCCGGGATCTGCACCGGGAGGAGGAGCCGGGCCGCTATGTGAATTTTACCCATGGGTTCTGGTCGTTCGGCGTGCTGGCGGCGGTGCTTGTGTACGGTGCTTTGCTGCACTGGGGCATGCCGTGGCGGGGATTGATCGGGTTGGCTCTGGTGGTGACGGCGGTACCGGTGCTGCTGTTGCTGCTTCCGGAACGCCGGGGAGAGGCTTATCCGGAACGAGGAGAAGCGATTCCGGCATCCCGGGTCTGGGCACAGTCGTGGGAGATCATGGTGCGGCCCCGGTTCTGGCTGTTCTTTGCGGCGATGCTGCTGGCGGGTGGAGGAGAATTCTGTCTGACTTTCTGGTGTGCGACTTTCATACAGTTGCATTTTTCCGCTTCGGCGCTGGCCGGCGGAATCGGGACGGCGGCGTTTGCCGCGGGTATGTTTCTGGGACGGACTGGCTGGGGAATCCTGATCCGGCAGAATCGGCTTCGACAGCTGGTGGTGGGGTCGGCGGTGTTCGCGGCAGCGGCGAGCTTGCCGATTCCGCTGCTTCGGCCGGATGCGGGGGGAGGAGCGATGT
This sequence comes from uncultured Victivallaceae bacterium, assembly GCA_944389925.1. Classification (GTDB taxonomy): domain Bacteria; phylum Verrucomicrobiota; class Lentisphaeria; order Victivallales; family Victivallaceae; genus CALXOD01. The sequence goes on along the minus strand of CALXOD010000001.1, from coordinate 25,971 downwards.
CGACGTTGCTGCTGCTGTACGGACTGCTGTTTTTGACGGGGGGCGGTACCGCACCGTTCTGGCCCAGCATTCAGAGCTATGCGGTGGATCGTCTGCCGGGAACGGATGTGACGATGGTGTTTGTGCTGCTGTCTTGTGCGGGAATTCCGGGATGCGGGATCTTTACCTGGTTCATGGGGGTAATCGGTGACTGGTGGGGATTGCGGGTTTCGTTTTTTCTGGCTCCATTGTGTTTCCTGGTAATGGGAGGGTTGATCGGCTGGGACTGGTGGCGGGCAATGCGGGAAAAGCAGGTTGATTTTTGAAGAAAAAGCGATTATTGTTGAAAATAAGATGTAAACGGAATGCCGGAGAGCCGGATATTTTGTCATCTAGAGGATGGGACTGTGATTATCAGAAGTACCAATCAGATCAAGGAATTTAATACCGATGCGGTACGGGCCGCTTTAAACGGTTTCAGCGGTGCGACTATTGCGGAAGTGGTGCGGGCCACGCGCCTGAGTGTTCCCACCGTCAGTCGGATTATTGATGAAATGGTTGCTTCCGGAGAGGCATTGAATTGTCCGGAGGAAGTGGCTACCGGAGGACGTCGGGCCCGCCAGTATCTACTGAACGCCGCCTATTCGTATGCGTTGTGTGTGTATTTCGATCGACGTGTTTTGTGGTATGAGCTTTCGGATGCAACCGGAGGGGTGGTGGAGGATGGAGAGTTGCCGGTGGAAGACTTTTCTCATCCGGTTGTCATGGATGCGCTGGTGGATCGGATGCGACGGCAGTATCCGGCGCTCAAGGCCGTTTCCATCGGCGCCCCCGCCTGGGTGGACCACGACGAATTCAAGGCGATCATGGAATATCCTGGTTTTGACCAGCTTAATTTCCGGACGTTGATCGGCGACAAGTATCAGCTGCCCTGTCGGGTGACCAACGATCTGAAGGCGATCGTTACTGGATACTACAGTACCCATTTTTCGGATCGGAAAGTGAGTTTGTGCTGTTTTTATCAGTCCTGCAGCGGCCCGGGGACCGGACTGGTGGTTAATGGGCGGTTGATGCCGGGATTTGCCGGGTTTGCCGGAGAAATCGGCTACCTTCCCATCGGAAACGGCAATCTGCATGATGCGTTGTTGCCCGAAAACGATTATGAATCCCGTACGTTGGCCGCTGCCACCGCAGTGATTGCGCTGATTACACTGCTGAATCCGGAATATCTTTTGTTCTGTACCTATGGCGGCCGGCTTCCGGCGGTGTCGGACATCGTGCGCGTGTGTCGGGAACGATTGCCGGAGGCGTCGTTGCCGGAATTCATCGAAACGAACGATTACCATTTATATTACCTGAAGGGGCTGCGCAGCATTGCATCCCGGCTGATTGCGCAGAACCGGCGGAAAATGTAAGGGCTGCCCCCCATGGAATCCTCAGGGGAGACGGCGGTGCCGGTTAATCGTCCGGAAGAATGTCCGGAACCTTCCGCCCTGTGCCGTTTTCGCCGTGATGCGCTGGCGATGACCGGAGCCGTGGGCGTGGTATTGCTGCTGGCGGCGGCAGTGGCGGCGCCACTGCTGGCCAATGGGCGTCCGTTGCTTATGCTGGAAGAAAACGGAACGTTTAGTCTGCCGTTTCTGCATACGTTTTTTGCACCGGACAGTCCGGAATATCTGATCGAACAGACGTTCAATTATGCGTTGCTGCTGTTGCCGCTGCTGGGATTGTGGCGGCTGTTGACCCGTTCACGTCGTCGTCTTCGGCGGCTCGGAAGCTGGGGGCTGGTTTTTCTGTTGCTGTTGCCGTTTCTGATGAGCCGTCCGAAGCTGGACCGCCGGGATTACCGGCAGTGGGTGGTGGAACGGAATGCCCGGGCCTGGTTTACACCGATTCCCTACGGACCTTTTGAAGTCGTTGCACCTCCTTATGAAACACCGTCGGTACGGCATTGGCTGGGAACTGATGAGATCGGGCGCGATGTGGCTGCCCGATTGCTTTACGGCGCGCGGGTGTCGCTGGCGGTGGGGCTGGGGGCGACGCTGCTGGCGCTGGTGATCGGGACGGCGGTCGGGTTGGCAGCGGGATACTGGCGTGGCTGGTTCGATCTTGGGGTGATGCGGTTGGTGGAGATGGTGATGTGTTTCCCGACGTTTCTGCTGCTGCTGATTTTAATGGCGATTCTCAGTGACCGGAAATTCGAGCAGTCCATTTTGATTGTGATTGCGGTGATCGGGTTGACCGGGTGGATCGGATTGACGTTCCTGGTACGGGGAGAAGTGTTGAAACAGCGGGTGCTACCGTATATTCAAAGCTGTGAAGTGGCGGGGATTCCGGCGTGGCGGACCATGCTGGTGCATCTGTTGCCGAACATTTCCGGACCGATTCTGATCAGTTTCACTTTTGGTGTGGCCGGAGCGATTCTTGCAGAAAGCGGCTTGAGTTTTCTGGGGTTCGGCGTACAGCCGCCGACTGCGAGCTGGGGAGGATTGTTGCGCCAGGCCTCCGAAGATCCGCTGACCTACTGGCATATGACGGTTTTTCCGGGGCTGGCGCTGTTCTGGGCACTGTGCAGTTTCAACTTCACCGGAGAGGGGCTGCGCAAGGTATTGGCTCCGCGTTGACGTGGGCAGGCTTCTCCGGCGAAAGTACGGGGCGGGTCAGGACGTGGGGGACGTTTCTCCTGTTTTTTCCGGAATGGAATCATCTTTCAGGCGACGGGATACAAAGAGCATGAACCACCCCAGCCCCGCGATGAACCCGCCCACCGCCAGCGGACAGATGACGCCGCGGATATCCTGCGCCGCGAGGACCAGCAGCATGATGAAGAGACCGCCGGCGACCGCGCTGCGGCCGAGGATCCTGAGTTGCAGTTTGTCGTTGCTGGCGCCGACTTCCCGGGCGAAGTCCACCGGCGTGTTCATCCGTTCGTAAAACGCGTCCACACGGCGGTTGTATTCCGCCGGATTGTTGCGGGCGAACAACATGGAAATCAGCACGGTCAGCGTGCCCGCACCGACGATGAGCGCCACCTGCTCATGGTAGAAAATGTGCGGTACGATTTTGAAGGAAATGTTGTTCAGATGGATGGCCGCGGCGACGATAAAGCCGATGATCATGGTGATGATCGGTGTCCACTGCGGCATGCGTTTGAGCACCAGCCCCCAGAACATCGGCACCGTCATGGGCAACCCGAGCAGAGACCCGATGACCAGCAGGACCTGGAGCGGATTGGCCCGGTTGTAGGAGTACAGAATCGACAGGCCGATGGCCAGCAGTCCGGTGGCAAGACAGTAGAGCTTGCTGAAAATCAGCATCTGTTCCGGGGTCCGTTCCTTCCATTTGCAGATGCGGGCCAGCGGCGGATAGACATTCAGTACGAAATTACCCGCGCCGCCGTTGAGCGCGCTGTCCATCGAACTCATGGCCGCAGCGAACATCGCCACCACCATCAAGCCCACCATGCCGGGGGGCAGCAGCTTGAAGCAGGCCACGGCGTAGGACCCGTCTCCGGGTTTGGCCAGCTGGGTCAGAGCCTCCACTTCCGCCGGATAGAGAATCCGGGAGACCATGGGCGGCAGAAAGAAGAAAAGAGAACCAAGCAGCGCCAGCACGATGAATAACAGCACGCCTTTTTCCGCTTCCCGATCGTCCTTGACGGAATAATTGACCGCGCCTACGCTGAAGGCCCCGAGGAAATTGACGACGAGGAGAGCAACCCACCATTTCCAGGTAAAGTAACCACGGTACCCGGGAGTGTCGAGAAAGCGTTCCTCGTCGGTGAAAAACGAATAGTCTGAAGCAAGTCCATGTTCCTGGATCAATCGGAACAACTCACCCAGTCCCCCGATTTCATATAAACAGAGTACCGTCATCAGAACCGCCATGGTGAACATCACCAGCATCTGCAGAAAGTCCGTGGCCATAACCGCCCAGCGCCCGCCGGAAATACTGTAGAACAATACCACGGCCCCCAGGACTACAATGACCAGATAGATATTCAAACCGAAGACAGCTGCCACAAAAATTCCCAGCGTATAGAGGTTCATACCGCTGCCGACGAATCCCGTCAGCAAGCCGATGATGGAATAGGTCTGCTGAGTCGCCGGATTGAAGCGTTCCCGGTAAACTTCACCGGCTGTGGTCAGCCGTTTACGGCGAATTTTTGCTGCGTAGAATTTGTAGGAAAGCGACTGGATGATCGGATTGCACAGATAAATCATCAGCACGCTCCATCCCGCGTAATAGGCGATACCGGAAGCTGCGGTGAACGTGTAAGCCGAGGTTCCTGCCATGTAAGCGCTGGTGCCGACCATCCACCAGCTGCCTTTGCTGCCGCTGCGGAAATAGTCACCGGTGTCCCGGTTCAATCGGGTAAACAGGATTCCGATCAGCACCATAAAGACCAGATATCCGGCAATGACAATGTATTCGAGCAGATTCACTCCGGATTCGTTGTTCAGAAAGACTTGCAGTTCATGCCAAAGGTTCACGGGCTGGGATCTCCTTTCTGGTTGTGTTTTGGTTTTTTTCAAAGGGAGGCGGCTGCTTTCATCCTGGCCAGAAATTCGGGACAGGGACGGCAATGCAGCAGCGGTGCTCGGATCGGAAAAGGTACCGATATACACTAACTGAATGTAAGTGTAGCACCGTCCTCTGCGTTTTGCAAACCGATTGGGAGGAAGGATTAAAAAAAAATGGTATTGAATCGATCTTACGGGATCAGATTTCCGGATTTTGCTGTGAAAAAAAACTTCATCCGTCGAGCCGGATGAAGTTTTTTCAATGGTTTCGTTGAATGGATGGGAAAGCCAGGGCTTTTTTTAAAGCGGTGCTTCGTAGTTCTGGTCGCCACCGTAACGTTTGTAGTACCGCAACACCATCATCAGCATGAAGAAGCCGGCAAATGCAAAAACGCCGCCGACTACGAATACCAGAAAATACTGTTTTCCCGGCTGATCCGGATAGAAATAAGTTTCCACCGTATCCAGCGCGTACCCGACCATCGGCGCCATGGCCATCATGCACAACGAATAACTCATGGTCATGGCGGAGTTGAACTGAGCGTACAAACTGCGCGGGAACAACCGTTGTCCATAGGAGGCCATCAGCGAATTGAAGCTCATGATAAAGAGGTTATGAGTGACGAACACAATGCAGAAACTCGTCGGTCCGTTTACCAGAAAACCGCCGATGAAGAGCACCAGCCCCAGCCCGCCGATAGTCACCATCCCCACCCGGATGGGATGAAACCGGTCTGCCAGCGCGCCGAGCCAGTAACTGGTGATCATGGCGAAGAGAAATCCGGCGGTCTGCATGTATCCATAGGTTTCCAGACTGATGTTGAGGGATTTGACGTAGAACAGCCCGAAGGTGTTGATCGGCAGTACCGACAGTACACAGACGACATAGGCGCCAATGACCCAGCGGTAATACGGCAAGGCAAAGCACTCCCGAAAATAGGTGCGCATATTCTCAAGGGTGCCCTTGCGTTTTTCTCCCTCGGCCACAGGAGGATATTCACCTTCTTTGACCATGGTGCACATCAGGATGAGTCCGAAGCCGTACAGGACTGCCAGGGAGGCAAAGATTGCGGTTACATGCGTTTCGGCGTGTTCCATAAGGAAGAAGTTGAACAGTACCGCGCAACCGAGACTGACCGCCCGGAACATGGCGACGAAACGGCCGATCAACTTCGGCGGTACCACGTCGTTGGAAAGCGCCATGAAAAGAGCGTTGGTCATGGTGGTTCCAAGATCAAGCAACAGCCAGAATACGGAAAAGGCAATCAGATCGGCCGTTCGGGCGGAAATCACCTCCGGGCCGAGTGTGTTCTGCACCCAGTCTCCGAGTTGTCGGGTGACTGAAAGCCCGAGCAGTCCGCCAACCACCAGAGGCGTGTACAAAAGAAGATAGGGAATACGACGTCCATATTTCCCACGGTGTCGGTCGGATCGGAAACTGACGATCGGCATCAGGAAAATATTCGTGAAGTTCGGAATCGAAACGATCAGGATGCTGACCCATAAGTCGGGAATCTGGAATGATTTCACCAGCAGTGTTGCTACTTGTCCGACGGTTCTCTCCTTCATGGACCAGGCGAAATCCCCCCACAACAGCCAGAAGAATAACAAGACAACTCCGGCAGTGGTATAGGTTAGCGTACCGGCATGCCAGATTTTCTTTTGCGGGGCTGTCCCCGGAATGTTTTCCTGCAATTGGTCCATGATTCTTTAATCCTGTGAAATGAGTGAGAAAAAGTGACTCCACTGTTTCATGCAGGGGAGTCGGTTTTTATCGGAATTTCTGTATTATACCGCAACAGTTCCGGGTTTACAAGTGAAAAAATAGAAAATCGGCGAGGGGGCGGGCGTTTTAGAGGCAATCGCCCCTGTCGGCAACGCAGTCGAGGGCGGCCCTCGGAAGCAAAGGCCGAACCACGCCCGTATCCAATCAGATGTGGGACGTACTTTTGAGAGCGAAGCAGAAGATCGACTGCGCCCGGCTCAGTAAATAATGCCGGACTGCGGCTCCACATTGGAACGCAGCGGACGATTCAATACGCTTTGGCCATCCCGGGTCAGGCTGACTGACCCGCCGGGAAGACCGTTGCGGCGGAAACGGACTTCCCAGTCTCCCCGTTCGGAGGAGAAGGCGACCCCGAATGTATCCTGATCTTCCAACAGCCGGGTTTCTATCATGCGTGGCATGGTGTCTGCTCCGACCTGGATGACGTGCAGGAACACGTCTGATTCTGCCGGAGCAGTCGGACTGGTTTCCACCCGGTAGCGACCGAGATAGTTTTTATCCTTGGCATAGGGTTTGGCCGCATCCGGAAGTTCCCAGTTTCGTCCGGAGGACTCGAATTCATGACCGGGGCCGCCGACAACACGAAGTCCGGCATCTGCCGGCAGGAGCGCCCGGCAGAACATCCGGCCGCCGCCGTCATCGGCATACCAGGTTTTGGGGTCGAGGAATACCGGTTCATTTTGAGTATGAAGCAACCACTCCTTGCGATATTCCGGCCGGGTAGCGGTTACCCGGTCAGCGATAATGAAAAGATCCGGGTATACAAAGACAAATTGACGCAGTGCCTGCCGACATTTTTCCGGGGCGAACACCGGAGTGGCGTCTCCGGCAACATAGGTGTAAAAGTTATTGGTTTCATAGGCGACGCAACGATCTCCGGTGGTACTGTTCTGGCCTCCGTGATTGAAATAGGTCTCTTTTTTACGAATGGTCCAGAAATTCGGCAGCGGCTCTTCCGGCATGTGAATCAGCACGGTATTATGCGCAACGCTTTGACAGTAATAGTTGTTGAGATGTTCATCGTCATGCCGCTGGAAGCCGATCCGGGTACCGGTATCGAGTGCCAGAAAATCATATTTGTAGATCATGAAGTGATTGGCATCGTAATGACGGTGGGCGAAATTTTTCTTATTGGTTACGAAGCAGGCATACGTATCGCTCTTGGTGGAGCCTGAACGCATGAAGATAATGCCGATCTCCTCAAAAAAACGGGCATGGCCTCTGGGCGCCGGTTTTTCCTCGCCGAATTTTTTCGGTAGAATCGGGGCTCGGAAGAGGAAGAGCGGCGCCAGTGGGCGGTAACGGAGCATCCAGGAGTCCATGAGCGGATTGGTGGTCAGCAGTGGACGGGCTATTTTCTGCACGTCGGGATCGTCGGCGAGGAAATGCATGATTTCATACATATGCATGCTGACATCGATTCCGGTTTTCAACGTATTGCCGGTATCACCGATACCGAAATCATGAAAGTCGATGGTTTTTTCCCATTTTTCACCTTTGCCCACGATCTGGTCGTGTCCGTTGATATAGTTCCAGACACACCATTGCGGGAAAAGTTTCAGATGGTTGATTCCCGCCGGTTTTTCACCGGTGGCGGACTCATAGGTCAACAGATAATTATAGCTGGCCCAGAGATAGGCGACCATGGTGTAGTTGTTGGCGGTGGAGACCAGTCCGCCGTCGTCGCTGCTCTGCTGTTCACGGTTGGCAAGCATGATTTCATGATCGGTATATCCTTCATAAAGCAGTTTCCGGGCCGTTTCCTCGTCAATCCGGTCATGGATGGCGGCCAGGGCTCCGTACCATTTGAGCATGCGGACTCCGTAGAAACCGCCCTCGGGCACGCTGTGCGGAGAGACGAATTTTGAGGCTTCCTTTTCACAGCGGTAGATGTATTCAAGCATCGGTTTGACAATGGCGGAGCGCTCCTCCGGCGTGAGTTCCGAATAAATCCAGTCATAGGCAGCCAGAGCGTAAATGACTTCGGTGCTGTAATAATCTCCAGCCATGACTTTGGCATCGAAACTGAGCAGCATGGCCGGGCCGGACAGTTTGAGCAATTGCTTGGCTTTCTCCAGCCAGGCGCGGTCTCCCTCCACCAGGAAAATCATGGCACAACGGGCGGCATCAAGGCCCCAGATTGTCGGTTTGGGAAGTTGGGCATAACGGTTGCCTTCACCCCGGCCCTGACCGGTTTCACCATTCCAGATCTGTGGAGAATCAGGAATCTTGGCGGCGGGAAGCTTGACGTGCTGTTCATAATAGGTGCGGATGGCGGGACGTTCGAGATAGTTGCGGAAAAGCGGAAGTGTCTCACGGTTAAAGAAGATACGAGGGTGATCGGGACGGATTTTTGCCGCGATCCGATCGACGACGGCAGTCTCTTCCCGGGTCAGTGTTTTTGCATTCAGTTTTTCCTGCAGCCGGAGGAGCATCCGGTCGGCCGCCGCCACCAGCTCCGGTGGGGCCTGGCGGTTGGCTTTTAATTGATTGCAGGCCAAAGTCGCGGTATACCGATCGTTCTGTTCATCCAGTGCGATTCGGGCCAGGTTGAACTGCGCAAATGCCTTGATTCGTTCCGGTACGGCAGGGGATTTGATCAGCGCTTCGTTGTCGGCCATCGCATCACGAAATGCACCAAGGCGTCGGTGAGCGATCATGGAATGAAAGAATGCCTGCTGTTTTTCCGGACAGTCCGGACCGAACCGCAGAGGATGATAGGCGTTCAGCGCCTCTTTGTATTTGCCTGCCAGAAGCAGCCGATCCCCCCGGGAAAGCGGATCATTTCCGGAAAACGGAACGGCGTTTTTGAGAAAACGATTGCCGAACTCGGGACGGACGGCAAAAAGGGACAAGCGTTCAAAGTCAGTGAGCGGTATTTGCATGGCATCGGCGGCAGGGAGAGAGAAAGACATCTCCGTGACTTTTTTTCCGGGAGCAGAGAGGTCGGTGACTTCAATGGACTGGTCTTGGGCCGTGAGTTGATTGGGCGATGATTCATTCTGCACGGCACTGGTGGTGGTGATGCAGGATACACTCAGAAGACATAATAAGAGAAATGACAGGACGTTTTTCATAGTTGTTCTCCTGGGAAACATTATTTTTATGGTTTTAGAAGTGCCTTTTTTCCAGTTTGACCAGGCAGGTTCTGGCGGTTGACCAACGTACCGGGCAGGTAGATGCGACGAGGCGTGTGCAAGGTGTTTTCAATCCTGGCCAGACATCCGGTAAATGCCAGACGTCCGATCTGTTTCCAGTCAACCGCGATGGTCGGCATACGCATGTTCCAGGGCATGACCAGACTTTTTCCGTCAACGGCCAGAACCGGGCAGGTTCCGATCAGGCTTTTACCGGTGTCCTGACGGAAGTTTTCCTCACAGCTGTAGAGCAGATTGTCCGAGGTGAAGAAATAACCGCAATTTTTTTCCACCCGCTCCAGCCGGGGGAGTTCGCCCCGTCGGAACAGGCTGCGCTCGACGATTTCGCCTCCATTTTCGCGCCACAGGTTTTCCAGAAGCAGCGCCCGGTTACGGTATACCGGTGCATCGAATATGACCAGGTGCAGCCGGGTGACCTGACGTTCACGGAAATAACTGAGCGCCTGATAGGCGGCATTGAATGGATCGAGTCCGACGATGGATAATTTGCCGTTGTAATCATTTTCGGTCAGGATGGCGACGGCCGGAACCGTCAGCGGCAGTTCAGTCATTTCCTCGTCGAATTCTTTCATCAAAATGACGCCACTGCACAGGCGGTTGATTCGTTCCAGCATTTCCGGTGGAATGCGCAGCTGCGGCTGAGGCATGATCAGAAGAGAATAATTATAAGACAATACCAGACTTTTGATCGTGGTCAGAGCCGAATGAAAAATGCCGGGCATATTTTCATCGAACCAGTCCCCCTGAGGCGTGACCACCGCGATACAGCGATCTCCTTCCGGATGATGGGCTTCCAGTCCGATGGGGGAGAGGACATAAACGCCACTCTGGGGAGATTTTCTCAATTTTCCCTGTTGTTCCAGATAATCGATTCCGCGCAGGGCTGTGCTGTAGCTGATCCGGAATTTTCGCGCCAGGCTGCGCAGCGAAGGCAACTTGGTGCCGGGCGGATAAATTCCGGCCATGATTTGGGTATCGATATAATCGATCAGATTGGAGGCTGCTTCGGATTTTTTCATGGATTTGAAAACTGATTGATCTGTTTTGCGTACGTTTTGGAGAATATTGTAGCAATGAAAAGTCATTCTGTCAATTAAATCAGAAAAAATGCCGTTCTCAAACTGATTGAAGTGATTCTTTGGGGAAATGCAATCCCGACCCTATGAAAAATGCCGGAATTGACCGCTTGATAAATAAGCGTCCCGGAGATATGTTACCGGAAACAGGGAGGAGAAATGGCGAGAGGAGAGAGTGTCGTGCGGCGGGAATTCGGCTGCCTGACGAAGATTCTGTTTACTTTTTTCTTTCTGCTGGGGGCGTTCTGTACCAACCTGGACCGGCTCGGCTCTTTGCCCGCACGCCTGACGGATCTGGAGCGCCGGGTGCCCTGGAGTATCCGCCGACTGCTGCCGATGCCGGATGTGCCCTATGGGACATCAGAAAAGGGAACGGCTTTGGCGGGGCGGATTATCCGGGTGTATGACGGTGATACGGCAATTTTGCTGGATGAACAGGGGGAGCGGCGTTACCGGATTCGCTTTTTCGGGATAGACGCGCCGGAGGCGGCGCAGACATCGGGTCGGGAGAGCGGCGATTATTTGCGTAACTTGATTGAAGGCAAAGAGGTGAAGCTGGAGGTCATGGATGTGGATCGTTACGGACGACATGTGTCGAAAGTGTTTCTCGGTGACCGGTATGTGAATCTGGCGATGGTTCGTGCCGGATGGGCCTGGTATTACGAGGCGTATGCGAAAAATGACGCGGAGCTGGCCGGTGCGGAGGAAAGCGCCCGGCAGGAAGGTCTCGGGCTGTGGAGCCGGCCTTCTCCGGAACCGCCGTGGGAATACCGGCGCAGAAAATGATCGCCGTCGCCGGAGGCAATAGAGGGGAGAAGTGGTAATGATACGGGAATGCCGTGAAGACGAGTTGGAGCAGGTGGCGGACATTGCGGACCGGGCGTTCAGCCGGATTGTGGCGTTGACCCGGCGGAAATTGGGCGATCGCATTCAATCGCTGTTGCGCCCGGACGGGGATGCGCGCAGCAAGGGGATGGAGGTTCGTCGCCGGTTTGCTGAGCACCCGGAGACCGTCTGGGTGTGTGAAGAAGAGGGCCGGATTGTCGGCTTCATTACATTTGACTGCGACCGGGAACGCCGGATCGGCACAATCGGCAACAACGGCGTGGATCCGGCATGCGGTTTGAAGGGCATCGGGCAACAGATGTACCGGGCGGTGCTGGACTATTTTCGCCGGGAGGGAATGCTGGCTGCCCGGGTCTTTACCGGACTGAAGGAAGAGTATATCCCGGCACGGCGGGCCTATGAGCGGGCCGGTTTTGATCGAACATTGACCCATGTCACTTATTTTATGGAACTGTGAACCGTGTAATGGTTATGAGGGGACTGGATTGGATAACGGAACCATGATTCGAAGAATCGGCATTTTGTTAAGCGTGCTTTTGCTGGGAAGCGCCGTGGCGGTGGAACCGCCGCCGGGAGGTGTTGCCGCGTCCGGTGCGTCCCTTCTGGCTGCCAGGGTGAAAAAAGATCATGAAGCGGAGAATGCCGTAGCCGCCATGCGCAAGAAGAGAGAGCCGAAGAACGCGGAGCATGCCGGACAGGACCGTCCGCGAGACGGGGGGCCGCGATTTGGAGGGGGGTATCGGGGCTGGTTTGACGGTTGGCGACCGGAATGGCGCTGGTCATGGCGTCGGGTCCGTTTTCTGTCTCCGGATGGGTCAGACCAGAATAATGGTTCTCGTCGGGCGCCATGGCGAACGTTGGCGGCGGCCAATGCGGCTTTGCGTCCCGGGGATACATTGATGCTGCTGCCCGGAGAATATGAAGGAGTGATTGCACCGGAGGTTTCCGGATACGAGGGGGAACCGATTCGCTATCTGGCTTACCGGACCGGGACGGTGACGTTGACCGGTGGCGCAGCGGCGAAGACAGGTGGGCGGGCTTTGATCGATTTGCGTAACCGGGATTATATTCAGGTGGAAGGGGTGCGGTTGGAACCGCCGCCGGGGGGAAGGTGGATCCGGCTGGACGATTGCGAGGAGTGTTATTTTACCGGTATTGTGCTGGCGGGAGAGAAGATCGGCGCGACGCCGGTGGAGTGTCGCGACGTATCGTTTTTCCGGTTTGACCGGATTCGGATTACCGTCTGGCCGGAGGCGCAGAGGGAGGGCGGTGCGGCGCCGTTGTGGCGGCTGCGGCAATGCCGGATCGGGGCCCTGGACGGTATTCAATTTCCCGATGGTGGGGGCTTTGCGCTGGAGACGGATCGGGCCTGCGGAGATCTGGTGTTGCGTAATATGGCGTTTCTCGGGCGTGGTGCCTGCGGGATCTGTCCCGGGACAGAGGGGGACATGCTGCTGGAGCGTTGCGTTTTTGCGGATGGTGCGGCGCCTGGTGCGGTGCTGCTGGGCTGGCCAAATTTGATTTTTCGTAACAATCTGCTGTTGAATTCTGATCGTTCCGAGGACGGAGAATCCGGAAATGCCGCGATTTACAGCAATACCGTCTACCGGGCGGGACAGCTTCCGGCAGGAGGCAATAATCTGGTGGCGCCGGATTCAGGAGAGTGTTTCCGACGTATGAGCTTGCGCAACTATCAATTACGCAACGACAGCGCGGCGGTGGATGCTGGTGACGTGGTAAGCCGGGCAGTCGGTGCCGGTGCCGGCCGAAAGATTGCAGTGTCGCGGCCTGAGCGATTTTACGATGGATTCGGAATTCCCGGAGAAGAGGGGGATTTGGTCTGGGTGGGGCAGGACCGGTTGCCGGTACGGGTGATCTATATGGATCGCGCGGCGCGGACGCTTACGCTGGAAACGGAAGTCCGCTGGGAAGATGCGGACGCCGTTACTTTCCCTTATCATGGTACCGCACCGGACCTGGGGGCCTACGAAGCCGGAATTGGTGCAACCGGGCCGGCACTGGTCCCGACGGAAGTCGGGATTGCGTCTTCAGCTCAGGTGTTATGACGTACGATGGTACCCAGTTCCAGATAGATCACGTCTTCGCAGATGTTGGTAGCGCCGTCGGCGATGCGTTCCAGATTGCGTGAAACCGTTAGCAGATCCAGATAAAAGGCCGCGTTTTCCGGATGACGACTGATCAGATCGCGTAGTTTCAGGAGCGTTTCATGGTGCAGGTCGTCCACGACATCATCATGTTGAATCACTTCCTGAGCAGCAAGTGCATTGCGGCAGATCAGGGCATCGAGAGCATTTTTCAGCATGGAACGGGCTTCGAAGACCATGCGGGAGAAATCGAGGGTCTCCGCCGGAGCGTCCAGAGAGGCGAGATCCGCACCCCGTTCCGCGATGTTGACGGCAAGATCGCCGATCCGTTCCAGTTCGGAATTCACTTTAAGCAGCGTGATGACATAACGAAGATCTCCGGCCACCGGCTGATGCAGCGCCAGGATTTTGAGGCATTCTTCCTCGATACGCACCTCCATGCGATCAATGGCTTCGTCGCCTGCCAATACCCGCTGGGCGCATTCCGCGTCGCGGGTTTCGACGGCACGGACGGCTTCACGGACTGCTGGTTCGACGGAGGCTGCCAGTTCGCAGAGAAGGTTTTTCAGGTGATCGATTTCCTGTTGCAGATGTACTTTCATAACGGTTTCTCCCGTGACATCAGCCGAAACGGCCAGTGATGTATTCTTCCGTTTTGGGGTTGGATGGATTGGTGAAGATTTTCGCTGTGGCGTCGGTTTCAACAATTTCGCCTTTATAAAAGAACGCGGTCCGATCGGAAATACGCGCCGCCTGCTGCATGTTGTGCGTGACGATGACGATCGTGAAACGGGGCTTCAGGGCGAGAATCAATTCTTCGATTTTCGCGGTCGCCACCGGGTCAATGGCTGAAGTCGGTTCATCCATCAGCAGAACTTCCGGTTCCGCCGCGATGGCCCGGGCGATACACAAACGTTGCTGCTGGCCGCCGGAGAGAGCCAGGCCGCTGGATTTCAATTTATCTTTCACTTCATCCCATAGAGAGGCACCGCGCAGAGCGCTTTCCACTCGTTCCGCGATTTCCGTGCGGTGCAGCTTGAAATGCAGGCGCAGCGGATAGGCGACGTTATCGAAAACCGACATCGGAAACGGTGTCGGTTTCTGAAAAATCATGCCGACTCTCCGTCGCAGTTCCAGCACGTCTACGTCGGAGTCGAGCAGATTGTGCCCATCGAGCAGCACTTCCCCCTCGGCACGCTGTTCCCGATAGAGCTGGTAAATTCGGTTGTAAACACGCAAATGTGTAGATTTTCCACAGCCGGAAGGGCCGATGACGGCGGTTACCCGGTGTTCTTCGATATCCAGATTATTGGCGAAGAGCGCCTGATGGGAACCATAGAAGAAATTGAGATTTCGGACGGAAATCTTGATTTTGGGCGGACGTATTTCAGACATGTTTTTTCTCCTTGAAAAGAACGCGGCAACCGATGTTGAGCAACAGAATCAGGGTCATTACCACCAGGGCCGCTCCCCAGCCGGCGGCATGCTGCTCCGGAAACGGGGAATTGGTGGCGTACTCCGTGATCAGGACCGGCAGGTTGGAGGTCGGTTCCCGAAAATAGCCGGTCGGCCAGCCGTCGCTCCAGAGGGCGGTAAATAACAGCGGCGCCGTTTCTCCGCTGACCCGAGCCACCGCCAGCAATACTCCGGTGACCAGACCATTACGTCCGGCCCGGCAGACGATCCTGCAGATGGCGCGTGCCCGGGTCATGCCCAGCGCCAGGGCCGATTCGCGCAGAGCGTCCGGGACCATGGTGAGAATATCCTCCGTGGTACGCATGACCACCGGAAACATGATCACCGCCAATGCCAGTGAACCGGCGAATCCGGAAAATTTCCCCGTCGGCACCACCCATAACGCATAGATGAACAATCCTACCAGAACCGATGGAACTCCCATCATGACGTTGGCGGAAAAACGGATCCAGTGCGCCGTCCGACTGCCCCGTCCGAATTCGGAGAGATAAATTCCCGCCCCCAGGGCCGGCGGCAGTGCCATCAAAGCTGCGCCGAGTGTGATCAGCAACGTTCCGATCAGAGCATTGGCGATGCCGGGGTGTTCCGCTCCATATGGTTTGGACGGCTCAGTAAGAAAATCCCAGCCGAGAGCTCCCGCTCCATGATCAACGACCGTGTAGAGAATCCACAACATGCCGCCAAGTCCGGCGGCCAATGCCGCCAGCGAGGCGACTCGGACCATCCGATCCAGAAATTTCCGGAAGCGTAGTCCGCGTCTGCGGTCTTCCAGGGGGGCAAATGGATCCATGATTTCAGCGCTCCTCTCCCCGCGCGGCGGCAGTCGCCGTCAGGCAGGATTGTGCAAACAACTGGACAATAAACGACATGACCAGCAGAACCAGTCCCAGGGCAAAAAGAACATGACGCAGCAGACCGTCCGCTTCCGCAAAGTTATTGGCCAATGTGGCCGCGATTGTGGTGCCGCCGGCGAAAATGGAGTCCGGCAGCATCGCCACATTGCCGATGACGAAGAGCACGGCCATGGTTTCTCCGAGAGCCCGGCCAAGTCCGACGAAGACGCCGCCGAGCAGGCCGCGCGCTCCGTAACGCATGACGATATGCACCGCGGTTTCCCAACGGGTGCAGCCGATGCCGTAGGCGGATTCCCGGAGCATCGGCGGCGTCATGCGGAAAACATCCCGCATGATGGCCGAGATGTACGGCAGAATCATCAGCGCCAGAATGATTCCCGCGGTCAGAATTCCGAATCCGTTGAAGTATTCCCCCACAAACGGCAGATGTTTCATGCGCAGGGTATCCGCCAGAAACGGCTGTACGTGATTCTGCATGACCGGGACCAGCACGAACAAGCCCCACATACCGTAAATCACGCTCGGAATGGCCGCCAGCAGATCCAGCGCCTGACTGAGCGGACGCCCGATCCATGGCGGAGCGTCGACCAGGTACAGCGCGATGATGAAAGCCGGCGGCGTTGCCGCGACGATGGCAATGCTTGTCGTCAACAGAGTTCCGACAATGGCGGGCAGGGCTCCGAAGCGATTGGCAACCGGGTCCCACTCGGTTGACCAGAGCAAAGAGAGTCCGAATTCCCGCCAGGCCGGCGCGGAACTCCAGCCGAGCTGGAGAAAAAATCCGGTCATCACCAGCGGCAGCAGCAGGGCGCTGAGCAATACCGCTATCCGGAATAAGCGGTCGGCGCGGGCGGGATCAAGGATTTTCTGTGCAAGCTGTTTGAACATGAGTAGCGTGTCCGTCTGGTCAAAGGTGTCTTCAGAACCGGATTTTTTTCCATTCATTGCGAATGAGTTCAACGACATTTTCGGGGAGGCCGACATAATGCAGCCGGGCCGCGGCGGCAGCGCCGGAGGTGTAGCACCAGTTAAAGTAATCGAGCAGAGCCTTGCCGGCGGCGGCATCCTTCTGGTCGCGGCGGATCAGAATGTAGGTGACTCCGGTAATCGGCCAGCTGTCGGCTCCGGGCTGATCAGTCAGGACCATGTAGAAGCCGGGAGCGTTTTTCCAGTCGGCATTGGCGGCGGAAGCAGCGAACCCGGCGGCGGTGGGAGGAAGAAATTTTCCTTCGCGGTTTTTCAGTTGTACGGTGCTGAGGCGGGCTTCCACCGCGTAGGTATACTCCGTATAACCGATGGCGCCCATGATGCGACTGACGTTGTTGCAGACGCCGGGGTTTTTCTGGCCGGCGATACCGACGGGCCATTTGACGGCGGGACCGCAGCCGACTTTCTGCTGCCATTCCGGCGATATTTTCGACAGGTAATTGGTGAAGATGAACGTGGTACCGGAACTGTCGGAGCGACGGACGACGGTGATTTTCATGCGCGGCAGTTTCAAACCCGGATTCAGAGCGGCAATCGCCGGATCGTTCCAGGCTTTGATTTTACCGAGGAAGATCGCCGCCAGGGTCGGCTGGTCCAGCTTTAACGCTCCGGAAGGAACGCCGGGAAGATTGACGATCACCACTACACCGCCGGTCAGCATCGGGAACTGGATGAGTCCGGCTTTTTCCAGCTCTTCCGCCGTCAGGGGATTATCGGTACCGCCGAACTGGATGGTGCCGGCTTTGATCTGGTTGACTCCCGCACCGGAACCGAGCCCCTGATAATTGACCAGAATACGGTTGCCGGTACTCTGGCTGAATCCGTAAGTCCAGACCCGGTAGACGGGAGAGGGGAAGGTGGCGCCGGCGCCGTTGAGCGTGATCTCCGCGGCGGTTCCGGCGACGGCAGCGAGGCCGACGGCCATGGAAAGAAACCATTTTTTCATGTTGTCATACTCCTGATCTTTTGAAACTGTACCATACTTTATCCCGCGCCTGTGCGGACATGATGTGGATATGGTTAGGATTGTGTTAGAAAGAAAACTTCCGATCCAGTCCGTATTGACGGAATCCGTATGAATTGTCGTTCCCGGTGAAGTCGTTCTCATGGCGGATCATTTCGATCTGGCGAAGATCCGTTTCGTCGATGACGGTGGCGGGATGGATGATTTCGCATTCGGCGACGACGACCAGCTGTGTTTTTTTTGTAGACTCTCGTTCGGTGGAAAAGAGGCGTCCGAGTATCGGAAGATCCTTGAGCAGCGGGACACCGGCGACATCGCGGACGATGCGGATTTTCTCGATGCCGCCGAGATAGAAGCGGTTCCGACCGGTGCCGATCATGAATTTCTGGCCGGATTCGTAATGTTCGGTGCGCGGTGCGCCATCGGAGGTATAGCCCAGCAGCGAGGTGGTTGCCACCTGAAATTCTACGGTGGCGGCATTTTGGGTGATACTCGGCGTGAGGTTCAGTTCAAATTGGAAGAGCTCATTGGCCGGCCGGATGTCGACGGCGTTTCCCGGCTGCGGCTGATCCGGTTCGGCGGGCAGCGGCGTCAGGGCGGCGTGAAGAAGCCCGGTGCTGCGCGTCATGGTACCGGTGGTGCCGTTTCGCACGGTCAGGTCGCCGGTGGTGATCACACGAGCGCTGCCCCGGGATACCAGAAAATCCAGAAACCGGCTGTTCCATTTCGGTTCAAAATTGAAATAATGCGTATTGAGTGTCCCATCCGGTTTGATGGGGAGGGAGGTACCGGAGAGATTGGCGTTGTGCGACCAGTTGGCACCGGATTGAAAAAGTCGGGCGCCATGATTGTTTTTCCAGCTTTGAAAGTCCATTCCGAGCATGCCGTCATTTTCGGCATCCAGTTCATAGACGGTACATGTCATCCGGATTTCCGGGTACGCGACGTCATAGAGTCTGAGCATTTCTTCAATGTTCTTACGCGAATAGAGCGCGGTATTGAAGAAAAGACAGTTAAGTTCTTCGTCCACTTCCACCTTGTCTTTGCCGCCGATCAGTTCCACGGTGTCATTGGAAATATTGGCCCCGACCAGTTTGATCATGGTCTGCAGCTCCCGGGCAGAGCGGTTGGCCGGGAAATAGATGTATTTCGGCTGTCCCGAAGAGTTCATGATGCCGGGAGTGTCGAGCATGGCCACGAGCGAATCAATGCCCATGCCGCCGGCGTGGTCTTGAAAACGGTAATCCTCCGCGGAAATCATGAGTACACCGGTGCCGTCGACGAATTTAACACATTCGATGCCGGTCGGAACGAAGATTTTTTCGGTTTTTGCGGCATTGTCCTTGCTGTAGGTGTTGTAATAGGCCGGATTGGCACGTCCGGCGGGATTGTTGTAATCTACGCGCAACGCCTGCACCATTTCCCGCAGATAGGGACGGATCGAATAAGGATCGGCGTGTTTGAGCACATAGGTTTTGGTGATGATATGAGGATCTGCGGTATCGCGGATGAAATGCACGACTTCAGCATTTTCGCGGATGTTCAGCCGGAGCTGGGCCTGGATGTTGGATTGACTGTAGGCCGGATTGTCGTTGGAAGTCGGCTGTTGGTTGGCTGCTGCGCTCAAGGCTGCGGTTCCGGCCAGAAGGATGAAAAGGCGTTTTCGGGTCATGGGTTATTTCCCTTCTTCTTGCAGATTACGTACCAGATCACGAACCGGTGTAAGGGTGCCGGTGATGCGGGAAATGTCGGTGTCCGGATGAACCAGTTCGGCTTCTGCGGCCAGAAAACAGAAGACTTTTTCTCGGTTACGGGTGGTGGTTCCGAAAAGGTATTTCAGGATAGGCAGTTCACAGAGCAGGGGGACGCCGATGGTTTGTTCCACCTCCATTTCCCGGATCCAGCGGTTCAGCAGGCGCTCCTCGCCGGTCTGAATGGAAACCGTGCTGGTGGATGTGGCCTCGTCGAAAAGTTCTTCTCCGAAGTTGTTGCCGGCGACGACCGTTCTGGTACGGAGCGCGTAGGTGAAGTTCACCACTCCGGATTGTTCGTGGTAATCCTGCTGCGAATAACCGATTACCCCGTTTTTGTCCGCAGCCCCGGCAAGTGATATGACCGGATGGGTGATGGTCAGTTCGATCCGATCGTTGGTGGATTCGGTAACGGCTGCGGCGAACTGGTCATCCTTGACCAGATTCTGGTAATCCGGTACAAAGGTGAGCCGGGCGTCCTGTCCGGTGGCGACAACCACCCGGGCGCTGGTACTGAGCTGGGCTTCATCGTTCTGCTCCAACAGCCGGACGAAGGAAAAATCAATAGCGGGAGCGAACATGAAAAAACCGTATAATCCGAACGAATCAGCCAGGGCGCTTCCTTCCATGAATTTTGCTCCGACGTCCAGCAGATTCAGGCCCGGGCCGTTTTTCCAGGCGAGATAGTCCAGCCCGAGATCGCGCAGGTCGCTTTCTCTGACTTCGTAGAGTTTGAGGGATACGGCAACCTGGGGGACCGGACGATCCAGCCAGGCGAGATATTTTTTCAAGTCTTTGTCCTTATTGATGGAGTCTTTCCAGTAGATGAGGTTGGCGCCGGGGTCGAAACCGAGTGTCGCATCCTGTCCCGCACCTTCGGTGGCGTTGGATGGAATGCCGGCTTTGATCATGATCTGCATCATGGTTTCGGTGGAACGGTAACGCGGGACATAGACGGAACGGACGATGCCGGTACCGTCGATACCGGATCCGTCAGGTCCTTTGAGTCCGGGCCGGTCCAGCTTGGCGATCATATCGTCGATATAAGGCATCAGAGGCGCGGGACAGCTGACCGCGACATACTGTCTGCCGGCAGCGGCATAATTGATGCGGTCGGCCGATCCGTTGGCGGCATATCGTCTGATTGCGCCGAGAATGAACGGCACAAGGTCGTTTGCTTTCTGGTGGTGGAGTTCGTAGATTTTGGAAACCATGTAATTCTGCGCGTCATCTTCGACGAAACGGATGCGCTGTACTTTTTCCGGGGGGACTTCGATGTCGGACGGGAGCTGTCCGGCGATGGCGACAGAGGGAACCATCACGGAACACAGGATGCAAAATATCCGGTTGCCGGTCATGGTGGCAAATCCTTTCAAATTGTTGGGGGTTCTCAGTTTTAGCCGTGGTTCTGCGAATCAGAAAAAAGGCGGAAACAGGACTGGTTTCCGATTTGCTTTTAATAAAACCATCAAAGGTTTAAATTCGGTTAGCCTGAAAACAAAATTCTGTGAAAAAAATCACTCTGTGGCGGTTCTGGAAAAAATAATTCGGTGGATTATAGTATGAAAATTACGAAACAAAAAGAATATCTTTTGTGGGAGTGGGTCATGGCGATTCGATTGGTTGCTGCCGATATGGACGGTACGTTGCTGAATAGTGCCGGGCAGCTGCCGGACGGGCTGGAAATGATGGTGCGCGATCTGCGGCGACGCGGGATTCGCTTCGCCGTGGCGAGCGGACGGCAGTATTATAATCTGCTCCGACGTTTTGAATCGCTGGCAGAGGATTTGTTGTTTATCTGCGAAAACGGAGCGATGGTGTGTGACGGCCGGGAGCTGTTGCGAGTGGAGTCGATTGCGTCTGCGGATTATGAGGATGCGGTCCGTCTCGGGCGTTCGCTGCCGGGGATCCGGGTGGTGTTGTGCGGAGCACAGTCCGCTTATATTGAGGAGGATGAGCCGGCATTTCGGGCGGAAGTCGCGCTTTATTACGAGCGTTGCCGTCTGGTGTCGGACGTGCTGGAGGCGGGAGGACAGGATCGGGTCTGCAAGATTGCTTTTTTTCATGCGCAGGATGCGGAACGGGCGGGATACGCTGTTTTGCGTCGGCTGGAAGGGCGGCTCAAGGTCAGCGTGTCCGGGCGGAAATGGGTGGATGCCATGCCGCCGGGGGTGCACAAGGGGCGGGCGATCCGGGTATTGCAGGAGCAGTTCGGATGGGGTCGGGAGGAATGCATGGCTTTCGGCGATTATCTGAACGACGCGGAGATGATGAGTGAGTGTGCGTACAGTTACGCCATGGCCAATGCGCACGCGGATTTAAAACGGATTTGCCGGTTTCAGGCACCGTCGAATGATGAAAATGGCGTCATGCGGGTCCTGAACGAGTTTTTCAACGGAGTGAAACAGCCATGAGGGGATGGAAAAATCTGCTGATGACGACAGGAATTCTGGCCGCGGTCATGACCATTGCGGCGGAATTGCCGCAGAGCGGTCAGGCGCTGCCGGTCGGTATCGGGGACGGTTGCTGCGGACCGCTGGCGGTGCCGGAGTCGTATAAGTCGTTTCCGATCGGAGCAGGAGACGTGTATGGAGGAGAACGGCCGGATCTTTTTCTTTGTGCCCCGGTAGGAGTGGAGCGTGCGGTTTATCTGTATCGTTATCTGCGTACAGCGGCCTCCGGGCAGCCGGTTTTTGGAGAACCGGTCAAAGTGAAGGGCCCGTGGACACAGGCGGCTTCAGCCGCGACCGGGCGGATGTTTATGGCGAACGGAGCTTTGCAGCTCGTGTATCTGGAAGGAACGGAAAAGGATCGGAGTTTGTGCATCAGCCGTTTTGACCGGGAACGGAAAGTTTTTGAACCCCGTCGGAAATGGCGGTTACGAGGCGCTGGACTCCGGACGCGCAGTGTGGTTTACGCCGGCGAGCAGGACGGGAAATGGCATTTTTACCTGGCGGTTTCCGCACCGCCATCCCGGCCGGTGGCCGTTCGTACTCCGGAAGATCAAAGTTCATTGTACGATGGCGCGGGGGTTTTTCAGGGGAACTGGCCGCGCTTCGGCATCTGGATGACGACCGTGGATCCGGGCGGTGGTACGGCCGCTGATCCGGTTTTGCTGAGTGCGAAGGAAGATGCCATGCTCGGAATCGGAGCACTGACGGTCTGGCCGGATGAATCCGGCAGGGATCAGGCGCTGGCGGCCAACAGCCTCGGGGCTGTGTATGCGATTTCCGCCGATGGTCGGCGAGCCGGGCGGGCCTGGTGTGGAAAAGGAGTGCTGCGGCATGTGACCCAGGGGGCACAGCCGCTGCGCTATCCCGGCGTCGGTTCCTGGTCGGATGCGTTGATTGTCGGCGGAGAAGGGGCTTTGTATCTGTACCCGGCAGAATCCGGAACCGGAGTGGATGGTGGTCCGGTGTTTGCCGCGCCGGTTCCGGTATTGGAGGAACAGGCAAAACTGTTTGCCGGTACACTGGCCGTGCCGGTGCTGTACGACTGGGACGGGGACGGCGTGACGGACATGCTGGCCGGAAATTCAGAGGGGCGAGTGTTGTTCTTCAAGAATCATGGCTCCAGCCGTGAACCGGCTTTTGCGCCGGGGATCGAATTGAGTGCGGGTGGCGTACCGATTCATATTCAACCGGGGTATTACGGGGTGCAGGGCCCCTTTGAGACCCGTTGGGGGTACACCTGTCCTGCCGTGGCGGACTGGAACGGGGACGGTTTGCCCGATCTGCTGTTGTCTGATGCGACGGCGCGTTACCGGGCGTATCTCAATATCGGAACCCGGACCCGGCCGGTACTGGCGGCGGAGCGGCTCCTCAAACTTGACGGTCTGGAACTGCATGGAACCTGGCGAGTCAAGCCGGGGGTGGCGAAGCTGGACGGTCGGATGGCATTGGTGATTCTGGATGACGACAATGATTTTCACCTGTACTGGAAACTGGATGATGAAAACGTTACCGACGGTGGCAAGCTGCGTTGGCAGGACGGCCAGATCATGAAGGCGTATGCGTTGGGCAATCTCCGACCGGGTCAACGAGGCCGCGGCAAGATTTCTCTGGTGGATTATGATGGGGACGGCCGGGTGGATATTTTGTTCGGCAGCATGCGGCGCACCTGTCTGCCGGGGCCTGAAATCGGTTTGCCGTGGACTCGCTTCCGCCGGGGGGAATCCGGGATGCAGTTGTTGTGGCTCCGGAATATGGGGACCAATGCCGAACCGGTTTTTGCCCGTCCGGAACAGTTTCAGTTCCGTGGGCATGATCGGTATTTCGGGTCGCATACCAGCGCCGGGGATGCAGGGGAGTTGGGGGATACGGCGGCAGGAACGAATGTGATTCTGGGGGTGGAGTCGGGACGGATTTACTTTTTTGATCGTCGGGACCTGACTTTTGCGCCGACACCGTGGAGCAGAGAAGCGGAAGTGGAGAACAAAAAACCATGAAAATCAAATTGATCTGGCTGGGATTCATACTGGGTACCGGAGTCGCTTTCTGGGGAAGCGGCTGTGCTTCGGTGGAGCAGACCGGGCGATCACGGCTGATGCTTTACAGCGAGAGTGCGGAGCGCCAGGCCGGGGATGCGGCATGGGCGGAGGTAAAACAACAGGAGAAACGTTCCGGCAATACGACGGCCCAGAGCGCCTTGCGTCGGGTCGGCGGAGCACTGATTGCGGCATCGGGGGAAAACAGCGGGAACTGGGAATTTGTGGTATTTGCCTCCAGTGTGCCGAATGCTTTTGCGCTTCCCGGAGGCCATGTAGCGGTTTATGAAGCCTTGTTTCAATATACGGACAATGATGCCGAACTGGCTACTGTGCTCGGTCACGAAATTGGACATGTGCTGGCGCGGCACGGAGGGGAACGCATGTCGCAGGCTGCCATGCAGCAGTGGGTCGGAGCCCTGCTGGGAGCAGCCACTGACAGCGGCGAACTGGCTATGATTGCCTATGGGGCCGCAACCGAGCTGGGGGTGATTTTGCCATTCAGCCGCAAGCACGAATATGAGGCGGATTATATTGGACTGCTGTTGATGGCGGATGCCGGTTACGATCCGGCGGCGGCAATCGCTTTCTGGAAGAAATTTTCCCAGTTGAGCGGATCCAGCCGCCTGGAATCGTATTTCTCCACCCATCCTCTCGGATCGGATCGAATTGAGGCGCTGGAAAAGCATCTGCCGGAGGCGCGTGCCCGTTATGAGGCTGCCGCGGTGAAACGGGGAACCGGCAATCGGCTTTCCGGAGTAGTGCGAACTTCTGCTCGGTAGCAATTCCCCGGCAGGCAACAGAGAAAAGCTGGAATTGAGTTCCCGGCAATAGGGGCGTCAGCTGGTATCGGGCTGACCGGCTCGGCATTTCGCCCGGCTTGCCGGTCCTCTCATTGCGACAGGAGGGCCGAAGTGAAAGTGAGGCTTCGGCCTTTTCGCCTGACTGTGTAAAAAGAATCCGTCATTTTCTGCTCACATGGTATTGACAATTTTTTGGGGGGAAGGTATACTTGTTTTCAATGATTTAATATCTGTGTAATTTTCTTCCGGAAGCCGGGAGAAAAATGGAGCGTCTACCAAGCGGGAAAGGGGCGGATTCAGAACATGATCTCGTTGCACATCAGTGAGGTTATCACGGCCATAGTCTATTTTGGATTACTGATCTCCATCGGCATTACCTTTCGTACTTTCAGTTCAGATGCCAATGACTATCTCCGCGCCGGATGCCGGGGCACCTGGTGGCTGGTGGGGGCGAGCACATTCATGGCCGGCTTTACCGCGATGACCTTTGTGGCGATTTCGGGGCAATCCTTCGTGGCCGGATGGAGTCCGATGCTGATCACGGTGGGCGGAGCGGCGACGTTTCTTCTGCACGCGCTGTGGCTGGCTCCGAAATTCCGGCAGATGCGGGTGACCAGCAGCGGCGACGTGATGGTCGGCCGCTTCGGGCGCGCCGCGGAACAGTTCGTTGCCTATTACAGCATCATCGGCGGAATGTTCGGTTCGGCGCTGGCGCTGGTGGGGACGGCGACGTTCGTTTCGACGGTATTCGGATTCCGGCTGGATCTGCTGATCATCGGCGTCGGGGTGGCGATCACGATTTATTCCAGTTGTGCCGGGACCTGGGGCGTGCTGGCGACGGACTTCGTACAGGGATCGATGCTGGTGCCGGTGACGACGGCGGTAACCATTCTGGCGCTGATGCAGGTTGGCGGAGTGGAAAACATGTTTTCCCTGATCGACCAGCAGGGTCTGACGGAGGATTTCGCCCTGCTGAAGCCGGCTGACCATGTTTACAAAACACCGGTGAAGATTACGGAAGGTCTGTTTACGCCCGGCTGGCTGTGCGGGCTGTTGTTTCTGAATTTTGTGAGCTCAACCGGGCTGGGAGCCCGTTACATCTCGGTCAAGGACGGCAAAGAGGCGCGCAAGGCGGCATTTTTCGTGACGTTCATGATGTTGCTGGGCGGGTTGATCT